>NZ_QAJK01000065.1 GCF_003852515.1 Variovorax sp. KBW07 | reverse complement strand
TGCTCATATGTCGCTGGCCTTGATGCGCGGATCGATCACGGCGTACAGCACGTCGACCACGAAGTTCACGATGACCACGAGTGCGGCAAGCAGCATCACGCAGTTGCGCACCACGATCAGGTCGCGGTTGCTGATGGCCTGGAAGATCAGCCGGCCCAGGCCCGGCAGGTAGAACACGTTTTCCACCACGATGGTGCCGGCCAGCAGTTCGGAAAACTGCATGCCCATGACGGTGATGACCGGAATCATCGCGTTGCGCAGCACGTGGGTCCACAGCACCATGCGCTGCGAAACGCCCTTGGCGCGCGCGGTGCGCACGAAGTCTTCGCGCATCACTTCGAGCACGGCCGAACGCGTGATGCGCGCGAGGATCGCGGCCTGAACCACGGCCAGCGACAGGGCAGGCAGCAAAAGCGATTTGAGCCCTGCGAAGAAGCCTTCGCCCCAGCCTTCGAAGCCGCCCGCTGAGAACCACTGCAACTGCACCGAAAACACGAGGATCAAGAGAATCGCGAACCAGAAATTCGGAATCGCGATACCGACCTGCGCCATGCCCATCAGGCCGACGTCGCCGAGCTTGTTGTGGCGCGCGGCGGCGGTCACGCCCACCAGCAGTGCGATGACGACGGTGAGCGCCATGGCCAGCATGGCAAGGGGCACGGTCAGCGCGAGCCGTTCAAAAATCAGGTCGAGCACGGGCGAGCTGTAGGCGTAGCTGTCGCCGAGGTTGCCGGTGAGCAGGCCGCCGATCCAGTGCCAGTAGCGCGTCCATGCCGGCTGGTCGAGGCCGAGCTTGGTGGCGAGCGCGGCCACGGCTTCGGGCGAGGCATCGGGGCCCATGAGCATCTGCGCGGCATTGCCCGGCAGGATCTCCAGGACGAGGAAGACGATGACGGAGGCGCCGATCAACGTGCCGATCAGCGTGGCGAGGCGCTTGAATAAAAACAGACTCATGGGGCGGGGCGCAGCATAACTGACTACCGCAAAAAATGTGCCGCGAATGTGGCCTTTGTCATTCACGAGGGGTTGGCCTTGCCGGTCCGCCGATAATCGGGGCATGGCCCTCATGATCACCGACGAATGCATCAACTGCGATGTCTGCGAGCCCGAGTGCCCGAACGATGCGATCTACATGGGCGCGGAGTTCTATGAAATCGATCCACACAAGTGCACCGAGTGCGTGGGCCACTTCGACGAGCCGCAGTGCGTGCAGATCTGCCCGGTGGCCTGCATTCCGCTGAACCCCGAGCACGTGGAAAGCCGCGAGACGCTGATGCAGAAGTACCAGCGCCTCACGGCGATCAAGGTCACGACGACGACGGCTGCTTCAACCGGCGCTTGAATCGGCGGACGACTTCCGCTTTCTTTTCTTCTTCGGGGCCGACCCCTCGCCAGCGTCCTTGGCTGTGCCCTTGAAGCTCATACCTGGCTTGCGCGGATCGCGCGCTGCTCTGCTTTCCTGTGCCCGCGCCATCTGCTCGGACAAGGCCATGCGCCTGTCTGCGAGGGCGGCGTTCCGGGCTTCCTGCGCGGCCTGGCGGTCGCGGTCGTACGCTGCTTTTTCCTGCGACAGCCGGTTGTGCTCCAGTTGGTCGGCCCGGGCGCTTGCACTGCGGGTGCCGGCATCGGCGGCCCGGCGGTCGTTGTCACTGCGGTTGTCGTCCACCTTCACGGGCTTGCCTCCGTCGCAGGCGTGGTCCGAATAGGTGCTGCCGCAGCGCCATGTCTGCGTTCCGCCTGGGGCGGAAATGCTGACGGAGCAAGCAAATGACGCTATTAAAAAAAGAGCGGCCTTCATCGCCCCCTTGGCGGCTCCCGATGCCGCCTTTGTTGCTGCTGTTGTTGTTCTCTTCTTCATTTTTTATTTCTCTCCCTCCCTGCGCTCCGGTTGCCGGCTAGGTGGCGGCAGGCGTGCCTCCGTCGCCGGGCTCCCGCCGCGGCGGTTTGGGCCGTGGCGGTTTGCTCGTGTGAATGACCAGGGTCGCTTTTTCCATCTCGCCGGCCACGAGCGCGGGTGCGGCGTGCAGCGTGCGGACGATGGCGTCCTCGATCAGCTCACGCTGTTCTTTGAGTGGCTTCTTGAGCACCCAGTTGACGACCTCCGACTTCACGCCGGGGTGTCCGATGCCCAGGCGCAGCCGCCAGTAGTCGCCGGTTCCGAGCTGCGCGTGGATGTCGCGCAGGCCGTTGTGGCCCGCATGGCTGCCGCCGAACTTGAGCTTGGCCTGGCCGGGCACCACGTCGAGTTCGTCGTGCACCACAAGAATTTCTTCGGGCGCGATCTTGAAGAAGCGCGCGAGCGCCGCCACCGACTTGCCCGACAGGTTCATGAAGGTCTGCGGCTCCAGCAGCCAGATGCTCTGGCCGCCGATGTTGGCGCGTGCCGCAAGGCCGTGGTAGCCGCGCTCGGGCGCGAGGTTGAGTTTCCAGTCGCGCGCCAGGGCGTCGATCCACCAGAAGCCCGCGTTGTGCCGCGTGGCTTCGTACTCTGGGCCCGGGTTTCCGAGGCCGACGAACAGCTTGATCATGGCCGGGATTATCTCGCTGCCAAAAAGCAAAAGGCCCGCACGGGGCGGGCCTTTTGACTCTTTCGAGAGCTTGCGAAGAAGAGATTACTTCTTGGCAGGCGTCTTGGCAGCGGGGGTCTTGGCTGCGGGCTTGCCACCCTTGCCGGCCGGTGCCGCGGCAGCTGCGTCGGCAGCGCCTTCAACGGGGGCGTCGACTTCTTCAGCCGCCGGCGACACGGCCGAAGCCAGCACCGGGTTGACCTTGCCGTGGCTGACCCACTTCACGCCCTTGGGCAGCTTGATGTCCTTCAGCGTGACGGTGCCGTTCTTCTTCAGGCCCGACAGGTCGACTTCGATGAACTCGGGCAGATCGCTCGGCAGGCAGTTCAGTTCGAGTTCGGTGGTCACGTGGTTGACCAGGTTCTGGTCGACCTTGACGGCGTCGGATTCTTCTTCACCCTTGAAGTGCACGGGCACCTTCATGGTCATGCGGGTCTTGGCATCGACGCGTTGGAAGTCGATGTGTTGCACCAGCTGGCGGAACGGGTGGTACTGCACGTCGCGCAGCAGAACCTTGCTGACGGCGCCGTCGATTTCCATTTCCAGCACGCTGGCGTGGAAAGCTTCCTTCTTCAGGGCGTGCCACAGCGCGTTGTGATCGATTTCGATCAGTTGCGGCTGGGTGTCGCCACCGTAGACGATACCGGGGGTCTTGCCCGAGATGCGGAGACGGCGGCTCGCACCCGTGCCCTGCTTTGCGCGCTCAAAAGCGACGAATTTCATAACTAGCTCCTGTGAGAGTCCACCGCGACCAGTGCGACTCCGGTTCAACAAGGGCTCCCGTCCCGAAAGGGAGAGGAACCCGCTTTTTGCTCAGATCAGAACAGGTTGTCCTGGTCCGAGAACAAACTCATCACCGACTCGCCCTTGGCAATGCGCTGGATCGTTTCGGCGATCAGCGGAGCCACGGAGAGCTGGCGGATCTTTCCGCAGGCCAGGGCGGCGTCGGAAAGGGGAATGGTGTTGGTCACGACCACTTCGTCGAGGGCCGAGCCCTGCGTGATGCGCTCGATGGCCGGGCCCGAGAAGATCGGGTGCGTGCAGTAGGCGTAGACGCTCTTGGCGCCGCGCTCTTTCAGCACTTCGGCTGCTTTGACCAGCGTGCCGGCGGTGTCGATCATGTCGTCCATGATCACGCAGTTGCGGCCGTCGATCTCGCCGATGACGTTCATGACTTCGCTGACGTTTGCCTTCGGGCGGCGCTTGTCGATGATGGCGAGGTCGCAATTCAGTTGCTTGGCCAGCGCACGGGCGCGAACCACGCCGCCGACGTCGGGCGACACCACGATCAGGTCTTCGTAGTTCTTGGCCCGCAGGTCACCCAGCAGCACCGGCGACGCGTAGATGTTGTCGACCGGAATGTCGAAGAAGCCCTGGATCTGGTCTGCGTGAAGGTCCATCGTGAGCACGCGCTCGACGCCGACGGTTTCCAGCAGGTTGGCCACGACGCGGGCCGAGATCGGCACGCGGCTCGAACGCGGGCGGCGGTCCTGGCGGGCATAGCCGAAATAGGGAATCACGGCGCTGATCCGCTCGGCCGAAGCGCGCTTGAGCGCGTCGACCATGATCAGCAGTTCCATCAGGTTTTCGTTGGTCGGGGCGCAGGTCGACTGCACGACGAACACATCGCGCGCCCGGACGTTCTGGTTGATCTCGACGGTGACTTCGCCATCGGAGAAGCGACCGACGCGTGCGGCGCCCAGCGAAGTGCCGAGGTTGTGCGCGATTTCTGCGGCAAGGCCAGGATTGGCGTTGCCGGTGAAAACCATGAAATCAGGGTGATTAGCCTGCATGAGCGCGTCCCGGCAGTGCGAATTGGCTAAGGAAGCCGCCAAAAGGTTTGTGATGCGTGGCGGCCGGTTAGCCGCCGATTATTGCAGCGGGCGGGCTGCAAAAGAAGACTGCGGCCGTTGGGCCGCAGTCTTTGAAGATTTGGCAGGGGAGAAAGGATTCGAACCTTTGCATGCTGGAATCAAAATCCAGTGCCTTAACCAGCTTGGCGACTCCCCTACACGGGTCGATGGTTTTCACCATCAACCGATATATGTCGCATCGAACCGCCTGGGCGATTCGATCATCTTCAGGTTGCCCACCCCCAGAGAGGATGAACAGCCAAATTGCTGCATCGACGAACCTGCCACCCTTTTGGGGCTTCGAGCAGTTCCGCGTCTTGCGGCGCTTGCTGCAGCTTTGCGAACACCGAACTTCCGGAGCCGGTCATTCGGGCCTTCAAACCTTGGGCGCCGAGCCATTCGATGGCGTCGGTGACCGCGGGGCAAAGCCGCTGAGCAACCGGCTGCAGGTCGTTTCTACCGAAGTCGAAAACCTGGTTTCCCAGGTCAGGAGCTTCGTTTTGTTTGCTATCTGCAGCAAAGCCCGAGATTATAGCAACAGGAGTTGCACGTTCAAGATCGGGCGCAGAAAAAATTAATCGGGTATCGAGTCCTTCGGGTGGCTTGACCACCGCGAAGTGCGCAGCAGGGAGTGTAACCGGACGAATTTGCTCTCCGATGCCCTCGACCCACGCGTTGCGGCCGGCAAGGAAAAAAGGCACGTCGGCACCGAGCTTCAGCCCGATGTGCAACAGGCGCGAAAGCGGCAGGTTCAGCCCCCACAAGCGATTCAGCGCCAGGAGGCAGGTGGCCGCATCCGAAGAGCCGCCGCCCATGCCGGCCTGCGCCGGCACATGCTTGGCCACCGAGATGTGGGCGCCCTGGCCGGGCGCGGCATGTGCCTGCAATGCGCGTGCGGCCCGCAGGATCAGGTCGTCGGCCGGCAGCTCGGTCGTGAGGTCTTGGCGGCTCAGCTGGCCGTCGCGCCGAAGCTCGACGTGCAGCGTGTCGCACCAGTCGATCAGCATGAAGACCGATTGCAACAGGTGGTAGCCGTCGTCTCGCCGGCCGGTGATGTGCAGGAAGAGGTTGAGCTTGGCCGGTGCGGGAAGGTCGTAGATCGCCTTCATGACCGTTCGAACACGATGCGCAGGTCGGCGCGGGGGCTCGGCGATTCGCGCACGGCCTGCAGGCGCCCGCTGCCGAGTTGCGCCAGGTCGGGTTTCCAGCCGGGCACGGGCTCGTTGCGGCCCGCCAGCCAGCCGAACAGCGCGCCGACCGGAATGGCCGCGCCCGTGGCCGCTTCGACCAGTGCATCGACCGATTCGAAGCGCCGGGTGTTGCTGCCGTCCTTGAGCAGGGCTTCGCCCGGCGTCCAGTGCAGTTGCGCCAGCGTGCTGCCGATGGGCGTGGTGAGAGTGAGGTCGCCGGCCTCGGCCGAGCCGCGCAGCTCGAACAGCGCGGCAAAGGTCTGCACTGGTTCGCTTTCGATGCGCAGCGACATGCGGCCGCTCCAGCTGTCCGAAGTCTTCGGCCCCGAAGAGCGGCCCGACAACTGGGCGCAGCCCGTCAGCCAGAGAAGCGCCGCGCCGCCCACGGACAGGGCCGTGCGGCGGCCGTTCGACACGGCTTCGCCGACGACGGCCGAGGTCATGGCTTGACCCGCAAGCGCTTGAGCGTTTCCTGCAGGGTCTCGTTCTCGGCATCGCTCAGCAGGGCTTCCTTCCAGATCGTGACCGCGCGGTCCTTCTGGCCGGTGCTCCACAGCACTTCGCCGAAATGCGCGCCGATCTCGGGGTCGGGGCGTGTCTTGTAGGCCGCCTCGAGGATGCGGATGGCCTCGGCCGTGTTGCCGAGGCGGAATTCGACCCAGCCCAGGCTGTCGGCAATGAACGGATCTTCAGGCGCCAGTTGCACCGCCTTCTGGATCAGCGTGCGTGCCTCCTCGAGTCGGATCTTGCGATCGGCGAACGAGTAGCCAAGCGCGTTGTATGCGTTCTGGCTGTCGGGCTTGAGCTGGATCAGCCGGCGCAGCAGCCGCTCCATCTCGTCGAGGCGGTTGAGCTTCTCGGCGATCATGGCCTGGTCATAGACCAGGTCGGCGTCGTCGGGCGTGGCCGCGGAGGCCTGGGCCAGCATGTCGTAGGCCGCCTGGTATTGCTTGGCGTCGCGCAGCAACTGCACTTCGGCAAGGAATTTCTGCTTCTTGTCTTCGGGCGTGCGCTCGGGCAGCCCACGAATGACTTCACGTGCCTGCGCCAGCTTGCCCTGGCGTGCCAGCAGGCCCGCGCGGCGGCTTTGCGCGGCCACCAGTTCATCGGCGCCATCGACGCGCGCCAGCCAGCGCTCGGCGGCGGCGAAATCCTTGCGCCGCTCCGCCAGTTGCGCAAGCGCAAGGTAGGCCTGCGACACGCCGCGCTTGCGGTCGTCGGCATCAGCCGCCGCCGCGCCCTTGCCCTGGCTTCCCGACAGCTCGATGAAGCGCTTGAGCGAGGCTTCGGCTGCCGCGTCCTGCTTGGCCTGCATCTGCAGGCTGCCGAGCAGCAGCCACGGCTCGGCCAGTTCGGGGCGCGATGTGGTCACTGCCTGGAGCTGTGTGCTGGCATCGCCGTAGCGGCGGTTCTCGACCAGCACGCGTGCATAGGCGACGCGAAGGTCGGGCGCGGCCTTGGGGTTGTTGTTCAGGTAACGCGTGACGATCGGTTCGGCGAGCGGCTGGCCGGGGTCGATCATTTCGAGCGCCAGGGCGGCCGGCGCATCGGACGTCGGATCGATCTCCTGGCCCTTGCGCGCAGCTTCCAGGGCGCCGCTGGCATCGCCCGCATTCAGCCGCAGCCGGCCCACGGTGGCCCAGGCCATGCCGCCGCTCGTCGGGCTCTTGAGTTCGTCGACCAACGCCTGCTCGACCACCGAAGCGGCCAGCTTCTTGTCGGACGCACGCGAGTAGTTGCGCGTGATCACGGCCATCAGCAGCGGCCGTTCGATCTGCGAGGTGGCAGCCACTTCGGCGCGCAGGGGCTCGACCGTTTCGCTGATGCGGTTCAGCGCGATCAGGATCTGAAGCTCGATGCGCCGTGCGTCGCGCGAGGTGGGCAGCGATTCCTGCCAGGCACGGGCTGCCGCGAGGGCGGCGTCGCCCGAACGCGATTGCAATGCAATTTCAACGGCCCGCTGGAACAGCTTGCCATCGCGCAGCCGGCGTGCGGCGTCGAGCACCAGCGCATAGCCGGAGCCCGGATCGCCCGAGCGCGTCGTCAGCTCGCCCATGAGGATTTCGTAGAACAGGTCGGCCGTCAGTGCCGAAGGCTGAGCCGCCGGTTCGCTGGCCGGCTTGGCCGCGACGGTCCGTGGCCTGACCGCCGGCTTCGGTGGCGACGTGCGCTCGATGATGGGCGCGGGGCTGCCGGGAGCGGCGGGATCGGAGGAGGATTGCGCGTGAACCGCGCAGGCCAGGAGAGCGAGAGACGCGGCCGCCGCAAGGCGGTGTCGGCGGGGCGATAGATTCATCTGGCCATAATAATCCAGCCATTTGAACGAGCGCCGCGTGGGGCTTCGTCGAATCGCGAGTCATCGGAGTTTTCCTTTCATGCCCGAGTTGCCCGAAGTCGAAGTCACCCGGCGCGGTTTTGCCGACCGCATTGCCGGCGCGCGCATCGATGCGGTCCGCATCGGCAAGCCCTTGCGCTGGGCGCTGATGGTGCTGCCCGAGGCGCTGGTCGGGCGGCGGGTGCTCCAGGTACGGCGCCGCGGCAAATACCTGCTGATCGACCTTGATCGCGGCATCCTGCTGCTGCACCTGGGCATGTCGGGCAGCCTGCGCTTCGATGCGGCGCTGCCGCCGCCCGGCACGCACGATCATTTCGACCTGGTCACCGACCGCGGCACCTTGCGGCTCAACGATCCGCGCCGCTTCGGTGCCGTGGTGTACGTGGACCACGAAGAAGCGCCCTGGGCCATCAAGCTGCTCGGCGGCCTGGGCATGGAGCCGCTGGGCGACGATTTCGACCTCGACGCATTCCATGCCGGCCTCAAGAAGCGCAAGACGGCCGTCAAGCAGGTGCTGCTGGCCGGCGAGGTGGTGGTGGGCGTGGGCAACATCTATGCGTCCGAGGCGCTGTTCATGGCCGGCATCCGGCCCACGCTGTCGGCCGCGCGCATCAGCCGGCCGCGGGCGGCCAAGCTCCACGCGGCGGTGCGGGACATCCTGGCCCGGGCGGTGGAAAAGGGCGGCAGCACGCTGCGCGACTTCTCGAACGTGGACGGCCAGAGCGGCTATTTCCAGCTGGAAGCGACCGTCTACGGCCGGGCCGGTGAGCCCTGTCGGGTTTGTGCAACGCCGATCCGGCTGCTGCGCCAGGGGCAGCGCTCCACCTACTACTGCCCGAATTGCCAGAAGTAGCCGCGGCCCGCTTGCAGGGGGATACCCTGCAAACCGTCGCTGCACGGCGTGCGATGCTATATTTGTAAATTGTTTCTTACATATTTCCCTTGAGCCGCTCTTTCAATCAACAACTCGATCAGCACGGTGCCTGGCGGAGCAATTTCGCGCACCGGCTGCAGTGGCTGTCCCGCTGGCTGACCGAGAACGAGCTGCTCGACCAGGCGGTGGCCGAGCGCTTGCGCGGGCTCGAGACGCAGATTCGCACCAGCAAGGTCATGGTCGCGTTCGTGGCCGAGTTCTCGCGCGGCAAGTCCGAGCTGATCAACGCCATCTTCTTCGCAGGCTATGGGCGGCGCATCATGCCGGCCAGCGCGGGGCGCACCACGATGTGCCCCACCGAGCTGGGCTACGACGCCGCGCTGGCGCCCAAGCTGCGCCTGCTGCCGATCGAAACCCGCCTGGAGCCGCATTCGCTGGCCCACTGGCGCGAGAAGCCCACGCGCTGGACCGAGATCGCCATCGACGTCGGCAATGCCGAGCAACTGGCGCAGGCCATGGGCAAGGTGGCCGAAGTGTTGTGGGTCGACAAGGAAGAAGCCCGCACGCTGGGCTTCTGGAACGACGACACACCCGACGACAACCCGGTGCAGAACGCCGACGGCCGCGTCGAAATTCCGCGCTGGCGCCATGCGGTGCTGAACATGCCCCACCCGCTGCTGGAGCAGGGGCTGGTGATTCTCGATACCCCGGGCCTGAACGCGATCGGTGCCGAGCCCGAACTCACGGTGAGCCTGATCCCGCAGGCGCACGCGGTCGTCTTCATTCTTGGCGCCGAAACGGGCGTGACGCGCTCCGACCTGTCGATCTGGCGCGAACACCTCATTACCGAGGACGAAGACAACAGCACGCGCTTCGTGGTGCTCAACAAGATCGACACCATGTGGGACACGCTGAGCACGCCCGCGCAGATCGAACAGCAGATCGAGCGCCAGCGCGACGGCGCGGCCCGACTGCTCGAAGTGCCGCTGGCGCAGGTGCTGCCGGTGTCCGCGCAAAAGGGGCTGCAGGCCAAGATCCAGCGCGACGGGCCGTTGCTCGAAGCCAGCCGGCTGCCGGCGCTCGAAGCCCTGCTGGGCGAAGGCGTGCTCGGCAAGCGCGAGACCATGCTGCGGCTTGCCGTCGATGCCGGCATGAGCGCGCTGCGCACCGAGGCCGAACGCATCCTGAAGGTGCGCCAGCGCGACCTGTCCGAGCAGGCGCTCGAACTGCAGGGGCTGCGCGGCAAGAACGTTTCGGTGATCCGCCACATGCGTGCGCGCATCGATCAGGAGCATGCCGAGTTCGAGGGCAGCAACACCCGCATCCTGGCGCTGCGCTCGGTGCAGGGCAAGCTGCTGCGCGAGGTGTACGCGGTGCTGGGCCGCACCGCGCTCAAGGCGGACATGGTGCGGCTGTCGGCCGCGCTCAAGCGCCCCGGCGTCAAGTTCAATGTGCGCAAGGTGTACGCCGAGACCTTCGATTCGCTGCGCAACAACCTGCGCGAAGTGCAGGCGACCACGGCAGAGATCCAGTCGATGCTGCACGCCACCTTCCGCCAGCTCAATGCCGAGCAGGGCTTCACCTTGCAGGCGCCGGCCGAGCCCGACCTGACGGGCTTCGAACAGGAGCTGAGCCAGATCGAGCGCAGCCACATCCACTACCTGGGCGTGGGCAACCTGCTGAAGCTTGCGCAGGCCGATTTCTGCGACAAGCTGGTGCGTGCGCTGGCCAGCCGGCTGCGGCTGGTGAACGAGGCCGCCATGACCGAGGTCGAGCGCTGGAGCAGGGGCGCGAGCGCGCAGATCGATGCACAGCTGAAGGAGCGCCGCCGCAACTTCAGCAAGCGCATCGAAGCGATCGAGCGCATCCAGAGCGCGGCGGGCAATCTTGATGAACGGCTGGTCGAACTGGCCGCGCAGGAAAGCAACCTGGCCGAGCTCCATCACCGCCTGCGCGACTTCACGTCGCTGATCACCCAGCAGGGAAAGCCGCAGCAGCCAAGCATTGCGGCCACTGCCGGCGAGTTGCGTGCGGCTTGAGCGTTCCGCCCCCGCGGCGGCCGTCCCTGCAAAACTGCCACCGGATTTCGCTGCCCAGGTCGTGAGCTGGCAGCGCAGTCACGGGCGCAGCCAGCTGCCGTGGCAGAACACCCGTGATCCCTACCGCGTGTGGCTGTCGGAGGTGATGCTGCAGCAGACGCAGGTCACGACCGTGCTCGGCTACTTCGCGCGCTTTCTCGAGCGGTTCCCGGACGTGAAGGCGCTGGCCGCAGGCACGGAAGACGAAGTGTTCGGCCTCTGGAGCGGCCTTGGCTATTACAGCCGCGCACGCAACATGCATCGCTGCGCGCAGGACGTCGTTGCGCGATTCGGCGGCGAGTTTCCGCGTACCGCGGTCGAACTGGTGACCTTGCCCGGCATCGGCCGCTCCACCGCGTCTGCGATTGCCGCGTTCTGCTTCGGCGAGCGGGTCGCGATTCTCGACGGCAATGTGAAGCGCGTGCTGACGCGCGTGCTCGGCTTCGGCGGCGACATGTCTTCGTCGGCGCAGGAGCGTGCGCTGTGGGACCTCGCGACACAGTTGCTGCCGCCCGCCGACCAGCGCGAGGCCATCGCAAGCTACACGCAGGGGCTCATGGACCTGGGCGCCACGGTCTGCATTCCGCGCAAGCCGAGCTGCATGATCTGCCCCGTCAACAAGACCTGCGTGGCGCTGCGCGAAGGCGCGCCCGAGCGCTATCCCGTGAAGACCCGCAAGCTGAAGCGCAGTGCTCAGTCGCTCTGGGTGCTGCTGGCGCGCGATGAACAGGGCCGCGTCTGGCTGGAGAAGCGGCCTGCCAAGGGCATCTGGGCCGGGCTGTATTGCCTGCCGGTGTTCGACAGCCGCGACGAGCTGCTTGCCGCCCTGCCGCCCGCCGCGCAACGTGGCACGCAAGACCTGCCGGCCTTCGTGCACGTGTTGACCCACAAGGACCTTCACCTGCACCCCGTGCTGCTTCAAGGCAGCCAGCCGCAGGGCGAGTCCGCGCGCTGGGTCGATGCCGAGGAGTGGGGCCGCCTGGGCTTGCCCGCGCCGGTGCGCAAGCTGCTGGAGAGCAGTAGCGCGGTTTAGTCGCTAGGTCGCGTCGAGTTCGCGATGGCGCTTCAGGGCACCCCAGCGTGCGCCGAAGGAACGTGCAAGCTGCTCGACCAGGAACACCGACCGGTGCTGCCCGCCCGTGCAGCCGATGGCCACCGTGACGTAGCTGCGGTGGTCGCGTGCCAGCGCATCGAGCCAGTGCGAAAGAAACTGCTCGATGTCGTCGTACATGCGCGCCACGTCTTCATGCTCGCGCAGCCATTCGATCACCGGCTCGTCGCGGCCCGTGAGCGGGCGCAATGTAGCCACGTAGTGCGGGTTGGGCAGCATGCGCACGTCGAACACGTAGTCCGCGTCGAGCGGCACGCCGCGCTTGAAGGCGAACGACTCGAACACCAGTGTCAGCGCGCTTTGCGGCGCGGAGATCAGCGCCTTGATGTAGCTCTGCAGCTGGGCTGGGCGAATCAGGCTGGTGTCGATCACGTCGGCGCCATCGCGCAGGTCGGCCAGCAGTTCGCGCTCCAGCTCGATGGCCTGCATGAGCACGCGGTGCTGCTCGGGAACGTCGGTGCGCGCCTCCTGGCGCGACAGCGGATGGCGACGGCGCGTTTCCGAATAGCGGCGCAGCAATGCGTCGGTGGTGGCGTCGAGAAAGAGCGAGCGCAGCGACACGCCGTCGCGCCGCAGTTCCTCGAGCTGCTGCGGAACGATCGGCAGCGAAACACCGCTGCGCACGTCCATGGCAATCGCCACGCGCGTGGCCTGTTGTTCATGCTGCAGGGCGATGAACGGCACCAGCAGTTCGGGCGGCAGGTTGTCGACGCAGTAGTAGCCCGCGTCTTCCAGCGCGTGCAGGGCCACCGACTTGCCGGAGCCGGACATGCCGGTGATGAGGACGAGGTCGAGGTTCATGGCGCGGTTGCCGAGGTCTTGTGGCCGAGCATTTCGCGGGCATGCGCGAGCGAGGTCTGCGAGACTTTTTCGCCGCCCAGCATGCGGGCGATTTCCTTGGCGCGGTTGTCGTCGTCCAGGCGCGACACGCCGCTCTCGGTGCGCGGACCGTCCTTGCCGGCCGCGGCCGTCTGGCGCTTGGCCACCACGAGGTGATGGTCGGCGCAGGCGGCCACCTGGGGCAGGTGGGTCACGGCGAGCACCTGTCGGTCGCGGCCCAACTGCTTCATGAGGCGCCCGACGGTGTCGGCAACGGCGCCACCGACGCCGGCATCCACCTCGTCGAAGATCAGCGTCTGCGCGGCGCCGAGCTGGCTTGTCGTCACGGCAATGGCCAGTGCAATGCGCGAAAGCTCGCCGCCCGAAGCCACCTTGCCGATGGCGCGCGGCGTGCTGCCGGTGTGGCCTGCCACGAGAAAGGCCACGTCTTCCAGGCCAGCGCGGCTGGGCTGTGCCAGCGGCTGCAGCTCGACCTCGAAGCGCCCACCTTGCATGCCGAGCCCCTGCATGGCTTGGGTGACGGCCTGGGCGAGGCGAGGGGCCGCCTGCTTGCGGGCCTTGCCGAGCGACTTGGCCTCTTTCATGTAGGCCTGCTGGGCGTTCTGCTCGGCGCGCTCCAGGCCTTCGAGATCGCTTTGCGCATCGAGGGCCTGCAGCTCCGCCTGCCATCCGGCCAGCAGCGCCGGCAGTTCGGCCGGCGTGCGCTTGTAGCGGCGCGCGAGCGACATCCACAGGCCCATGCGCTCGTCCAGCTCGGCCAGGCTTTGCGGATCGGCCTCGGCGTTGCGCAGGTAGCCGTGCAGCGAATGGGCCGCGTCCGAGGCCTGCGCCACGCAGGAGGCGAGCACTTCGCCCAGCGTGCGGAATTCGGGCTCGATGTGCTCGCAGTTCTGCAGCAGCGTGGCCGCGCGCGTGAGCGCGGACAGCGCGCCGTTGTCGTCTTCTTCAAGCGCCTGGCTGGCGCCCTGGGCAGCGTCGATCAGGGCTTGCGCGTTCGAGATGCGCGAGTGGTTGGTCGAAAGCTCTTCCCACTCGTCGGCGCCCGGCGCGAGCTTCGCGACCTCGGCGATCTGCCATTGAAGGCGTTCGCGCTCGCGCTGCAGCGAGTCTTGTGCCGAGCGGGCGTGTTCCAGCGCGGAGAGGGCCTGGCGCCAGCCTTGCCAGGCCGTGTCGAGCGCGTCGGTGCGGATGCCCGCGTAGGCGTCGAGCAGGCCGCGCACGGCCTCGGGCCGCGTCAGGCTTTGCCAGGCGTGCTGGCCGTGGATGTCGAGCAGGCGGTCGCCGAGCTCGCGCAGTTGCGTGGCCGTGGCGGGGCTGCCGTTGATCCAGCCGCGGCTGCGGCCCTGCAGGTCGACCGTCCGGCGAAGCAGCAGTGCGTCGCCGGCTTCGAAGCCGCCTTCGTCGAGCCAGGCGGCAAGGGCCGGGTCGGCATCGAACTCGGCGCTCACGTCGAGCCGTTCGGCGCCTTCGCGCACCGCACCGGCGTCGGCGCGGTTGCCGAGGGCCAGTTGCAGGGCGTCTATCAGGATGGATTTGCCGGCACCGGTTTCACCGGTCAATACCGTGAAGCCAGCGGACAGGTCGAGTTCGAGTGATCGCACGATCACGAAGTCGCGCAGTGCGATGCGTCGCAGCGCCATGTCAGGAGCCCCCTTCGTTCCAATGAAGTTTTTTGCGCAGCGTGTCGAAATAGCTCCAGCCCCTGGGGTGCAGGAAGCGCACCCTGAAGTCGGAACGGCGCACCACCACGCGATCGCCGATCACGAGCGAGGCCAGCGACTGCATGTCGAAATTGGCGCTGGCGTCGCGCCCGCCCACCAGCTCGATCACGATCTCGTCGGCATCGGGCAGCAGCACGGGGCGGTTCGACAGCGTGTGCGGTGCAATGGGCACCAGCACCCAGCCCGGCACCGCCGGATGCAGCAGCGGCCCGCCGGCCGACAGCGCATAGGCGGTCGAGCCCGTGGGCGTGGCGATGATCAGGCCGTCGGCGCGCTGGTTGGCCACGAAATGCCGGCCCACCGACACGCGCAGCTCGACCATGCCCGAGGTGGCGCCGCGATTGACCACCACGTCGTTCATGGCCAATGCATCGAACACCGACACGCCGTCGCGCATGACCTGCGCATGCATCAGGCTGCGGTGGTCTTCCTCGTACTCGCCAGCCAGCATCGGGATCAGCGTGGCCTGGTAGTTGTCGAGCGGAATGTCGGTAATGAAGCCGAGCCGGCCGCGGTTGATGCCGATCAGCGGAATGCCGTAGCTGGCGAGCTGCCGGCCGATGCCGAGCATGGTGCCGTCGCCGCCGACCACCAGGCCGAGGTCGCAGCGCTGGCCGATTTCTTCGACCGACAAGGCTTCATAGCGCGGCAGCGCCGGGGCGCCGTCGTCGGCGTCTTCCTCGCATGTCGAGCGCTCGACGAATACCTTGCACCCCTGCGACTCCAGGAAGGTGCCGATGCTCTCCATCACGCCGTCGCGCGCATCCGCCTGCGCGCGGGCGCCGGATGCCTGGTATTTGCCGATCAAGGCGACGTGACGAAAGCGGGAAGTCATTCACAAATTACAACACTAAAATCTTGCAATGCTGGACGACCGTGCCAAGTTGCTGCTCAAGACGCTCGTCGAGCGCTACATCGCCGACGGGCAACCCGTCGGGTCGCGCACGCTCTCGCGTTCGTCGGGGCTCGACCTGTCGCCGGCGACCATCCGCAACGTCATGTCGGACCTCGAGGCGCTGGGGCTGATTGCCAGCCCGCACACCTCGGCCGGCCGCATTCCCACGCACCGCGGCTACCGCCTGTTCGTCGACACCATGCTCACCGCGCAGCGCGAGCAGATGAGCACGCCGAGCCTCGCGCCGGACCAGCCGCAGAAGGTGATCGCCAACGCGGCTCACCTGCTGTCGAACCTGTCGCAGTTCGTCGGCGTGGTGATGGCGCCGCGGCGCGCCTCGGTGTTCAAGCAGATCGAGTTCTTGCGGCTGTCCGAGAACCGGCTGCTGGTGATCATCGTGTCGCCCGATGGTGACGTGCAGAACAGGGTGATTTTTCCGGAGGCGGACTATTCGCAGTCGCAGCTGGTCGAGGCCTCCAACTACATCAACGCGCACTACGCGGGCCTGACCATCGAGCAGGTGCGCGACCGCCTTCAGTCCGAGGTCGAGAAGCTGCGCGGTGAAATCGCCGCGCTGATGCAGGCGGCGGTGCAGGTCAGTTCCGAAGTGCTGACCGAGGCGCAGGAAGACGACGTCGTGATCTCCGGCGAGCGCAACCTGCTTGCTGTGAGCGATTTTTCCAGCGACATGGGGCAACTGCGCCGCGCCTTCGAACTCTTCGAGCAGAAGGCGCAGCTCATGCGGTTGCTCGACGTGTCGAGCAAGGCCGAGGGTGTTCGCATCTTCATTGGCGGCGAGAGCCAGGTCGTGCCGTTCGAAGAGCTCTCCATCGTCAGCGCCAACTACGAGGTCGACGGGCAGGTGGTCGGCACGCTGGGCGTGATCGGGCCGACGCGCATGCCGTATGAACGCATGATCCAGATCGTCGACATCACATCGCGGCTGATCGGCAATGCGCTGAGCCATCGCAAGTAAGTAAGCAAAGCAGCAAGGCCGGGCCGTTGCACGGCAAGGCACGAATAGAATCGTGCCCGCATGGGCCGTTAGCTCAGTTGGTTAGAGCAGCGGACTCATAATCCGTTGGTCGATGGTTCAAGCCCATCACGGCCTACCATGCTATAATCGTAGGCTCAGCGGCTGTAGCTCAGTTGGATAGAGTACTTGGCTACGAACCAAGGGGTCGTGGGTTCAATTCCTGCCAGCCGCACCATCTATCAGAAATGCCCGAAAGACTTGTCTTTCGGGCATTTTCTTTTTGCCCTTGTCTCAAATCGATGGGTGAGCTCCCGCCAAGGCCGGCGAATGTCGATAAAAAGCGGGCTATAATTGCAAGCTGTGCGGCTGTAGCTCAGTTGGATAGAGTACTTGGCTACGAACCAAGGGGTCGTGGGTTCAATTCCTGCCAGCCGCACCACTACAAGGAAAGCCCGCAACGAAAGTTGCGGGCTTTTTTCATTTGGAGGATTCTGCTGTGAGCAAGGCATTCACCAAGGAAACCGATACCGACGGGGACGACGATGGCGCAGACGGCGGCGCCTTGCCCCCGTTGCCCGCCGGCAGCAAGAACTACATCACGCCAGAAGGCTACGCGCGCCTGCGCGACGAGCTGCTGCAGTTGATGGACGAGGAGCGCCCAAAGGTCGTCGAGGCCGTGCACTGGGCCGCAAAGAACGGCGACCGCTCCGAAAACGGCGACTACCTCTACGGCAAGAAACGCTTGCGAGAGATCGATCGCCGCATCCGCTTTCTCACCAAGCGGCTCGAAATTGCGGAAATCACCGATCCATCGGTGCACCATGGCCGCGACCAGGTCTTCTTCGGCGCCACGGTCCGCTATGCCGACGAGACGGGCGACGAGCGAAGCGTCACGATCCTCGGTATCGACGAGGCCGAGAGTGCCAAGTCGCAAGTCAGCTGGATCTCACCGATTGCGCGGGCGTTGCTCAAGGCGCGTGAAGGCGACGTGGTGAAGCTCGTGACGCCGGGCGGAGCGCACGAAGTCGAGATCATTTCGGTGAGTTATCCGACGCCGCGCCCGGCCGAAGCCTAGCGTGCTGCAGGCCCCTCGCAAGGGAGGGACTCAGGGAGCGGGAATCGTCCTGGCCGCTGTCAGCACCGACGCGGTCCGCCGCGCGGCGCGCAGCACCGCATCCAGGTGCGTGCGGTCGCGTACGGCAATCACGAAGCGCAGGTCGGTCGAATCCTGCGGCGTTTCGTCGGCCATTTCCACGTGCGTGATGTCGGCTTCGGCGTCGGCCAACGTGGCGGCAACGCGCGCCAGCACGCCCTTGTCGTTGCGCACGGTAATCACCACGCCGGTTTCGAAAGCGCGCGTGGGCTCGTCCGCCCATTCGACGGCGAAGAAGCGCTCGCTGTCCTTGTGGCGCAAGCGCTGGCCCACGCCGCAGTCTTCGGTGTGCACCACCAGGCCTTCGCCGTGTCCGAGGTAGCCGACGATCTGGTCGCCGGGAATAGGGCGGCAGCACAGCGCGAAACGAACCGATGAGTTCTCGCTGCCATCGAGCGTGACCGCGCCTTGCGACACGGTTTCGTGCGAAATGAAGCGCTCACGGCTCAGCAGCAATGCATCGGGCCGCTCGCCCAATTCGGAAAGCAGCGCCATGAGCCGCTTGGCGACGATGCTCGCTATGCGCTTGCCCAGGCCGATGTCGGTCAGCAACTCTGAGCGGGTGCGGTTGCCGGTAAAGCGCAGCAGCTTTTCCCACAGGGCCTGGTGCTCTTCGTCTTCCTCGGGCAGCTTGCCGAGGCCTTCGGCGCGCAGCGCCTGCGCCAGCAGCTTTTCGCCCAGGCCTTCGGATTCGGCATGCGCCAGGGTCTTCAGGTAGTGACGGATCTTCGAGCGCGCCCGGCCGGTTCGCACGAACCCGAGCCAGGCCGGATTGGGCGTCGACACCGGTGCGGTGATCACCTCGACCACATCGCCGTTTTTCAGCTCGGTGCGCAGCGGCACCTGGTCACCGTTGATGCGCGCGGCCGAGGTGTGGTCGCCGATGTTGCTGTGAATGGCGTACGCAAAGTCGACCACCGTGGCGCCGCGCGGCAGCGCCATGATCTGGCTCTTGGGCGTGAAGACGTACACCGCGTCGGGGAACAGGTCGACCTTGACGTGGTCCCAGAACTCGGCGGCGTCGCGGGTTTCGTCCTGGATGTCGAGCAGCGACTGCAGCCACTTGGTGCCCAGCCGGTCGTTGCTGGCAGCGTTCGGCTCGGCGGCCTTGTAGAGCCAGTGCGCCGCCACGCCGGATTCGGCCACCACGTGCATGGCCTCGGTTCGCAGCTGGAACTCGACGCTCACGCCGGCCGGGCCCACCAGCGTGGTGTGCAGCGACTGGTAGCCGTTGAGCTTGGCGATGGCGATGTGGTCCTTGAACTTGCCCGGCAGCGGCTTGTACATCTGGTGAAGGATGCCAAGGCCGGTGTAGCAGGCGATCACGTTCGGCACGATCAGCCGGAAGCCGTAGATATCGGTCACCTGGGCAAAGCTCAGGTGTTTTTCTTCCATCTTGCGGTAGATGGAATAAAGCGTTTTTTCGCGGCCCGCGATCCGCAGCGTCATGCCGGCGGCCGAGAAGGCCGATTCGACCTCTTTCTGCACCTTCTGGATCAGGTCGCGGCGGCGGCCACGCGCCTTGGCCACGGCCTTGGACAGCGTGGCATAGCGCCAGGGCTTGAGGTGCCGGAACGACAGTTCCTGCAGCTCGCGGTAGGTCTGGTTCAGCCCGAGCCGGTGCGCGATGGGTGCGTAGATCTCCAGCGTTTCGCGCGAGATGCGGGCCCATTTTTCGCGCGGCGCGTCGGCCAGCGTGCGCATGTTGTGCGTGCGGTCGGCCAGCTTGACCAGAATGACGCGCACGTCGCGCGCCATGGCCAGCAGCATCTTGCGGAACGACTCGGCCTGGTTTTCTTCGCGGGTGTTGAACTGCAGCTTGTCGAGCTTGGTGAGCCCGTCGACCAGTTCGGCCACCGGGGCACCGAAACGCTCGATCAGCTCGGGCTTGGTCACGCCGCAGTCTTCGATCGCGTCGTGCAGCAGGGCGGCCATCAGCGCCTGCGCGTCGAGCTTCCATTCGGCGCATTGCGCCGCCACGGCGATCGGGTGGGTGATGTACGGCTCGCCGCTGTTGCGCAGTTGGCCCAGGTGGGCTTCGTCGGCAAAGCGGTAGGCGCGGCGGACCAGCTCGGTGTCTTCGGGGCTCAGGTAATCGAGCCGTGCCGTCAGGGCGGCAAAGCTTGCGGCAGCCGCATTCAGCGCCGCCGGACTCGGCTTCGGCGTGCCCGTCGGGGCATGGGACTGATGTTTGGCTACCGCGCTCATGGCTACCACTTTAGCGTGACCGCTCTATGGACGCGTCCAGACATAAAAAAAGCACCGCTTTGCGGTGCCTTTTCGTTGCAGGGCTGCGTCAGATCAGCCCGGAACCTTCTTGAGCATTTCGATGCCGATCTTGCCTTCGGCGATTTCGCGCAGGGCGGTCACGGCGGGCTTGTTCTTGCTCTCGATCTTGGGCGCGTGGCCCTGGCTCAGCATGCGCGCGCGGTACGTGGCGGCCAGAACGAGCTGGAAGCGGTTCGGAATCTGCAGCAGACAATCTTCGACGGTGATGCGGGCCATGATGAGAATCTTTCGGTCGGTGAGCGGGAAAATCAGGTGATGTTCAGTGCGGCGAATGTGTCGGCACGTGCACGGCGCTGTGCAGAGTACCGAAGCCGCTGAGCGTGGACGATCGCCTTGAGATCGAAAAGCGCGCGCTCAAATAACTCGTTGATTATAACGAAGTCGAATTCCCCCGCCCTGGCCATCTCTTCGGCGGCGTTTTTCAGCCGCAATTCGATGACCGAGGCGCTGTCTTCGCCGCGCCGCTCGAGCCGGGAGCGCAATTCTTCCCAACTGGGCGGCAGGATGAAGATCATCACCGCGTTGGCAAAGGTCTTGCGGATCTGCAGCGCGCCCTGGAAGTCGATTTCAAGAATGACGTCGGCCCCCTGGGCGATCCGCTCCTCGATGGCCTTTTTGGAAGTGCCGTACCGGTGGCCGTGCACATGGGCCCATTCCACGAAGCCGTCCGCCGCGATCAGCGCGTCGAATTCGGGGGGCGAGGCAAAAAAGTACTCGCGCCCGTGTTTTTCCTGCCCGCGGGGCGGCCGCGTGGTGTGTGACACCGACGGCTGCACGGCCGAGTCGAGCTCCATCAGCGCCTTGACCAGGCTCGATTTGCCGGCGCCGCTGGGCGCCGCCACCACGAAGATATTGCCGGGATAGTCCATTCTTTCGCTCGCCGTCATTCGATGTTCTGGACCTGCTCGCGCATCTGCTCGATCAGGACCTTCATGTCCACGCCGATCCGCGTGAGCTCCAGGGCTGCCGACTTGGAGCCCAGCGTGTTGGCCTCGCGGTGCAGTTCCTGGATCAAGAAGTCCAGCCGCTTGCCGATTTCGCCGCCCTTCTTGAGCAGCCGCTCGATCTCGTCGAGGTGCGAATTCAGGCGCGTCAGCTCTTCGGCCACGTCGATGCGGATGGCAAAGGCCGTGGCCTCGGTCAGCGCGCGGTCTTGCGCGGCCTCGGGCAGCGTGCCGCCCGTACCGGCGGCGGTCAGGCCCATGGCCTCCTGCCAGCGCTCCAGGAACCGCGCCCGCTGCTGTTCGACCAGCTGCGGCACCAGCGGGCCAGCCTGCTGCACCAGGGTGCGCAGTTGGCCCAGATGGGCTTCGAGCATCTTGGCCAGCCGTGCGCCTTCGCGCTGGCGGGCCGACATCAGGCCTTCCAGGGCCTTGCCGGTGACGTCGAGCAGGTCGGCGCTCCAGTCGCCGCGGGCGGCGCTGTCGCCGCCGGCCAGGCGCAGAACGTCGGCCACGCTCAGGTCGCGGGCACCGGGCAACCAGGCCTTGATGCTGTCCTGCACCCCGTTGAGCCGCTGGAGCAGCTTGACGGAGGGCTCGACGACACCCGCCTGGGCGGTGTTCTCGATGGCGGCGCGCACTTCGACTTTGCCGCGCTTGAGCTTGCCCGTGAGCAGCTCGCGCAGCGCGGTTTCATGCTGGCGCAGTTCCTCCGGCAACTTGAAAGTCAGGTCGAGGAAGCGGCTGTTGACCGAGCGGATTTCGACCCCGAGTCGGCCCGCGGCGGGAGGCCGTGCTTCGGCTTCGGAGTGGCTGCCTGCGGACCCGTTCTGGCCGCTGGCGTAGCCGGTCATGCTGTAAACTGGCATTGCGCCTCACTGTGGTTTTGCTTGCATGCACCGAGGCGTCGGCACGGCGTTCGCTTGCCGCACCATCGCCTTCGGGCGAAACTCCCGGATTATGTCAAAGGTCAAGCCTTCGCCCCTGTTGCCCGATACGGTCATTGGCGGTTACCGCGTTGTTCGCCGGCTTTCCGCGGGCGGTTTCGGTGTTGTCTATCTCGCCATCGACCCCAGCGGACAGCAGGTCGCCATCAAGGAATACCTGCCTTCTTCGCTGGCCACGCGCGGGCCCGGCGAGCTGAATCCGCAGGTTCCGCCCGAAAAACTGTCCCTTTACCGGCTGGGGCTCAAGAGCTTCTTCGAAGAGGGCCGCTCGCTTGCGCAGATCTCGCATGCCTCGGTGGTCAGCGTGCTCAATTTCTTTCGCGAGAACGAAACTGTGTACATGGTCATGAACTACCTGGAGGGCGCGACCCTGCAGGATTTCGTGGTCACGGCGCGCGACCTGAAGCGGCAGAAGGTGTTCCGCGAATCGACCATCCGCTCGCTGTTCGACGAAATCTTGCGCGGACTGCGCATCGTCCACCAGTACAAGATGCTGCACCTGGACATCAAGCCGGCCAACATCTTCGTCACCGACGACGACCGCGCCGTGCTGATCGACTTCGGTGCCGCACGCGAAGTGCTCAGCAAAGAGGGCATCTTCATCCGCCCCATGTACACCCCCGGCTTTGCCGCCCCCGAGATGTACCGGCGCGATTCGTCGATGGGCCCCTGGACCGACATCTACGCCATCGGCGCCTGCATCTACGCCTGCATGCAGGGCTACCCGCCCAACGACGCGCCGCGCCGCATCGAGAAAGACCGGCTCAGCCTCTCGCTGTCGCGCCTGCGCGGCGTGTACTCCGACAACCTCATCGAAGTGGTCGAGTGGTGCATGTCGCTCGACCCGCTGTCGCGCCCGCAATCGGTCTTTGCGCTGCAAAAGGAACTGAGCCGCGAAGGCGAGCGCCGCTACACCAAGCTCACGGTCGGAGAAAAGGTCCGCCTGTCGCTCGACAACATCCGTTCCTTCGACAAGAAGAGCCTGCCCAAGGCCGCCGCGCCCACCACCCGCCCCGCATGACCACGACATCGACGACATGAAATTTTCCGTCTTCCAGGTCAGCCGCAAGGGCGGCCGAGTCAAGAACGAAGACCGCATGGGCTATTGCTACACGCGGGAGTCGGGCCTGTTCGTGCTGGCCGACGGCATGGGCGGCCACCCCGAAGGCGAGGTCGCGGCCCAGTTGGCCCTGCAGACCATTGCCGCGCTGTACCAGCGCGAGGCCCGCCCGACCGTGAAAGACGTCAAGGCCTTCCTGGCCGAATCGGCCATGGCCGCGCACCAGCAGATCATGCGGTACGCCAGCCACAAGGCCATGCTCGACACCCCGCGCACCACCGTCGTCGCGGCCGTTCTGCAGGGCACCACCGCCACCTGGATGCATTGCGGCGACTCGCGCCTCTATGTCGTGCGCGACGGCCGCCTGCTGACCCGCACGCGCGACCATTCGCACGCCGAGCGCCCCAAGCCGCACGGCTCCGACACCCCGGTCAACCGAAACCTGCTGCTGACCTGCCTCGGCTCGCCGACCACGCCGCTGTTCGACGTGTCGGCGCCGCTGCAACTGCAGCGCGGCGACCGCATCATGCTGTGCTCCGACGGCGTGTGGGGCGTGCTCGACGACGCGCTCATCGTGCACACGCTGTCTTCCGGCAAGCCCGTGTCCGATGCCGCGCCCGACCTCGCCGAAATGGCGTTGCGCAAGGGCGGTGCCCACAGCGACAACGTGACGCTCATCGCGCTCGAATGGGAAATGCCCGACAGCGCGAACGAAGACAACCACGGCATTTCCACCGAAACCATCACCGACGGCGTGTTCGCCTCGACCATCCAGGCCGGCATGCCCTCCGACAGCGAGATCGACGACCTCGACGAGGACGCCATCGAGCGTTCCATCGCCGAGATCAACGAAGCCATCCGCCGTTCCGCCGCGCGCAAGACCTGAGCGCGCCGTTCGTTCGCTCCCTTTTTTCCTCTTTCGAGTCTCAAAAAAATGACTGCTTTCACACGAAGCGGCGGCCGTGCCGCCGACCAGCTGCGCCCCGTGCGCATCACCCGCGGCTTCACCATCCACGCCGAAGGCTCGGTGCTCATCGAGTTCGGCCAGACCCGCGTGCTGTGCACCGCCTCGGTCGAAGAAAAAGTGCCGCCGCACAAGAAGGGCAGCGGCGAAGGCTGGGTCACGGCCGAATACGGCATGCTGCCGCGCGCCACCCACACCCGCAGCAGCCGTGAAGCCGCCAAGGGCAAGCAGACCGGCCGCACGCAAGAAATCCAGCGCCTCATCGGCCGCTCGATGCGTGCCGTGTTCGACCTTGCCGCCCTCGGCGAACGCACCATCCACCTCGACTGCGACGTGCTGCAGGCCGACGGCGGCACCCGCACGGCAGCCATTACCGGCGCCTTCGTCGCCGCGCAGGATGCCGTCAACAAGCTCATCGCCGCCGGCACCCTCAAGGCCTCGCCCATCAAGGGTCACGTCGCCGCCATTTCGGTCGGCGTCGTCGAAGGCACGCCGCTGCTCGACCTCGAATACACCGAAGACTCGGCCTGCGACACCGACATGAACGTCGTCATGACCGGCGCCGGCCACTTCGTCGAAGTGCAGGGCACCGCCGAAGGCGTGGCCTTCACCCGCGACGAAATGAACCTCCTGCTCGGCCTGGCCGAAAAAGGCATCGGCGAACTCGTGACCCTGCAGCAGCAAGCACTGCTGTCGAACTAACCCAGCTACTGGCGCGCGCAAGGCGTGCGCCACAGCCACCTTGACTTATGAAACTGGTTCTGGCTTCCAACAATGCGGGCAAGCTCGCCGAACTCCAGCAACTGTTCGCGGAGCTGGCCGTTACGCTGGTGCCGCAATCGGCGCTGGGCGTGGGCGAGGCTGAAGAACCCTTCCGTACCTTCGTCGAGAACGCGCTGACCAAGGCGCGCCATGCCAGCGCCGCCACCGGCCTGCCGGCCATTGCCGACGATGCCGGCCTGTGCGTCGATGCCTTCGGCGGCCTGCCGGGCGTCGACACCGCTTTCTATGCCACGCAGTTCGGCTACGCCAAGGGCGACGCCAACAACGTGAAGGCGCTGCTCGAGCAGCTCGACGGCGTCGTCAACCGGCGCGCCGCGTTGGTCAGCACGCTGGTTGCGCTGCGCAGCCACGACGACCCCGAACCCCTCATCGCCGTGGGCCGCGTCGTCGGCGAAATTGCCCCCGCACCCGTCGGCGACAACGGCTTCGGCTTCGACCCCGTCATGTACCTGCCGGCCTTCGGCAAGACCTTTGCCCAACTGCCGCCCGAGGTCAAGAACGCCAACAGCCACCGCGGCCGTGCCGCGCAGGCCATGCTGGCGTTGATGCGCGAGCGCTGGCTGTCGTCGTAATGGCCACTGTTTTTCCGATCCAGCCGGCGCAGTCTTCGGGCGCGCCGCAGGCCAACGACGTGCTGCACTGGATGCGGCCCGGCCCGCTGCAGCTGTCTGCATTGCCGCCCCTGTCGCTGTACATCCACCTGCCGTGGTGCCTGCGCAAGTGCCCGTACTGCGACTTCAATTCGCACGAATGGCGCGCCACCACCGCGGCCGATGCAGAGGGCATTCCCGAGGTCGCCTACATCGATGCGCTGCTGGCCGACCTCGATGCCGCGCTGCCGCTCATCTGGGGCCGCACCGTCCACACCATCTTCATCGGCGGCGGCACGCCCAGCCTGTTTTCTCCGCAGGCCATCGACCGCCTGCTGGGCGACGTGCGCGCGCGCCTCAAGCTGGCGCCCGATTGCGAGATCACCCTCGAAGCCAACCCCGGCACCTTCGAGCGCAACCGCTTTCGTGCCTACCGCGCCGCCGGCGTCACGCGCCTGTCGGTGGGCGTGCAGAGCTTCAACGACGAGCACCTGACCGCACTGGGCCGCGTGCACGACCGCGCCCAGGCCATTGCCGCCGTGGAAGAGGCCGCCAGCGCATTCGACACCTTCAACCTCGACCTGATGTACGCGCTGCCGGGCCAGACGCTCGAGCACCTCGAGGCCGACCTCTCGCAGGCGCTGGCCCTCGCGCCGCCGCACATCTCGGTGTATCACCTCACCATCGAACCCAACACCTGGTTCGCGAAGTTTCCGCCGACGCTGCCCGAAGACGACATTGCCTACGCCATGCTCGACCGCATCACCGAGCGCACTGGCGCGCAAGGCATGTCGCGCTACGAGGTGTCGGCCTATGCGCGCGAAGGCCACGGCTGCGCGCACAACCTCAACTACTGGCAGTTCGGCGACTACCTCGGCATTGGCGCCGGCGCGCACAGCAAGCTCAGCTTTGCGCACCGCATCGTGCGGCAGGTGCGCTATCGCGAGCCGCGCCTGTACATGGAGAACGCGCGCGCCGGCGCGGCCGTGTCGCAGAGCGACGAGGTGTCGCTGGCCGACCTGCCGTTCGAATTCATGCTCAATGCGCTGAGGCTGAAGGCGGGCTTCACGCTGCCCCAGTTCAGCGAGCGCACGGGGCTGGCCATGACGTCCATCCAGCGCGGCATGGAAGAGGCGGAACGCAAGGGGCTGCTGGCGCGCGACCTGTTTCGTGTATGGCCCACCGAGCGCGGGCTGGACTTTCTGAGCGACCTGCAGACGCTGTTCCTGCCCGATGAAGATTGAGGCAGTGCCGTCAGCTTAAAATCGACGGTTCCGGAGAGTTGGGTGAGTGGTTTAAACCAGCAGTCTTGAAAACTGCCGACGAGAAATCGTCCGTGAGTTCGAATCTCACACTCTCCGCCAGCCATCGATGTCTCTCATCGACGCTCGGCCAGTTCGATATCCTTACCCATCCGTCGGCAGTGCGACTGGGTGATACGAAGTGATGAGCTAAGAGCTATCAGCGCGAAGGGGCTTCACTCACCGGCAGTGTTGTAGTTCGAAGGGCGCTCAAATCCGGCCGACTGCCACATCAGGTCAAAGACTGGGCGCATCGCTGCTTCGGGTGTCAGATGTGCGGGTACAAGCACGTCGGGCAAAGTCAATGTATGGCGGTCAAAAGGACCCTGATGATCCTCAAAGCCAAAGCTGCGGTCTCTACCGAACTCTAGCTCGACGCTATTGGCGCCGATCAGCGACACGATGCAGGTCATCTCAAGGCCGATATTGAAGTGCACGTACTCTTCGCGCAGCCGTCTCAGAAAATGATGGATTCTTGCCAATACGCGATGCTATGTCTCCGTTGATGAAACTGGATTCGATCCAGCGAGTTTCAAGAGGTTTCGGGGGGAGTACAGAGGCAATCACGCGCATGACTTGGCATGAGATGAGGTGAGACTATCCGCCGACAACGGGGTGTTAGCGGGGCCCAACGGTCGGGGGCGGGGCTTCGCTCGATTGACCGCAGTGGTGCGCCCAGCGCGCCAGCCTGCTCGCGCGACCGTTCGCAGGGGCTAGTGTTCTGCCACCCCTTCGCCGGCGTCCGCAGCGGGGAGCCCGGCGACCGGATTTGGCCGGAAGGGCCATTTCTTTCGTAGGAGCCTGCGGCCGGGGGATTACTCGTAGTCCGGCGGTCCGTAGTCCAACTCGACTTCGAACCCTTCTAGGGAGTAACTACCCTTCGCGATCTCAATGTCGGTGTCCCAGTCGCTCGGTTCGGTTTCCAGGTGCACGTCGGAGCATGTCAGGAAGACCTCGACATCGACCTCTTCCTCGGTGGCGAACTCTTCCGCTCCGAGGCTCAGTTCTTCCTTGTCGATGGAGTCCCAGGCAAAAAACTCAACGGACAGGTCAACGTTCGCCTTGACGCGCACCGTCAGTTCGACGATCCACGTGGTGGGCGCGCCCTTCGCAGACCAGACGCTTATATCGCCGTCGATGCTGTACTCGACGACATTGGCATCGTAGACCTCCGGTTCCACCCGGTACGCCGAACCTGTGTGCACATCCCAGGCGTCCCACTGTGCGTCAGCAATGTGTTGATTTAGGGCGTCCGCGAGAGCTGTACCCAACGGCGAACCAGCGTCCTTGACCGCGGCTGCAATCTTCATCTTGATGGATTCAGCGTGTTCGTTGGTCGCAGCGAAGAGTGTTGCCAGTTCGTCGATCGAACCAGCGCAGTACAACGTATCCGACTCGGCGGCGTATTGTTTCCACCCCTTGTCGTCCGACGCGATGATTCCAATAGTGTCGTTGTCGTTGGCGTACTGGTCTAGCTGCCACAGGCACATGGCGTCCGGGAACTCTGACTTCTTCTTCTCGCTTAGGCCGAATGGAGGCCGCTGGGCGAAGTAGTCGGCGAACAGGCTTGCTACTGCGTCCACGCCCGCCGTGGGCAGAACGGCGCCTCGGCATTGGGTTGCGTAGTCGTGAATCTGCTGGGTAAACTGTTGAGAGGCTGCCTCAATGGTGTTGAGCTTTTCAACGGAGTCCCGGACCTCTGAGACATCAATTGTTGTCAGCCTGTGTAGTTCATCGGCCGCACCCTGGAGAAGCTTGTGCGCCTTGTGTACCGACTCCATCCGATGCTTAACGATCTCGCTAACCACGATCTCCGGTAACTGCAGTCCGATCGACTCGGGCAGTTGATTCGGCAGCTGATGTAGCGCGCCTTGCGTGAAGTTGTAGCCGGCGGCCTGGATGAGATTTGTGTCGATTGAGAAGAACGTGATGTCTTCCCAGGCCTGAGCGGCGGTCGGTAGATCCTTGGGCATGCTGGATTTTCATCTGCCAATGGCGTCAGACTCTCCAGATCTTGAGAGCGAGCTTCGCGAATGACTTTGACCGATCTTCGACCGCTTTGAACTTGAACTGAGTTAGCTTGGCGACATCCTGAGTAAGCCGAATATTTGACTTTAAATATTCCTTGCGCTTGGCCAGGAAGGGGTTGTTTGATGCGACCACGTTGAGTTCGTCGGCTAGGAGGGTCATGTTGCCGATGCGATGCAGCATTTTGGTGTGCTTAACCTTCCAGCCCTCGCCGAGATAGCTAGGCCAGTCACCGAGGGTTGCCTTGGTGCTGAGCTTCTCGGCTGCCTTGGGAATGATGTGTTCGAGTTCTAGGTCGTCTGGAGAAGCCAGGTAGTACTCGTTTTTGTGCGCGATTGCTTGGTACTCGAACATCTCAAGAGCGTACCGCGCTCGGTCGATCACGGCGGGCACGAAGGGGAAGGTCGCAAACGCGGCCTCAAACTCATCGTCATCAGGCGTGTGCTCTCGGAAGGTTGCTAGCACCGATTGCTCGTAGCCGCGATCGTCTATGCCCGTAAGTCCGGCGAAGATCGTCTCCAGCTCGTTGGAGCGCTTCTCACAGATGTGCCGACGCATCATGAAATTCTCCAACACCCGCAATAACCGAACGTGTGCTTTGTCGTCCAAGCAATCCCGCCCGAACATGTCCAGTAGCCAAGTGAAGGCTTGAAAGGCCTTAATGCGCCGCAGGTTCTCGATATGACGATTGACCTTCTTGGAGGCCGTGTTCGCCCGTAGTAAATTCGAATAGAGCTCGGCAGCCCGGCGCAACTCTTTTGCAAAGACGATGAGCTTGACCTTGCTGGTCTTCGGGATGGCCTTTGCAGTGTCATCGTCCAAGACGGCGACGTCTTCTACGTCCTCCCCATCTTCATCTTCACCATCCTTGAGGTTGGCCGAAATAAATTCGGTCATGCTTTCGGCCTCGGTGACGTGCCTGAGATAGTAGGCCCGGAAGTCGGCAACCACCTTGCCCGTGGTCACCTTGCGGTGCAACCTGCTGGCCAGCCATTGGCGAAAGAAGCCATCGCTATCCAGTCCGTCCAGCGAGACAATCAACCTCCGCCAGTCATCCTTTACCTTGTCCAGTGTTCCCGGCGGGAGCGAGGATGCGTGGCCCAAAAGGAAATTCTTGATGATATCGGTTGGCCTCAGTCTCAGGCCGCGATTGTTAATAGTCTCGAAGAGCTTGTAGGCATCCTTGGCGGCACTGACGTCCAGCCTGATCAACGCTGCAGAATTTAGAAGTTTGCCTTGGAAGGCCGATAGGTCCTGTGCAGTGAACTCCTCGAACCAAGATACAAAGTTCTCCCGGGCGGCGACAAGTTGCGGATTCTCGGGATCCTCGTCCCACTCACCCGTCATCACTCGTCGATACTCCGAGTCGTCTAGATCGCCTAGTTGGAGTTTGGGTTGCTCGTCGCCCTCTCCGGTTTCGCACTCGAGCAGCTTGCGAAGATCGTAGGCCTTCTTCTCTAGTCCCTTGCTTTCTAACTGCTCTGCGAGCACAACCATCAGTATCGAGATGGTTGTGACGCGTTGTTGCCCATCGACGAGTTCCAGCTGGTTCAATAGGGGTGAGTGGGTGCCAGACAAGAGGAGTAGCGTGCCCAGCAAATGGGTATCTCCAGCAGGCAGTAGCCGAATGTCGTCGAATAATTCACGTTGCTGTCGCATACCCCAGGCGTAGCGACGCTGGTAAGCTGGAATGACGAACTGCTCGTTGGCCACCGAGAAGAACTGCTTCAAGGTGAGCGTATTCGGAGAAATTTTCATGGAGAGCTTTCTGAAGCAATAGACAGCGTAGATAAGTCGCGCTGATATTCATGGAGGCTGGTTCGATTTTGGCCTCCCTCGAGACGGCTTAACCAACGAGCTGACCGAAGTAGTTTGCCTTAGCGCCGACCACTCTGATCGCACAGGTAAAGAAGGAAGCTGCTGCTGTGCGAGCTCACCAGGGATCAAGAAAATTCTTCAGCGCTCGGCACGCTGAACGGAACTTTCCGCAGTCTTCCTAGAAGCGGCACCAGTCAGCAAAGGGAATAATGCCCGTGACTGGCTGAGCATTGTTTAAATACAGGGTCCAAGTGAGTGCACGTTGCATATCACTCAGCACCTGAAAGTTGTCGTGGTCGACTTCCATGATGAACTCCGGAAAGTGACCTGGTTCAGGGTCATATTTCTGAGATTGGCCCGGGTGAAGAATGAAGCGAGCTCCATTGCCTAGAGGATCGCCAAAGGAAAGCCGGGCAACCTCTCCTCCATCGCGGAGGTTCACCATTTGGGCCATGTGTTGGTACAAGGCATGAAGTCGTGCGAGGTTCTGGCCTTGGTATCGCGAGTCATGAAAAGCAACCGCCGGGACATCAACGTTCAGCCACCATTTCTCCATCGTAACGTTACCGACATTCGTGACTGCCACTCGAAGACTGTATCGATGAAGATCTGCCGAAATTCCATGGTTCTGGGTGCGCACAACAACTTCAGCGAGGGGGCGCGTGCCGCGCGACATCAGGTCGCGAATGCGAAAATCTTCAAGCGGCCTTGTGGTGACGCCAGCTCGTTGGTAGTAGCGTAGGTCCCCAAGCAGGGTCTGATGGGCTGTGCCTGCAGCCTTGATGTCGACGACCAGTACACGACCACCTTCCACTGCGATCTCTTCGATATCGAAGTCGTGAAATCTAGGGCTTGCATGATCGTGAATTGTCGAGCTTAGCCACTCGCGGGTAATGGTTGGGTCGGCAAGGGGCGCCAAACTATCTGCAGCGGCGATGCCGTCGACTGGCCGGCTCTCGGCGATGCCGTAGATGATGCGTCCCCCATCTGCATTGGCAAAACCGGTCACGTCCTTCAGAAGTTCTACGCGCTGATTGTTCTGTCGGCCCAGGGAATCACCTCGCTTGAACTCAAGGTAGAGCGATTCCTGCGTCCGATCTTCGATGAGGCTGAGAATTTCTTCCGCCGTCATGTTGCTGGCCTCATGGACGGTTTCTTTTCACGAATCAATTTTTGACTTGAATCGCGAACACCGCTAACTGCCAGCGAATCCCGCCACACCTTTGTGGATGCTGCCGTTCATTTTGTGGGGGCAGCTTGTGTCCCTTTGCGATACCGATCTCATCGCCGCATCCGGTACACCGATAGATTCCAGCATTTGCCGCCTCAGTCCCAGGGGCGTAGCTCTTATCAAACTCGGCGTGGAGATTTTTTGTCAGAAACTCGTCATGCTTATAGGAAGCCATCGTCGCGCTTTCATTTCGTTTCAATCACACGAATGTCGGCGGTTTGCGATGGGAACGCGCTTCGGGAAAGCCCGGATTCCGAGGTGCGTTCGTTGTTTGGTGGTGAGGATGATGGAAGTCTTTGAATACGGGCAAAAAACCCGCATACAGCCTGGTCAATGTGCGGTCACACTCTCCGCCAGATTTGATCCTTGGCAATTCCTGAAAGTCCCGCGCAGTCCATGCGACGGGACTTTTCTTTTTGGGCTGTGTCCTTTCGAGACCGATGAAGTCTGCGCACCCTCGACTCGCGCACGCCACCCCTCCCGCCCCCAAAGCGAAAACCAAACGTCACAAGTCGGTCACGCACGCCCGCTAGTCTCGCCCGCACGCTCACCCGGACCGCTCCGGGCCGCGCGGCGGACAGTCGCCGCTCCAGACCTCTTCGTTGTTGCCGTTGACCCTCCGCCTCATGACACGTACTTCCGCATCGGGCGGTGCCCTGACGCTGTCCTGGTGCCTGGTCATGATGCTGGCGATCTGCGCCGCGCACGCTGCAGCAGCGGCCTCAGCATCGGCAACAGCACCATCGCCGGACGACATGGCGATCGATGCGGCCCCCCTTCATTTCGACCTCCCGGCTCAGCCGCTGGCGCGTTCCCTCGCCGTGTTCGGCCGTCTCACTGGCCATTCGGTACTCGTCACCAGCCGCCTCACCGAAGGCCGCGAAGCGTCGCCGGTACAAGGCGAGTTCGCGCCGCGCGACGCGTTGCAGCGCATGCTCACCGGCACCGGCTTGGCGGCGCGCTACACCGGCGCCAACGCGTTCACGCTCGTGCCGCTGCAAGCACCAACCGGCAGTTCGCAAGAACAAGAACAACAGCAAGCGCACGAACCCGCCAGCGCCGCGCTGGCCGGCAGCGGCCCGGCCTTGCGTGCCTACGCGACCGTCCTGCAGGGTGCCATCACGCGCGTGCTGTGCATCGCGCAGCCCGACGCTTTCGGCCGCTACCGACTCGCGGTCCAGCTGTGGATCGACTCGGCGGGCAGCGTCAGCGACGCGCATGTGCTCGAAGGCAGCGGCGTGCCGGCGCGCGACGCCACGGTGCTCGCCAGCCTGCGCGCGCTCGGCCTGGACACGCCACCGCCGCCCGCGTTGGCACAGCCCATCACGCTGCTGCTGACCCCGCGCCCCGACCCGGCGCGCGACTGCCGGCCCTACCTCGGCGCACACGCGACCAGCGCTGCGGGCGCCGTGGGCGCCGGGGGCTGAGGCGGCGACGCGCATGTCCGAATCGATCAAGGCCTCGCTGCGTGCGCTGTTCCTTGCGCGCTATGCGCAGTTCCGCAAGCACCTGCACCTTCGCCTCGGCTCGGAAGACCTGGCCAACGACGCGCTGCAGGAAGCCTATCTGCGCGTCGAAAAATCCACTGTACACAGCGCGGTGCGCTACCCCTCGGCCTATCTGTTCCGCATCGCGCTCAACGTGGCGGAAGACCAGCGCAAGAGCAATTCGCGGCTGCTGAGCGTGGGCGAGGTCGAGGCGCTGTACGACATGGCCGACGAGGCGGCGGACCCGGCGCGCAGCGCCGAGGCGCGCAACGAACTCGAGGCGCTGGAGCGCGCGCTGGCGGAGTTGCCGCGCCGTCGCCGCGCCATCGTGCTGGCGGCGCGCGTCGACGAGATGCCGCACAAGGACATCGCGGCGCGCTACGGCGTGTCGGCCCGCACTGTCGAGAAGGAACTGCGTGCGGGCCTGGAGCATTGCTGCGAGCGGCTGGGCAGGGATTTCATCCAGCGCTTCGGTCCCGGTGCCGGAAAACAGTCTTCGTGTGATGACCGCTGATGAACCCGGAGCGACGGACGCCATGAAGACCCTGCAACGCGAAGCGCAAGCCTGGGTGGTGCGGCTCGGCTCGCAAATGGCGACGGAAGACGACGCGCAGGCGTTCCGTCGCTGGTGCGCGCGCAGCCGCGACCATGCGCAAGCCTTCGTGCAGGCGCGCGAGGTGTGGCAGGCGATGGCGCCGGCCGCGCAGCGCGTGCAGCAGCAAGAGGCGCGCGAGGCGGCCCGCCGCCGCCTGCCGGCGCCCGGCCGTCGCGCCTTCCTGGGCGGCGCGGTGGCGGCCTCGGTCGCGTACCTCGCGGTGTCACCGCCGCTGGCGCTCTGGCCGTCGGTGACCGAATGGGGCGCCGACTTGCGCACGGCCACCGGCGAGCAGCGCGAGGTTGCGATGGGCGACGGCGTGGTGCTGCAGATGAACACGCAGACGCGCATCAACCTGCGTCACGGCGCGGCGCAAGAAGGCGCGGGAGAAAGCATCGACCTGGTTTCCGGCGAGGCCGAGGTGCTCGCCGGCGGCGCGGCATCCGCGCGCGTCACTGTGGCGGCGGGCGGCGGCGTGGTGTCGGCGGTGCATGCGCGCTTCAACATCCGCCATCTCGACGGCGAAGTCTGCGTGACCTGCCTGTCGGGCCAGGTCGAGGTGGCGCAAGGCACGCAGCATGCGCGGCTCGACGAAGGGCGGCAGCTGCGCTATGGCCCCGCGGGGCTCGGCGCGGTCACCGGCGTGGACACCGGCCCGGTCATCGCATGGCGGCGCCGCCAGCTGGTGTTCGACCAGGTGCCGCTGTCGCAGGTGGTGGCGGAGGTCAACCGCTACCGCCACGGCCGGCTGATTCTCACGAGCGAGGCGTTGGGCCGCAGCCGCGTGCAGGCGAGCTTTTCCATCGACCGGCTGGACGACGTGGCCTTCCTGGTGCGCGACGTGTACGGCGCCGAACTCACGCAGTTGCCCGGCGGCATCGTGCTGCTGGGCGCCGCCAGCGCCTGACGAGCACCGGCCCGCGCCGACCCGCGCCGAACCTCCGCGTTCGTGAAGATTTCGTGACATGGTGCAGTCGCGCCTGGCCTTCGCTGTCATAGCTCGGTAGTCCACGGGCCTTGCCGCTTCGTGGCCCCCGACCGAGCAACGAAACACGAACCCATGGAAGTCCGCATGCAACGCACCAGCAGCCGCCGCACGGTGTCCCGGCGCAATCCGCCGAACGCGTCGTCCTCCTCCTCTTCTTCTCCTTCTTCTTCTTCTTCTTTTTCCTCTCGCTCCGCATCGATGCAGGTGCGGCTCACGCCACTGGTGCGTGCCGTCGCACTGCTTCTGGCCGGCGGTGCCGCGTTCGATGGCGCGCAGGCGCAGCAGGCGTTCAGCGGTGCCTGGATGGCGCAGAAGAACATGGCGCAGAGCACCGCGCTCGCCACGGGCCGGCTGCCCAACGGCATGCCCGCGTCGTTGCTGTCGGGGCCGCAGGCGCAGCAGCAGCGCGCCAGCGAAGAGCTGCGGCAATCCATCGGCAACCTGAACCTCGCGGCGCGCGCCATTGCGGCGCAACAGTCGGCGCAGGCCGCGGCGCGCGCGGCCGCGCAGAACGATCCCTCGGTGCCCGACGGCCTGGCCGAAGGCGGCCTGAAGGTCGACGCCAACTCGCTCACCGCCGGCTGGCTCAACGCGCGTCCGCTCACTGCCGATTCGCAGCGGCAGGTGGCGGGTCGCACGGTGGTCACGGTCGAGCAGACGGGCGACAAGGCCATCCTCAACTGGGAGACCTTCAACGTCGGCCGCAACACCACGCTGAAGTTCGACCAGCAGGCCAGCTGGTCCGTGCTCAACCGCGTGAACGACCCGAAGGCGCGGCCCTCGCAGATCCAGGGGCAGATTCAGGCCGACGGCACGGTGATGGTGGTCAACCGCAACGGCATCGTGTTCAGCGGCAGCAGCCAGGTCGACACGCGCAACCTGGTGGCCGCGGCCGTTGGCATGACCGACGCGCAGTTCAGGAAGGGCCTATACAGCGAAGCGCGCGGCAGCAGCCAGGTGCCAGTGCTGGCCAACGACCTGGTGCTCGATGCCACCAGCGCCAGCCACGGCGCGGCCACCGCCGACGTGGTGGTGGAGCCCGGTGCGCGCATTGCCACGCGCCGGCCCACCAGCGTGACCGAAGGCGGTGGCTACGTGCTGCTGGCCGGGCGCGAGGCGCACAACCACGGCAGCATCACCACGGCCAGTGGCCAGACCGTGCTGGCCGCCGGCGACGCCTTCGTGATCCGCAAGGGCATGGGCACCGACGGCAACAGCGACTCGAGCACGCGCGGCAACGAGGTCGATCCGCTGCGCCTGGCCGGCAGCGCCGCCGGCCGCGTGCGCAACACCGGCCTGATCGCCGCCCCGACGGGCGACGTGACCCTGGTCGGCAAGACGGTGGAGCAGCAGGGCGTGCTGCTGTCCAGCACCTCGGTCAACACCCGCGGCACGGTGCACCTGAGGGCGCTGGGCGATGCGACCGAGGCCCGCGTGACGCTGGCGCCGCAGGGCATCACGGCCGTCATGCTGGAGACCGACGGCGCGACCGCGCTGGACGTGCAGCGCGACGCCCTGCTGAAAGACTCGATGCGATTGAGTGACGGCGGCTACAACCGCCGCGACCAGTCGCTGGTGAAGATCGATTCGGCCGGCGACATCAACTTCGACGGCGGCTCGCTCACCTTGGCCACCGGCGGCCAGGTGCAGGCGCGCGCCGAGCGCCGCACGCGCGTGGCAAGCGGTGCCGCCATCGACGTGGCCGGCGCGGTCGGCGTCAGCGTGGCCATGGCGTCCAACAACGTGAAGATCAACGTGCAGGGCAACGAGCAGCGCGATGCGCCGCTCAACCGCGACAGCAAGCGCCTGAACAACCTCGACATGTGGATCGACCGCCGCGACCTCGTGCGCGTGGCGCCGGGCGTCAACGGCTATGCCGGCGAGCGCTGGTACACCGGCGGCGGGCTGCTGGAAGTGGGCGGCTACCTCAACACCGACGGCCACACCGTCGGCGAATGGGCCGCATCGGGCGGCACGGTGGCCTTTGCCGGCGGCGAGCTGGTCACGCAGCGCGGCTCGCTCATCAACGTGGCCGGCGGCACGCTGAATGTGCAGACCGGCCTGCTGCAGCAGAGCTGGCTGAAGGGTAACGACGGGCGCCTGTACAACCTGTCGACCGCGCCGGCGGACATCAGCTACACCGGCCTGTACCGCGGCTTCGAGGACGAGCACGCGCGCTGGGGCAAGAACACCACCGGCTTCTTCTACAACGCGCTGATCGCGCCGCGCCAGCGTATGGAAAACGGCTACACCGTGGGCCGCGATGCCGGCCAGGTGCAGGTCGGCACCCGCGCCGCGGTGCTCGAGGGCGACATCGACGCCACCGTGTTCCAGGGCGACCGCCAGCAGCGCAAGCGCGATGCGGGCCTGGACAGCTACCGCCAATTGCAGGCCGCGGCACCGCTGGCCGGGCGCCTGGTCATCGGCGGCGTGGCGCCGGTCTACGACGCCACCACCGGGCTGCTGCGCGACAACCCCTCCGCGCGGGTCGACCGCGTCACCTTCGCCGACGCATCGGGCTCGCCAGCCTCGCCCCCTTCGCTGGGCGATGCGCTGGCCGCCGGCGCCGCGCTGCCAACGGACCTCAAGGGCCACGTGCAGATCGACAGCGGCTGGCTGCGGCGCCAGCGCCTGGGCGGCGTCGTCGCGTATGCGAACGACACGGTGGCCGTCAAGTCGGCCATCACCGTCGCGCCTGGCGGCACCATCGCGTTGCACGCGCCCACGGTGGCGGTGGATGCGGACCTGGTCGCGCGCGGCGGCGTCATCGCCCTGGGCGACCTGGTGAGCCGGTTCGCCAGCGTCAACGGCGGCAGCTGGGTCGACATCTCCATCGCCGACATGCTGTCCGCCGGCTACCAGCCGCGCGTGGCGGTGGGCGAGGGCGTGCGGCTGGATGCGCGTGGCCTGTGGAGCAACATCGCGCAGTCGCCCGATCGCATCGATGGCCTGCCCTACGTGGACGGCGGGCAGGTCACGGTGCGCAGCACCGGCGATGTCGCGCTGGGTGCGCGCAGCCTGATCGACGTGTCGGGCGGCGCGGCCCTCATGGCCGGCAACGAACTGCGCGGCGGCCGAGGCGGCGACGTGACGCTGATGGCGGCCCAGCCCGGCTCCGAAGGCGTGGGCCCGGGCACGCTGCGCATGGACGGCGAAGTGCGCGGCCATGGCGTGAAGGGCGGTGGCAAGCTCACGCTGGCCACCGGCACGGCCATCAGCATCGGCCAGCTGCCCGCCGGCAGCGACGGGCAGCTCGCGGCAGGGCGCAGCAGCAGCGTGCACCTGCGGCTGGCCGGCGACTATTTGATCGCGGCCGGCAGCGTGATCCCGATGGACTTTTCCATCACGGTGTCGCGCGCGCTTCCGGGCCTGGCGCTGAAGGAGGCCGTGCAACCCGACGTCAGCCCCAACCGCACCCTCACCACCGGCGCCAACTGGGTGGTGCCCCCGGACACCGAGGTGTACCTGGTCGACGGCAACATCTACGAGGCCGGCCAGATGGTGCCGTCCGGCACCGTGCTGGTGGGCATCAGCGAACTGGCCAAGGGCTATGTCGTGCCCAAGGACGTGTTCCCCTCGGGCCTGCCGATTCCGGCCAAGACCACGTCGTACAAGGCTGGTGCATTGGCTTCCGCCGACACGGTGATGCCTGCCGGCACGCTGATCGCCGCCGGCAAGACGTTGCCGCGTGCGGTCGCGGTGCAGCCGCTGCTCAACCTCGATGCAGGCCTGTTCCAGAGCGGCTTCGCGCAGTACACGGTGCGCGGGCAAGACGGCGTGGCCGTGGCCGACGGCACGCGCGTGGATGTGCGCATGCCGGTGCAGCGCTTCGACCCGGCCGCTGGCGCGCTCATGCCCACTGGCGCGGACCCGTCCGCCGCACTGCCGCTGTGGACCCCGCCGGTGTACCAGGACGATCCGCTGAAGCAGAAGCTCACCCAGCGCGCCGGCGCCGACCTGACGCTGGAGGCCGGCACCGTCTACCAGCGCGCGCCGCTGGTGGTGGGCGAGGGCGCGCACATCGCGCTCGATCCCGGCCGCACGCTCACGCTGCGCGGCAACGACCAGGTCACGGTCGATGGCACGCTCTCGGCCTGGGGCGGGCGCGTCTCGCTGCTGCCGGGCGAGCACGGCATCGGCAACCAGCGCAACCTGGCCGACGGCATGCCCAACGCGCGCTCCTACTGGATCGGCGAGCACGCACTGATCGACGTCGCCGCGCGACCGGTGGTGGTCACCGATGTGCTGGGCCGCCGCTACGGCCAGGTGGCCAACGGCGGCACCATCGAGATCGGCGCGCGCCACGTGCCCGATGCCGCGCAGGTGGACGCGGCCGATGCCTTCGTGGTGCTGCGCCCCGGTGCGCGGCTGGAGGCTTCGGGCACGTCGGCAACGCTCGACCTGCCGGGCCGCGGCGCGACCGATGTCGCCAGCCATGGCGGCACCATCGCGCTCAGTTCCTTCCGCGGCCTGTTCCTGGACGGCGACATGCGCGCCGCCGCGGGTGGCGCGGGCGCGGCCGGCGGCACGCTGGCACTGAACCTGGACACGCCCATCTACGGCCTGGTGGCGCGCTACAGCCTGAAGGGCGCGAATGTCGACGACGCGGTGCGCGTGCCGCGCGAGATGCTGCTGGCACAGGTGCAGGGCCGCAGCGCGGTCGCCGATGCCGCCGACCTGCGTCCCGGCGAAGCGCATCGCGCGCTGGCCTACGGCGCCGCGCGCATCGGCGTCGATCGCATCCACGACGGCGGCTTCGACAACCTCTCGCTGCTCAGCCACGGCATGCTGTCCTTCGACGGCAGCGTCGATCTCTCGCTGGGCCAGAGCCTGCGCCTGACCACCAGCGCGCTGGCCCTGGCCGATGCGGCCAGGCCCGATGCGCGCGTGGCCTTGGCCGCGCCCTACATCCGCATGGCCGGCAGCGGGCGCGCGCAGCCCGACGACTACATCCTGCCCAACCCGGTGACCGGCTCGCGCAACGCCGGCGAGGGGGGCGGCACCCTCGGCGTGCCGCTGGTGTCGGCTGGCAGTTCGCTGCGCCTTGACGCGCAGCTCATCGACCTGGTGGGCTCGGTGCAGCAGGGCGTGCGCGGCACCATCGTGCGCAACGTGCCCGAAGACCTGGTCGTGGAGCGCAACGCCTTCGACCAGACGCTGCTGCGCAGCAGCGGCGACCTGCGCTTTTCGAACGGGGCCAGGTTCTACGTGCCGGGCGACCTCACGCTGGCGGCGGCGCAGATCTATCCGGCCACCGGCGACAGCGGGCTGGTGCAGGTCGGCCAGCGCAGCTTCCTCGACAAATGGGGCGTGCGCCAGGTCGAGCTCGACATGCGCCGCAGGCTGGTGATCGAGCGTGTGGACGACACGCCGGCCATGCCGCAGTCGGCCTTCGGCAGCATGACCTTCTACGCAGCCAACATCGAGCAGCGCGGCGTGCTGCGCGCGCCGCTGGGCAGCATCACGCTGGGCAACACCCTCGACTCGGCCGCCGCCAGCTCGGTGCAACTGCACGCGGGCAGCCTGACCTCGATCAGCGCCGAAGGGCTGCTCATGCCCTACGGCGGCACGCAGGACGGGCTGACCTATCTCTTCAACGGCAAGGACGTGATCTACCGCGTGCCCGGCGTCGGCCCCACCATCACGCTGTCCGGCCACGCGGTGGATGTGCGCGAGGGCGCGGTGCTCGACATGTCGGGCGGCGGCACGCTCACCGGCACCGCCTTCCTGGCCGGCCGCGGCGGCTCCACCGATGCACGCATGCACCCGCTGGTGCAGATCGGCGCGCAGCGCAAGGGCTTCGTGCTGCCCACGCTGGCCACCAACCCGGTCTACGCCATCGTGCCGGGCGCGCAGCCGCTGCAGGCGCCACTCAAGGGCGAGAAGGGCGCGAGCGATCCGGCGGTGGGCCGGCAGATCACCATCGGCGCCGGCGTGCCCGGCCTGCCGCCGGGCACCTACACGCTGATGCCTTCCACCTATGCGCTGCTGCCGGGCGCCTTCCGCGTCGAGCTCAACGGGTTGGCGTCGCAGGTCGGCGCGCCGGGCAGCTCGACCGCCATGCGCAACGGCTCCTACACCGCGCCCGCGCAGCTGGGCGTGGCCGGCACCGGCATCCACGATGCGCTGCCGCAGCAGGCGGTGTTCACGCCGGCCGACGTGCTGCGTACCTACGCGCAGTACAACGAGACCGGCTATGCCGACTTTGCCGTGGCGCAGGCGATGCGCGACGGCGTGCCGCGTCCGCTGGTGGAGCGCGACGCCAAGTCGCTGCGCCTTGAATTCGGCTTGAAGGGCAAGCCGGGCGAGGTGCCCGGCGAACCCTCGCTGCGCTTCGCCGGCACCACGCGCTACGCCCCGGTGGGCGACGGCATGGGCGGCACGGCGCTGGTGCTCGGCGGATGGAGCCGCAGCTTCGAGGTGCTGGCCGACGGCGCCGCGCCCACGCCCGGCTACAAGGGCACCTCGCTGCATGCGCGCGACCTCAACGCCATCGGTGCCGCGCAGTTGAACATCGGCGGCGCACCGGTAGGAACGACAGTGCTGGACCCTTCGGCGGCCGACCGCCTGAAGGACGCCAGGAACCTCGGCTTCGGCAGTGCCGCCGAGGGCATCGTGCTGCGTGAAGGCGCGGTGCTGCGCGCGGGCGAAGTGTTCCTGGTCACCGACCGCCGCGACTCGGGCATCACCATCGAGTCCGGTGCCGGCATCGACACGCTGGGCCGCGGGCCGGCCGCCTGGGACTCGCGCCGCGGCTACATCTACAGCCCGGGGTTGCGCAGCGTGCTGGCGGTGTCCAACGGCTGGCTCGACGTGCGGCCGCCGTCCGCTTCGGCCGGCGGCGAAACGGGCCCCGGCCGCATCGACATCGGCGTGTGCACCAGCACCGGCAACTGCAATGCCGGCGCACGGCTGTACTCGGAGGGCACCATCACCGCCGCCACCGACCAGTCCTTCACGCTGGGCGAAAGCTCGCGCTACGGCACGCGCAACCTGGTGCTGGCGCTGGGCGGCATCAACGTCGGCAGCGAGCGCGCGCTGGCCGATGCCGCGGCGCGCGGCGCGCTGCCGCCGGGCCTGACGCTGAACCAGCCCTTGCTCGACCGCCTGCTGCGCGGCGACACCAGCACCGGCGCGCCCGCGCTGGAGAACCTGGTGCTCACCGTGCGCGATGCGGTCAACTTCTTCGGCTCGGCGCAGCTGTCGACCATCGACCCCGCCACCGGCAAGTCACCCATCGAGCGCCTGATGCTGACCACGCCCGCCATCCACGGCTGGGGCGGCGCGGACGACGTGGCGCGCATCCACACCGACGTGCTGGTGTGGAACGGCACCGACACGCCGCCCGGCCTGGTGGCCGCGGGCGGCGCGGGCACCGGCAGCGGCCGGCTGCAGATCGACGCCCGGCGCATCGAGCTGGGCGCCGCGCGCGGCATGCGCGTCGACACCGTGCACGAGATGGACCGGCTGGTGCTGGGCTTCGGCGAAGTGCGGCTCAATGCCAGCGAGCAGGTCACGGCGCGCCACAAGGGATCGCTCTCGGTCTACCAGTCGCAGGGCGCGTGGGACGAGGCCACCAAGGGCTACGTGCGCACGGGCGGCACGCTGCGCATCGACACCCCGCTGCTGACCGGCGATGCCGGCTCGGTGATGCGCTACAAGGCTGGCGGCGACGTGCGCGTGGCCGCGCCCCAGGGCGCGCAGCCCGGCACGCTGACCGACGCCGAGGCCTCGCGCGCGCTGGGCGCCGAGATAGCCATCGACGGGCGCAGCGTGGCGCTCGACACCTCGGTCGTGCTGCCCAGCGGCAAGCTGGTGCTGCGCGCCGACGGCGACGTGCAACTGCAGGACGGCGCGCGGCTCGACCTGGCCGGCCGGCGCCTGCGCTTCTTCGACGTCGACAAGTACAGCTGGGGCGGCGACGTGGAGATCGAAAGCCGCAAGGGCAATGTGCGCCTGGCACAGGGCGCGCAGATCGACATGTCGGCACAGAACAACCGCGCCGGCAAGCTCACCGCTACCGCGCTCGACGCGGGTGCCGGCAACGTCGAGCTGCTGGGCCGCATCGCCGGTGGCAGCAGCGGCGAATACGACGCCGGCGGCACGCCGGTGCCCTACGCGGCCGGGCGCATCGACGTGCGCGCGCAGCGCCTTGCCGACTTCGCGGGCCTGAACCGCCGCCTGACCGACGGCGGCGTGCTCGGCGAACGCAGCTTCCAGCTCAAGCAGGGCGACCTGACGGTGGGCGACGAGCTGAAGGCGCGCGAGATCAATCTCTCGGTCGATGGTGGCCACCTCACCGTGGCAGGCAAGGTGGACGCCGGCGGCGTGCAGGTCGGCAGCATCCGGCTGGCGGCGCGCGACGGCGTCACCATCGCCGGCAACGCGCTGCTCGATGCGCACGGCTCGCGGCTGCGCGTGGACAGCTACGGCCAGGCCATCGAGGCGCCCAACCGCGCCATCATCGAGATCGACAGCGGCAGCGGCCGCCTGGTGCTGCAGAACGGCGCACGCATGGACCTGCGCGCCGGCACCGACGGCACGCCGCGCGCCTTCGGCACGGTGGAGCTCAATGCGCCGCGCCTGGGTGGCGCGCGCGGCAGCGACATCGACATCGACGCCAGCGGCACGCTGCGCATCGACGGCGCGCGCACGGTCAACGTCAACGGCTTCTTCCGCTACGACGACGCGCCCATGGGCACCGACCCCGATGCCAGCGGGCGGCCCTACCAGCGCATCGACCAGGCCTACCTGCAGGCCAAGCACGACGACAGCGTCGACTTCATGCGCAACGCGCTGGCCAACGGCGACCTGGTCAACCGCAGGCTCGGTGGCCTGCGTGCCTACGGCGATGCCTTCCATCTGCGCCCCGGCGTTCAGATCGTCAGCAAGACGCCCGACGGCGACCTGCAGATCGACGGCGACCTCGACCTCTCGGGCTTCCGCTACGACAGCCTCAATGCGCGCACGCAGCGCACCGGCGTGCATGGCTCGGGCGAGGCCGGCGCGCTGGCGATACGCGCGGGCGGCAACCTGAAAATCTACGGCAGCATCAACGACGGCTTCGACACCTCGGCGCTGCCGGTCACCCGCGACGACGACGGCTGGGTGCTGCTGAAGGGGCGCGTGCCTTTCGGCGGCGACGTGGTGGTGCCGCGCGGCGGTGCCGTCTCGCTGGCCGAAGACACCTTCCTGCAGCCCGGCCGCGCGCTCAACTTCGATGCGCCCCTGAAGCCCATGAGCCTGGCCGCGGGCACCGTGCTGCCGGTGCGCGCGGTGCTGACCGAGAGCTACACCTTGCCCGCGGGCACCGTGCTCGGCGGCGCGGTGCGCGATGCCGCCGGCAACGTGATCCATGCGGCCGGCACCGTGCTGGCGCAGCCGCTGGTGCTGGGCGTCAACATGCAGCTCGACCCCGGCGTGCGCCTGGCGGGCGCGGCCAAGGTCGGCCAGATGCTGTGGCCGGCCGGCGTGCCGCTGCCGTTCCCCAACGGCGCCGTGATGGACGTCAACCAGCCGCCCTTCTATCGCTACAACGGCCCGGTGCTGGCGCGCGAGGTGGCGCTGCGGCGCGGCGCCGTCATCCCGGCCGAGACTATCGTCAAGCTGCCCGGCGGCGTGGCGTCGGTCAAGCTGCGGCTGGCCGATGCCGACGGCAACCAGGGCCGCAACTTCGCCATCGCGCCGATGCTGGCCGAGGGCTCGCAGTCGTGGTCGATGCGCCTGGTGGCCGGCGCCGACACGCAGGCCGCCGACAGCCGCGCGCTGCAGTCGCGCGGGCCGCAGCGCGACCTGCTGCTGGGCGACACGCACTACGGCAACGGCTTCACGAAGGAGCTGGTTTCCGGCGGCAAGGTCTGGGCCTGGAACCAACTGGCCGCGGACGAAGGGTATGGCGGGAAGGGCGCGATCCTCACGCCGGAGGAGGTGTCGTGGGGCATGTGCGACTTCGGCTACTGCGACCTCGTTTCCGAGACCCCCGAGGTCTGGAACTTCAAGTCCTTCCCCGTGCGCCAGCCGCTGTTCAGCGTGGTGCGCACCGGCACCGGCGACCTCGACCTGCTGGCCGGCAACGACTTCACGCAGCGCTCGCCCTACGGCATCTATACCGCCGGCACCCGCGCATCGGCGCGCACCGACGACGCCGACTTCAACCTGCCGCGCGCCAAGGGCCCGAGCGGCAACGTGCTCGACGGCGACTACCCGATCTTCGAGCAGTTCGTCGACAGCCAGAACCTGTACCGCGCCTGGTACCCCGACCACGGCGGCAACCTGCGCGTGCGCGTGCAGGGCGATGCGCGCGGCGACACCATCGGCACCCGGGGCAACGTGCGCCGCACCACCGACGAACTGGGCGTGTTCCGCGGACAGCCGCCCAGCGCCATGCTCGGCAACTGGCTCTGGCGCCAGGGCACCGGCAGCGTGGTGCCGGGCGCCGATGGCGTGCCCACCGCCTGGTGGATCAACTTCGGCAGCTACGTCGCGGGCAACGAAAGCTCGACCTATGACCTCGGCGGCCTCTGGCCCTCGCTGGTCGGCTTTACCGGCATCGGCACGCTGGGTGGCGGCAACCTGGTGTTCGAGACCGGCGGCAACGCCGGGATGATGGAGCAGATGGGCGACTACAGCAGCACCTACGTGTCGCGCAGCCAGGGCCTGCATCTCGCGGTGGGCAGCACCGGCCGCGTCACGCGCTCGGGCGAGCTGTTGCTGACCGGCGGCGGCGACCTGGACGTGCGCATCGGCGGCACGCTGAACCCGGCACCCGAAGTGCGCGCACTGCCCACCAGCACCACCTGGCAGGCCGGCAGCGTCTCGCGCTTGGAGCGCATGCGGCTGGACCTCAACGGGGTCTTCGCCAACCTGCGCGGCGCGCTGCGGCTGGAAAGCGGCGCGGTGGGCGGCATCCAGCTCGACTTCGGGTTTGCCGCCCCGAAGGACTCCCGCGCGCAGGACCCCTACGTCGCCACCTCGTCGATCGCCTCCGGCGGCCCGGTGCTGATTCCCGGCGATGCCGGCGTGCGGCTCGATGCGCGCGGCGACCTGGTGCTCGGCGGCGTGGCCGATCCGGGGCGCGTGCCCACGCTCACCCACGGCACACCCTTCAGCGCCAACGGCAAGCAGTACCAGGGCGAGGGCTGGAGCTGGTTCTCGCTGTGGACGCCGTCGACCGCCATCGATCTCTTCAGCGCCGGCGGCAACCTCACGCCGACGCTGGGCTGGACCGACCTGGCCGATCGCACCAACCACGAGGCCACCGACGGGCGCTTCGTGTACCCGGCGGTGTTGCGCGCGGTGGCCGCCAGCGGCAGCCTGTACTACGGCAACGCGAGCTCGGGCGCGCGCGATGTCTCCACCGGCGGGCCGCTGCTGTCGCCCTGGAGCCTGACGCTGGCGCCGTCGCCTGTCGGACCGCAGTACGCAGTGCAGCGCAACGCGCAGCTGGAGCTGCTGGCGCGCGACTCGATCCACGCGGCGGGCTACACCATCACGCCCTCGGGGGCCGATCCGTCGCGGCTGGTGAATCCGTTCCAGCCGGGCTTTGCCGCGCTGGGCGACCCGCTCTGGTATGGCCGCGAGGTGATCCACAACGCGGCCGCCGACGCGCTGCTGTCCAGCGTGGCCGGGGGAGGCCAGAACTCGTCGCTGCGCTTCCCGCTGTTCACGCTCACCTCGCCCAGCGTGGCCGACGTGGCACCGACGGGCCAGCAGCCTTCGCGCTTCTATGCGGTGGAAGGCGACATCGTGGGCCTGCGCACCGGCTCGATCGTCTACCGCGGCTCCAGCACCGGCGTGGCGACGCCGATCGGCATCTGGTACGAAGGCAGCGGCCCGGTGGCGATCCGCGCCGGCCGCGACATCGACGGTGCCGGCACCGCGCTGGGCGAGGTCGACGGCGTACCGCAGGAGGCCGTGGGCTGGTATGCACGCTACTTCCCCGGCAAGCCGGAGCTGTCGCCGCAGCCGCAGATGCTGAACGTCGGTTCGGCGCGCGGCAACCTGATCGTGCATCGCCATGCCGGCGATGTGTCGGTGGTGGAGGCCGGGCGCGACATCCGCAACAGCAGCTTCCACATCGCCGGCCCCGGCGAGTTGGCGCTCAGCGCCGGGCGCGACGTGTACATGGCCGACAAGGGCGAGCTCAAGAGCCTGGGCGCCATCGTCAACGTGAAGCCCGGCGACCGCAGCAGCGGCGCCGGCATTTCGGTGGCGGTGGGCGTGGGCCGCGACGGACCCGACTGGGCCGCCTTCGCCGCGCGCTACCTCGATCCGAAGCGCCGCGCGGTGAGTGGCCAGCCCTTTGCCGACCAGCCCGGCACCGCGCTGTACAGCTACGGCGGCGAACTGACGCTGGCCGGCTGGCTGTCGCAGCAGTTCGGCTACGGTGGCGACGAGGCCGGCGCCGATGCCTACCTGGCGCGCAAGCAGGCCGAGATCGACGGCAGGCGCGGCAGCGAAGGCGGTGGCAACACGCGCCGCGACCTGGCGCGCGAGTTCGGCCTGGCCAAGGGCCTGCACCTGGTGAACTGGCTGCGCGAGCGCTTCGGCGGCAGCAACGGCCAGGGCCGGCACTTCGATGCCGCGACCATGGACGCGCGCGCTTTCTTTGCCGCGCTGCCGCCCGAGCAGCAGCAGGTGTACCTGCGCAATGTGTACTACGCCGAACTGCGGGCCGGCGGGCGCGAGTACAACGAAGAGGGCGGCCCGCGCCGGGGCAGCTACCTGCGCGGCCGCGAGGCCATCGCCACGCTGTTCCCGTCGCACGGTGCCGACGGCGGCGCGCGCCGCTACCAGGGCGACCTGACCATGTTCAGCAGCGCCAACTACTACCTCGGCAGCTCGGACCCGTTCACCAAGCGGCCGCAGGCCGGGCGCAGCTACCTGCGGCGCGACGCATGGAACGCGGCCGGCCGGCCCAACGACATCGGCGTGTACGACGCACTCGATGCCGGCATCCACACCAACTTCGGCGGCAACGTGAACATCCTCGCGCCGGGCGGCCGCACGCTGGTGGGGGTGGACGGCGGCTTCGTGCCGGGCGAGGGCTCGGGCGTGCTGACGCAGGGCGCGGGCGAGGTGCAGATCTACTCGCTCGGCAGCATCCTGCTGGGGCAGAGCCGCATCTTCACCACCTTCGGCGGCGGCATCCTGGCCTGGTCGGCGGAAGGCGACATCAACGCCGGCCGCGGCTCCAAGTCCACCGTGGTCTACACGCCGCAGCGGCGCCTGTACGACGACGCAGGCAACGTCAGCCTGTCGCCGACCACGCCCAACACCGGCGCGGGCATCGCCACGCTCAACCCCATTCCCGAAGTGCCGCCGGGCGACATCGACCTGATCGCGCCGCTGGGCACCATCGATGCGGGCGAGGCGGGCATCCGGGTGTCGGGCAACGTGAACCTGGCGGCGCTGCGCGTGGTCAATGCCGAGAACATCCAGGTGCAGGGCAAGTCCACCGGCATTCCGGTGGTGGCGGCGGTGAACGTGGGCGCTCTCACCAACGCCAGCGCGGCGGCCGCGCAGGCCGGTGCCGCGGCGCAGGAGGCGTTGCAGCGCGAGCGCACCGCGGCGCGCCAGGCCTTGCCTTCGGTGTTCACCGTGCGCGTGCTCGGCTTCGGCAACGAACCGGCGGGCGGCGAGGGCAGTGGCCGTGGCGGTGAGGGCCGGGAGCACACCGGCGCGGCCTACGACCCCAAGGGCGTGGTGCAGGTGCTCGGCGCGGGCGCGCTCACCACCGCGCAGATGCAGTCGCTCACGCCGGGCGAGCAGCGCGGGCTGAAGCGATGAACGGCTGAACCCTTCGGGGTTCGCGTGCGATGGCCGCCGCGAACCCCGCCCGCGTGGCGCTGCGCCGGCAGCCGCCCCGACACCGCGCCGAGCAGCCGGCGCGCGCAAGAAACACTGCCAATCCACACAGACATGTGTCAAAGTGGAACGGGGCTCGCACTGCCTCGAAAGGACATCGTGTTTCGTCGTCGATCCCTCATCTTCCGCACGACGGCCTTCGTGGCCATCCTCTGCCTCTCCCTCGTGGCGATCGACTGCTGGAACAGCTGGCAGGCGCGCACGGTGCAGCTTGACCAGATGGGCGTTGCAAGTTCGAACCTCGCGCGTGCCATGGCGCAGCAGGCGGACGACACCATCAAGGAAGCAGACACCGCGCTGATCGGCATCGTGGAGCGCGTCGAACACGACGGCACCGGTCCGGCCGCCGTCGAGAGGCTTCGCAAGGTGCTCGCCATGCACGTGGCCGAACTCCCCCAACTCGACGCCCTGCACATCTACGACGGCGATGGCAACTGGGTCGCCAATTCCCGGCAGGTGGTGCCCGAGAACCTGAACAACGCGAGCCGTGCGTACTTTTTATTTCATCGCACGCACGAAGACCGCGGGCCGCACATCAGCATCCCGGTGAAGAGCCGCACCAACGGCAAGCTGCTCATTCCCATTTCGCGGCGCATCAACCATGCCGACGGCAGCTTCGCCGGGGTGGCGCTCGCGACCATCGAGATCGACTTCCTCATGAAGTTCTACGACGGCCTGGACATCGGCCAGGCCGGCGCGGTGGCGCTGATACTCGAAACCGGAACCATGATGACGCGCCGGCCCTTCAGCACCGACATGGTCGGCCGGAACATGCGCGAGACCGCGCTCTATCGCACCTACCTTGCCGAAGGCCCGGTGGGAACCGCCGAGATCAAGTCTTCGCAAGACGGCGTGACGCGGCTGAACAGCTTCCGGCGGCTGGACAACTATCCGTTGTTCGTCGGCGCGGCATTGTCCAAGGACGAGGTCCTTGCGGCGTGGTGGCGCGAAACGCTCTGGCATACCGGCGGCGTCGTTCTCCTGGTCTCGCTGGCCGGCATCGTGGGATGGCGCCTCATCAAGCAGGTCGAGCTGCGAACCAAGGCCGAGGGCGAACTGCGCCGGGCGCGCGACGCGCTCGAAACGCTCAACAAGACCCTCAACACGCTCGCCATGGAAGACGGCCTCACGGGCCTGGCCAATCGCCGGCAGTTCGACGTGACGCTGGACAACGAGTTCGGCCGGGCACTGCGCGAAGCGGGCACCCTGGCACTCATCCTGATGGACGTGGACCGCTTCAAGCAATACAACGACATCTACGGCCACGCGGCCGGCGACGAGTGCCTGCAGCTCATCGGCCGCACCATCGCCAACCTTGCGTCGCGGCGGCCGGGAGACCTTGCGGCCCGCTACGGCGGGGAAGAACTCGCGGTGCTGCTGCCCAACACCGACGTGGCCGGCGCGGCCGTGCTGGCGGAGCGAATCCGCAGCGCGGTTCGCGAGCTGAAGATCGTTCACGCCGGCAGCTCGGACGGCTTCGTGACGCTGAGCGCCGGCGTCGATGCGCTGAGTCCCGTTGCTGGAAAAAGCCAGCCGAAGGAGTTGATTCAATCCGCCGACAAGGCGCTGTACGAAGCCAAGACGGCGGGGCGAAACCGCGTCTGCACCACCGAGCGGTCCACGCTCGCCTAGCCAGCAAATGCTTTCCCTTGCATGAGAGGCCCACACCAGTGAAAACCCAAACAAGGACCGATGCCGGTCTTCCTGGCTTCGGCTCCGGGTTCACCGTGGCCTTTCAGCCGATCATCGACCTGGCGCGCCGGGAAATCTACGCGCACGAGGCGCTGGTGCGAGGCAGCGCGGGCGAGAGCGCCACCGAAGTGCTGTCGCGCGTGAACGCATCCGACCGCTTTGCATTTCACGAGGCCAGCCGGGTGAGGGCGATCGAGCTCGCTTCGAGCCTGGGCATGAAATCCAGGCTCAGTCTCAACGTCACGCCCAACGACATCGCGGGAAAAACCGAGTGCTTTCACACGGCCATTGCCACCGCGCGGCGCTGCCACTTTCCGGTGGACCAGTTGATGTTCGAGATCACCGAGGGCGAACCCGTCGACGACCTGCCGGGCCTTGCCGCTTCGTTCCAGGCGTTCAAGGGCCAGGGCGTTGCTTCCGCCATCGACGACTTCGGTGCCGGCTACGCGGGCTTCACGTTGCTCGCGGGCTTTCAGCCCGATGTGGTGAAGATCGACAGGAGCCTGGTGCAGGACATCCACATCGACCCGGTGCGGCATGCGATCGTGAAGGGCATCGTCACGACATGTAGCGAGCTTCGGATCAAGGTGGTTGCGGAGGGCGTCGAGGTGCCGCAAGAGGCCGACGCATTTCGTGCATTGGGCGTGGACCTCTTCCAGGGTTACCTGTTCGCAAGACCCGCCGTCGCAAGCCTGCCGGACGTGGCGTGGCCCGCGGTGCCCGTGCAGCCCGTGCAGCCTGTCCGGGCGGCCAGGCGCTAGACACTAGACCCCAGGGTCGCTCACACGTTGCTGGTCGCGCGGACTTCCTCGATGCTCGTCTTGCCGGCGAGCACCTTCTCGATGCCGTCCTGCCGCAAGGTGCGCATGCCCTCCTGCAATGCGGCTGCCTGCAGTTCTTCCGCGCGCGCGCCGGCCTGGATCAACCGGCGCACGTTCTTCGATACCACCATGAGCTCATGGATGCCCACGCGGCCCTTGAAGCCGGTGTCGCCGCAGTGCTTGCAACCCGTGCTTCGGTAGACCTGCAACTGCCCGTCGCGGCCGTAGTGGCGCACCCACTCTTCGCGCACGGATTGCTGGCGGCCTTTCACCGCATCGTTCGGGCCGAACGCATGCATGTAGTCGGCCAGCAGCTCGTCGACTTTCTCCGGGCTTGCAGGGCTGCTGCTGACGCAATGCGTGCACAGGCGGCGCACCAGGCGTTGCGCCAGCACCGCCAGCAGCGAGTCCGCGAAGTTGAAGGGGTCCATGCCCATGTCCAGCAGGCGGGTCACGGTTTCCGGCGCGCTGTTGGTGTGCAGCGTCGATAGCACCAGGTGGCCGGTCAGCGAGGCTTCGATCGCGGTCTTCGCGGTTTCCTCGTCGCGGATTTCACCGACCATGATCACGTCCGGGTCGGCGCGTACGAAAGACCGCAGGGCCTTGGCAAAGGTCCAGTCGATGCGGGGATTCACCTGCACCTGCCGCAAGCCCGTCTGCGTGATTTCGATGGGGTCTTCCGCGGTCCAGATCTTTCGCTCGGGCGTGTTGATCTGCATCAGTGCCGAGTGCAGCGTCGTGGTCTTGCCCGAGCCCGTGGGGCCCACGCACAGCACCATGCCGTAGGGCCGCTCCACGGCCTGCGTCAGCTCCGCGAGATTGCGCGCCGACAGGCCCAGCTCGCCCATGGGAATCGGCTTGGCCGATGCCAGGATGCGCATCACCACGTCTTCGAGGCCGCCGTTGGTCGGAATGGTCGCAACGCGCAACTCGATGCGATGCTGCGGCGAGAACTTCGCGAAGTTGATCTTCCCGTCCTGCGGCTTGCGCTTTTCGCTGATGTCCAGGTCGCACATGATCTTCACGCGCGCGACGATCGCGCCGCGGTAGCTCGGCGGAAGCTCCAGGTAGGTGTAGAGCCGGCCGTCGCGGCGAAACCTGATGCGCGTTTTCTCCTGCCCCGGATAGCTCTCGATGTGAATGTCCGATGCGCCCTCGCGATGCGCCTCGATGATCATGCTGTTGATCATCCGCACCAGCGAGTTGTCCGATTGCTCCACGGGCGCCTCGACGCCGGCGGATGCGGGGCCTTCTTTTTCGAGGGTCTGCAGCAGCTCGCTGGTGCCGGCCATGTCGAATTCGATCGGGCGCATGGGGTCCAGGCTCGAAGAAAAACTGTTCGACGGCTCGCCGATCTTTTCGTACGCGCGTTGCAGAACGCCGTCCAGGTCGAGGCACTTGCCCAGCACCGGAACCACCTTCATCTGCGCGATGAACTCCACCTCGTCGATCACCGCGTGCCGGTTGGCGGGGTCCTCGAGCGCAAGCACCAGGCGTCCTTCGTGCACCATCAGCGGCATGACCTGCAGGCGCCGGGCCACCTCGTGGCTGATCTTGCGCAGCGCGTCGGCAGCCGGTGGAAACACATGCAGGTTCACCAGCGGGTAGCCCATCTTTCGCACCAGCGCAATCTGCAACTGCTCCCGCTCGACCACGCCCATGCGCACCAGGGTCTCGCCCAGCGACACGGAGGGCTCGAGCTTCTGCTGGGCCAGGCCCGCGCGCAGTTGCTCGTCGGTCACCATGCCCAGCGATGCCAGCGCCTCGCCGATCCGCGCGATCGGCATGCGGCTCTGTGCTTCGAGCTCTCTGAGCAGTTGTTCGGGCATGACGACTTCGGTAGATGACATGAACCTGTCCTCTCTGTTTGAAATGCCTTGGCGCGGCGCGCCCGATCCGTTGCGGCCTCTCGACTTTTGCATCGTAGAGCGCAGCGCCCGCGCGTGCCAGCAGTTCGTTGGCATGGCCATCGAACACGAATGCGGAAGAGGTGGGCTGTCCTACGACTTTTTAAGTCAGGGCCGCTGCTTCTTGAGTACGCAAGTTCTCAGGCAGGGCGATGGACTGGTTGCCGCGAGCTGCATCGAGCGGCGGCAATGAAAAAGAATGGCGACAACGGCCGGCATCGAGGCGGTTCCCTGAGCGGTTTTTTTTTCTCCCTGGTGGCCTTGCCTCTACCAGCGCCGAACCGTTGTCGGGATGCAGTGTGGCCGGCGGGAGTGAAGCCAGGGTGAAGTCTGTGCGGGAGTTCCGTGAAACGATACCCGCCGTCCTGTTTCGCTCGACCCTGTTTCTTTCTTTCGCCAGCGAACGAGCGACTTTCTTGCTGTCTCGCCGTCCCGCCGTCTTGGTTCAGGTGGACGAGCGCGAGAGCTTCGCCAGTTTCTTCTTCGCGCTTTGCAGCAGGCCCATCCGCTCGATGGGCAACTTCGCCTTGGTGTCGCCCAGCGCGATGATCTCGAAAGCCGATTCGGCCGCGAGCTTCGAGGCGAGTGCATCGCGAAGCGTCAGGCCGTTGAATCTTGCGTTCGAGATGACGTGCACTGTCAGGTGGCGGCGCAAGGTCTTCGAAAGCTTCTGGCAGGCGGCGGTCATGGCCGCTTCATCGGGCGTGAGCTCGCCGTGCACGACCAGAAGCTCCACGGTGCCGTCCTTGTCTTCGCCCAGCACGAAGGCGCGCAAGACCGAGTCCTTGAACTTGGAGCGCAGCATCGCGCGGATCGGCGCCGCGGCGGCGAACGACTTGAGTGCGATGCGTCGCAGCTCGCCGTAGAAGATGAAGGCGTCGTTGGCCTTGACGTTGTCGGGCGGCTCGGCCTTCGGGTCCTGCTGCGTCAGGATGCCGCTCTTTACGAGGTGTTCCAGGGTGCGCGTGACATCGGCCGCATCCAGCTTGGAATACCGGGCAAGTTCGCCCGACGAAAACTGCTGCCCGGGAGCCGCGAAGACGATCTTCAAGAGGGTTTGAACCTCGGGGGAAAAGAGGAAATCTGCGGCGCTCATTTTTTCGCTGGTCCTGACAAGAGGGCTGCATTATGGAGACGCGGCCGGCGCACCGTTCGCAAGGCACGCACTACCGGGTGTCGCCTCGCCTGTCATTGGACTTTGGTCCAATGCGCCGCGCCCGGCCGCGGCCTAGGATCGCTGCCGATCGTTCCGCGACCGCATCCTGAAAGTCCCATGCTCGATATTCCGCAAACCAGATTCGACGCGCTCGGAAAGAGCCTCTCGCTGTACTACGAGAAAGAAATGACGGCGGGCATCCGTGCCCTGATGGACCGCATGCGCACCCGGGACTGGGGCGTGGTGAGCGCCGCCGTCGTCCAGAAGACCGACATGGTCGAGCGGACCTGGGACGCCTTTCGCGCCAAGTCCAACGACAGCTTCAGCGTGCCGTACAAGAAGCGGCTGACCCTGTTGCTGTCGGAGTACTGCGGCAACAGCGCCGACATGCAGAAGCTGTTGGTCAAGGGGGCGGCTGCCCTGATCAATGCAGGGGTTTCCGCCATTCCGGTCCCCGGTACCAAATACCTCAAGAAAGCACTGGCAGGCGCCATCCAGGTCGCGGGAGGCCTGCTCGTCGACGAGACCGCTGGCGGGGTCGACGGCTACCTGCACGGCAAGAGCATCCGCAAAGCCGACACCGTGATCTCCAACCGCGGCAACGCCGAAGCCGCGGCGCTTTACCGCGACGACCGCGAAGCCATGGCCGCCGCGGAGGCTGCCATGGCGCAGTACAAGCACATCGCCAACCTGATCAACTCCATGCCGGAGCAGATCACCAGCCTGAACGATGCCGTGCTCTATCCGGGCGTGGCGGCCAAGGTGCGCATGTCCGCGTCCGACCTGCGCCAGCAGCTCATCAAGATCAATGCCTATGTGGAAGGCATGCAGGTGCGCGCCGAGCGCGTCGCGGAGCTCATGCACAAGGACACGGACGAGCTTGCGGCACGCATGGTCGATGTCGCGAAGGACGTGGTGTTCAATGCCTACTACACGGCCTGCGCGGATGCCAGGCAGCAACTGGCGGGCATGGCCTCCAAGGGCAAGAAGTACCAGCCCAACAGCAGGCCCGTGCTCAAGCCGGCGCTGGACAGCGAGGGCGGCGCCACGCAACTGGCCAACCTGGTCGCCTACGCGCTGGCGCTGGGTAACCACGACGCCCTCTAGATTTCGTCCTCGATGCTGCTGTCTTCCTCGAACGACGCGGTGCCGGTCAGCCGGCCGCGCTGACCGGCTTTCGCGCCAGGGTCAGCCGCGCTGCCGGCCCGCCGTTTCCGACGGCCGCTCCCCGAAGCGAACGCGGTACTGCGCCGCAAAATGCCCCAGGTGAAGAAAGCCGAACTTCTGCGCCACCTCGCGCACACCGGCGCCGGGCGACGCCTGCAGTTCGGCCCGCACCTTGTCGAGCCGCAGCTCGCGCAGGAACTCCATCGGCCCCTGGCCCGCGTGCTGGCGAAACGCCAGCTGCAGCGCGCGCGCACTGCAGCCGACCTCGCGGCAGATGTCGGCCAGCGACAGGGGCTGCTCGGCATGCGCCGCCATGTATTCCTGCGCCCTGCGCACCACGCGCGGCAACAGGTTGCGCCGGGTGTCGCCCGCCAGCGCCCGCGAGTGGTTGTGCCCCGCCGACATCAGCAGGCTCGACATCAGGTATTCCTCTGCATGCTCGGCCAGGCGGTTGCCCGCCTGCAGCGCATTGCCGGCGTCGAGCGTGAGCCGCAGGTAGTCGATGAAGTGCACCAGCGGCGCCAGCGCTGGGTTGTCGAGCGGCACGCCGAGATCGAACACCAGGGGCTGGTTGACGGGCGCCTGCAGCAGCGACTCGAGCCGCGACAGCAGTGCCGAACGGGCCAGCCGCACGATCAGGTGCGGGCTGTCGTTGGCCCAGCGCATCGACAGCGGCTCGGTGGGCGAGGGCAGCGAGGCGAGGGTGGGGGTGGCATCGACATGCTGCGCGCCGCAGCGGATGTCGGCGCTGCCGCGCAACGGAATCTGCAACAGGAAGAAATCCTGCAGGTAGCCCGGGTCGATCTGCACGCCGGGGCCGTACTGCACGTAGTTGAGGCTCACGTCGCGGTGCAGCCGCGCGCTGTGGTGGCAGGCATCGAGCTCGGTGCGCGGGCGCAGCATGACAAGGCCGTGCGGGCAGAAAACGCGCGCCACGCTTTCGCGGGCCTCGTCCATGTCGTGGCTCTCGAAAAGCCTGTAGCGCTGCAGCGGCAGCGGTGGTGTCGTGGCGGTTTGCATGGGGTCGGGTGACCCTAGCAAAAACCATCCCCGCCCACAATTCGGGCCGTCCCTCGGCCCCCGCGCCGTCAAAAACCTGCGCGCCAGGGACAGCGCCTGCGTTTGCGGGATTCGCCCGCGGCCTGCCTGCCCCTAACGTTCGCTCCACACCGCAGGCCGGCCCGGCCTGCCCGATCGACCGACAGAGAGACACAACAGGAGAGCAAGCGTCATGTTCAAGGGACTCGAAGGCAGGAGCGCCATCGTCACGGGTGGCTCGACATTGATTGGGGCCGGCGTGGTGCGCGCACTGCACGCGGCCGGCGTGAAGGTGGTGGTGGCCGACATCGACGCGGCCAACGGCCAGCCGCTGGCCGATTCGCTCGGTGCCGGCGCGCGCTTCGTGCGCACCGACATCACCGACGACGCGCAGGTGAAGGCCTGCGTGGCCGAGGCGGCGGAGCGGCACGGCGGCGTGCACTTTCTGGTCAACCTCGCGTGCTCGTACGTGGACGAGGGCTTCAAGTCGCCGCGCGCCGACTGGCTCACCTCGTTCAACGTGAACATCGCGAGCGCGGTGGCCATGCTGCAGGCCGTGCACCCCCACATGGTGGCGGCCGGCGGCGGGGCGGTGGTCAATTTCACGAGCATCTCGTCGCGCGTGGCGCAAACGGGGCGCTGGCTCTATCCGGTGAGCAAGGCCGCCATGGCGCAGCTGACCCGCAACATGGCGATGGACCTGGCGCCGGACCGCATCCGCGTGAACAGCGTGTCGCCGGGCTGGACATGGTCGGCGGTGATGGACAAGTTGAGCGGCGGCGACCGCGCCAAGACCGACCGCGTGGCCGCGCCCTTCCATCTGCTCGGGCGCGTCGGCGACCCGGACGAAGTGGCGCAGGTGGTGCTGTTCCTGTGCTCGGACCACGCGAGCTTCGTGACGGGCGCCGACTACGCGGTCGATGGCGGCTATTCCGCCATGGGCCCCGAGCAGGCCGAGCCCGCCATTCCCAAGTTGATGGACTAGCTCCGATACGGAGCATCAAGCAAGCAAACAAGCAAGGAGCAAGCAATGAAGCGAATCGCCATCATCGGCGCGGGCCAGTCGGGCCTGCAACTGGGACTGGGCCTGCTGTCGGCAGGCTACGAGGTCACGATGTTCAGCAACCGCACGGGCGACGACATCCGCCACGGCAAGGTCATGTCGAGCCAGTGCATGTTCGACGCCTCGTTGCAGATCGAGCGCGACCTGGGGCTGGACCACTGGGCGAGTGATTGCCCCACGGTCGATGGCATCGGGCTGGCCGTGCCGCATCCCGAGCAGAAGGGCGCCAAGGCCATCGACTGGATCGCGCGGCTGAATTCGAGCGCGCAGTCGGTCGACCAGCGCGTGAAGGTTCCGGCCTGGATGAGCGAGTTCCAGAAGAAGGGCGGCGAACTGGTGTTCAAGGACGCGGGCATCGACGAGCTGGAAGCCTGCACCCAAAGCCACGACCTCACGCTGGTCGCCAGCGGCAAGGGCGAGATCTCGAAGCTGTTCGAGCGCGACGCGCACAAGTCCACCTTCGACAAGCCGCAGCGCGCATTGGCGCTGACCTACGTGAAGGGCATGACGCCGCGCAAGCCTTTTTCCGCCGTGTGCTTCAACCTGATTCCGGGCGTGGGCGAATACTTCGTGTTCCCGGCGCTGACCACGACGGGGCCGTGCGAGATCATGGTGTTCGAAGGCGTGCCCGGTGGCCCGATGGACTGCTGGGCCGATGTAAAAACGCCGCAGGAGCACCTGGCGCGCAGCAAGTGGATTCTCGACACCTTCACGCCCTGGGAGGCCGAGCGCTGCAAGGACATCGAGCTAACCGACGACAATGGCATTCTCGCGGGCCGCTTCGCGCCGACGGTGCGCAAGCCGGTGGCAACGCTGCCTTCGGGGCGCAAGGTGCTGGGCCTGGCCGACGTGGTGGTGCTGAACGACCCGATCACCGGCCAGGGCTCCAACAACGCGGCCAAGTGCGCCGACACCTACCTGAAGAGCATTCTTGCGCGCGGCGACGGCGTGGCCGATGCGGCGTGGATGCAGCAGACCTTCGACCGCTACTGGTTCGGCTACGCGCAGTGGGTCACGCAGTGGACCAACATGCTGCTCGCACCGCCGCCGCCGCACGTGCTCAAGCTGCTCGGCACCGCCGGCGCGATGCCGCCGCTGGCCAGCGCTTTCGCCAACGGCTTCGACGACCCGCGCACCTTCTTCCCGTGGTTCGCGGACCCGGTCGAGGCCGACCGCTACATCGACACCTGCGCCGCCGCCGCTGCGTAGCCCGGGGCCTGCAATGAACAGAAGACGCGTGGCCATCGTCGGCGCCGGGCAGTCCGGCATGCAACTCGCGCTGGGGCTGCTGGGCGCGGGGCATGAGGTGACGGTTTATTCGAACCGCACGTCGCGTGAAATTGCCGAAGGGCCGGTCATGTCCAGCCAGTGCATGTTCGAGACCGCGCTGCAGACCGAGCGCGAACTGGGGCTGGACTGGTGGACCGACGAATGCCCGCTGGTCGAGGGCATCGGCATCGCGGTGCGCAACCCGGAAGGCGGCAAGGCCATCGAGTGGAGCGCAAGGCTCGACGGACCCGCGCGGTCGGTCGACCAGCGGCTCAAGATACCCGCCTGGATGGCCGAGTTCGAAAAGCGCGGTGGCCGGCTGCTGCTGCAGGACGTGGGGCTCGATGCGCTGGAAGACTGCGCCGCGACGCACGACCTCGTGGTCGTTGCAAGCGGCAAGGGCGAGATCTCCCAGCTGTTCGAACGCGACGCTGAACGCTCGCCCTTCGCGCAGCCCCAGCGCGCATTGGCGTTGACCTACGTGAAGGGCATGAAGCCGCGCGAGCCCTTTGCCGCCGTGAGCTTCAACCTGATTCCCGGCGTGGGCGAGTACTTCGTGTTCCCGGCGCTGACCACGACGGGGCCGTGCGAGATCATGGTGTTCGAAGGCGTGCCCGGCGGTCCGATGGACTGCTGGGCCGATGTGAAGACGCCCCAGGAGCATCTGGCGCGCAGCCAATGGATTCTCGATACCTTCCTGCCCTGGGAGGCTGAGCGCTGCACGAACATCGAGCTGACCGACGACCACGGAATCCTGGTGGGCCGCTTCGCGCCGACGGTTCGCCAGCCGGTGGCAACCTTGCCCTCGGGGCGCAAGGTGCTGGGCCTGGGCGATGCGGTGGTGCTCAACGACCCGATCACCGGCCAGGGCTCCAACAACGCGGCCAAGTGCGCCGACATCTACCTCAAGCGCATTCTCGAAAACGACGATGCGCTGTTCGATGCCGCCTGGATGCAGCAGACCTTCGACCGCTACTGGGAGGGCTACGCCCGCTGGGCCACCGACTGGACCCACAGCCTGCTGGCACCACCCAGGCCGCACCTGCAGAAGCTGCTGCAGAGCGCCAGCCACATGCCCGCCGTCGCGAGCACCATCGTCAACGGCTTCGATGACCCGCGCGTCTTTGCGCCGTGGTGGTTCGATGCCGCCGAGGCCGACCGCTTCCTGGAGGCGCGGGCCCGCGAAGCCGTGGTCGACCGCTTCGACCGCCGCGACTTCCGCAAGGCGCTGGGCCAGTTCACCACCGGCGTGACCGTCATCACCACGCGCGCCATCGACGGCCGCCGCGTGGGCATGACCGCCAATTCGTTTTCGTCGGTGTCGCTCGATCCGCCGCTGGTGCTGTGGAGCCTGGCCCGGCAGGCGCCGAGCGTGGCCGACTTCACCGGTGCGAGCCACTTCGCTATCAACGTGCTGGCCGCGCACCAGCATCATCTGTCGCGGCAGTTCTCTACACCGCAGGCGGACAAGTTCGGCGGCGTGGACTGCTGCGAAGGCACGGCCGGCGTGCCGCTGCTGAACGGCGTCATCGCGCGCTTCGTCTGCCGCAGCGTGAAGCAGTACGACGGCGGCGACCACCTCATCTTCATCGGCGAGGTCGAGCGCTACGACCGCTTCGATGGCGAGCCGCTGGTCTTTCATTCGGGCTACTACCAGGTGACGACACGGCACCCGGAATGCGCGCAGTGAGCGCGCGGCCCGCAACACCCCCTCATGTTTGGAATGGAGAAGAGCACATGCAGAAAAAATCCCCCACCTCCGCGCAGCAGATCCGCATGCAGGCGGCCGATGGCAGCGGCAGTTTCAGCGGCTACCTCGCACTGCCCGAAGGCGGCTCCGGCCCCGGCCTGGTGCTTGCGCAAGAGATCTTCGGCGTGAATTCGACGATGCGCGACGTGGCCGACTACTACGCCGAAGAAGGCTACGTGGTGCTGGTGCCCGACCTGTTCTGGCGGCAAGAGCCGAACGTCGAGTTGGGCTACAGCGAAGCCGACTGGCAACGCGCCTTCGCGCTGTACGGCGGCTTCGACGAAGCCAAGGGCATGCAGGACATGCAGACCGCCATCGACGCGCTGCGCGCCCGCCCCGAAGTGACCGACAAGAAAGTCGGCGTGCTCGGCTTCTGCCTGGGCGGCAAGCTGGCCTACCTGTCGGCCTGCCGCACGGACGCCGATGCGGTGGTCGGCTACTACGGCGTGGGCATCGACGCCGCGCTGGACGAGGCCGACAGCATCAAGTGCCCGCTCACGCTGCACGTGGCCGAGCTCGACAAGTTCTGCCCGCCCGAAGCGCGCGACCGCATCGTGCAAACGCTCAAGGGCCGCCCCGGCGTGTCGGTGTACGTGTACCCCGGCATGGACCACGCCTTTGCGCGCGCCGGCGGCGAGCACTTTCACAAGCCCTCGGCGCTGATGGCGCACGAGCGCAGCATCGCCACGCTGAAAGACGCCATCGGCCCGAACTACGACCTCTCGGCGCTGTGGGACAAGCACTGCGAATACGAGTTCGGCACGCGCAACGTGGACGACACCATGGGCACCATGGTGGCCGAGCCCTACGTCAACCACATCCCCACCATGACCGGTGGCGTGGGCTACAAGGCACTGCACGCGTTCTATACGAACCACTTCGTCAACAGCAACCCGCCCGACACCGCGCTCACATCGATCTCGCGCACAGTGGGCGCCACGCAGGTGGTCGATGAGCTGCTGTTCAGCTTCACGCACACCACCGAAATTCCGTGGATGCTGCCGGGCGTGAAGCCCACCGGCAAGCGCGTCGAAGTGCCGTTGCTGGCGGTCATCAAGTTCCGCGGCAACAAGCTGTACCACGAGCACATCTACTGGGACCAGGCCAGCGTGCTGGTGCAGGTGGGCCTGCTCGATGCGAAGCTGCTGCCGGTGGCGGGCATCGAGACGGCGCGCAAGCTGCTCGACGAAAACCTGCCGTCGAACACGCTGATGTAGCCGCGCAAAGGGCCGTGCAAAGGGCCGCGCGAATGCGTTCGGCGGCCCTCATGTAAACCGACTGTTTCGGTAGAAAAGCTGCGCTAGACTTCCTGAATGCCCAGGCCGACAAAATCTCAAATAGATGCCGAGATCATCGACCGCGCTGCCGGATTGTTCGCCAGACATGGTTTCGCGAACACCTCGCTTCAGCAGATCGCGGATGCCGTCAGTTACTCGAAGGCGGGGCTGCTGCACCACTACCCGAGCAAGAAGGCGATCTACGACGCCAGCTTCAAGATGGGCCGCGACCATCTCATGGCGCTGGTGGCCAGTGTCGAGAAAATTTCCCCCGGTGCCGAGCGCGACAGGGCCGTGGTGGAAGACTCGGTGGACTACACCTTCGACTGGCCGGGCGTCTCGGCGCTCGCCAACCAACTCGCGAACAAAGCCGGCAACGAAGACAACGTCGATCCGCAATTGACCGAGCTCGGCCTCATCGTCTACCGCGCATTGGGAACCGACCTGCTGACCGCAACGCCGGAGCGGGTGGTGCGCATCACCAGCGCGTTCTCGGGCTTGGGCATCACGGCACTGCTGGCCGTTCGCATGGGCTTGAAAGACCAATGGCGCGACGAGATCATCGCGTCGGCCATGGACGCGCTCGGCCACAAGAAGAGCGCATCGCGCAAGCGCGCCGCGGCCAAATAGATTTCAGGTTTCAAGTTCCGCGTACCTACCTGAACACGCAGTACAGGCTCAGGCACCAGCGGCTCAAAATGCCACGGGGGCCGAGCGAAAAATTCAGCTCGGGCACCAGTGACATGATGGCCACCCCCACCACATAGAGCACGCCGGCGACGACGCCAAGCACGACGAGTGTTCGCACGCACTGCCTGACGATCGAAGACAGGGCATGCAGCCGCAAGCGCATCACGTCCATCGTCCAATGCATCAGGAGCGGGGCATCGGGCAGGTCACCTCGATGGCGAAGGCTGGGTGCAAGAGTGTCAACGTGTTCTTCCTTGTCGCATGCGAACGGGCGATGCGGCGGTGGCCGATGCGTCGGCCACCGCGCTTTCTCCGTGACGGGGAAGCGGATTATTCTACCGATTTGGTTGGTTTGCAACCGTTTCGGTCTGTTCGCGTGAGCGCGTGACAGCGTTGCGGGAGCCCACGGCCCTTCAAGCGGCAGGCAGAAACTTCCTCACATGCGCCGCGAATGCAGCCGTCAATGCACTGGGTTCGTCGCGGTCGAATGCGAGGGTGACGCCGACGCTCGGCAAGTCGGGGAGCCCGTGCTCCGACGTCAGGATCTGCAGGTCGTCGGGCACGGCGGTTCGCGTGAGCACGATGACGGCCTGGCCCGAGCGCGCCATGCCGACCAGCCCCGAAAGGCTGCTGCTGGCATACGCCAGCCGGTACGCACGGCCCGCGGCTTCGAGCGCCTGCCTGGGCAGCAGGTGGTCCAGCGCGTCGGGCGCGCCCAGTGCCAGCGGCAGCGGGTCCATCGACGCGGCGGCGCCACCGCGTTGCGCCACCCACACCAGCGGCTCGCGGCGGATCACGTCGTCGCCCGTCGCCGCTCCGGTCGAGCCCGTTGCGCCCGCCACGGACACCAGCGCCAGGTCGACCGCATGGCGGGCCAGCAGCTCGTGCAGCCGGGGCGTCGGCGCGCACATCACTTCCAGTTGAACTTGCGGGTGCAGGCTGGCGAAGCTCTGCAGCAGGTAGGGCAGGAACACCACCGCGTAGTCGTCGGGGCAACTGAAGCGCAGCACGCCCGACAGCTGCCTGCCGCGCAGTTCCGCCAGGGCTTCGTCGTGCTTGCGCAGCAGTTCGCCGGCGCGCACCAGCAGCCGTTCGCCGGTGGCGGTGAGCGTGACGCCTCGCCCCGTGCGGTACAGCAGCGGCTGCTCGACGATGCCTTCGAGCTTCTGCATCTGCATGCTGAGCGCCGACTGCGTGCGCCCCACGCGGACCGCCGCCTGGCCCAGCACGCCGGTCTCGGCAATGGCGACGAAGCTGCGAAGCAGGTCGATGTCCAGGGATTGGCTCACGCTATGAATTCTCCTGATACCTGTGTTCAAAACAATTCGCTTCCCGGTGCGGGCGGCGCTGCGTAACGTGCAGCATTTTGATGGGGAAGCATCGACATGAGCAGGAACAACGAGCCACGGTTCTGGCAACAGGCCGGGCGGCACCTGGTGCGCTACGGCGGTAGCTTCGAGCCATTGATCATCGAGCGCGCGCAAGGCAGTTTCGTCTACGACGCCGATGGCCGGGGCATTCTCGATTTCACCTCGGGCCAGATGAGCGCCTTGCTCGGCCACTCGCATCCGGACATCGTGGCCGTCGTCACGGAGTATGTGCGCAAGCTGGACCATCTGTTCAGCGGCATGCTGTCGCGCCCGGTGGTGGCGCTGGCCGAGCAGATCGCGCGGCACGCGCCGGGCGACCTGGAGCGCTGCCTGCTGCTGAGCACCGGCGCCGAGTCGAACGAAGCGGCGATCCGCATGGCCAAGCTGGTGACGGGCCGGCACGAGGTGGTGGCCTTCACGCAGTCGTGGCACGGCATGACGGGCAGCGCGGCCGCCGCAACCTACAGCGCGGGCCGCAAGGGGTACGGCCCCACGGCGGCCGGCTCGCTGGCCATTCCCGCGCCCAACGCCTACCGGCCGCGCTTCACGACGCAAGACGGCGAACTCGACTGGCGCCGCGAACTCGATGACGGCTTCGAGCAGATCGACAGGCAATCGACCGGCGCGCTCGCGGCATTCATTGCCGAGCCCATTCTCAGCAGCGGCGGCATTCTCGAACTGCCGCCGGGCTACATGGCCGCGCTGAAGCACAAGTGCGGCGAGCGCGGCATGCTGCTGATCGTCGACGAGGCGCAGACCGGCGTCGGCCGCACCGGCCTGATGTTCGCGTGCGAGCGCGACGGCGTGGCGCCCGACATCCTCACGCTGTCCAAGACGCTGGGTGCGGGCCTGCCGCTGGCGGCGATGGTCACCACGGCCGCCATCGAAGACGAAGCCCATGCGCGCGGCTTCCTGTTCTACACGACGCATGTCTCCGACCCGCTCCCCGCCGCGGTCGGGCTGAAGGTGCTGCAGGTGGTGGAGCGCGACGGGCTGGTCGAACGCGCGCGCACCGCCGGCGAGCGCCTGAGGCAAGGGTTGCTCGACATGCAATCGCGCCATGAATGCATCGGCGACGTGCGCGGCCGTGGCCTGCTGCTCGGGCTGGAGCTGGTCGCCGATCGCCAGACGAAGAAGCCGGCCTTCGAACTGGGCGAGGCCATCACGCGCGAATGCATGAAGCGTGGGCTGAGCATGAACATCGTGAAGCTGCCTTCGATGGGCGGTGTGTTCCGCATCGCGCCGCCGTTGACGATCAGCGACAGCGAGATCGACCTGGGCCTGGAGCTGCTCGACAAGGCCATCGAGACAGCGGTGCGGGAAGGGCCGAACCGACGATAGCCACGCCGACGGCTTCGATCGCTCAGCGCGCATGAGCCGCACCTTGCAGTGCGGCTCATGCGCGCTTTCTTCGTTTTCATGGACGCTGGAGAAAAACATGGAGCTTCATCTTTCCCGCTGCCAGAGCCAAAAGATGAAGGCTTGCTGAAGAAGACAAAACACAGCGGCTTCGTTCAAGAGTCCGAAGAACTCCGTGCCTAAGCTCCGCGACGCTCCTTGAAGAGAGCATCAACTGGAGACCCCATGACACAAACAACATGTCGCGGCCGCACGCCGTTCTTTTTGCTCGCGCTCGTCGCCGCAGCCACCCTGACCGCATGCGGTGGAGGTGGCGGCGATGGTTTCGCGTTCATGCCCTTTGCGGGTAACCCGGGCAATCCGGTCAACCCTCCAGTCGAAGGCAACTACAAGGCAGAGATCCGCCGCACCGCCATGGGCGTGCCGCACATCAAGGCCGACACCTGGGGCGGCGCTGGCTACGGCTATGGCTACGCACAGGCGCAAGACAACCTGTGCACCATGGCCGACTCGTTCCTCACCTACCGTGGTGAGCGCTCGCAGTACCTCGGCGGCGACACGCCGCTGGCCTACCCGGGCACGATCTCGCAGCCCAAGAACATCGAGTCGGACTTCTTCCACCGGCACGTTCTCTCCGACGACGTGCTGAAGAAGATGACCGACGCGCAATCCGACGACATGAAGAAACTGGCCGAGGGTTTCGCGGCAGGCTACAACCGCTACGTGCGCGACGTGAAGGCCAATGGCAGCGCACATGCGGCGTGCCGCAGCGAGGCCTGGGTGCAACCCATTACTGCCGACGACATCTTCCGCCGCATGCATGCGGCCAATCTCGTGGCGGGCTATGGCAACTTCCTGCTGCAGATTGCCGGTGCGACAGCGCCCACGCCGGCCCCGGTCGCGAAGGTCGCGGCACGGAGCAACAGCAAGAAGAAGCAGCAGCAGGCCTTGCAACTTGCCGCGCTTGACATCCGCGTGCCCGAGCTGCATGTCGGCGGCAAGGGCGGCGTGGGCAGCAACATGCTCGGCTTCGGCACCGAGGGCACTGGGGACGCGAGCCCGCTGCTGTTCGGCAACCCGCACTGGTACTGGCGCGGGCCCGACCGCTTCTACCAGGCGCAGCTCACCATTCCGGGCAAGCTCAATGTGAGCGGTGCTTCTTTCCTCGGCGTGCCGGTCATCCAGATCGGCTTCAACGACAACATCGCGTGGACCCACACGGTGTCGACCGCCAGGCGCTTCGGCCTGTACGAACTGAAGCTCGCCGCGGGCAACCCCACCAGCTACATGCGCGACGGCAGCGCGGTGAAGATGCAGGCCCATGAGATCACCGTCAAGCTGAAGCAGGCCGACGGCAGCATGGGCACCGCGACGCGCACGCTCTACAAGTCGGAATACGGTCCGCTCATCAACCAGTGGGACCAGACCACCGCCTTCGCCATCCGCGACATCAACGCCGACAACTACCGCACCTTCCGCAACTGGCTGCGCTGGAACCAGGCGAAGTCGCTCGACGAGTTCACCGCCATCCAGCGCCAGGAAGCGGCCATTCCGTGGGTCAACACCGTGGCCGTGGGTCGTGGCAGCGCCAAGGCCTGGTATGCCGACATTGGCGCCGTGCCCAACGTGTCGGCGGACCAGATTGCCAACTGCACGAGCACCAGCCCCATCGGCATGGCACTGCAGGCCTCGCTGGCGCCCGCGCCGGTCTTCGATGGATCGCGCAGCGCCTGCGACTGGCAGACCGATGCCGACTCGGCACAGAAGGGCGCCCTCGGCGCGGCGCGCATGCCCAGCCTGATGCGCGACGACTACGTGGCCAACATGAACAACAGCTACTGGCTCACCAACCTGAAAGAGCCGCTCACCGGCTTTCCGCCCATCTACGGTTCGCTGGACGCCGGCTTTACCACCCGCGCCCGACTGGGCTTGCTGATGGCGCAGGCGCGCATCGACGGCACCGATGGCTACACGGGCAAGAAGGCCACCGCGGACACGGTGCGGCAAATGGTGTTGAACAGCCGCTCGTACACCGCCGAGCGCTTCAAGACGCGCGCACTCGACCTGGTCTGCGCCGTGCCCACCATCAACGTGGCGGCCCACCATGACCTCTTCATGGGCGACACGCCGGCCGGCACTGTCGACAGCACCGCGGCCTGCGCCGCGCTGCGCACGTGGGACAACGCCGGTAACACGGAGTCGCGCGGTGCGCTCGTGTGGGACGAGTTCTGGACCCGCGTGGAGAACCTGCCGCCGGACGACCTGTATGCCGTGCCGTTCTCGGCCGCCGATCCGCTGAACACGCCGCGCGACCTGAAGAGCAGCGCCACCAACGCACTGCGCCAGGTGTTCGGCGCCGCGCTGATGCGCATCAACGCGAGCCCCTACGCGGTGGACGCGCCGCGCGGCGACTACCTGTTCGTGACCCGCAACGGAAAGAAGATCCCGCTCTTCGGCGGCTGTGCCGACTTCACGGGCTACTTCACCACGACCTGCTCGCTCAACCCGCTCGACAAGGGCGGCTACACGATGGACTCCGACACCGTCGTCGCCAACAGCTACATGCAGGTCGTGCGCTTCCCGGCCGATGGCGTGGAGGCCCATACCTTCCTGACCTACTCGCTGTCGGACGACCCGGCCTCGGCGCACCACGCCGACTACACGCGCGCCTACAGTGCCAAGCAGTGGCTGCGGCTGCCGTTCTCGGAGGCGGAGATCAAGGCCGATGCGGGGTACAGCAGCGCGGTCGTGAGCGAGTAGTGCGAGCAGGGCGCGCAGTGCGTGGAGGGCAGGCTCCTCGCGCTTCGCGCGACTCGCGCGGCTAGGCGACGGCTACAGGCATTCGCGAACTGACGAAATGACCGCTTCGCAACCTGGCCCGCGCAATGGCGGCCTCCAGAGACGGCTGCTGCATGATGACCACTTCCCCCAGGCGAAGGCCGTCGAGGGCAATCTCCGCGAGGCCCGAATAGTCTCCGCTGGCGGTCTGCTGGACATGGAACGAGCACGACCAGCCGCCGTGGAGTTCTACGGAAATGCGTTTGGAAGTCAAGAAGGGCGGGCGTTCGCGAACGGGTCGTCGGAACCGTGGCGAGTTGCGCCGTGGGATTCGAATGGGGCGACCTAGTGTCGTTTCGCGGGAGATGGCGTCAATCCCCAGAACGGGGTATTCAGCTGGACGCTTTTTTCTTCCCGGCAACCGTTCCAGCTCCGGTTCCACCCGTGCTAAATTTGAACGACCGCTGCGCCCTTTGCAGCGGGACTGACCGAGGACGGCCTCGGCACTGCAACACATCCGAGGGACGGCCCTTCATGGCGCACGCCATGGCGCTCGCTGCAAAGGACCTCTCACCATGCAATCCGCATCTCACCAGAAACTCATTCCCCGCGTGACCTGGGCGCGGCTGATCTGGTCATGGGCCATCGTCGGGCTCTTCGTCTTCTTCGGCGATGCATGGCTCGCCGCGCCGCTCACCCCGGCCATCGCCGCGGGCGTTTTCGTGCTGCTGTTCGGCACCATCGTCGCGGCATCCTTCGGCGTGGTGCGCGAAGCCGACCACCTGGCGCATCAACTGGGCGAGCCCTACGGCACGCTGATCCTCACGCTGTCGATCGTGCTGATCGAGGTCATCCTGATCGCCTCGGTGCTGCTGGGCCCGGGCGACTTCCCGACCATCGGGCGCGATTCGATCTTCGCGGTGATGATGATCATCGTGAACCTGGTGATGGGTGTCTGCCTGCTGGCGGGCGGCCTGCGCCATGGCGAGCAGGAGTTCAACGTGCAGGGCACGGCCGCCTACCTGTCGATGATCGTGCTGCTGACGGGCACGGCGCTGGTGCTGCCCAACTATACGTCGGGCGCCGGTGAGTTCAGCTTCAGCCAGGCGCTCGCCGTGGCCGCGCTGACGGCGGTGCTGTACGGCGTGTTCCTCGCGATGCAGATGGGCGGCCACCGCCGGCTGTTCGTGCAGCCCCGGCCGGGCATGCTGGCGGTGCCGTTCGCGGAATCGAAAAAAGAGAGCGCCGCCGCAGCACCGGCCCCGCACGACGCCGGCGGAAAGCGCGCCCTGTGGGTCCGCTCCGGCGTGCTGCTGGCGATGATTCTTCCCATCGTGCTGCTGGCGCACTACCTGGCCATCGTGATCGACTACGGCGTCGCCACCACGGGCGCGCCGGTGGCGCTGGGCGGCGTGCTGATCGCGATCATCGTCTTTACGCCGGAGTCGATCACGGCCGTGAAGGCCGCGCTCAACAACGAGATGCAGCGGGCCATCAACCTCTGCCTGGGGGCCTTCGTGTCGACCGTGGGGCTGACGGTGCCGGCGGTGCTGGTGATCGGGCTGGTCACGGGCAAGCAGGTGACGATGGGCATCTCGGTCATCGAGACGGTGCTGTTCATCGTGACGGCGGCGCTGAGCATGCTGACCTTCAACGGCCAGCGGACGTCGGCGCTGCAGGGGCTGATGCACATGGTGCTGTTCGCCATCTACGGGCTGCTGCTCTTCAATCCTTGAGGCGTGATGCCCTCTGCGTCATTTGCGTCTTCTGTGCAGGCTGCGCCTTCTGCACAGCCGGGCGCGGGAACTCGTGGAAGTACACCTTGAGCAGCCTGGCGAATTCTTCGGCAATGGCGGAGGGCGCCGACTGCGGAGAAAAGGCCATGGAAACCTCGACCGGGCAACGCGGCAGCAAGGGAAGAACCTTCAGGTCGCGCGCGAACACCGAGGCGACATAGGGGTTGACGATGCCGATGCCCGTGCCCTGCGCGGCCATCATGCAGATGGTGACGGAGTAGGTCGTCTCGACCGTCGCGGCGGCCTCTATGCGGTGCTGCTGCAGCGTGCCCAGGAACTGCTGGTGGATTTCGTCGTCGGCATTCAGGGTGAGCAGCACCTGGTCTTTCAGGTCGCGCACGTGCAGGCCGGCGCGGCCCGCCAGCGGATGCGCGGGATGCACCACGCACACCGCATTGGCGCGGTGCAGCGACACGGCTTCGATCTGCGGGTCGTTGATGACCGAGGTGGTCAGCGCCACGTCGTACAGCCCGTAGAGCAGCCCCTCGCGCAGCGGGTGCGCGCTGACGGTCTGCAGGTTGACGTGCACCTCGGGGTGCAGCAGCGAGAACGCATGAACCACCTTGGGCATGACACTGAGCCCGAGCGCCGGCGTGCAGCCGACGCGCAGCGAGCCCGTTCCCGATTTGCGCATGACGGCCACGCTTTGCTCGATGCGGTCCAGCCCGAGAAAGTGGCGCTGCACCGTGTCGAACAACTGCCGTGCCTCGTGGGTGGGCCGAAGCCGCCCCTTGTGGATGTCGAACAGCTTGAGCTGGGTGGCATTCTGGATCTGCGCCAGCAGGCGGCTCACCGAAGGCTGCGTGGTGTGCAGCATGGCCGCCGCGGCCGTGGTGGTGCCGGTCTGCATGACCGCGCGAAAGGCCTCGATCTGGCGGAAGTTCAATGGTCGCGACATTCGGTGGTCTCCTGCAATTGCACGCCGGGTGCGTGTTCGGGTGTCTTGGGGCGTGCTCGGGCGTGTTCACAAGGGCATACCAATTCTGCATACCCCGGCGAAGAAATTGAATTTTCCAGAATGATGCCGCGTTTCTAAACTGCGCCGATACCTCCCTTCTTTTTCACCATCCACATCGCACCTTGGGGTGCGCGCAGCAAGGAAGACGCATGAAACAGCAATGGCCACGCAGGGCAGTCGGCCTCGGCATTCTCGGAATGGCCGTGGGCCTGGGCTTCGCCTCGGTGTCACAGGCATCGCAGGCATCGGAGACATCGGAGGGGAAGGCCTACCCCAACCGGATGATCCGCCTCGTGGTTCCCTTCACCGCAGGCGGCAGCTCCGACGTGCAGGCGCGCATGCTCGCCGACCGCCTGGGCAAGCTCTACAAGCAGGCCGTGGTGGTTGAAAACCGCCCCGGCGCCGGCGGCCACATCGGCGGCAAGTACGTGGCCGATGCGCCGGCCGACGGCTACACGCTGCTGCTCGGCTCGATCGGGCTGCACGCGACCTACGGCGTGTTCAAGAAGCTGACCTACGACCCCGCGACCGACCTGAAAGTGATCACGGTGCTGGCCGAGATGCCGCACGTGGTGGTGGCCAACCCCGCGCTGCCCGCCAACGACCTGAAGCAGCTGGTGGCGCTGGCGCGCAAGGAACCGAACACCATCAACTTCGGCTCCGCCGGCGTGGGCTCGTCGGTGCACATGATCGGCGAGCTGTTCAAGCTCACGTCTGATGCACCCATCACGCACGTGCCCTACAAGGGCAGCACCGCCGCGCTGAACGACCTGCTCGCGGGGCAGATCCAGCTGATGTTCGAAAACCCGCCGACCACGCTGGCCCATATTCGCGGCGGCAAGCTCAAGGCCCTGGCCGTGACGGGCAAGGCCCGCCTGCCGGCGTTGCCCGATGTGCCGACCGCCATCGAGGCCGGCTTCCCCGCGTTCGAGGCCACCTCGTGGACCACCGTGGCGGTGAGCGCCAAGGTGCCCGACGCCATTGCCGACAAGCTCAATGCGGACATCCGCAAGATCGTCTCGGCACAGGAATTTCGCCAGGGGCTGTCGGACCAGGGCATGACGCCGGTGGCGAACACGCGCGATGTCGCAAGCAAGTTCATCGCCGCCGAGAAGGTGCGCTGGGACAAGGTGATCCAGCAAGGCCGCATCGTCGCGGAGTAACCAGTCGATGACCAACGAAATTCTCGACAAGTCCGCGCTCGCCCCTTGCCGTCGCGTGGGGCCGGGCGATGCACGGCAGCACCATTTCTTCGGCTACTACAACAAGAGCGCTTGGGACCGCAGCGGCCGCTACATGCTGGCGCAGCAGGTGCCGTGGATGGACGCGGAACTGGTGCCCGACGCCACCGCCCGCATCGGCTATTTCGACCTGCATGACAACGACCGCTTTCATGCGGTGGACGACACCACGGCCTGGAACTGGCAGATGGGCAGCCAGCTGCAATGGCTCGACGGCGCACCGGGCCGCCAGTTGATTTTCAACAGCCGCACGGGCGATGCCGATGCGTTCTACCCCGGCTTCGGGGCCACGATTCTCGATGTCGACACCGGCGCGAAACGCGTGCTGCCGATGCCGGTCTACGTGGTCGCGCCGAACAGCCGCTACGCATTGAGCGTGGACTACCGGCGCCTGTACGTCACGCACCAGACCATCGGCTACAGCGAGGCCGGCGCGCCCTTCGACCTTCCGCTGGCGCCGGCCGAAGACGGCATTCACGCGACCGACCTGGGCACCGGCGCCACGCGCCTGCTCGTGAGCTACCACGACCTTCGCCAGTTTCATCCGCGCGCGTCGATGGACAAGGCAATCCATTGGGTGAGCCACATCGAGATCAACCCGTCGTCTTCGCGCGTGCTGTTTTTGCATCGCTGGACGGAGCGAGTCGAAGACGAGACCTGCTTCCTGCACCGGCTCATCACCATGAACCCCGATGGTTCCGACCTGCGCCTGCTGGAATGCTCCGACCATCCGCTGCCGCAGCTCGCGGACGACTTCGACCCCGCGGCTGTGGGCACCTTCGACTACGAGAAGTCCGAATACCAGATCTCGCATCCGCTGTGGCAGGACGACGCGCACATCATCGTCTGGAGCCCGCACGCCGGAAAGATCCACTACCACCTGTACCACGACAGTGAAGGCGGGGAGGTGAGGGTGGTGGGCGAAGGCGTGCTCGTTGAAAACGGCCACATGACCTTCTCGCCGGTGAACAAGCGCTGGCTGCTGAGCGACACCTACCCCGATGCCCGCACGCACGAGCGCGTGCTGTTCCTGTTCGACATGGAAACCGGCCGGCGCCACGACCTGGGCAGCTTCTACGCCACGCCCGACCTGGGCAAGGAGAACCGCTGCGACCTGCACCCGCGCTGGCGCCGCGACGGCCAGCAGGTCTGCATCGACTCGGTGCACGAGTCGCAGCGGCAGATGTACATCGTGGACGTGTCCGGGATCGTCTGAGCCCGCGCCTTTCTCGTTTCTAGATCTTGATGCCCGTGGTCCGGATGAGCTTGCCGAAGTACTCGTGGTCGCGCTGCATTGCCTGCGCGAACTCCGGTGCGTCCATGTAGGCGAAGCCGAGGTTGAGCTTGTCCAGGCCCTGGCGCAGCGCCGGGTCGTCGGCCGTCTTGCGCGCCACCTGGCGCAACACTTCCACCACGGCGGGCGGCGTTGCCTTGTGCACCGCCAGGCCGCGCCAGGTTCCCAGTGCCAGGTCGATCTTGCGCTCCTTGAACGTGGGCACGTTGCCGAAGGCCGGGATGCGCTGGTCGGCCATGATGCCGAGCATCTTGAGCTTGCCGCCCAGCACGTGCGGGCCGACTTCGGCCGGGCTCACGTCCAGCGCGTCGATGTGTCCACCCAGCAATGCCACGACGGCGGGTGCCGCGCCCGAGTACGGGACATGGTTGAACTTGATGCCCGTCTTCTCTTCGAGCCCGATGGCCGAGAGGTGGTAGACCGAACCGCTGCCGGCGTTGCCGATCTTCATCTCGCCGGCCTTGGCCTTCGCTGCTTCAAGAAATTCCTCGAGCGTGTTCCATGGTGCATCGGCACGCACGGTGATGGCGGCGGGGTCGGCGTTGAGCCGGGCCACGGGCTGGAAGTTCGTGTAGTCGAACTTTGCAAGTCCCAGGTTCGGCAAGGTGGTGACTTCGGCGATCACCATGCAGACCTTGTAGCCGTCCGAGCGGCCGTTGAGCACGTCGCTCATGCCGATGACGCCGCTGGCCCCGGGCTTGTTGTTCACGATGAAGGGCTGGGGCAGGTGCTTCTTCGCCACTTCGGCAAAGACGCGCGCCAAAGCGTCGGTGCCGCCACCCGCCGATGCAGGAACGATGATCTCGATGGGCTTGCTCGGGTAGTCGTTGTTGGCGAAGGCCGACCACGGCAGCGGCAATGCGGCCAGGCCCAAGCCCTGGACGATGCGCCGGCGGTTGTGGCCCTGCGGCTTGCCGGTTGCGGTGGTCTCTTGTGTCTCGCGTTCGATGCTCATGTCTGTCTCCGTCATTTGAAGTTGTTGTTTCTCTTCGGCATCCGTCGGGAATTGCCGTTCGTGCGTTGTTCGCGTTGTGTGAGGCCGTGATGGTGTGTCGTGCGGCACCTCCCTTCTTCAGGTCGAAGGCCTTGCCCGTGCCGCCAGGGCCTCGCTGCGCGCCGTCATTCCCGTCATGACCAACACCAGCATCGCGCCCAGGAAGAGGCAGGCGGCCAGGAAGAACATCGGCGCGATCGTGCTGCCGGTGGCGTCCTTGACCCACGGCACCGCGTTCTGCGCGATGAAGCCGCCGAGATTGCCCACGGCGTTGATGGCCGCCAGCCCGGCCGCCGCGCCGGCGCCCTTGAGAAATCGCGAGGGCAGGCTCCAGAACACAGGCTGGCCCGCGAAGATGCCGGCCGCCGCCAGGCACAGGAACATGAACTGCAGCGCGTGGTTCGTCAGCAATGCCGACAGCAGCAGGCAGGCCACGCCGAAGAGCGCGGGACCGACGATGTAGGGCGTCTTCGACTTCGCCTTTGCAGCAGCCCGGGGAACGGTGTACAGGCCGATCGCCACCAGCACCCAGGGAATGATGTTGAGGAATCCGTTCGCCGTGTTGCCCACGCCGAAGCTCTTCACCACGGTGGGCAGCCAGTAGCTCAGGCCGTAGGCGGACAAGGGAAACGCGATGAAGCACAGCGCCATGAGCAGCACGCGCGGGTCGACGAGGGCCCGCAGCGCATGGCTTGCAGATTCGTCCATGCCCACCTGCTCGCTGGCCAGCTTGGCGCCGAGCCACGCCTTTTCGTCGGCCGTAAGGAACGACGCACGCTGCGGGTTGTCGGGCAGGTAGAAGAAAGTGACGACACCCATCACGATCGCCGGAATGCCGGTCACGATGAACACCCATTCCCAGCCCGCCAGGCCGTGCAGACCGTCGAGGTCGAGCAGCATCCCGCCGAGCGGGCCGCCGATGGCATTGGCCAGCGCGCTGAAGATCATGAACAGGCCGACCATCGTTCCGCGATGGGCCGACGGATACCAGAGCGTCAGCAGGTAAAGCACGCCCGGGAAGAAGCCGGCCTCGCAGGCGCCCAGCAGGAAGCGCAGGATGTAGAACATCGTCGCGTTCTGCGTGAAGGCGAGCGCCACGGTCACGATGCCCCACGAGACGAGGATGCGCGCGAACCACTTGCTCGCGCCGACCTTCGCAAGGATCAGGTTGCTGGGCACCTCGAAGAGAAAGTAGCCGATGAAGAACAGCGACGCCCCCAGGCCGTAGGCGGACTCGCTCATGCCGAGCGCATCGACCATCTGCAGCTTGGCGAAGCTGACGTTCTGGCGGTCGATGTAGGCGATGAGGTACAGCAGTCCCAGGAACGGAATCAGCCGCCACGAGATTTTTCGGATCAATTGTTTTTCCACGATCATCTGTCTCTCCTTTTTTGCTTGTGTCTTGCTGGTCTCTTGCGTTTCTCTTGTTCCAGCGCGCACGGCTCCGCCCAGGCCTGAAGGCCTGTGCCCTGCGAACCCGGCCTTTGCCGGATCAGCGAGAAGCGCTAGACGAAATTTCTCTGGTAGGTGTCTTCGAGCAGCTTCGTGGCTGCGCGCGCCGCGGCCTCGGGCTTGCGTTGCTCGATCGCCCGAGCGATGTCGGCGTGCATGGCCATGGAGTGGTCCATGCCGCCGAACTTTTCAAACGTCTTCGGAACGCTCACCATCAGCGCGGCCCTGATCACCGAGGCCACCGGCATCAGGAAGCGGTTGTGCGCCGCCGCGATCACCTGCAGGTGAAAGTCGACGTCCGCTTCCATGGCGCGTTGGGGGTTGTCGTGGCCTTCGCCCATTGCATGCAGCGCGGTGCGGATGCGCTGGATGTCTTCGGGCGTGGCGCGCTGCGCCGCGAGCTTGGCCGCCATCGGCTCGATAGAGAGGCGTATCTCGAACAGTTCCTGCATCAGCGTGCCGGGCTCTTCGGTTTCGCCGTGCCAGGCGATCACCATGGGGTCGAGCGTGTTCCAGTGGTCGGGCGTGCGCACGCGCGTCCCGATGCGCTGCTTGGCTTCCACGAAGCCATTGCTCGAGAGCAGCGCGAAGGCTTCGCGCAGCGTGGTGCGGCTGACCTGCAGTTCGGACAGCAGGTCGAGTTCCTTGGGCAGCGTGTCGCCGGGCTTCAGTTCGCCCTGCAGGATGCGGCGGCCGATCCGTCCGGCAATCTGCGCCGGCAGGCCGCGCTCCAGGTCCCGGGCGCCAGCGTCGTTCGATAGATTCATGGTGATCTTTCCTGGGGGCCACCGAGCGGGCCCAATGCCTTGGCGAAACGCGCGACCATGGCTTCGCCGGCCGCGACGGGGCGCAAGGCAGGCGCCCGGTCGTGGATGTCGATGCCCGCGCGTGCGCCGAACAGGCGCTTGCCGTAGCACAGGAGATTCTCGATGCCCTGCATGCCGAACACGGCCGCCGGCAGCATGGCCTGGTACGCGCGCTCGGCGGCGGCCTCGTCGCCACGGCGAAACGCCTCGTAGGCATGGACCGCATGGTCGATGCAATCGGGCGCCAGGATCATGCCGCGGCATCCCGCGCGCAGGTTGTCGACCAGCTCCAGTCCGCCACGGCCGTTGAAGACCGGCACCCGGCCCCCGGTCCGTTCGATGAGCCCGGCGATGTCGACCACCGGCCCTTCGCCCTTGATGAGCTGGATGTTCGGATGCTGCGAAACCAGCTCGCGGATCTCGTCCGCCGTGAGGCCGCGGCCGAAGAAGGCGGGCGCATTCTGGATTGCCACCGGCAGCGTGGTCGCCGCCGCGACGCGGCCGAAGAAGCGGATGTACTCTGCCGCGCCGAAAGCGCCGGCGGCGGGCGGCTGCAGGATCACCCAGTCGGCGCCGGCGTGCTCGGCATGCCGCACCTGCGCGACCTGCTCGGCCACCGACGAACCGAAGATGGTGAAGGCCAGCGGCACCCGGCCCGCCGTGTCTTCGGCGACCCAGTCCATCACCGTGCGGCGCTCGGCCTCGGTCAGCTTGGCCACCTCGGTCGCGAGTCCGAGCGCGGCCATGCCGTGCACGCCGCTGGCCAGGCAGGCCCGCACCTGTTGCCGCATGGCGGTGCGGTCGAGTTTTTCTTCGGCGTCGAACAGCGCATAGACGATCGCGTGGATGCCGTGGAACGTGTCGGGTGTGAAGGCGGGCATGCGCGACCTCAGTGGCTTTCGCGAGGAATGGCGTGGCCCCGGCAACCGATCAGGAAGTCGAGGTCCGCGCCGCGGTCGGCCTGAATGACGCGCTCGACATACAGGCTCTGGTAGCCGCCCTTCATGGCCGGCACCGGTGCCACCCAGGCGGCGCGGCGCTCGGCCAGCTCGGCATCGCTCACGTCAAGGTGCAGGCGCCTGGCCTCGACGTCGAGTTCGATCATGTCGCCGTTGCGCACCAGCGCCAGCGGGCCGCCCACCGCGGCTTCGGGTGCGACGTGCAGCACCACGGTTCCATACGCGGTGCCCGACATGCGGGCATCGGAGATGCGGATCATGTCGCGCACACCCTGCTGCAGCAGCTTTTGCGGGAGCGCCATGTTGCCGACCTCGGCCATGCCGGGGTAGCCCTTGGGGCCGCAGTTCTTCAGCACCATGATGCAGTGCGCGTCGATTTCCAGCGCGGGGTCGTCGATGACGGCCTTGTAGTGGTCGATGTCCTCGAACACCACCGCGCGGCCGCGGTGCTTCATGAGCCCCGGCGAGGCGGCCGAGGGTTTCAGGATCGCGCCATCGGGCGCGAGGTTGCCGCGCAGCACGGCCATGCCGCCTTGCGGCGTCAGCGCCTTGTCGCGCGGGCGGATCACTTCGGTGTCGTGGTTGCGCGCGTCGGCGATGTTCTCGCGAACCGGCTTGCCGGTGACCGTCAGCGCGTCGAGGTCGAGCAGGTCGGCCATCTCTTTCATGACCGCGGGAATGCCGCCGGCGTAGCAGAAGTCTTCCATCAGGAAACGGCCCGAAGGCATCAGGTCCACGATGGTCGGTACGTCGCGGCCGAAACGGTCCCAGTCGTCCAGCGTCAGTGGCGTGCCGATGCGGCCCGCGATGGCCAGCAGGTGCACCACCGCGTTGGTCGATCCGCCGATGGCGCCGTTGACGCGGATGGCGTTGATGAACGCCTCTTTCCTGAGGATGGCCGAGAGCCGCAGGTCTTCGTTGACCATCTCGACGATGCGCCGGCCGGTCATGCGGGCGAGGCGGTTGCGGTGCGCATCGACCGCCGGGTAGGCGGCATTGCCGGGCAGCGCGATGCCCAGGGCTTCGACCATCGACGCCATCGTGGAGGCCGTGCCCATGGTCATGCAGCTTCCCGGCGAGCGCGACATCGCGCTTTCGGCATCGGCGAAATCCTGCGCGCTCATGACGCCGGCACGCACGTCTTCGGAAAACTTCCACACGTCGGTGCCCGAGCCGATGGTGCGGCCCTGGAAGCGGCCGTTGAGCATCGGCCCGCCGGAGATGACGATGGAGGGCAGGTCGCACGAGGCCGCGCCCATGACGAGCGAGGGCGTGGTCTTGTCGCAGCCGGCCATCAGCACCACGCCGTCCATCGGGTTGCCGCGAATGGCTTCTTCCACATCCATCGACGCCAGGTTGCGAAACAGCATCGCGGTCGGGCGCAGGTTGGATTCGCCGCACGAGAACACCGGAAACTCCAGCGGCAACCCGCCCGCTTCCAAGACGCCGGCCTTGATGTGCTCGACCAGGCCGCGGAAATGCGCGTTGCAGGGCGTGAATTCGGAGAAGGTGTTGCAGATGCCGATCACCGGCCGCCCGTCGAAGGCATCGTCCGGCAGGCCGTTGTTCTTCATCCAGCTTCGATGGATGAAGGCGTCCTTGCCCATGCCACCGAACCAGTGCTGCGATCGTCTTTTCTTCACTCGCTCTTGCTCCAAAACATTCCGGAAAACGGCAGCGTGGGGCTGTCGTTGATAAGTAATATTATCGGAGTTATTGAGCGAACAAGCCTAGGGAATCACCGGATACGGCGGCTGGCGATCTTCGCGATGAACCACGTTGCGCCGCATCGCGCCGTGGTGGCGCGTGCTCCTGAAGTCACTGCTTTGGCGCGCTTGCGATAGCGGCGAGCGCAACGCCGGTTCTTAGAATTTTCCGTGTACGACGCGTGAGGGCAGAGGCACCGGGTACTGGTTCAGCAATTCCAAGCAACCCGGTGTGCAGACATGTCTATCGCCTCAGCGCCTCTTGTCCGTTGTCGCGGGCGCGGCCATCGCTTCCGGCGCGGGTGGGGCGATGAGCACCATGGCCCCGTCCTGCCCGCGGCGGATGCGCAGGCGCGTGCCGTCCAGCAGGCGGTCGAGCGCCGCATCGGGCGTGATCTTTCCCTTGACGCCCCGCGTCGACAGGTCCTGCACGTCTTCGACCTTGTAGATCAGCTGCACGCCCGACTGCGCAATGAAGGCGTCGAGCGCGGGCTTCAGCTCGCCGCTTCGCACGTCGAACTCGCGGGCATGGGCGCATGCCAGTCCCATCATCCATGCGCATGCCGCGCCGACGACGATGCGCCGGCCGATGATCCCTGAGCGGAGGGTGGGGTTCTTCTGCCTCCCGATTCGATTCATGTAAGTGTGTTTCCAGCGAGAAGGGTGTTCTTGTTACCCCAGTGAGACGAGCGCGGCTGCGCTTTCCGGTAACAGGGCTGCCCCATTTCAGTGCCGCTGGGCATTTCTCGTGCTTTTTACGGTGCACGTTCCCGGAAATCTTCTGGCCGTTCGTCTCACTGTCTGTCGCCAATCCCGGCGACGCGATGCCACCCCCATCCGGCCATTCCCAGGAGCGCTCTTTGGTTCTCAGTGACTTGGACAACTGGTTCGTCAGCGAAGTGCTGCCGATGGAGGCTGCGCTCACGCGCTTTCTTCGCCGCAACTGGCGCGACGAAGCAGAAATACCCGACCTGCGCCAGGACGTCTACATGCGCATCTATGAATCAGCGGCCAAGGCCGTGCCCGAGCTGGTGAAACCCTTCGTCTTCGCCACGGCGCGCAACCTGCTGATCGACCGCGCGCGGCGAGCGCAGATCGTGTCGATCGAGATCATTGCGGATCTCGATGCGCTCGATTTTTCGGCGGACGAGCTGACGCCCGAGCGCCATGCCTCCGGGCGCGGCGAGCTGCGGCTGCTGCAGACGGCGCTCGACGCCCTGCCATCGAAGTGCCGCCGCGTGGTGGAGATGCGCAAGATCGACGGCCTGTCGCAACGCGAGGTCGCCACGCAGCTGGGCATTACCGAAGACACGGTCGAGCGCCAGGTGTCGCGCGGCGTGCGGGCGCTGGCGGACGCGCTGCTCTCTGGTGGCGTGCAGCTGCACACCAAGGCCTTCGGCCGGGCACAGAACGAAAAGAGGCTTTCACCATGACTGAAGCCGAACGCATCGAATCCGCCGCCGCCGACTGGCTGGCGCGCCAGGACAGTGGCGCATGGACCGAGGCCGACCAGCAGAAGCTGGACGCCTGGATTGCCGAATCGATCGCGCACCGCGTGGCATGGCTGCGGCTGTCGAGCGTCTGGCAGCGCGGCGACCGACTGAGCGTGCTGCGCCCGCCGCCGGCGCAGGTGACGTCGCCCGCGACCACGCCGACCACGCCGACCTTGCCGGCCTCGGTGCCGATTCCCCTGCGCATTCCGCTCCCCGAATCGCGGCCAAGGCCCAAGCCCAAGGCGAGCGCCGTGCGCTGGCTGCCGCGCTTCTCGGTGCAGCGCGTCGCGGCCGGCATGCTGGTGGTGGCCGCCAGTTGCAGCTGGCTCGGCTGGCGCTACACGCAGGACTGGCAGAGCGCGCACTACGCCACCGTGGTGGGCGCGCGCCAGTCGGTCGCGCTGGCCGATGGCTCCGTGCTCACGCTGAACACGGCGACCCACGTTCGCGCGCTGGTGAACGAGAGCGGGCGCAAGGTGTGGCTCGACGATGGCGAGGCCTACTTCGACATCGCGCACGACAAGCAGCATCCGTTCGTGGTGATTGCCGGCGACCGCCGCATCACCGTGCTGGGCACGCGCTTCCTGGTACGCCGCCAGGGCGACCAGGTCAACGTGACGGTGGAAGAAGGGCGCGTGCAGATCGCCTCGTCCTCCGGGCAGGGCGTGAAGAGCGGCGAGCAGCCCACCGTGCTCACGCGCAACCAGGCGGCGGTGGCCAGTGCCAGCAGCGTGCTGGTGATGTCGAAGGCGCCCAAGCAGATCGACGACGAACTGAGCTGGCGCCAAGGCCGCCTGGTGTTCGACCAGACGACGCTGGGCGACGCGGCCGCGCAGTTCAATCGCTACAACACGCGCAAGCTGGTGATTGCCGACAAGGCCATCGCGGGCATTCGCATCGGCGGCAGCTTCGATGCCAACAACATGAGCGGCTTCGTGGCCTTGCTCAAGCAGGGCTTCGGCCTCGCGGCCCACGAAAGCGACAACGAAACAAGGATTTCGAACTAGCTTATTACCGGAATGTGACGGGGCATTCGTCTCAGTGAGTACCCAAACAACTACACGCTGGAGACACCCATGAATCGAGTCGCGAAAAGCCCCGGTCCGTTGCCCACGAAGAAGATGCGCAAGAAAAAATGGGATGCCATGCGGCCCTGGGTCATCGGTGGCACGTGGGCATTGGTGGGCGGCTTGTCGGTGCAGGTTCATGCGCAGGTTCCGGCGCAGCAGCAACAACAGCCGCAGAGCTTCGACGTCGGCGGTGGCGACCTGAAGACCGCGCTCGATGCCTACATCGCGCAGGGCGGCGTGCAGTTGCTCTACAAGGTCGACGACGTGAAGGGTGTCGCCACGCGCGGCGTGAAGGGCGCGCTGTCGCCGCAAGAGGCGCTGTCGCGCCTGCTCGAAGGCACGCCGCTGCTCACGCGCCGCGGCGACGACGGGGCCATCGTCATCTATGCGGCCGCGCCCGCAGCTGCCGTGGCAAGGCCATCGACCGAAGAGCCGCAGTCGCTCGACAGCGTGACCGTCACGGCCACGCGCCGCCGCGAGCCGATCCGCGAAGTGCCGATGCAGGTCAACGTGATGAAGGCCGAGACGCTGGAGCGCGCCGGTGCCAAGAACCTGGCCGACTACGTGGCCGAGCAGCCGGGCGTGAACCTCACGAGCAGCGGCAGCGTGGGCGGCATCCTCACCATGCGCGGGCTGACCACCGGCCCGGTGCAGGGCATTGCCACCGTCGGCGTGTATGTCGACGACGTGGCCACGGGCCTGAGCTCGGCCGGCGCGCTTTCCGGCTTCACGCCGCTGGACATGGGCATGCTCGACCTGAACCACATCGAGGTGCTGCGCGGCCCGCAGGGCACGCTGTATGGCGCCGGCGCCATGAGCGGCGTGCTCAAGTACGTGACCAACCAGCCCGACACCATGGAGTTCGCGGGCTCGGTGAAATTCGGCACCTCGTGGACCCAGGGCGGCGGCCCGGGCTTCACGGTCAATACGGTGCTCAACGTGCCGATCAAGGAAGACGTGGCGGCCGTGCGCATCGCCGCCTTCACCGACCAGCTGGGCGGCAGCTACGACGCCACCGGTCTTGGCCGCGGCCGCAACATCGACCGCGGCCACACCGACGGCGGCCGCGTCTCGCTGCTGGTGACGCCCACGCGCGAACTCACGGTGCGCCTCACGGGCATGGTGCAGGACGTGAACCGCAAGGGCCTGGGCTTCGAGGACATCGACAAGCGCACCCTGCGCCCGTGGACCCTCGACCGTACGCGCCAACTGGCCGGCACCGAGCCCTACCGCAACCACTCGCAGCTGTTCGGCCTGGACGTGGAGTACGACTTCGGCTGGGCACGGCTGAACTCGATCACCTCCGCGCAAGACGTGAAGATCAACAACTCGGTCGACCTCACCGCCCTCTACGGTCCGGCGCTGGCCGCGATGCGCCTGTCGGCCGCCTCGGCGCCGCTGGCCAGCACGGTGGAGCAGCACCGCGTGAGCCAGGAATTTCGCCTGACCTCGCGCTCGGGCACCACCATCGAGTGGCTGGCCGGCCTCTACCTGAACCGCGAACGCGGCGCCAACGACGGCACCCTCAGTGCGAACCTGAACGGCGGACTGGGCAGCAAGACCTTCCTGACATCGACGCAGTTCTCGCGCTACCGCGAAGAGGCGCTCTATGGCGACGTGACCTGGAACGTGAGCCCCGCGCTGTCGTTCACAGGTGGCGTGCGGCTGGCGCGCAACAACCAGCGCTACGGCAGCAAGCAGTCGGGCACGCTGGTCGGCCCGGTCGATGCCAACGCCTCCGGCACTTCGTCGGAAAGCCCCACCACCTACCTTGCCGCGGCCAAGTACACGCTGTCGGACACCAGCAACCTGTACTTCCGCGCGGCGAGCGGCTACCGCCCCGGCGGCCCGAACGTGCTGAAGGCCGACACCGACCGCAAGATCGTGCAGCCGATGTACAAGTCCGATTCGCTGTGGAGCTACGAGCTGGGCTACAAGGCCGACCTGCTGGACCGCAAGCTGTCGCTGGAGGCCGCGCTGTACGACATCGAATGGCGCGACGTGCAGCAGCCCACGAAGAGCGGCGGCTTCGTCTTCGTCACCAACGCCGGCGGCGCGCGCATCAAGGGCGGCGAACTCACGCTCAACTACAAGCCGAACAAGGCATGGCGCTTCACCGCCAATGCCGCGGCCATCGATGCGCGCCTGACCGAAGACGCGAAGGGCCTGGACGCCAAGGCAGGCACCCGCCTGCCGCAGACGCCGCGCTTTGCCACCACGCTGGGCGTGACGCACAACTTCAGCATCGCCGACCACCCGGCGTACTTCGGCGTCAGCGCGCGCTACACCGGCAAGCGCGATGCGGGCTATCGCGGCAGTTCGACCATTCCGAGCATCAAGATGCCGGCCTTCACGCTGATCGACCTGCAGGCGGGCATCGACTTCCCGCGCTTCAGCCTCTCGGCCTATGTGCGCAACCTGGCCAACAAGCGCGGCATTCTGTCGATCGACACCGGCCTGGCGGCAAACCCGAACCTGGTGCAGGCCGCGCTGGCACCCTCGCGCACCATTGGCCTGAGCGTCAACGTTCCGTTCTGAGATGTCGAGCATCACGCCACTGGCGGCCGCGGTGCCGCCGGACAACACGAGCCTTGCCGCGTCCGTCGCGTCCGTCGCGCCCGTCACCGTGCGCAAGGCGCCGACCAGCGCCTGGTATGCGCTGGCGGTGCTGGTCATCGCGACGGTGCTGGGTTCGATCGACAAGGTCATCCTCACGCTGCTGACGGAGCCGATGCGCATTGCGCTGTCGCTCTCCGACACGCAACTGGGCCTGCTGCAGGGCGCGGGCATCGTGCTGTTCACCGGCATCGCCACGCTGCCCCTGGGCTGGCTCAGCGACCGCTACGACCGGCGCGTGGTGCTGGCCGCCTGCGTGGTGCTGTGGAGTGCCGCCACCGCCATGCGCGGCACCGCCATGGACTACGGCGTGCTGTTCATCGCGTCCATCGGCCTGGGTGTGGGCGAGGCGGGCCTGGGGCCCATCACCAACAGCATGATCCCCGACCTGTTCCCGCGCGCGCAGCGGGTGCTGGCCAATGCGGTGTTCGCGCTGTCGGCCATTTTCGGCAGCGCGCTGGGCGCCTTGCTGGGCGGCACCGTCGTTCACCTGACGGAAGACCTGCGGCCGTTCCTGCCCGCGTCGATGCAGCAGATGGAGGCATGGCGCCTGACCTTCTTCGTGATGGCCTCCGCCGGCGTGCCGGTGGCGCTGCTGGTGCTGTCGATCCGCAGGACCCGGCGCGGGGGCGCGCTGCAGGATGAAGCTGCAGCCGTGCCGGCTGTTCCGGCGGTTTCGGCAGCACCCGATGCCGCACCCGCCGTGCATGCCGTCGAAGCGGACGACGCGGCCAGCAACATCAGCTTCCGCGACCACATACGCGAGCACTGGCGCACCTTCGCCGGGCTGGTGGTCGGCGCGGGCCTGGCGAGCATCGGCATGAGCTCGATCGGCACCTGGCTGCCGATCATGGCGGCGCGCGAATACGGCGTCACGCCGGCGCAGATGGGGCAGGGCATGGGCATTGCCTTTCTCACCGGCACGGTGGTCGGCGGCTTGCTGGGCGTGGCGGCAATGCGCTACGTGCAGCCGCGCATGGGCCCGGCCGCGGCGCTGCGCATCATCATGCTGGGCAACCTCACGGCCGCGCTGCTGTCGTCGCTGCTGCTCTTCACGCGCTCGGCGACCGATGCGTTCGCGCTGCTGGCGCTGCTGGTCGTGCCGCTCATCAGCGGCGCGGTGCTGCTGCCCAACGTGCTGCAGGACGCCGCGCCGCCGCACCTGCGCGCCCGCACCATCGCGCTGCTGTCCGTGGCCGGCCTGCCGTTCGGCGTGCTGGGGCCGCTGGTGGTCGGCATGTTGTCGGACGCCCTCAAGTCGGTGCCCAACGGGCTGGCGGTGGCCATCGTCGCCACGACGCTGATCGGCGGCGTCATGGGCGCCATGGTGCTGCGCGCCACCGAAGGCCCGTTCGTGCGCCTGATGCGCGCGGCGCGGCCCACCTGACGCCATCTGGTCCCACCTCGTCCTACCCGGTTTTTCTCTTCGTTCCTTCCACACCCCTTCGTTGTCCTTTCATGTCGCAACAACCCTCGCCTTCATTGCCTGAAACCCCTTCATCGCCCAGCGCCGCGGAGATGGCCGCGCTGGCCGCCATCGACGCGCTGGTGGCACCCTTCAACCGCGGCGACGCACCCGGCCTGGTCATCGGCATCGCGCGCAACGGCCGCCTGCTGTACCGGCGCGCCGTCGGCATGGCCAACCTGGAGATGGGCGTGGCCCTCACGCCGACCACGCGCATGCGCATCGCCTCCACCAGCAAGCACTTCACGGCAATGGCCGTGCTGCTGCTGGCCGAAGACGGGCTGCTGAGCGTGGACGACGCGGTGCAAAAGTACCTGCCCGAGCTGCCGCAACTGAGCGCCAACGGCCCCACGCTGCGCCACCTGCTCACCCACACCAGCGGCTGGCGCGGCCACGACGAGCTGTGGGCCATTGCGCACGGCCTCACGTTCACGCATCCCGGTCCGGGGCTGCCCGCCATGGCGCGCCAGAGCGAGCTGAACTTCGAGCCCGGCACGCACATGGTCTACAGCAACGGCGGCTATTTCCTGCTGGCGAAGATCGTCGAGCGCGTGAGCGGAAAGAGCTTCAACGACTTCCTGAAGACGCGCCTGTTCGGGCCGCTGGGCATGCCCGACACCGCATCGGTGGCGACCGACCTCGACGTGGTTCCCGGCCTGGCCGGCCTCTACGTGCCGGCGATCGGCGGCGGCGGATGGCAACGCGGCATGTACCCGTGCGAACTCGACGGCGGCGGCTCGCTGGTGTCGACGCTGGACGACATGCTGCGCTGGCAGGCGCACATGCGCAGCAGCGAAAAGACCGTGGGCAGCGCCAAGAGCTGGGCCCTGCTGTCCGAACCCACCACGCTGTCTTCAGGCTCGAAGGTGACCTACGGTTTCGGGCTGGCGCGCCACCCCTACCGCGGCGTCGAAATCGTTCATCACGCGGGCGCGGTGCTCGGCGCCCAGTCGCAGATGCTCAGCGTGCCGGCCCATGGGCTGGACATCATCGTCATGGTGAACGGTGCCGCCGTGGCGCCTTCGCCGCTGGCCCTCAAGGTGGTCGAGCTGCTGCTGGGCGATGTGCTCCAGCCGCCCGAAGTGCGTCCGCAGGCCAGTGCCTTCCCTTCGCTGGTGGGCCACAACTACCATGCGCCGTCCACCGGCAGCGTGATCGGTTTTTCCGCCGACGCCGCGGGCCGGCTGTGCATGTCGTGGCAGGCCTCGGGCGGCAAGCCCATGCACCAGGGCGACGGCAAGCTGTGGCTGGGCCTGCAGGACCTGCCGGTGAACGACCTCGTGCTCGACGCCGGCGACATCGATCCGCAGCGCGCACCCGACACGCTGGTGCTGCACGAAGGCGGGCAGCCGCGCCGCTTCGAGCGCCTCGATCCGGCGGTGCCCGATGCCGCGTCGCTGGCCGAACAGCTGTGCGGCGACTACACCAGCGCCGACCTCGACGCGACCGGGCGGATGACGCTGGTCGACGGCACGCTGCTGTTCACGGTGCAGGGCCGCCACGGCCAGCACGCCTGCGCGCTGACGCCGCTGTCGGCCGACGTGATGACGCTCGTCTCGACCGATCCGGTGCTGAGCCAGATGGGCAAGTCGATTCTCAACGTGGAGCGCAAGGCGGGCCGGGTCGTCGGACTGCGGATGGACACCCTGCGCACCCGGAACATTCACTTCGCACGCCAGGAGCAACGCGCATGAAATTCTTCACCACACTCTTCGCCACCGAGACCAACACCTTCGTCTCCGCCCCCACGGGGCTTGGCAGCTTCGAGGAATACGGCATCTTCCACGGCGACTCCAGCACGCGCGATGCATCCGGCTACGGCATGTTCGCGGTGGAGCTGCGCAAGCAGCTGGCCGAAGAGGGCCACGAGATGGTCGAGAGCCTGCTGGCCTTCGCGCAGCCGCTGGGGCGCACCGTGCGCCCGGTGTACGAGCGCCTGCGCGACGAGATCCTGGCCGACCTGCGCGATGCCGGCCCGGTGGACGGCGTGCTGCTGGTGCTGCACGGCGCCATGGTGGCCGACGGCTACGACGACTGCGAAGGCGACCTGATCTCGCGCGTGCGCGCCATCGTCGGCCCGAAGGTGCCCGTCGGCGTGTCGCTCGACCTGCATTGCCACTTCACGCAGCAGATGCTCACCGAGTCGGACGTCATCATTTGCTACAAGGAATATCCGCACACCGACGCGCTCGACCGTCTGCGCGAGCTGACCCGCATCGTGGTGGACACCGCGCAAGGCCGCGTGCAGCCCGTCACGGCCGTGCACGACTGCCGCATGGTGGGCAAGTGGCACACCACGCGCGAACCGATGGCCGGTTTCGTGCGCCGCATGGAAGCCTGCGAGAAGCTGCCCGGCGTGCTGTCGGTGTCGCTGGGCCATGGCTTTCCGTGGGCCGACGTGCCCGAGTCGGGCGCCAAGCTGTGGGTGGTGACCGACAACGACCCCGCGCTGGCCGCCAAGCTCGCCGATGAACTGGGCCGCGAGTTCTGGGACCTGCGCCACAAGACCGGCGTGCCTTCGCTCTCCATCGACGAAACGCTGGAACAGGCCATGGCCACGGTGGGCGGCCCGGTGGTCATTGCCGACACGGCCGACAACCCCGGCGGCGGCGCCACCAGCGACAGCACCTTCGTGCTGCGCGCCATCGTCGAGCGCGGCATTGCCGACGTGGCCTTCGGCGGCGTCTGGGACCTGGGCGCGGTGCAACTGTGCCGCGACGCGGGCGTCGGCGCCAGCTTCGAGCTGCGGCTGGGCGGCAAGTGCGGCCCGGCCTCGGGCGACCCCATCGACCTGCACGTGACCGTCAAGGCCGTGGCGGACGCGCATTCGCAGCGCGGCCTCGTGCCCGGCAACCACACGCCCATGGGCCCCTGCGTGTGGGTGCAGGCGGCGAACGGCGTGGACATCGTGCTCATCAGCAAGCGCAACCAGGTCATCGGCAGCGACCTGTTCACCGGCCTGGGCATCGACCTGGCGGCCAAGAAGCTGGTGGTGGTGAAGTCGGCGCAGCACTTCCATGCGGAGTTCGGCCCCATCGCCAAGTCGGTGCTCTACGTGTCGACGCCGGCTGCATTGAGCACCGACTTCGCCAACCTGCCGTACCGCGTGCGCGACCTCGACTACTGGCCGCGCGTGGAAGAGCCAAAGCGCGCCGCGAGTGCGGCGTCGTCGCTTTCACCGGAGCTGGACGGGCGCGGGATGCCCGCGCCGGGCGAGCTGTACACCGTCGACGGACGCAAGATGCATCTGCAGCGCAGCGGCCCCGCGCCGGCCGACGCATCGCAGCCCACGGTGGTGATCGAAGCCGGTGGCGGCTGCGCCTCGCCGACCTACGCGCGGCTGCAGCAGGCGCTGTCGGCCAAGTACCCGGTGATCAGCTACGACCGCGCCGGCATGGGCTGGAGCGAGGCCGACGACGTGCCCTTCGACGGAAAGCGCAACGCGCAGACGCTGCATGCATTGCTGGCCGCGGCCGGCGTGACCGGCCCCATCGTGCTGGTCGGCCACTCGCTCGGCGGCCTGCTGAACCGCATCTACACCGGCCTGTACCCGGCGCAGGTGGCCGGTGTCGTGATGCTCGATTCGAGCCACCCGGAGCAGTTCGAAGTGTTCCAGGGCCTGTCGCCCGAAGTGCTGGCGCCCGAGCGCGCCAAGCGTGCCGCGTTCCAGGCCGGTGGCTCGCCGCCGCCGGAGTTCGCGCCGGTGCAGGCCCTCTTCGCGGACATGCCCCATGTGCTGCGGCAGATGGCTGCCAACTACACGCCGGAGAGCGTCGACACCATCCTGAAGGAGCACGTGGGCCTTCCGAACGTCGCCCGGCAGGCCGGCGCATCGCCGGACCTGGGCGCCCGTCCGCTGTCGGTGCTGTCGGCCACGGTCATGCAGAAGCTGCCGCCCGGCGCCGAGGAAGCGGCCGAAGTGCAACGGCACTGGCCCGAGTACCAGCAGTCGCATGCGGCGCTGTCGACGCGAAGCCGCCTGCACCGCGTCGAAGGCGCGGAGCACATGACGCTGGTGCTGCTGCCGCCTTTCGTGAGCCGCATTGCCGAAGAGGTCGATTGGCTCATGGCGGAGCTCGGACGCACGCGATGACGCCACTCGCACACACGGCGCTGGCCGAGATGACCACGCCCGCGCTGCTGCTCGACAGCACGGTTCTCGAACGCAACTGCGAAGCGATGGCGCGGCGCGCGGCGCGGCACGGCGTGGCGCTGCGCCCGCACCTGAAGACGTCGAAGTCGGCCGAGGTGGCGCGCCTTGCCACGCGCGGGCACAGCGGCGCGATCACGGTGTCGACCGTGGCCGAGGCCGACTACTTCGCGCGGCACGGCTTCCTGGACCTGACCTATGCGGTGGGCATCGGCGCGGGAAAGATCGATGCGCTGCATCGCATCCAGCGGACCCACGGCGCCCGCATCACGCTGCTGGCCGACCGCGTCGAAGCAGTGCGGGCCGCGGCGGAACGCGCCCGCGCCATCGGAGCGCGCTTCAGCCTGCTGATCGAGGTCGACACCGGCGGTGGCCGCGGCGGCATCGCACCCGATGACGACGCAGCGCTGCTGGCCATGGCGGGCGAAGTGCAGCGCAGCGGCGTGCTGTCGCTGGCCGGCGTGCTCACGCATGCGGGCCACAGCTACCACGCCGAGGGGCTGGCGGCGATCCGCGCCATTGCCGAAGCAGAGCGTGCCGGCGCGGTGCGTGCGGCCGAATGCCTGCGCGCGGCCGGCTTCACGGTGGACACCGTCAGCGTGGGCGCCACGCCGACCGCGGTGTGCGCCGAGCGGCTCGACGGTGTGACCGAAATGCGCCCCGGCGTCTACACCTTCTTCGACCTGGACCAGGCCGCGCGCGGCATCTGCACCATGGACGACATCGCGCTGTCGGTGCTGGCCACGGTGATCGGCCACAACCCGCGCTCGCGCCGCGTGCTCATCGACGCCGGCGCGCTCGCGCTGTCGAAGGACGAATCCGCGGCGGAGTTTCGCGACGGGCTCGGCTTCGGGCTGGTCTGCCCGGTGGACGGCACGGCGCCATTGGCCGGGTTGCGCGTGGCCGAGCTGCACCAGGAGCACGGGCTGATCGCCTGCGATGGCAACAGCAACGGAAGCGACGGCGACAGCGACAGCGCCATGTTCGAAGCACTGCCCATCGGCAGCCGCGTGCGCATCCTGCCGCACCACGCCTGCATGACCGCGGCGCCCTACGACCGCTACCACGTCGTGCGCGGCACCGGCGCCAGCGTGCACGCCGTCTGGGGCAAGGCCCACGGCTGGCACGTGGCCGGCCCCGGCGCCTGACGCGCGCCACGTTCAGTTTTTTTTGGAGACACTCATGATGAAGACCTTTTTCGCGAAGCTGACGGCCGCGGCAGCCCCGTTCGTTCTGGCGCTTTCCCTGTCCGCCGCGATGCCGCACGCCGCCAATGCGCAGGCCACGCCCGCACCGTCGCCGACCGGCGCACCGGTGGCGGAGACCGCCGGCAACGGCGCTGCAGCCCAGATGGCCCCGGTGGCCCCGGCAGCCGTTGCCACGGCAGCGCCCGCACCGGTTGCACCGGCCGCCATGCCCGCCGCCGCGACGAAGGTCGACAACCCCTACGGCATCGGCGCGCTCTGGGCGCAGAGCGACCTGGTGGCCAAGGCCGTGCTGGCCATCCTGGCGATCATGTCGATGGGCAGCTGGTACGTGATCGTCACCAAGCTGCTCGAGCAGATGCGCATGGGCCGCCAGGCCCGCGAGGTCGACAACGAGTTCTGGAACGAGAGAACCGTGCAGGCCGGCACCGCGAAGCTCGCCGAAGGCAGCCCGTTCCGCTTCATCGCCGACGCCGGCGTGCATGCCACCAAGAAGCACGACGGCCTGCGCGGCAAGGTGGACTTCGCGGACTTCGTGGACCTGTGCATCCACCGCGCCACCGAGCGCGTGCAGCGGCGCCTGAGCAACGGCATGTCGCTGCTGGCCACCGTGGGTTCCACCGCGCCGTTCGTGGGCCTGTTCGGCACCGTCTGGGGCATCTACCACGCGCTCACCGCCATCGGCATTGCCGGCCAGGCGTCGATCGACAAGGTGGCCGGCCCGGTGGGCGAGTCGCTCATCATGACCGCCATCGGCCTGGCCGTGGCCGTGCCCGCGGTGCTGGGCTACAACTGGCTCCTGCGCCGCAACATCACCGTGATGGACGACGTGCGCGAATTCAGCGGCGAGCTGCACTCCGTGATCCTGGCCGGCAGCGCCGCGGCCTGATGCCCGCGTGACCGAATGACCGCATTGAACCGGGCCACGACACCATGGCGATGAACATTCCATCCGCCGGGGGCGACGAGGAGCAGGTCATTGCCGCCATCAACACCACGCCGCTGGTCGACGTGATGCTGGTGCTGCTGATCATCTTCCTCATCACCATTCCGGTGGTCAATTACTCGGTGCCGGTGGAGGTGCCGAAAGAGCGCAACGAGGTGCGCGAGAGCAAGCCCGACACCGTCGTGCTGTCGGTCGATTCGTCGGGCCGCATCTACTGGTACGACACGCCCGTGCGCGACGTCAACAGCCTGGCCGAAAAGCTCAAGAAGGTGGCCGCGCTCACGCCGCAACCCGAGGTGCACATCCGCGGCGACTGGCACTCCGACTACGAGCCGGTGGGCAAGATCATCTTCGCGTGCCAGTCCGCCGGCATTGCCAAGGTGGGCTTCATCACCGAGCCGCCCGCGCGCAACTGAGGAGAAGGCACAGCCATGCGAAAAGAAAAGCAGGGGCGCCGCAGCGGCACCCCGTCCGATGAACCGATGATGGACATCAACACCACGCCGCTGATCGACGTGATGCTGGTGCTGCTGATCATGCTGATCATCACCATTCCGATCCAGTTGCACTCGGTGAACCTGAACATGCCCACGGGCAACCCGCCGCCGAGCGACATCAAGCCCGAGGTGCTGCGCGTGGACATCGACGAGCGCAGCACGGTGCTGTGGAACGGCGAGGCCGTGGCCGACATCGCGGAGGTCGAGCGGCGCTTCGAGCAGGTGGCCGCGCAACCGGTGCAGCCCGAAGTGCACCTGCGCCCCGACAAGCACGCAAAGTACAACGTGGTGGCCGGCGTGATGGCGTCGGCGCAGCGCTCGGGGCTGACCAAGCTGGGCATCATGGGTTCGGAGCAGTTCATCCCATGAGCCGCGCCAACGACTTCGACCCCAAGTCCCGCTTCGGCCCGATCGGCATCGGCGTGATGATCCTGTTCCACCTGCTGGTCGGCTACGCGCTGGTGTCGGGCCTGGCCCGCAAGGCCGTGGAGATGATCAAGAAGCCGATGGACGCGACCATCATTGCCGAGATCAAGCTGCCTCCGCCGCCTCCACCTCCGCCCCCGCCTCCACCGAAGAAGATCGTCAAGCTGGAAACGCCCAAGGCGCCGCCGCCACCGCGGCCGGCCTACGTGCCGCCCCCGGCCGTGACGCCGCCCGCGACCACGGCGCCGACCATCACCGCGGTGCAGAGCACCGAGCCCGTGGCGCCGCCGCCGGCCGCACCGCCCGCGCCTCCCGCGCCACCGGCACCGCCGAAGGCGACCTCCACCGACATCGCGGTGGCCTGCCCCAAGCAGGTCAAGCCCGAGATGCCGCGCAAGGCGCTGGACGAAGGCATCGGCGGCGTGGTCAAGGCCGAGGTGCGCATCAAGGGCGGCCACGTGACGGAGGTGCGCTTCCTGTCGGGCCCGCGCGTGTACCAATCGGCCGTGCGCTCGGCGGTGATGCGCTACGAGTGCATCACCACGGGCGACGTGGAGGTGCTGGCCACGCAGGAGTTCGTCTTCAGGATCGAGTGACGGCGGGTAAACAAGCCGGCGTGCGCGACCTTCAGGGCTGCGGTGGTGGCACCGGCCGCGACCACAGCCATGCCAGCACCACGGCCATGCAGCCGATGGCCAGCGCGGCGAGCCACCACTTGTGGGCGGTCAGCGAAACGATGACGGCGCAGGCGGCCATGGTGATGGTGGCGCTCCACTTGGCGCGGCGGCTCACGGTGCGGCCGTTCTGCCAGTTGAGCAGCAGCGGCCCGAAGAGGCGGTGGCCGAGCAGCCAGTTGTGCAGGCGCGGCGAGCTGCGCGCGGCGGCCCATGCGGCCAGCAAAATGAACACGGTCGTCGGCATGCCGGGCACGACGACGCCGATGAGGCCCAGCACGAGGCACAGCACGGCAAAGCAGTACAGCAGGGCGCGCACGAGCACGGACGGAGACTTGGGACCTGGGTTCAACTGAGCACTCTCGGGGATTCGGACCGTTGCGATGGGCCATCGCGTCGAGCCCATCCGGTTGCCATTCTCCACGGGTGCAGGGTTCGGGGGCGGGGTCATTCTTTGGCTTG
>NZ_QAJK01000064.1 GCF_003852515.1 Variovorax sp. KBW07 | reverse complement strand
GCCCCGAATGACCCCGCTCCCAAACAGCAGCGCAACAACAGAAGCGATGTAGCTAGAAACGCCTCACCGCCGATGACGCCCAGCCATCAGGTCGACAACCTCGCGAAAAATCGTGTTGCCCGCCGACGCGGCCAGGTCGAGCACATGACTGCGGCTGTAGTACGGACTCAGGTCCAGCCCCACGCCAATCCCCGAAATCGCGATGTCGCCACGCTGCTCCTGCCGAGCCACCACATCGCGCAAATGGTGGTCCAGATAGTGCGCGTCGTTCGCCAGATGCGTCGCGCTGTCCATCGGCGAACCATCTGAAATTACCAGCAGCAGCTTGTGTGCCTCAGGGCGTTCGCGAAGGCGCGTGCAGGCCCAGTCGACTGCTTCGCCGTCGATGCCCTCGCGAAACAGGTCGGCCTTCAGCAATGCGGCCATTGCAGGTCGGGCGCGGCGCCATGGCGTGGCCGCGGCCTTGAACACCAGGTGACAACGCTCGTTCAGGCGCCCGGGGTGAGCAGGCCGGCCGCTGCGTACCCACTCGCGCTGCGGTCGGCCGCCGTTCCAGGCGCCGGTGGTGAAGCCCAGCACTTCGCTGGTCACGCCCGCCTGCTCGAGCGCACATGCGAACACGTCGACCATCATCGCGACCGATTCGGCGTGCTCCTTCATCGAGCCCGAGCAATCGATCAGGAAGCTCACCATGCAGTCGGCCACCGGCGCCATGTGCTCCGTGCGGAACAGGCGGCGCTCGGTGGGGGAGGCCACGAGCTGCGCGAGGCGGCGGCCGTCGATGACACCTTCTTCCTGCCCGCCATCCCAGCCGTCGCGCGTCGGCTCGGCCAGCAGCGCGCGCAGTTCGCGCGCCAGGCGGGCGATGTTCACGCCCTGCGCGGCGATGCGGCGGTCGAGTTTTTCTCGCAGGTCGGCGAGCACTTCCTTGCGTGCCAGCCTGGCTGCGTCGTGCTCGCGGTCGTAGGCGGTGCTGAACACACGGTAGGCGCCGCCCGCGTCGTCGAGCACCGCGCTGCGGCCCGACTCGGCGGTGGTGAAGCGCTCGATGATCTCCTGGTCCATGTCGGCGACCAGGCTGAACACGCTGCGCTTGTCGTCCACGTGCGGATCGCGCGCGGCGCCGTCGCTGCCTTCGTCGCCGGCCTCGTGCAGCATCGCGGCGACGGTGCGTGCGATGGCCAGTGCGTGCACGGCATAGGTGGCCTGGTCGGCACGGTCGCGGCGCAAGCCCGCGAGCGCGTGGCCGAGCAGCGGCGCGAGCGCGAAGCGCGTGGCCTCAAGCATGTCTTCGGTTTCTTCCACCACCTGCTGGCCAGTGACGCGGGCGCGGCAGATCTGCGCCACGGCATACAACAGCAGGCCGCGCGCGGTGTCGGTCAGGCCCGAATGGTGGAAGGCGAGTGACCACCGCTCGTGGCGGTGCCGCAGGTTGTGGCGCATGCCGGCCATGACCTCGGGTGCGAGCGCTTCGACGCGGAACTGCTCCAGCATTTCGAACAGCATGCGCTCGACCGGTTCTTCGGGGCGCAGGCGTTCGTGCAGCGCGGCATCGGAGCCGGCAAGGCGCAGTGCGAGGCCGTCGGCCACGCCGCGGAACGAAGAAAAATCGTCGGTCTCCGGCGAGGGATGCAGGTGCGGCGCGAACCATGGCAACGCCACGCGTCCACGGTGCAGGCGCCGTCCGCGAAAGTGCAGGTCGCGCTCGCCGCTGAAGGCCCGCACCACGCCCGCGCACAGCTCGGCCACCAGCTCTTCCTGCCGCACGCGGCGCTGCATCGCGCTCGCGGGCGTGTCGGTCATGGCTGCTGCGCGCCCGGCGAGAGCTGGTGCGACTCCTTCAGCTCCTGGTCGAAGCAGCGCTGGAAATATTCGGCGACCAGCGGGCGTTCGGCGTCGTCGCACTTGTTGACGAACGACAGGCGAAAGGCCAGCGCCGGGTCCTTGAAGATCTCGACGTTCTCGGCCCAGGTGATGACGGTGCGCGGCGACATCAGCGTCGACAGGTCACCCGCCGCGAAGCCCTTGCGCGTGAGGTCGGCCACGGCCACCATCCGCGCGACGAGCTTGCGCCCGGCGTCGTCGGCCAGTGACGGCACGCGCGCCTGCACGATGGCGATTTCTTCATCGGCCGGCAGGTAGTTGAGCGAGGCGACGATGTTCCATCGGTCGATCTGCGCATGGTTCAGGCGTTGCGCGCCGTGGTACAGCCCGTTGAGGTTGCCCAGGCCCACGGTGTTGGCGGTGGCGAACAAACGAAAGAAGGGGTGCGGCCGCAGCACCTTGTTCTGGTCCATGAGCGTGAACTTGCCGTCGCGCTCCAGGATGCGCTGGATGACGAACATCACGTCGGGCCGGCCCGCGTCGTACTCGTCGAAGATCAGCGCCACGGGCCGTTGCAGCGACCACGGCACGATGCCTTCCTGGAACTCGGTGACCTGTTGCCCTTCGCGCAGCACCACCGCGTCCTTGCCAACGAGGTCGAGCCGGCTGATGTGGCCGTCGAGGTTCAGCCGCACGCAGGGCCAGTTCAGCCGCGCGGCCACCTGCTCGATGTGTGTCGACTTGCCGGTGCCGTGCAGGCCCTGCACCATCACGCGCCGGTCGCGCGTGAAGCCCGCGAGGATGGCGAGCGTCACGTCGGGGTTGAAGCGGTAGACCGCATCGACCTCGGGCACATGGTCGTCGCGCTCGCTGAAAGCGGGCACCTGCAGGTCGGTGTCGATGCCGAACACCTCGCGCACGCTCAGCATGCGGTCGGGCCGAAGGTCTGCGGTGTCGGTCACGGTGTGGGCTTTCGAGAATCGGATGAAGGATCAGGCCAGCGCGCGGTCGGAGCCGGCGTCGGTGTCGATGCGGCTCAGCGCCAGCGCGGCGCGCTGCAAGGCCGGCAGCAGCGTCTTCGCCTTGGCCGCGTCGAGCCGCATGATCGGCGCCTGCACCGCGATGCAGAGGTTCGAAGGCGCGTCGTCGCCCGAAGGCACCAGCGCGGCAATGCACAGCAGGCCGGGCAAAAACTCTTCGTTGTCGATGGCAAAGCCGCTCTTGCGCACGCGCTGCACTTCTTTCTCGAGCGCCTCGGGGTCGGTCAGCGTCTTGGGCGTGTAGGGCTCCAGCGGCGCATTCGACAACAGGCGGCGGCGTTGCGCGGTGCTCATCTGCGAAAGAAAAATCTTGCCGCTGGCCGAGCAATGCACCGGCACGCGCGAGCCCGAGTGCAGGTAGAAGCGCAGCGGCGCGGCCGTTTCCACGCGGTCGAGGTACACCACCTCGCTGCCCGACAGCGCCGTGAGGTTGCAGCTCTCGCCGATCTCTTCGACCAGCTGGCGCAGCACCGTGTGGCGCGCGCCGTGCAGGCTGTCGTTGAGCAGCAGGTTCTCGGCCAGCCGCCGCAGCCGCGTGCCGATGCCGTAGTGGCGCCCGTCGCCTTCGCGCTGCAGCAGGCCCGCGCCTTCGAGCTGCTGGAGCATGCGGTGCAGCGTGGGCTTGGGCAGGCCCGTTTCTTCGACCAGGCCCTGCAGCGAGTAGCGCAGGTCTTTCGCGGCCATGACTTCGAGCAGCGCGAACAGCCGCATGGTGGGCGTGTCACCCGCGGGTTCGGTGGCCTCTGGCGTGAGCCCTTTGACGATCTTCATGGGGCCGGATCATAGTCTTTTTACAAAAAACAAGACAAGGCGTACCGTTTTTTGTAAATTGTTTGACGCCAGCGCGATGCCGTCCTATATTCCGCCGGAATGAAATTCGGAACAAGGGGTTCCGACTTTTCGAGTTGCCGAACAACCCACCATCCCTCCAGGAGACGCCTTCCATGAGCCAGAAGAAACCCGCCGCACCGAACCAGGCTTCACGCGAAGCCGTCACCGGCGTGCAGAAAATGACGCCCTCCGAGGCCTTCGTCGAGACCATGGTCGCCAACGGCGTGACCGACATCTTCGGCATCATGGGCTCGGCCTTCATGGACGCGATGGACATCTTCGCGCCCGCCGGCATCCGGCTGATTCCGGTGGTGCACGAGCAGGGCGGCGCCCACATGGCCGACGGCTATGCGCGCGTGTCGGGCCGCCACGGCCTGGTCATCGGCCAGAACGGCCCCGGCATCAGCAACTGCGTGACGGCCATCGCGGCGGCCTACTGGGCGCACAGCCCGGTGGTGATGATCACGCCCGAGACCGGCACCATGGGCATGGGCCTGGGTGGCTTCCAGGAAGCCAACCAGCTGCCGATGTTCCAGGAGTTCACCAAGTACCAGGGCCACGTGAACAACCCCAAGCGCATGGCCGAATACACGGCGCGCTGCTTCGACCGCGCCATCTCCGAGATGGGCCCGACGCAGCTGAACATTCCGCGCGACTACTTCTACGGCGAGATCACGGTCGAGATCCCGAAGCCCATGCGCGTGGAGCGCGGCGCGGGCGGCGAGAACAGCCTGGACGCCGCGGTCGAACTGCTGGCCTCGGCCAAGTTCCCGGTGATTCTTTCGGGCGGCGGCGTGGTCATGGGCGATGCCGTGGCCGAGTGCCAGGCGCTGGCCGAACGCCTGGGCGCACCGGTCGCCAACGGCTACCTGCGCAACGACTCTTTTCCCGCGAGCCATCCACTGTGGGCCGGCCCGCTGGGCTATCAGGGCTCCAAGGCCGCGATGAAGCTCATCGCGCAGGCCGACGTGGTGCTGGCGCTCGGCTCGCGCATGGGCCCGTTCGGCACGCTGCCGCAGCACGGCATGGACTACTGGCCGAAGGACGCGAAGATCATCCAGGTCGAAGCCGACCACACCAACCTCGGGCTGGTGAAGAAGATCACCGTGGGCATCCACGGCGACGCGAAGGCCACGGCCAAGGAACTGCTCAAGCGACTGCAAGGCAAGACGCTGGCCTGCGATGCCACCAAGGCCGAGCGCGCCGACAAGATCAAGGCCGAGAAGGCCGCCTGGGAAAAAGAACTCGATGAATGGACCCACGAGCGCGACCAGTACAGCCTGGACGCCATCGAGGAAGCCAAGGGCGAGAAAACGCCCACCGGCGGCAGCTACCTGCATCCGCGCCAGGTGCTGCGTGAGCTGGAAAAAGCCATGCCGCCGCGCGTGATGGTGTCCACCGACATCGGCAACATCAACGCCATTGCCAACAGCTACCTGCGCTTCGAGGAGCCGCGCAGCTTCTTCGCACCGATGAGCTTCGGCAACTGCGGCTACTCGCTGCCGACCATGATCGGCGCCAAGTGCGCGGCACCCGACCGCCCGGCCGTGGCCTATGCCGGTGACGGTGCGTGGGGCATGAGCATGGTGGAAATCATGACGGCCGTGCGCCACGACATTCCGGTGACGGCCGTGGTCTTTCACAACCGCCAGTGGGGCGCGGAGAAGAAGAACCAGGTCGACTTCTACAACCGCCGCTTCGTCGCGGGCGAACTCGAAAGCGAAAGCTTCGCGGGCATTGCCAAGGCCATGGGCGCCGAAGGCATCGTGGTCGACAAGCTCGAAGATGTGGGCCCCGCGCTCAAGAAGGCCATCGACATGCAGATGAACGAAGGCAAGACCTGCGTCATCGAGATCATGTGCACCCGCGAACTGGGCGACCCGTTCCGCCGCGACGCGCTGGCCAAGCCTGTACGATTCCTCGACAAGTACAAGGACTACGTCTGAACCACCCATGGCCGATGCGCTGCTGACTCTCAACGCCGGATCGTCGTCGATCAAGGTCGCGCTGTTCGATGCGGCCGATGAGGCACGCAGCGATGGCCGTGTGCTGCCAGCGGCGCTGTGGTCGGGCCAGGCCGATGGCCTGGGCGCGGGCCTGAAGGCGCGGCTGCGCGTGCGCGATGCCAAGGGCGAGACCCTGCACGACGCGCCGCTCGATGGCGCGCAGGCCTCGCACCAGGGCGCGCTCGCGGCGCTGCTCGACTGGCATGCCCAGCAGGGCGACGGCCGGCGCATTGCCGGTGTCGGGCACCGCATCGTGCATGGCGGCACCGACTTCGTGGCCCCGGTGCGCATCGATGCGCAGGTGCTCGAAGCACTGGCCAGGCTGGAGCCGCTGGCACCGCTGCACCAGCCGCACAACCTGGCCGGCGTGCGCGCGGCCATGGCCGCTTTCGAGGGCGTGCCGCAGGTGGCGTGCTTCGACACCGCCTTCCACGCGGTGCAGCCCGAGGTCAACCGCCGCTTCGCATTGCCGCGCGCGCTGCACGACGCGGGCGTGCGGCGCTATGGCTTCCATGGGCTGTCGTACGAATCCATCGTGGCGCAGCTGGCGCATGTGGCGCCCGAACTGGCGCAGCGGCGATTGATCGTCGCGCACCTGGGCAACGGCGCCTCGATGTGCGGCATTGCGCAAGGCCGCTCGGTGGCCACCACGATGACTTTTTCTCCGCTCGACGGCCTCACCATGGGCACGCGCTGCGGCCACATCGATGCGGCCGTGGTGCTGTACCTGATGCGCTCGCGCGGCATGTCGGCCGACCAGGTCGAGACGCTGCTGTTCCGCGAATCGGGCCTGCTCGGCATGTCGGGCGTGTCCAGCGACATGCGCGCGCTCGAAGCCTCCGCCGAGCCCGCCGCGGCCGAAGCCATCGGGCACTTCGTCGAGCAGGTGGTGCAGCACATGGGCAGCCTGGCGTCGGCGCTGCGCGGTGTCGATGCCATCGTGTTCACCGGCGGCATCGGCGAAAACGCCGCCGGGCTGCGCGAACGCATTCTGGAAGACTGCGAATGGCTGGGCGTGAACGTCGATGCCGCCGCCAACCGCGCCCCCCACGACGGCGCGCAGCGGCTCACCACGCCGGAGAGCCCGGTCAGCGCGTGGGTGCTGCGCACCGACGAAGAGGCGGTCATTGCGCACCACACCGCGCAGGTGCTGCGCGCCTAGCCTGGCCGGCTAGCTCGGCTGGATGTCCGCCGCCTTGATGACGTGCGCCCAGCGCGCAATCTCTTCGGCCAGGAACGGCGCAAAGCGGTCCGGCCCGCGCGCATCGATCACGAAACCCTGCTGCCGCATGCGCTCTTCCAGGCCCGGCTGCGACAGGATCTTCACCACCTCGGCACCCAGCTTCTGCACCGCGGCATCGGGCATGCCGGCCGGCGCCATCATGCCGGTCCAGTTCTCGACCTGCAGCGCCGGCATGCCGGCTTCGGCCGTCGTCGGCACGTCGGGCAGCGAGGGGTAGCGCGTCTTGCTGGCAATGGCCAGCGCGCGCAGCTTGCCGCCCTTCACGTGGGGAATCGATTCGGGAATGTTCGAGAACACCACGTCGAGCTGGCCGCCGATGAGGTCGGTCATGCAGGGTGCGCCGCCCTTGTAGGGCACGTGCTGCACGGTGGACTTGTTCAGGTCGTTGAAGAGCGCCAGCGTCAGGTGCGGCGGGGTGCCGCTGCCGCTGGAGCCGGCGTTGAGCTTGCGCTCCTTCGCTGCCGCGATCAGGCCCTTCAGGTCCTGGATGGGGCTGGCCACCGGCACCACGATCAGCATCGGGCTGCCGGCCAGCAGCGCCACCGGTCGCAGGTCTTTCTGGAAGTTGAACGGCGACTTGGGGAACAGCGTGACGTTGGCCGCATGCGTCAGCGTGATCGCCAGCAGCGTGTTGCCGTCGGGCGGCGCCTTGGCCACCACGTCGGCGCCGATCTGCCCGTTGCCGCCGGGCCGGTTGTCGACCAGCACGCTGACTTTCCAGCGCTCGCCGAGCTGCTGGCCGATCTGCCGCGCCATCACGTCCGTGAGGCCGCCCGCCGGAAAAGGCACCACGTAGCGCAACGTGGCGTCCGGCTTCGGGTAGTCGCCGCCTTGCGCCCTGGCAAGCCCCGGCACCAGGGTTGCCAGCGTTGCCAGTGAGCCCGTGGCCGCCAGTGCGGCGGTCCCTTGCATCCATTCGCGTCGTTTCATCGTGTTGTCTCCTGTTGTTGTGTTCGGGAAAAAAGCGTGCGGCGGCTACCGTCGCCACTGCGCGAGCAGCGCGTCGGGCACCTCGATGCCGTCTGCCTCCGCGCGCCTGCGCAGTGCTTCGCGCCGCGCGCCGGGCAGGCGCACGCCGTCGTCGCGCAGCATCTCGGCCACCAGCACCTCGACGCGGTCGAGGTAGCTGGCCGAGCCCGCCAGCGCACCGGGGTCGATGACGATGAAGGCCTGGCCGATGCGCGGCCGGTTGCCCGCGTCCTCGAAGAAGCTCGATGCCTCGAAGCCGAACTGCGCACCGATGAGCGCGGTGACCAGCAGCTCGACCACCAGCGCCAGCATCGCGCCCTTGGGGCTGCTGGCCGCGCCGATGGGCAGCATCGAGCCTTCGAGCGCGGCCTGCGCGTCGGTGGTCGGCTGTCCATCGCGGTCCACGGCCCAGCCGGGAGGGATCGGCTTGCCCTGCTTCGCCGCGACCATCACCTTGCCGCGCGCCACTTCGGAAAGGCTCAGGTCGATCATCAGCGGCAGCGCTCCGCGGCGCGGAAACACCGCGGCCACCGGGTTGGTTCCGAAGATGGGGTGGCGCCCGCCCGCCGCCGGCATGGCGGCCGGCGAGTTGGCGAAGCCCAGGCCGACCATGCCCGCTTCGGCCACCGCGCGCAGGTGGTCGACCACCACGCCGCAGTGGTGGCTGTCGGTCACGCCCGCAATGGCGATGCCGAAGTCGCGCGCGCGGGCCATGGCCTCGGCCACCGCCATCTCGCAGGCGGCGAAGGCCAGGCCCTCTTGCGCGTCGATCAGCGCGGCGGCGCCTTTCTCGCGGCGCAGCGTGGGCACTGCATGGCCGTTGACGCGGCCGTTGCGCAGGTGCGTCGCGTACTGGGTGACGCGACCAAGGCCGTGCGAACCCAGTCCTTGCGCCTCGGCCAGCACCAGTGCGCGTGCTGTTGCCGCGGCCATCGCGTCATTGGCGCCGGCCGCGCGCAGTGCCGCGCGTACCGCGTCGCGCGCGTCCTGAAGGCTCATCGTCGTCATGGTTCCAGCGCCTCCAGCACCTTGCGCGCGATCAGGCTGCTCACGCGCTCGTTCGACTCGGTCGTCACGCCCGCGATGTGCGGCGTCAGCAGCAGGTTGGGGCAGCCCTCGAAATGCGCGCTGGCCGCGAGCGGCTCGGCATCGAACACATCGAGCGCCGCACCGCCGAGCCGGCCTTCGCGCAGCGCGAGCGCCACGGCCGCTTCGTCGACGATGCCGCCGCGCGAGGTGTTGATCAGCACGGCACCGCCTTTCATCGCCGCGATGCGCGCGGCATCGAACAGGTGGCGCGTGCCGTCGACCAGCGGCACGTGCAGGCTCACCACATCGGCCTGTGCCACCAGTTCGTCGAGGCCGAGTGGCTGCGTGCCGTTCTCCGCAAAGGCCGGATGGTTCGCATCCATCATCGCGTCGAAGGCCACGGTGCGCATGCCCAGCGCTTTCGCAAGCCGCGCCGTCAGTTGCCCGATGGCGCCGAAGCCGACCAGGCCGAGCGTCTTGCCCGACAGCTCGCGCCCGTTCGACAGCGCATTGCGCGGCCAGCGGCCCGCCGCGACTTCGGCCGTGGAGCCATAGGCGCCGCGCAACAGCAGCATCGCGCTGGCAATGACGTATTCGGCCACGCTCAGCGCATTGGCCCCCGTGGCCGGAATCACGCGGATGCCGCGCGCCTCGCAGCCCGCCACGTCGATGTTGTCCAGCCCCACGCCCAGGCGGCCCACCACCGTGCACTGGGCCAGCGTGTCGAGCAGCTCGCCCCGCACCTGGGTGCGGTTGCGCACGATCAGCGCGTGGGCCCACTTCGCTTCGCGGTACAGGCGGGCGCCGTCGTCCACCAGGGCCACGTCGTAGAGAACGTCGTGCCGCTCGCGCAGTTGCGCAACCGCGGCGGCGTCCATGAACTCCGCAATGACGATGCGTTTCATGGCGCGGGTCAGGCCGACTCGTACAAGCGCGTCATCACGAACTCGCGGTGGCCCAGCGCCTCGGCCGCGGTGAGCCGGCCGTTGGCGGTGCGCAGCATGCATTCGAGCAGCTGGTCGCCGGCCTGGTCGAGCGTCATCTCGCGCTGCAGCAGGCCCGAGGTGTCGACGTCGACGTGCTCGCTCATGAGCCGCACGGTGCGCGGGTTGGCGCAGATCTTGATGACGGGCAGGATCGGGTTGCCGATCACGTTGCCCTGGCCCGTGGGGAAGAAGTGCACCGCGTAGCCCGAGGCGGCGCACAGCGTGACCATTTCGGCGGCGGCGCTGGATGAGTCCATGAACCACAGGCCGGGGCTGGTGGGAATCTCGGCCTTGTCGAGCACGCCGTCGACCAGGCACTTCTTGCCGATCTTCTGGATGTTGCCGAGCGCTTTTTCTTCGATGGTCGTCAGGCCGCCCGCGATGTTGCCCTTGGTGGGTTGCGAGTCCGACAGGTCGCTGGTCTTGTGGCGGTTGATCATGTCCTGGTAGCGGTTGAACATGAACATGAAGCGTTCCTTCACGTCGGGCGTGCGGCAGCGGTCGGCCACGATGCGTTCGCCGCCCGTGATCTCCGAGGTTTCGCCGAACACCAGCGTGTTGCCGGTTTCGTAGAGTTTGTCGAAGGCGTTGCCCACGGTGGGGTTGGAGCCGCAGCCGGAGGTGGTGTCGCTCTCGCCGCACTTGGTGGACACCCACAGCTCGTGAATGCCGCAGGGCTCGCGCCGCTTCTCGCTGGCGTTCTGCACGAACTCGCGCGCCACCTTGCTCGCGCGCAGGATGGTGTCGTGGTCGCCGTGGCCCTCGATGCCGAAGCCCGCCACCGGCTTGCCCGTGGTGGCAATGCCGTCGACCACCTTCTGCGTCCAGCTGTCCTCGATGCCGATGACGACCACGGCCGCCACGTTGGGGTTGCAGCCCGCGCCGATGAGCGTGCGGAAGTGCAGGTCGAGATCGGCGCCGAACTGCAGGCGGCCGTAGGGATGCGGAATGGCGAGCGCGCCCTTGATGTTGTGCGCCACGGCTTCCGCGGCGGCGTTGGAGAGGTCGTCCAGCGGCAGGATGATGACGTGGTTGCGCACGCCGACGCGGCCGTTTTCGCGGCGGTAGCCCAGGAAGGTGGTGTCTTTGGAAATGATGGACATGCTGTGCTTTCGGATTCGTGGGTGAGGGGAGTTGGCGAAGCGGGCGGGTTCTTACCAGCGCTTGGTCTTGATGTTCTGGACGTGCGCGTGTTCGCCGGCCTTGATCGGCGCGACCACCTTGCCCATGTCGATGCCGTACTTCCACACCGTGTCGCCGGTGGCCATGTCCTTGAGCGCGACCTTGTGGCCGATCGGGATGTCCTGGCGCGCATCGACGCTGGTCATCCGGTCCTCGTCCATGATCCAGCCGGTGAGCGACATGCCGGCCTTGACGCCTTCCACCACCACGACCGCGACCGTGTCCTTGGCGTCGTGCAGAACGAAATGAATCATCGTTGTCTCCTGTTGTGACTCGCTGAAAATTTGCAGCCGGGCCAGTGTCCGAGCGCGTGTCTCCGGGTGTCAAACAGGTCATATGAATGACTTGAATGAATTGCGATGCTGCCCAACAATCGCGCCATGCCCCGCCCGACCGACCCGTCCGTGTTCGAACCGATACCCGCCGACTCGGCGGGCGCGCCGCTCTACCGGCTGGTCAAGCGCTCGCTGCTGCGCGCCATCGAATCGGGGCGCTGCGCGGCCGGCAGCACGCTGCCGAGCGAGACCGAACTGGCCGCTGCGCTGGGCGTGTCGATCGGCACGCTGCGCCATGCGACGGACGACCTCGTGGCCGAGCACATCCTGGTGCGGCGGCAGGGGCGCGGCACTTTCGTTGCGGTGCACAACGCCGACCGCTTCATGTTCCAGTTCTTCCACGTCGAGCGCAGCGACGGGCTGCGGCAGGCGCCACAGGTGGAGTTCGTCGCCTTCGAGCGCGTGCGCATGGACGAGGAGCCCGCGCAGGCGCTGGGCCTGCGAACCGGCGAGCCGGCCATCCAGATCGACAACCGCTTGCTGCTGCAGGGCAGGGCGGTGATCCACGACCGGCTCACGCTGCCGGCGCTGCTGTTCAAGGGCCTGACCGAGAAGCGCTTTCGCGAGCGGCCGAGCACCATCTACCACCTCTACCAGACCGAGTTCGGCATCACCGTGACGCTGGCGCGCGAACGCGCACGCGCCATGGCGGCCGACCGAAGCGTGGTGCGCATCCTCGGCGTGGCGCAGGGCGCCCCGGTGATGGAGGTGAAGCGCACCGCGCTCACCTTCGGCGACAAGCCGGTGGAGTACCGCGTGTCGACCATCAACACGGCGCAGTACGAGTACGTGCACCTGCTGTCGCGGCCGGCCTGAACGGCCGCGCGGGTGTCGTCAGGCCTGGCGGCTGGCCTGCGTGCGCGGCACGGTCGCCCCGCAATGGCGAAGAAAGTCGGCGGTGGCGCGGCCCAGCAGCTTGTCGCGGTGCATCACCGTGGCCAGCCGGCGCATGCCCGCGGGCAAGCGCGTGCGCAGCTCGACCAGGTGGCCGTCTTCCAGCGCCTGCGCCACTGTGTAGCGCGACAGGCAGGCCAGGCCGGTGCCCGAGGCCACCACGCGCTTGATGGCCTCGGTGCTGCCCAGCTCGAAGCCCACGTGCACCTGGTCGAGGTTCTGGATCAGCCAGGCGTCGGTGACTTGCCGCGTGCCCGAGCCGTGTTCTCGCAGCACCCAGGTGGCTTGCGACAACTGCCGGTGGGTGGCGATGCGGTTCGCCAACGCATGGCCGGGCGCGGCCACGATCACCAGTTCGTCTTCGCGCCATGCGCGCACCACGAGGTCGGGGTGGGTCTGCGGCCCTTCGATGAAGCCGACATCGACGTCGAAGCCCGCCACCGCCTCGATCACATCGCGCGTGTTCGCGATGTGCAGCCGCACCTGGCTCTGCGGATGCAGGGCGGTCCATTGCGACACGCGTTCGGGCAGCAGGTACTCGCCGATGGTGAAGCTGGCCGCCACCCGCAGCGGTGCCGCGTGCTCGCCGCTGAACAGCGCCTGCACGTCGCTGGCCTGGTCGAGCAGCGCCTGCGCCTTGGGCAGCAGCGCGCGGCCGTTTTCATTGAGCACCAGCCGGCGGCCGATGCGGTCGAACAGCAGGGCGCCAACAGAGGTTTCGAGGTCGGCGAGCGCGCTGCTCGCGGCCGACTGCGAGCGCGCGATGCGGTCGGCCGCGGCGCGGGTGCTGCCGCCGCGCGCGGTGGCCACGAACACTTCGAGCTGGCGCAGGTTGAGGCGCAGCCGCTGGGCGGATTGCTGATCTGTTTTTCCGGTCATCGTGAGCAATATTCTGCGCTTTTTCGTTCGATGGAAGGCCTCTAGCATCGGCACAGCCCCCGCTTGAAAACAAAGGACCGCCAGTGTTCAGTTTCCTGTCCCGCGAGCCCGTGCACGATCCGCTGTCGGCCCCCACGCCCACGGCCGATACCGAGGTCAAGACCACCACCTGCTACATGTGCGCCTGCCGCTGCGGCATTCGCGTGCACCTGCGCGAGGGTGAGAAGGGGCCTGAGGTGCGCTACATCGACGGCAACCCGAACCACCCGCTGAACCAGGGCGTGATCTGCGCCAAGGGCTCGTCGGGCATCATGAAGCAGGTGTCGCCCGCGCGCATCACGCAGCCGCTGCTGCGCAAGGCCGGCAGCGAGCGCGGGGCCGGGGAGTTCGAGCCCATCAGCTGGGAGCGCGCCTACGGCATGCTGACCGAGCGCCTGGGCCACATCCGCGCCACCGACCCGAAGAAGTTCGCGCTGTTCACGGGGCGCGACCAGATGCAGGCGCTCACCGGCCTGTTCGCGCGGCAGTTCGGCACGCCCAACTACGCGGCGCACGGCGGCTTCTGCTCGGTCAACATGGCCGCGGGAATGATCTACACCATCGGCGGCAGCTTCTGGGAGTTCGGCGGGCCCGACCTGGAACGCGCCAAGCTGTTCGTGATGATCGGCACGGCCGAAGACCACCACAGCAACCCGATGAAGATTGCCATCAGCAAGTTCAAGCGGGCGGGCGGGCGCTTCATTTCCATCAACCCGGTGCGCACGGGCTACTCGGCCATTGCCGACGAATGGATTCCGATCAAGCCGGGCACCGACGGCGCGCTGTTCATGGCGCTGCTGCACGAGCTGATCGGCAACGAACTGGTGGACCATGCATTCCTCAAGCGCTTCACCAACGCCCCGCAGCTGGTGGTGCTGGACGATTGCGAGCGCGAAGGGCTGTTCGCCTTCGACCCCGAGCGCGGTCCGCCCGGCGATGGGCGCAACCCGCACAACAAGCTGGTGTGGGACAAGGCCAGCGGCAGCGTGAAGCCCGCCTACCCCGAAGGCATCGAAGACGGGTGCGACCCCGCGCTCGAAGGCCACTACACGCTGGCCGACGGCACGCGCGTGGCGCCGTCGTTCCAGTTGCTGCGCGAGCGCGTGGCGAGCTGCACGCCCGAATGGGCGCAGGCCATCACCGGCATCGATGCGGCGCGCATCCGCAAGCTGGCGCGCGAGATGGGCGACACGGCGCTGAAGCAGGCCTTCGAACTGCCCATTCCCTGGACCGATGCCTGGGGCAAGAAGCACCCGACCACGCAGGCGCGGCCGGTGGCCTTTCATGCGATGCGCGGGCTGGCGGCGCATTCGAACGGATTCCAGACCGTGCGTGCGCTGGCGGTGCTGATGAGCGTGCTCGGCACCATCGACGCGCCTGGCGGCTTTCGGCACAAGGCACCGTACCCGAGGCACATCGTGCCCAACTACCGGGCCTTCAACGACCCGGGAATGATCCAGCCGAACACGCCGCTCAACGCGGCGCCGCTGGGTTTTCCGGCCAGCCCGGACGAGCTGGCCATCAACCCCGACGGCTCGCCGATCCGCATCGACCATGCGTTTTCGTGGGAGCACCCGCTGTCGGCGCACGGGCTCATGCACAACGTGATCACCAACGCGGCGAAGGGCGACCCCTACCGCATCGACACGCTGATGATCTTCATGGCCAACATGGCGTGGAATTCGAGCATGAACACCATGGGCGTGCGCGAGATGCTCAACCGCAAGGACGAGAAGGGCGAGCACATGATTCCGTTCCTGGTGGTGTGCGACGCCTTCCAGAGCGAGACCGTGGCCTTTGCCGACCTGGTGCTGCCCGACACCACCTACCTGGAGCGCCACGACGTGATGGGAATGCTCGACCGGCCGATCTCGGAGTTCGACGGGCCGGTCGATTCGGTGCGCGTGCCGGTGGTGCCGCCGACCGGGGAGTGCAAGCCCTTCCAGGAGGTGCTGATCGAGCTGGCGTCGCGGCTGAAGTTTCCGGCCTTCACCACGCCCGAGGGCGGGCGCAAGTACACGGGCTACCCGGACTTCGTCGTCAACTTCGAGCCGCAGCCGGGCATCGGTTTCCTGATGGGCTGGCGCGGCAAGGACGGCACCGAGCACCTGCGCGGCGCGCCCAACCCGAAGCAGTGGGAGGCGTATGCGCAGAACAACTGCGTGTTCCAGTACCACATGCCCGAGACGATGCACTACATGCGCAACTGGAACCGGGAGTACCTGGACTTTGCGAAAGACAAGGGCTGGCGGCAACGCAACGACCCGGTGCAGCTGGCGCTGTATTCCGACACGCTGCAGAGCTTCCGCCTCGCGGCACAGGGCAAGAGCCCCGGGCGGCAACCGCCCGATGCCTTGCGCGAGCGCATCGACACGTATTTCGACCCGCTGCCTTTCTGGTATGCACCGCTCGAAGAAGCCGCGACCGACCTCGACGCCTATCCGCTCAATGCGCTGACGCAACGGCCGATGGCGATGTACCACTCGTGGGATTCGCAGAACGCGTGGCTGCGGCAGATCCACAGCCACAACTACCTGCACGTGAACCCGCTCACCGCCGAAGCGGCGGGCATTGCCGACGGCGGCTGGTGCTGGGTCGAGAGCCAGTGGGGCAAGGTGCGTTGCATGCTTCGCTACAGCGAGGCCGTGGAGCCGGGCACGGTGTGGACGTGGAATGCGATCGGCAAGGCCGATGGCGCTTGGCAACTGGCGCCGGGCTCGGACGAAGCGCGCAAGGGTTTCCTGCTGAACCACCTGATCAGCGAAGAGCTGCCGTTCGCGGGAACGGCGAGCGGACGCATCAGCAACTCGGACCCGATCACCGGGCAGGCGGGGTGGTACGACGTGCGGGTGCGCATAAGGCCGGCGGAACCTGGCGAGCCTGAAGAGACATTTCCGCAGATGGCGAGCATGCCGAGCGCGCCCGGGGTGCTGGGGAAGGCGGCGAGCGTGCTGACGTACTTTGCGGGGAGGGGGAAGAAATGATGCAGTGGTTGAAGGACCTGATGGCGGCCCCGTCTCCGGTTTCGCTCCCTCCCCTTCCGGGGGAGGGCTGGGGTGGGGGCACGACGGCCTTCATTGAAGCGCGGCCTGCAGTTGATGCGCCGCTGCCCCCACCCCAACCCTCCCCCGGGAGGGGAGGGAGTAAAACCACGCAACGCGCCGAGCAGGGCGAAACGCTCGCCAAGCAACTCGCCCTCGTCATCGACCTCAACGTCTGCGTCGGCTGCCATGCCTGCGTCACCTCCTGCAAGCAATGGAACACCTCCGGCAGCGCCGGCCCGCTGGCCGATGAGCGGCCCTACGCCGCCAACCCCACCGGCACCTTCTTCAACCGCGTGCAGACCTACGAGGCCGGCGCGTTCCCGGTCACCGAGACCATCCACTTTCCCAAGAGCTGCCTGCACTGCGAAGACCCACCGTGCGTGCCGGTGTGCCCCACGGGCGCCAGCTACAAGCGCAAGGAAGACGGCATCGTGCTGGTCGACTACGACAAGTGCATCGGCTGCAAGTACTGCGCGTGGGCCTGCCCTTATGGCGCACGCGAGCTCGATGAAGAACGCCAGGTCATGACCAAGTGCACGCTGTGCGTCGACCGCATCTACGACGAGCAGTTGCCCAAGGAAGACCGCAAGCCCGCCTGCGTGAAAGCCTGCCCCACGGGCGCGCGCATCTTCGGCGACGTGAAGGACCCGGACTCCGACGTGTCGAAGGCCATTCGCGAACGCGGCGGCTACCAGCTGATGCCCGAGTGGGAAACCAACCCCGCCAACCAGTACCTGCCGCGTCACATCACGCAGTCGACCGACGCGCCGAGGGAGTAGCCAGAAGATGCATCCCGCGTTCTCGATTCTTTTCTTCACCACGCTGTCGGGTGCCGCGCAGGGGCTGGTGTTCACGCTGGCGCTGGCGGTGTTGTTCGGCCTCGGGCTGTCGCCGGGTTTCCTGTTGATGGCGCTGGGCGTGGCCGAGGTGCTGCTCGTGGCCGGCCTGGCCGCGTCGTTCATGCACCTGGGCCGCAAGACGCGCGCCTGGCGTGCGGTGCTGATGTGGCGCACCTCGTGGATGTCGCGCGAAGTGATCGTGCTGCCGGGCTTCATCGCGCTGGTGGCGCTGTGGTGGCTGTCGTTGCAGTTCGGCGCCGGTGCACCGTTCACGTGGCTGCTGCCGGTGCTGGTGCTGTGCGGCGCCGTCGCGCTGTGGTACTGCACCGCGATGATCTACGCCTGCCTGCGCTTCATCGAGGAGTGGGCGCATCCGCTGACCATCGTCAACTTCACGCTGATCGGCCTGTCGTCGGGGCTGGTGCTGGCCTGTGCAATGGCGGCGCTGGCGGGCGAGGCGCGCTTCGTGCAGGTCTTCGGGCCGTGCGCGCTCGTTGCCACGCTGGCGGCATGGGCCGCGCGGGCAAAGGCGCTGCGGCGCAACGCGGGCATTCGCCACAAGTCGACCTTGCAATCGGCCACCGGCATCCGCACGCAGAAGCTGGTGCAGAAGTCGATGGGCATGTCGGCCGGGTCGTTCAACACGCGCGAGTTCTTTCACGGCGCTTCGCTCGCCGCGCTGAAGAACATGAAGCTCGGCTTCCTGTTGCTGGCCTTCGCGTTGCCGGCGCTGCTGCTGGTGTGCGGCTTGATGGGCGGTGGTCTCACGTGGCCGTGGCTGCTTGCGGTGCTGGTGCAGGCACCGGGCCTGCTGGCCGAGCGCTGGTTCTTCTTTGCGCAGGCCAAGCACCCGCAGAACCTGTACTACCAGGTGGTGTCGTGATGCGTAGCAGTCAGGCCTGGAAGTTCAGCGCCAGGCCGGGCGTGGGCCAGTCGTCGATGGCGATCAGCCGGCCGCTGCCCGACGGGGTGACGAAAGCCGTGCGCCGGTCGCGCCCGCCGAAGCAGATGTTGGTGGTGTAGCGGTCGGGCAGCGGCACGTGCTCGACGCTGCCGCCATCGGGCGCGACGATGCTGATGCCGCCATGCAGCAGCGTGGCCACGCACAGGTTGCCCAATGCATCGACCGCCATCGAATCGAAGCGCTGGTAGTGCCCGCCCGGCGAGGCGCACAGCATGCGGCCGCCATGCGGCGAGGGCCAACCGTCCTTGCGCACGCGCCCCGGTGCCGTGATGTCGAAGGCCCAGACGCGCGCGCCTTCGGTCTCGGCGTAGTAGAGGGTCTGGCCGTCGGGCGAAAGCGCGATGCCGTTGGGCGTCATCACGGGCCGTGCGATCGCATGGGCGGCACTGCCATCGGCATGGCCGTAGAACAGGCCGCCGCGGTCCATGTCGCGCTCGCGCACCTTGCCCAGGTCGGTGAAGTAGAAGCCGCCTTGCGCGTCGAACACGATGTCGTTGGGGCCGCAAAGCGCGCCGCCCTCGACCGTGTCGTACAGGCGTTCTGCGCGGCCCGTGGCCAGGTCGATGCGCTCGATGCGACCGCCTGAATAGTCGGCCGCCTGGCCCACCGGCCGCACGCAGCCGTCGGCTTCGGTGTGCCACCTGAACCCGCCGTTGTTGCACACGTACACCGCGCCGTCGGGCCCGATGGCCGCGCCGTTCGGTCCTCCACCCAGGTCGGCGACCACCTGCACCAGCCCATCGGCGCGCACCCGCGTGAGCGTGCCGCGTGCAATTTCGACCAGCAGCACGGAGCCGTCGTCCATGGCGATCGGCCCTTCGGGAAACTGCAGGCCGGTGGCGAGTTCGCGAATCTGCATCGGGAGTCCTCGGTGGTGCTTCGGGCCGCCAGTTTGCTACCACTCGCAGGGAAACGCTAAGCCGCGGCGTTTCGAATGGCGGGCTCGCGTATGGCCGCTCGCGCAAGCCGCCATGCAAGGAACAGGAAGCCCAGCGGCAGCACGATGGTCTGCAGCACGAACAGCGCAATGAGCTTGACGATGCGCTCGGCCCAGTCCGACGCCGACTTCAATATCTGCTCGTAGGTCGCCTTCAGGTTGGGCAGCTTCGGCAGCCAGCGCTCGATGCGGTCTTTCCAGCCTTCCTGCGCGGTGGGCGCTTCTTGCGTTGCATCGACCACCGCGGTCGGCGATTTCTCGATGCCCGACAGCGCGGTCTGGTACTCGCTGGCCATGAACACGCGGTAGATGCCTTCGTTGGCCACCGCGCTGAGCGGCACCGCGAAGCGCACCAGCAGCAGCCCGATCAGCGCCGACTGCAGCCAGCGCGGCGAGCGCCCGCGCCGCCAGCGCACCACCGTCCATGCGAGCGCGACCGCGCAGACCAGGTAAGACATGAGGTGGTGCGCACCGATGTTCAGCAGCACCAGCTGGATGCCGAACGACACGCTGGCCGCCAGCATGATGGCCGCGAACTGCTCGATCAGTTCGTTCAGCGGCTTCAGCGCCTGTCCGGGCGCGAAGCTGACGCCCACGCCGCCCGGCGTGGCATCGACCTGGGTGCCTTGCGCCACCGAGACCACGGCGCCCAGCGCGCGTGCCGCGGCGAAGGTGGTGAGCGCGCGCTTCAGGCCGTCGTTGACCTGCTCGCGCGCGGGCGCATCGATGGGAGCGATCCAGCAGCCGACCAGCACGAGGACGGCGACGAGCAGCAGGTAGGCGCGCTGCAGCGCCTGGTTGTTCTTCAGGGGCGTGGTGTTCTGCATGCGCGCCATTCTGTGGCCTCGGTGCGCCGGCACCGGTTTTGCCCGCACGGAGGCGGGGGAAACGTGGGACGCGTGGGAAACGCTCGAAACGCGCGAGCCGCTACTTCAGCAATGCGCGCAGCAGGCGCGATTGCTTCAGCCGAACGATCAGGCTGCAGCGGCTGAGCCGGCAGTGCAGCTGCATCAGGAACGGGGCCGCGCGCGGGTCTTTTTCAAGGCCGTGCTTGCCGGTGGCGTCCGGCTCTTTCTTCACGAGCACGGCGTGTACCGCCGCGTCGTCGGGGTGCATTTCTGCGGCGCTGGGAGGGGCTCTTCCGTCGCCGCAGGCCGAGAGTGCCATGGCGACCAGAACCGCTGCCACAAGCGACCGGCGCTTCGGGATTCTGAAGACGGGGACCACGCAAAACTCCAATGAATCCGGGCGGCCGACCGTTGCCCCCGTGGCTGCCCGGTAGATCGGGGGGAAGCGCATTGTTTGCCGCCGAACCTTTGGCAATGCTTAAGGTTGGTGCATGGACAATCCGGCCATGCACCTCCTGCTCATTGAAGACGACCTGGACCTGGGGCGGGCGCTCTCGCAAGCGCTCAAGGCCGAGGGTTTCAGCATCGAGTGGCTGCGCCGCATCGCCGACGCACCCCGGTCCTTCGAGGGCGACGCCTGCGGCTGCGTGCTGCTCGACGTGAGCCTGCCCGACGGCTCGGGCCTGCAACTGCTCTCGCGCTGGCGGCGTTCGGGCGTGACGGTGCCCATCGTCGTCATCACCGCGCGCTCGGCACTCGAAGACCGGCTGGCCGGGCTCGATGGCGGCGCCGACGACTACGTGGTCAAGCCCTTTGCCACGCCCGAGCTGGTGGCCCGCATTCATGCGGTGCGGCGGCGCTACGCGCACCAGGCCAGCGACGTGTGGACCTTCGGCGAACTGGAGATCGAACCGCGCAGCCACGTGGCGCGGCTGGCCGGCGCGGTGCTCGACCTGTCGCCGCGCGAATTCCAGCTGGTGCTGGAGCTGGCGCGCGAACCCGGCGCGGTGATTCCCAAGGGCACGCTGTCGCAGCGGCTCGACCCGCTGGGCGAGCCGGTCGACTTCGGCGCCATCGAAGTGCATGTGTCGAACCTGCGCCGCAAGATCGGCGCCGAGCGCATCAAGACCGTTCGCGGGGTCGGCTACATGCTCGCGTCATGAAGTGGCTGTTCAAGCGCAGCCTGGTGCGCCGCGTGGCGCTGTCGCTGCTGTTCGCCTTCACGCTGGCATGGGCCGCGCTCATCGCCTTCCTGTACATCGAGTTCAGCATGAACATGAGCACGGACTCGAGCGTGGTGCGCGCGGGGCGCCAGCTCAATGCCGTGCTGGCCGACATCGAGAAGGAAGACGTCGCCGTGGCCGTCACGGACTCGATGGCCAAGCTCATCAACGAGCTGCGCCGCGGCGAGGGCAACCTGCCCGGGGAGGTGGTCTTCATGCTGAAGGACCACGCCGGGCGGATGCTGTACGTGTCCCCGCAGATCGCCGGCCATGCACTGAAGGGCGAGCACGACCGCATGGTCGACATCAAGCTCGGCAGCCAGAGCTACTGGCTTTACGAGGGGAGCAACACGCACTGGAAGCTGTGGCTCGGCGAGCCGCATTCGGGCATTACCTGGCTGCTCGGGTTCATCGGCAGTTCGCTCTTCATGCCCTTCCTGGTGGCCTTTCCCTTTGTGCTGGCGCCCGTGTGGATTGCCGCCGCGCAGGGCATCAAGCCGCTGCGCATGTTGGGCGAGCGAATTCACCAGCGCAGCGCGGAAGACCTGTCGCCGCTGGGGTTCGATCCGAAGTACGCCGAGCTGGAGCCGCTCGTGAACGCACTCGAAGACCTGCTCTCTCAACTGCGGGGCAAGGTCGACCGGGAGCGGTCGTTCGTGAACGATGCGGCGCACGAGCTGCGGACTCCGCTGGCCGTGATCGGCGCGCAGGCGCACGTGCTGTCGCGCTCCACCGATCCGAAGGAGCGGGAAGAGGCCGCGCAGCACCTGACGCACGCGATTGCGCGCGGCTCGCACCTCATCCAGCAGTTGCTGGAGCTGGCAACGATGGACGGCTCCACGCACCCCGAGATGCAGCGCATCGACGTTGCCGAACTGACGCGGCGGCACCTGGCGCAGGCCTCGAAGGACGCGGCCAACCGGCAGCTGGAGCTGATGCTCGAATCACCCGACAGCGTGCGCTTCAGCCTGCCGGTGCCGTTGTACGAATCGGTGCTGCGCAACCTGCTCGACAACGCGGTGAAGTATGTCGACGTGGGCGGGCACGTGATCGTGACGCTGCGGCTCGAAGACGGCGTGCTGACGCTGTCCGTCGTCGACAGCGGCCCGGGCATTCCGCTGGAAGAGCATGCGCTGGTGTTCGACCGCTTTCACCGTGTGGCGGGCACTTCCGCACATGGCACTGGGCTGGGCCTGGCGATTGCGCGGCAAGCCTGCCAGCGCATGGGCGGAACCATCGAGCTGGCGCAGAACCCGGCGGGCCGCGGCTGTGCGTTCACGGTCAGCATACGAAGCCGGCTCACGCTCGATTCGTTGCGTTGAACGCAGTGCGGTGCGTTGCAGTGCATTGCGTAAATTATTTTTACGCAACGTGTTGACGGCGGCGTAAAGACTATTTACAGTTCAACTCATTCGCGGTCCAGGCCGCGGCAAATTCAACCCGACATCGCAACACAGACAGACACCAGGAACCATCGTGAACGCAGCCGTCATTCGCACCCACAGCATTCGACCCGTATCGGGCCGTGCGCTCGTGCGCGTTTCGCTGTGCAACGGACTGGGCGGCCTGGGCGTGCTGGCGTTGCAGCAGCTCGATCAGTGTCCGAATCCGATGCAGGCCCTGCAGGCACAGCCGTGGGATTGCGCCAGCGAGGATCAGGTGTCACCGGGTGGAGGAAGTGCATAAGCGCGTACCTTCCAAGCGCTCTCAAGCAGAGGCCCGGACACCGAAAGGTTCCGGGCCTTTTTGTTTTTTCATCCAGCGATCGTGCTGCATGGCACCGGGCTTCGGCCTTGTGGACGTTCATTAAAAACCTGCATCGACGAGGTACGGCGACCGGCCACTGGAAACGGATCGCGCGCCTCTTACTCATTCATTCAGCCCCGGTGACGGAACCGGCATACGTGTCCGCCTTAGAAGCGGAATTCTGGGAGTTCGAATCTCCCCTGGGGCACCAATCGATTTTTTCTCTGGGTGTAGTGTCAATCTGGTAGACGGCCTGCCTTGGAAGCAGGAGGCTGCAGGTTCAAATCCTGCCACTCAGACCATTCATTTCTTGTTCTTCTTTTTTCTCATGCCTCTCATGCGTATGTAGCTCAACTGGCAGAGCACTGGACTCCAAACCCAGCGGTTGAAGGTTCGACTCCTTCCGTGCGCGCCACCTTTTTCGATGGCCCTTCGCCTAGTGGTCCAAGGCACCGGGTTTTGATCCCGGTATCCAAGGTTCGAATCCTTGAGGGCCTGCCATCTTTTTCTTTTCGCTCCGCTAACTCAGTGGCCAGAGTGCCTCCCTGTCTAGGAGGAAGCCAGGGGTTCGACTCCCCTGCGGGGCGCCATCTTTTTCTTGTTCTTTCGGCGCGGTAGCAAAGTGGCCATGCAACGGATTGCAAATCCGTCTACACCGGTTCAACTCCGGTCCGCGCCTCCATTCTTTTCCCCGGTAGCTCAGTGGTAGATGCGGCGCACTGTTAATGCGCATGTCACACGTTCGATCCGTGTTCGGGGAGCCAGTTGGTTGTTCAGCGCGTGGAAGCGCGCGCCGAGCCGCGTTGCGCCTGCTCGGCCGGCTGCGGAAAATGCGCCCGCGCGATGTCCACCAGCGCCTCGACCAGCGGTGCCCGCACGGTCGAGCGTTGCCACAGAACGCCGACGGTCCGCGCGGGGCAGGGCGGTGGCAGCGGCCACTTCTTGAGCTCCCGGTTGGGCGCGCCGATGACGGCCCAGTCGGGCAGCACCGAAACCCCCAGCCCCTCGGCCACCAGTTTGGCGATGTACTCGATGCCATCGAGCTCGACGCGAACGTTGGGCCGTATGCCCAGCTGGCGCAGGTAGTCGTCGGCCATCTTGCCCCCCACGACCTGCCGGTCGTAGCGAATGAACGGTTCGCGCGCGATGGTGGCCAGCGCCGACGCGACCTTCATGCGCGCGGGCGTCAGCAAGACCAGCGGTTCGCGGCGCAGGCCGTGCCAGCTGCTGGTCTTTGGCAGTTCGAAGGTCGGGTGCACGAGGATCGCGGCGTCGAGTTCGCCCGCCATGACCCGGCCGTACAGCGCGGTGGTCGAGCCGGGCTCGATGTAGATGCCGATGTGCGGATGGCGCCGCACCCAGTCTTTCAGGATCAGCGGGATGATGCCCATGAGCCCCGTGGGTATGGCGCCGAGCCGCAGCGGCCCCGCGGGAAGCTCGGTGTCCGATGCCGCCGATTGCAGGTCTCGCAGTTCGCGCAGCACGCTGCGCGCACGCGCCAGGATGCGCGTGCCCGACACCGTGGGCCGCACGGTTCGCCCCGAGCGCACGATGAGCTGGCTGCCGATGTCCGCCTCCAGCGCCCGCACGCGCTGCGCGATGGTGGCGGGCGTCATGTCCAGATGCCGCGCCGCTTCGGCGATGGAGCCGAGCTCTACGACCGATACGAAGCTCTGCAGAAACCGTGAATCCATGGTGTGGGGTGCCGTCGTGTTTGCTGAAGCGTGCGGGCCGACTGTGCCCGCGCAAGAAGAAACAATTTACGTCTTCAGAAGATATGAAACAACCATTTTTCTTTGCTTTGAGGAATCCCAGAATCTCCTGCGACACAACCAGGAGACCTCTTTGCCGAAGATTCAATCCATTCATTTCTGCGCCGCCGCCATTCCGCTCGACCGCGTGACGTCGTTCTCGAACCGCACCGTCAGCGTGCGCCACTACGGGCTGGTCAAGGTCCGCTCCGACGATGGCGTGGAAGGCATCGGCTTCTGCTACGTGGGCAGCGCCGGTGGTGCGCTGTTCGAGGCCGCGGTCGAGCAGTTGCTGGCGCCGGTGCTGATCGGCAAGGACTCGTACGCGGTCGAAGGGCTGTGGGCGGCCATGTACCAGGAGTCGCTGTTGCAGGGGCGCTCGGGCACCGTCATGCGTGCCATCAGCGCGCTCGACACGGCGCTGTGGGACCTCAACGCCCGGACGCACCAGCTCCCGTTGCACAAGTACCTGGGCGCGGTCGAGCTCGAATCGGTGCCGGCCTATGCCAGCGGCGGCTACTACCTCGAAGGCAAGACGCCCGCGATGCTGGGGCATGAGATGGCCAGCTACGTCGACAAGGGCTTCAAGGCCGTGAAGATGAAGACCGGCCGCCTCTCGCCCAAGGAAGAAGAAGCACGGCTGAAGGCCGCGCGCGATGCCGTCGGGCCCGACGTCGAATTGATGATGGACTGCAACAACGGCTGGGTCGACACCACGCAGGCGATGCAGTACATCCGCCGCTTCGAAGCCTACGACCCGTATTTCATCGAAGAGCCTTTCGGCCCCGACGACATCGAGAGCCACGCGAAGCTGGCCAGGCTGACGCGCATTCCGGTGGCAACCGCGGAGATTGGCTACGGCCGCTGGTATCACAAGGAGCTGCTCGACAAGGGCGCGACGTCGATCCTGCAGACCGATGCATTGGTGTGCGGCGGCATCACGGAGTGGAAGCGCATTGCCGCGACCGCCGCGAGCTACGGCGTGGTGATGTGCCCGCACTGGTTCCACGACGTGCATGCGCCGCTGGTCGCGGCCACGCCCAATGCGCGCTACGTGGAATTTTTCTGGGACGACCAGGTGCTGAATTTCCGCCGCCTGATCGACCGCCAGCTCGACCACCAGAATGGCCGCGTCGTGCTGCACCAGACGCCGGGGCTGGGCTTCGGCTTCGAAGAGAAGGCGGTGCAGAAGTACGGCCGGTGGAGCGTGGCGAAGTGAGTGCGCCCAAGCTGCGCGGCGTGCTGTCGCCGGTGCTGACACCGTTCGATGCCGACCTTGCGCCGTCGGTGCCGCGCTTCGTGCGGCATTGCCGCTGGCTGCTCGGCCAGGGCGTGGGCCTGTCGGTGTTCGGCACCAACTCCGAGGCCAACTCGCTGACCGTGCAAGAGAAGCGGGGCTTGCTTGATGCCTTGCTGCAAGACGGCGTTTCGCCCGACCGGCTGATGCCGGGCACCGGCACCTGTGCGCTCGCCGACACCATCGAGCTGACGCGGCACGCCGTGGCAGCGGGCTGTGCCGGCGTACTGATGCTGCCGCCGTTTTTCTACAAGGGCGTTTCCGACGAAGGGCTCTTTCGCAGCTATGCGCGGGTGATCGATGCGGTCGCCGACGAGCGACTGCGCATCTACCTGTATCACATCCCTCCGGTTTCGCAGGTCGGCATCAGCCTGGCGCTGATCGAGCGTCTGCTGAAGGCCTACCCGCGCACGGTGGCCGGCATCAAGGACAGCTCGGGCGACTGGAACAACACGGCCGCGATGCTGCGCGAATTCCAGTCCGGCGGCTTCGATGTGTTCGCCGGCACGGAGACGGTGCTGCTGCCCACGCTGCGCGGCGGTGGCGCGGGCTGCATCACCGCGACCGGCAACGTGAACCCCGCGGCCATCGTCGACCTGTACGAGCACTGGACCGAAGCCGATGCGGAAGACAGGCAGAAGGCGCTGAACGAAACGCGTGCCGTGTTCCAGGCGCTGCCGATGATCGCGGCCATGAAGGCGACCATTGCGCGGCACACTGGCGACGCCGGCTGGGCGGCGGTGCGTCCGCCGCTCGTCGAGATCGAGCCCGCGCAGCGGACCACGCTGGCCGCCGGGCTCGATGCCCGCGGCTTCCGCATGCCTGATGCATCGGCACTGGCATCGGCCGCCTGACGACAGGCCGGCAGACACACACATCGAAGAACAAGCAGGAGACAAGAAAATGAAGCGCAGGCTATTTGCCAAGGGAGCCGTTGCGGCCACCCTGGCCGCAACGACGGGCGTGTTCGCCCAGACCACGTCCAGGGGCGTGACGAAGCTCGTCGTCGGGTTTCCGCCCGGCGGCGGCACCGACGTGCTGGCGCGGCTGTTGGCCCAGAAGCTGGGCGTGATGTGGGGCACGCCGGTCGTCGTCGAGAACAGGGCGGGCGCGGCCGGAATGATCGCGGCCGAGCAGGTGGCGCGGGCGGACCCCGATGGCAGCACCTTGCTGATGGCGCACATCAACAGCCACGGCATCGCACCCGGCCTGCAACCGGGCCTGGGTTATTCGGCGGAGCGCGATTTCGCGCCGATCGCGCTGGTCGGCGCCACGCCGCAGATGCTCATCTGCGAGAGCAACCAGCCGGTCAAGACACTCAAGGGGCTGGTCGCGCTGTGCCGCAGCCGGCCCGGTGAAATCGTCTTCGGCTCGGCCGGCAACGGATCGGCCCAGCACCTGGCGCTGGAGCTTTTCAAGGCGCGCGCCAACATCGACGTGCTGCATGTGCCGTACAAGGGCTCGGCGCCTTTGGTGAGCGACATGCTCGGCGGCCACGTGCAGTACAGCTTCGAGGGCATGACCACGGCCAGGCAGTACCTGGGCGGCGGAAAGATGACGGCCATTGCCCAGACGCGGCTGAAGCGGTCGAAGAGTTTCCCGGCCGTGCCCACGCTCGCGGAGTCGGGGTTCGAAGGCTACGAGGCCAGCATCTGGTTCGGGCTGGTCGGGCCGGCAAAGATGCCGCCGGCCACCATCGCCCGCATGAACAAGGACGTGAACACCGTGCTGGCAATGCCCGACGTGGTCGCGCGGCTCGACCAGTTCGGCGCCGAGGACGGCGGTGGCAGCGCACAGCGCTTCGGCGACTTCATGCATGCCGAGCGCGAGAAGTGGGCACGCATCATCAAGACCGCCAACATCTCGGTCGACAAGTAAGTTAACAGGGCGGCGCTTCGTCAGGTGCCGGGCGCGCGGGACGCGGCCGCCGTGCGGATCTTCGGCGCCGCCGGTGGTGCGGCATGCGGCAACGCGCCACGGCCCGCTGCCTCGGCCTCTTCGTCCTTCAGTGCAAGCGCACGGTAGGGCACCAGGTGCGGCTTCACCTGCATCTGGGCCGAGACGCTGGCGGTGTTGCCCGCCGCATCGATGGCCCGCGCCTCGATGCTCGCGTAGCCCGAAGCGGCGGGCGTCCAGTTGCAGGTGTAGGGCGCGGCCTTCACGGTGCACAGCGTCTTGCCATCGACGATGAACTGCATCTCTGCAATGCTCGTGTTGGCCTGCGCCGTGGCGGAAAGCGGCGTCGACGTGCTCACGCCCGTGAAGGTGGGCACGGCCACCGACACCGTGGGCGGCGTCGTGTCCACGGGCGGGTTGACCATCACGTTCGCCGTGGCCATGGCCGAGTTGCCCGCGGCGTCCACGCCGATCACGCGGATCGTCTGCATGCCGGGTGCCAGCGGCGTCCACGTGCAGGTGTAGGGCGGTGCTTCGAAGGTGCAGATCGGAATGCCGTCGATGCCCGCCACCTTCACGCCCCACACGCCCACGTTGTCGACCACCGCCGGCGCGATGGTGACGGGCTGGCCCACCGTGGCCATGGCCGGTGCCGACAGCGACACCGTGGGCGGCGTGGTGTCGACCACGCCCAGCGCCACGTCGATGGTGAAGGCGGCCTGGCCCTTCACGGCCTTCTGCTCGAAGGCATCGAAGATCGTGAACCAGCTTGCCATCGGTGCCCGGCCTGGCGCCGAGGCCTTGACCAGCAGCGTCGACTTGGCGCTGTTGAAGCAGGTAAAGCCGCACTCCCAGTCGAACGCGAAGCGGCCCGCCGCGTCGGCCGTGCCCTGCACCAGCAGCACCATCGGTTGTTGCGACGACGGGGCACCGGCATTGCGCCACACGGACACCTGCGCGCCGGGCAGCGCCGCGCCCGTTGCGCGGTCGGTGATGCGCACCTGCGTGGCGGTGGTGCCCGCCATGTACTTCGATGTGCCGAACTTCGGCCAGTCGCTCCAGTCGGTGTTGATGTTGGCCTTGGTGCCCGCCGTGAAGCGGATCATGTTCAGTGTGATGACGCGGTTGGTGGCCGGGTCGCGCCGCGGCTCGAACACCGTGCCCAGCAGCGGGTCGAGCCGCCAGTCCTGGCGCGTCCACCAGTAGCGGTCGGTGTCGTTCGCCAGCGCCAGGTCGGCTTGCGGCGCGGTGCCCGTCGTGTCCTTCACCATCGCGGCGTTGTAGTACTCGCCGGCACCGGCGCCGAACACGTGCTCCAACTCGTGCAGCAGCGTCTTCAGCTGCCGGCCCAGGTAATCTTTTTCGGTGGACTCGGGCGCGGCGGTGGTGATGGCGCGCGACAGGCGCAGCGGATCGTGAATGGCGATCCAGTTCAGGTTCCAGGCCACGCCCTTTTGCGGGAACGTCCAGCTCGCGGCAAGCCCGCCGTGGCTGTAGCCCTTGGTGGACTTGTTGATGCACACCGCGATCTCGCCGTCGACCAGCCCGCTGTGGCTGCACGCGGGGGCCGAGGCGGGCGCGATCAGTTGCAGGTCGCTCACGGGGTTGAACACGAAGCTGCGTACCGTCTCGCGCGTGAACACCGTGTTGACGTCGGCCACGTACTGCGCAAGGCGCCGGCCCGCTTCGGCCGGGCCCAGTTCGTCGGCCAGTGCCGGGTCGACGAAGAACTTCAGGCGGTGCACGCTGTGTGGTGCATTGCCAACGCTGTTCAACTCGGCCAGGGCTGTAGCCGGTGTGCCAGGAACACCGGCGAACAGGGCTGCGACAGAGAGAAGAACACGGGAAAGGAGCGAAGAAGGGGCGCCCATCTGTTCGCGCGTTTGTGTATCAAAAATGTAAGATTTACGTGATTTAAACACATAAACGCTTCATTTTTTACATAAATGAAACAACTGCAGAGGCGGCTGCAAAGGCGTGTCGGCACCGAAGGGCGCGCGATCAACGTCCCGGTTGTCGGAGCTCAAATGCGGCGGAAGACGCCGCGCGCCTCACGCGCTCAGGGCGCAGTCATTCCCTGGATACTGTTCGCGCCAAAGCGCTCGGCGTCTGCGGCGGGAAACACCGCGACCTTCTTTGAAATCTGGATTTCAAGTAATTAGTTTGGCCTCAGTTCGCAGCGCTGAAGTTCAAAGAACCTGCAGCTCTATTTCGCCTGTGTCTGGAAAGCCGGAAGCAAGGTGTCATGCGATTGCGGTTTCATCGGGTCGTTCGAAAACTCGGAAAAAGAAGAAGCCCCGACAGGGCATCGAGATTCACGCGCCGACCGAGTTGCCGCCCTGCGCGGGCTTCGTCGGCAAGGTGCCGCGCTTGCACTGCGATGGCAAAGCTGCGGCTCACCCAATTGCAATCCTGCAGCCCCGTCAGTCCGAATAATTACCTGCACTCGCGATTTAAAACTTATGGTTTGTTTGTCCGGCCAGAGAAATAACTGGCAACAAAATTACAGCCTGCACTGGCGGAACTCGGTAAAAAAGATTGTTCAAATGCAATCGGGTTGTCACGCTTGACCTTGAGGATGGGGCACGGGCGGGTTTGCAAATCCAGATAAAAAAGCGGCCCCGTTCGACTGGCGATTGAGGAGGCAGCCGGAGAGCCGCTCGTGGGTCGAGCCCTTTGTCGAGGGCTGAGGGCGGGAATCGAATCGAAAGTTAGGGAGAGAGTCATGCCAACAGGCGCAGAGCGGTCCGTCCGCGTGCTGAGCGTTTCTTCGGCGGCCATGCCCATGATGGGCGGGCAGCCGGCCCTGGAGCCCGTGGCGATCGAGGGCGATGAAAGCCTGAGCAGCCTGTTCCGCTACACCGTCACGCTCACCACGCCCGAGCAGGCGGGCTACAACGAACGGCAGGCCGCCAACGTCGCCATCAAGCAACTGGTCGGCGAGACGCTCACCGTTCATGTCCTGCTCGACGGGCGCCCCGGCGCGGGGCCGGAGCAGCGCCACATTTCAGGCCTTGTCACGCGCGTGCGCTTCCTGCGCCTGGAAAACCGCCGGGCGCTGTACGAGGCGGTCATCGAGCCCTGGCTCACGCTGGCCACGCGCACCAGCGACTACCGCATCTTCCAGCACAAGAGCGTGACCGACATCGTGAGCGAGGTGCTGGGCGAGTACGACTTCGTGCATGAGCTGAAAGTCGCGCGCAGCTACCCGGCGCGCGAGTTCCAGGTGCAGTACGGCGAAAGCGACTTCGACTTCGTTTCCCGCTTGCTGCACGAGTGGGGGCTCTACTACTACTTCGAGCACTCGCAAGCCAGCCACAAGCTGGTCGTGGTGGACGAGATGGTGGCGCACCAACCCTATGCCCACGCAGGCTACGAAAAAATTCCTTTTCACGGTGCCGACGACACGGTGCGCGAAGAGCATTGCGACCGCTTCAACGCCTGCGAAACGCTGCAGAGCGGCCGCTGGGTCACCGACGACTTCGACTTCACGCGGCCCAAGGCCCGCCTGCAACAGGTGAGCGCCATGCCGCGCAAGACCTCGCAAAGCGGCATGGAGCGCTATGGCTGGCCGGGCGACTACACCGTCGAGTCCGAAGGCGAACAACTCGTGCGCACGCGCATGGAAGAAGTCGGCAGCCAGGGCGAGCGCGCCAGCGGCTCCGGCAATTTGCGCGCCGTGGTGCCGGGCTGCCTGCTCACGCTGGAGCGGCATCCGCAGAACGAGTCGAACAGGCAGTACCTGGTGACCGGCGCGCATCTCTGGGTGCAGGACATCGGCGATGCGAGCGCCCAGCAGCCGTTCGAGTGCCGGGTCGATTTCGAGGTGATTCCGTCGAGCAAGGTCTTCCGCGCGCCGGCGCCCGCTGCGCAACGCCCGCGCACCACGGGGCCGCAGACCGCCATCGTCACCGGCCCGGCCGGACGCGAAATCTGGACCGACGCCTACGGCCGCGTGAAGCTCAGCTTTCACTGGAACCGCTACTGCACGAAGGACGAGAACAGCTCCTGCTGGGTGCGCGTGTCTTCGCCGTGGGCCGGCACCAATTTCGGCGGCATCCAGATTCCCCGCATCGGGCAGGAGGTGATCGTCGATTTCGAGAATGGCGACCCCGACCGGCCGATCGTCACGGGCCGCGTCTACAACGCCGACAACATGCCGCCCTGGGACCTGCCCGCCAATGCAACGCAGAGCGGCCTGCTTACCCGCAGCTCCGAGGGGGCGAGCGATGCCAATGCCAACGCGCTGCGCTTCGAGGACAAGAAGGGTGCCGAGCAGCTCTGGCTGCACGCCGAACGCAACCAGGACATCGAAGTCGAGAAGGACGAAACCCACTGGGTGGGCAATGACCGCACCAAGACCATCGACCACGACGAGACCGTGCACGTGAAGCACGACCGCACCGAGACGGTCGACCATGACGAAACCATCACCGTGCACAACAACCGCACCGAGACGGTCGATGGCAACGAGACCATCACGGTCCACAAGAACCGCACGGAAACGGTGGACCTGGACGAGCGCATCACGGTGCACAAGAACCGCACCGAGACCGTCGACCTGAACGAGACCATCGGCATCGGCATGAACCGCACCGAAACCGTGGGCATGAACGAAACCATCGACATCGGCGACAACCGCGTCGTGACCATCGGCGGCAACAAGGCCGAGACGGTGGCGCTGGCCAAGGCCGAGACCATCGGGCTGGCGAAGGCGTTGACGATCGGCCTGGGCTACCAGGTCTCGGTGGGCGCGGCCATGAACACCACCGTGGGGTTGATGCAGACGGAGCAGGTGGGGCGCTCCAAGCGCGTCGATGTGCGCAACTCCTTCGACATCACCGCGGGCGACGAATTCAGCATCACCGTCGGCAAGTCCACGCTGGTGATGAAGTCCGACGGCACCATCACCTTCAACGGCCACACCTTCAATGTCGGCACGAGCGGCGAGCAGTACTTCAACGCCGATGGACACATCACGTCGAAGGCGAACAAGATCCAGGAGAACTGAACGTGCACGCCAATGACCGCAGCGCCAATCCGCCCGTGTCGCCGTCGCTCGAGGGCGACGCGCTGCTCGAAGCGCTGATTGCAAGACCCGCGGACAACCCCGGGCGCCGTGGCGCGCAGGGCATCGTGCTCGGCACGCTGGTCGACCTGGGCGCCGACCGAGCGGATGGGGCGGACGGGGCGGCAGGGGGCGTGCCCCGCGTGCGCCTGGCCGGCATGGGCACGATGGACGTGCTGTGCTCGCTGGTGCCGCTGGCCCCGACCGACGTCGGAAGCACGGTGGCACTGGGCTTCAGCGGCAGCGACATGCGCCAGGCCATCATCCTGGGCCTTGTGTGGGAGCCGCGGGAACAAAGGCCGGCGGCCGCAGCCGTGCCGCATGACGACACGCGCGTCGTCATCGAAGCAAAGAACGAGATCGAGCTGCGCTGCGGAGAGTCGGCGCTCATTCTCTCGGCCGATGGGCGCATCCAGTTGCGGGGCCACTACATCACAAGCCATGCCAGCGCGACCCAGCGCATCCTGGGCGGCTCGGTCAACGTCAACTGAGCAGCGAGGGAAAAGTACTGCGATGGAAGTGGCCGTTGGCAACAAGAACCTCGTCGCGGGTGCCGTGGTGGCGCTGGACGCCGCCAGCCGCGAGCACCTCGTGGTGGTGGCCAAGGCCACCTGGCGCATTCCGCTGCCGGGGCAACGGCCGGCACCGTTGCCGCCCGAGGCGCTGCAACAGACCGACGTGTACGTTGCGGAACCGGGAATGAGCGCCATGCTCTACGGCAGCGACTTTGCGCGCTTCAAGCCGCGTTGCGACGTGTTGTTCAATGCGAGCGCGCACAGCCCGGACGGCGAGCCGGTCACCCAGTTGGCGGTGGGCTGGCGAGTCGGGCCGCTGAGCAAGCGGCTCAACGTGGTGGGGCCGCGCACATGGTCCAGGGCATTCGGCAGCACGGCCATGGGCGCGCCCGCGACTTTTACGCGGCTGCCGTTGCACTACGGGCTGGCGTTCGGCGGCAAGCGCATCCGCATCGAAGGCAAGGGTGACGCAAGGCAGTTCGTGGAAGAGGCATTGCCTTCCAATCCGTCGGGTGTCGGCTACGCGGCCACGGTGGCGTCCGACATCATCGACGGCGTGCCGGCGCCGAGCCTGGAGGCAATGAACGAGCCCTTCGCCAAGCCCGCCGACATGCATGCGCCCGTGGCCTTCTCCGCCATCGGCAGGCACTGGCTGCCGCGCAAGAACCATTCGGGCACCTGCGACGACGCATGGCGCAGGGACGTGTTCCCGCTGCTGCCCGAAGACTTCGACGAGCAGTTTCATCAGTGCGCGCCGCAAGACCAGCAGATGGACTACCCGCGAGGCGGTGAAGAAGTCATCCTGCTGAACATGATGGCCGGCCGGCCCGACGTGCGCTTTCGCCTGCCCCTGCTCGACAGCGTTCCGGTGCGCGTCTTGCGCAAGGACTACAGCGTGCAGGCATGCGAAGCGGTTGTGGACACCCTCTACTTCGAGCCCGACCAGGAGCGCTTTTCGGTCGTCTGGCGCACCAGCCTGCCCATCCGGCGCAGGGCGCAGGAGTTCGAGGCCATTGCGGTCGGCCCCGTGGACCCCGCCTGGTGGGCCGCAAGGTCCATGGGCCTGGATGGCAGCGACTGCGCCGGGTGCGGCCCGGAAGAGAGCGATGCCGTGATGCTGGGGGGCCGGCATGGCGCCTGGGAACGATAGGGCCGGGGCCGTGGCCCGCGCGATGCCGTCGCAGCCCTTCCAGCCTTTCCAGCCCTTGCGGGTGGTGGGCCGGGGTATCTGCTGCGCCGTTGGCCACCGGGCGCAAGCCGCCGTCGCGGCCATCAACGCCAGGGTGAATCATTTCAGGGAAACCGACTTCATCGACCTGGAAGGCGGCCCGGTCGTCGGCGGGGCGCTTCATGATGTGCCGGTCTGGGGCGAGGAGCGATGGCACGCGATGTTGCACAGCGTGGTCACCGAGAGCCTGGCGCTGCTGCCGCAGGTGCCCTTCGAGCGCGTTGCCGTCGTGGTGCTCTCGGCCGAGCCGGAGCGCATCGGCATCACGCACGAAGGGTTCGGGCGCGTGCTCGATGGGCTGATGAAGGCAGGGTGCCTGTCTGGCACAAGCAGGTTCCATGCGGCGTCGTGCCGGCTGCCCTATGGCAAGGGTGGCATCGCGCAAGCGCTGCAAGAAATTTCGGGCTTCCTGGGCCAGCGCGGAGGCCCGGACTACGTGGTGCTGGCAGCCGTGGATTCCTTTCTGCATGCGGGCGCCATCGAGCACTACCTCGAGGCGGAACGCATCGCCACGCCATCGAACCCGGACGGCTTCATTCCTGCCGAAGGCGCGTCCGCCGTGCTGCTCAGCCACCGGCCCGAGGGGCGCGCCGAGTCGCTCTGGGTCGACGGCTGTGCCACGCACGACGATCCGTGGCGCGTTGGCTGTGAAGCGCCGCAGCGCGCGCAGGCACTCACCCGGGCCATCCGCGATGCCGCGCAAGAGGCCGGCGTTGAAGTGAGCGCACTGGCCTTTCATGCCAGCGGAATGACGGGGGAGAGTTGGTCGGCGAAAGAAATCAACCTGGCGCTTTCTCGATCGCTCGAACGGCGCGTGGCCGAATTTCCGCACAGCATCATTGCCGGCCATGTGGGAGAGACGGGCGCTGCGGCCCCCGTGCTCGCGCTGGCATGGCTGGCCGACGCGATGGGCCGCGATGACGGCCCGGGGCGCAGCGCTTTGCTGCACTTCGCGGGAGACGACGGCCGGCGTGCCGCGCTCGTCGTCCGGTTCCGCTCGCCCGTGATTGGCGCGCCGCTCACCAGGACCCATCGATCATGAAGACCCATGTCTACGCCAACGGACTGGAAATCGCCGGCAAGGCCGTGGGCGGCGACGGTGTTTCGCCCCAGGCTTTTCCCGACCCGTGCTGGAGTCCCCCAGGGCCGCCCGCCGGGCCCGTCGTCATTCCGTACCCCAACACCTGCTACGCGAGCAGCATCAAGAACGGAACCTCCACGGTCTTCATCGTGGGCAAGGAAGTGGCGATCGAAGACCACTCCTACTTTGCGACAAGTACCGGCAACGAGCCGGCGACGCAGGCTTTTCCGAAGGGCGTGGCGACGCACGTCATTACCGGCAAGGCCTACTTCACGCAGTGGTCCTTCGACGTGATCTTCGAAGGCTACGGTGTTCCGCGCCACACCGATCTGGTGAGCCACAACCACGGCTCGATGCCGAGCAACACGCCGGTGTTTCCCTACATTTCGCGCGGCTGGGGCAGCCACGATTGCGCGAAGGAAGAAAAGAAGATCGAACGCGCCTGCGCGCCCGAGAAAGATCATTCCGAGACGCGCAAGGAGCTCAAGAAGAAGAGCAGGTTTTCCGCGCTGCTGAAGGCGGGAAGAAAGAATTCGGGTGACAAGAAAAACCCGCACTGGACCGACGACCACTGCGACGGGCTGGAGATCAACCTGGGCGGCCCGAAAGGCGTCCAGAACGCCATGGACTACGCCAAGCAGATGCAGGAGGCCTACAAGAACCTGCCGGGGGAGCTGGACCTGCTCAAGAACCTCAGGGGCGAGCTGCAGGACATGGCAACCCGTGCAGGCGCAAAGGCCGCCGGGAAATGGGTCGCCAAGGCCGGCGGCAAGCAACTGCTCGGCTCCTCGGTGCCGGCGTGGGGCAATGCGGTCATGGGTGTCTGGTCGGTGGTGGACGGCGTCATGGCCATCGGCGACGTCAATGAGATCCGCCGCGTTGCGATCGAATCGATCGAAAAACTCAACGTGCTGGAGAAAGAGGCCGGCCGCCTCCAGTCGCTGGCTGCCGAGTTCAACGGCTTCGACAAGCTCAGCCCGCAAGAGCAGCTTGCCAAGGCGCAGAAGATCGGCTCCGAAGGCCAGGACCTGCTGGCCACGCTGAACGACTGCACCCGTGCGCGCAAATGCAACCTGGTGCCCAAGAGCAAGAAGGACGGCGACAGGAAAGTGGAGACGGCCGACGGCAAGGGCTGCTGTCCCGGGCAGACGGGCCACCACCTGATCAATGACGCGATGGTGAAGGAGGCCAACTGCCCGGGCTATGAATACAGCACGGCACCCACGGTCTGCGTGGAAGGCTTCAGCCAGAACCATGGCAGCCACAAACGCGTGCACGACAAGATGGACGAGCAGGTTCAGGGTCTGGTCGATGCGGGCAAGACCCAGGGCGGCACGATGAGCATGAAGCAAGCCATCGACGCCGCGGTGAAGTCGCACCAGGAAGCCTTTCCCATGTCGCGCTGCTCAGCAAAATGCATTCGTGCACAGCTGGAAAACTACTACAAGTGCCCCACGGCGAGGTTGAAGACCGTGAACAAGGGCGGCGCACAGCAAACGCCGAATACCGGTAACGATACGAACGACTGATGGAGATTGCATTGGACTCATCGATTCACACGAGCAGAGAAGTTTGGCGCGCAGAAATCAAAGGCTGGTCCATCACGGATTGCGCGGTGCGCAGCCGCACGCTTCTGTATTTTTGTCTTCGCAAGGAACTGCCTGAAGAGCAGGCATCGCGAATGTTCGACCACGACATTCCCACCAAGATGCTTGTGATCAATCTGGAGAAACCCGGCACCTCGTTCGGTGCACGGCATCTCATCGGATACAACAAACCACGCATCGGCGTTGCCTTGAATCCGTTGCCTCAAGGCCTGGTTGTCGCTCGCAACGACGATGGACAGGTCAGCGTCGTCGGAGGAGGCAAGGATTTTCCCGATGAGTTCATCGATCCAGGCCATGTCCCGATGACCTGGAAGATCAAGACGATTGATGGCTACGCTTATTCCGTGGGCGGGCAGCGAAAGATCTACAAGCGGACCGATACGGGCAAATGGAAAAAGGTTGCCGACCTTCCGCGTGTCGAACACATCGAGCGCGCAGGTTTCAGAGACCTCGACGCTTTTTCGGCGTCCGACATGTACGCCGTGGGAGGCCACGGCGATGTATGGCACTTCGACGGCAAGGACTGGACGCAGATGGGCTTCCCCAGCAACGTTCAACTGGCGACCGTGACCTGTGCCGGAGACGGCAATGTCTACATCTCCGGCGAAGGCGGCAGCTTGTGGGTTGGCCAGAAATCGACCTGGAAGAACATCTACAAGGGCAGCTCGAGCATTCCGTGGAACGACGTTGCGTGGTTCGACGAAAGGCTCTGGCTCGCCTCCGACTATCAGTTCCAGATCTGGAACGGCAGCGAGCTCACGCCGGTGACACACGAGGGTGAGCAGATGGGCGCCGGCGGACACATGGATGTCCGCGATGGATTGCTGGCCATCGCGAGCCCGACGCAAGCCTGGACCTTCGATGGCCGGCGCTGGCGCACGATCATTGGCCCTTACTTCGACTGATCCGAGTCGAATGGGGCCTGCCGCAATCACCATTCCCGCCAGCATCGAGCCGCTGGTTCGCCGTCACGCGGAAGATGCCGCGTTCTACTGGCAGTACATCGACACATCGCGCTCGTCGGTGCATTTGAGCTGGCAAAAATTCGAGCATTTCGATCGCATGCTCGGCGCGCATCTCGAGGGGTTGCAAGTAGCCGGCGCAGCCGGGCTTTCGACGACCCTGGCCGCGCTCGACCGATGGAAGAAGGCGGGAGAGGCCTTCGCAGGCAGTTGGGTCGCCATGCAGTCCGGCGATGCGGCGGGCCTGGCACGGGTGATGACCATCGTGCGAGCACAGCCCGACACCTTGCTGCGCGGTGTCGTCTCCGCCCTGGCGCGCCTGCCGCTGCCCAGGGCCCACAACATCCTGCGCCAATGGAGCAGTGAGCCTTCCGACCCCGTGACCGCGGTCGCGGCGTTGCGAGCGGTCGCGCTCATCGGAGCGCCAGCCCTGCCGGCCCTTTCGCTCCCGCCGGCGCATTGGCTGGCTCACCCCGTGCCGTTCGTGCGCGCGGCTGCGTGCCGTGCGGCCGCGGCGACCCGCAGCGCCACGCCCTGGCAGCACGAGCCCATGGCATCGCAGGCGCACGACACCGCCGCCGCCCTGGTGCAGGCGCTTGGCGACAGCGACCATGCCGTGCGTGCGGAAGCCGCTATTGCATCGGGCGGCTCGGCGGCGCATCGCGCGCAGGCGTTGGCCGTGCTCTGGCGCTGCGTGGTGGCGCAGGCGGCACATGCGCAGCAGGCCACCGGCTGGTTTCGCCAGCAGGCCGACAGGCGCCTGAGCCGCTGGCTGCGGCATCTGGCCTGCCTGGTGCCGATGCGGCACCCCGACGTGCAGGGCCTCTACGCGTTCCTGCCGCCGAGGGCCGGCCTTTGTTTCGCGCTGCATCATGGCGATCCGGCCCACCTGCACTACGTGACCAGCCGCATCGCCCACCCGGAAGATGCGCGCTACGCGGGGTGGGTGTGGCAGACCCTGACCGGCATCGATCTGGAGGCGCCTGGCCTGGTGGCGCAAGAGCCGGAGCTTCTGCAGACCGACTTGCGCGGGCCGGTCACCGCAGCCCGGCTGGACGCCGACAGCGGGCTGCCGCTGCCGGACCTGCTGGCGGTGCAGAACGCCCAGCGCGCGGTGCGCTTCGATGCCGGCGCCAACCAGCGGCTGCTCTGCGGACGCCTGGTCACCGACGCGTGGCTCGTGGAGCTGCTTCAGCATGCGACACAACCGGTGCGCGCCGTTGCTGCCCATGCCCTGCGGTATCGCGTGCCGGGTACGGGCCTGAGTGTGCGTGGCTCCGCCGAGTCGCAGCGCAGGCAGATCGACAGGCTGCTGCGTTCATGACCTTCCCCGACCCGTGGCTCGACGCGGCCGACATTGCCGGGCGACTGCAGCAGCCCGAGGGCACGCTCGTCGCCGTGGTCGGTGCAAGGGCATGGTGCGCAAAGTGCCGGCAACTGCATCCCGCGTTCGCGCGCCTTGCGGGCCTGAGCAAGGCATCGAGCACCGTGTGGCTCTGGCTCGACCTGGAAGATCACGCCGAGTTTCTGGGCCGGTTCGTTCCGGAGGACCTGCCTCTGCTGCTGCATTTGCGCGAAGGGCAATTGGTCGAGTCGGGCACGGTCGAAGCTTTCGACCACACCGGCTGGCGCTTGCGGCCAAGCGGCCGGGAAGAAGACCTGCCGCCACTCTGGAAGATTTTCTCTTCGGCGAACTGGGCGGAATGATGTGACCCGGAGTCACAGTTGCCAGACCGGCTCCACAACAGGTTCAGGTTCACCGGATCGTTCGGGCACTTGAGAAAAGCCGCGATAGCTCGTCGAGGTACACCCGTACTACCAGCACTCCAACGGGCAGCAGCTCGGACGACTAATGGAAAGCGAATTGAATCAGTCAATCTATCTGAGCAAAGAGGTCTGGGCAGCGGAAATCAAGGGCTGGTCCATTACCGACTGCGCCGTGCGAAGCCACTCCTTCCTCTACATCTGCCTTCGCCGGGATGTGTCCGACGAACAGGCGTCGAAGATGTGGGACCACGACATCCCCACGAAGTTGTTCGTTCTCAACCTCGAAAAACCGGGAACCACCTTCGGCTCGCGCACGCTGGAGGGCTACAACAAACCGCGAATCGGCGTGGCCCTGAAGCCATTGGCCCAGGGCCTGCTCGTCGCCAGGAACAACGACGGGCAAGTCAGCGTGCTCGGCGGCGGCGGAAAATTTCCCGACGAGTTCATCGACCCCGGCAAGGTGCCCGTGACCTACCGGATCAAGACGATCGATGGCTTCGCCTATTCGGTCGGTGGCGGGCGGGCCATCTACAAACGCACCGACATCGGCAAGTGGACGAAGGTCGGCGAAGGGTTTCCACAGAAGGATGCGTCTTCCTCGCAGGGCTTCAACGACATGGATGCCTTCTCGGCGAACGACATGTATGCCGTCGGTGGCCACGGCGACGTGTGGCACTTCGATGGCAAAGCCTGGAAGCAGATGGGATTTCCCAGCAACGTGCAACTCGGCACCGTGACGTGTGCGGGCGATGGCAAGGTCTATATCTCGGGCGAGGGCGGAAGCCTCTGGGTGGGGCGCGAGTCCACCTGGAAGAGCATCTACAAAGGCAATGCCAGCATTCTGTGGAACGATGCCGCCTGGTTCGGTGGCCAGCTCTGGCTGTCCTCCGACTATCAGTTCCGCGTCTGGAACGGCAGCGAGTTGCTGCCGGTGACTCACAACGGAGAACCGGTGTCCGCCAGTGGCCACATGGATGTGCGCGACGGACTCCTGGGCATTGCCAGCCCCACGCATGTCTGGACCTTTGACGGCCAGCAGTGGCGCACGATCGTCGCGCCGTATCTCGATTGATACGGATCGCATGGGGCCTGCCGGCTACCGCGTCGCGTCGAACGCCTCGTGATAGCGCACATCCCCCGTCGGCCATGCACCGTCGAAACGAATCGCCTGGAAGTACTCCGCAGGCACCCCCGGCAGCACCAGCCCCGGTTGCGCGACAAACCCGAAGCGCCCGTAGTAGGCGGGGTCTCCCAGCACCACGCAGCCCGCAGCGCCTGCTTGCCGCAAGCGCTCCAGCGCAGACGCCATCAGCGCGGCCCCGATGCCTTGCCCCTGCCGCCCAGGCACCACCGAGATTGGCCCCAGCCCATACCAGTCGGTTGCACCTGAAGAAGAAATAGACACCGGCGACACCGCCACGTGACCCACGATTTCCTGTTCGTCTTCACCGGTCTGCGCCGCTTGCGCCACCAGCGACACCGTGAGCTGCCCCGCCCGCCGCAGCGCATTCACGATGAACTGCTCGGTATGGCTCGCATGCGCCGCATTCGCGAACGCCGCCGTGGTGACGCGCTCGATGGCCGCCGCATCGCCCGGCCGCTCGTCGCGGATCAGCAGCGGCACGATGCGGCGCCGCGTGTCGTCATCGACCAGTTCGCGCAACGCACTGAACAACGGCGTGGTGCCCGTGTGCTTGCGGCCGTAGCCGAGGTTGAAGGCGTAGTCGAAATCCTCCGGGTTCGCCCCCTGGTTGTGCTGCAGGATGGTCTCCAGCTTGTCGAGCGCCTTCACCGCCTTGGCCTCCGGTGAGGCGGCGGCTTCGTACTCTTCCCAGAGCGACAGCAGATCGCCGCGTAGCTTGCTGCCGTCGTTGCCCAGCGGCGCCATCAGCGTGAGCAGGTCGTTGCGTTCGCGCTCGCTCTTGTCGGGGTGCGCGCCCTGGCTCACTGCCGGAATGTCGCCATGGATGGCCTCGCCCAGGTCGTGCACCACGCACAGCTTGAGCACCTTCAGCAGGTCGAGCCCGGCCAGCTCTTCTTCAAACGCCATCGCCATCAGGCACAGCCGCCAGCTGTGCTCGGCCGTGCTCTCGGCGCGGCCGGAGGATGTGTGCCCGCTGCGCAGCACGTCTTTCAGTTTTTCCGCCTCGCGCAGGAAGGCGAGCTTGCCCTTGAGTTTCTCGATGTTCATCGAGAGCAATCGTAGGGAGGCGGGGCGGCGGTGTCCACGCATGAGATATGCGCGCCGAATCAATCTCCCCCGCATCCGCTGCGTCGGAGCACTGGCAGCAACTGCGGCCCCAGCGACTTCAGCAACTGCGTCGGCAGCGCGCTCGTGAAGCGGTAGCGGGCGGCATAGGGTTCGCGCACGTAGGCCAGGATGGTGCCGAAGTAACGGTCGCCGATGGTGAACACGAAGGTGGCCGAGCGGCTGATCTTGCGTTCCGACAGCATGCGTCCGCCGCGGCCGGTGTGCCCGTAGCGATGGTCGCCGGTGCCGGTCTTGCCGCCGATCTCTATCGCGCGGCCATTCTCGTCCACCAGCGCGTCTTTCAGGCGCCGCGCCGTGCCGTCGTTCACCACCTCGACCAGCGCGCGCCGCACCGTTGCGGCCACTTCGGTGGGCAGCACCCGTTCGGCGTTCGCGTTGCGTGGTTCCAGCCGTGTTTCGTAAGGTGTGTCGCGTGCAAAGTGCAATGCGTCGATCCGCTGCGTGGGCAGCCGCACGCCATCGTTCGCGATGATGCCCATCAGCTCCGCCAGCGCAGCCGGCCGGTCGCCCGACGCGCCGATCGCGCTCGCGTAAGAAGGCGTGAGCGATGCGAACGGGTAACCCACGCGTTGCCACGAGCGGTGAATCTGCGCGAAGGCGTCGAGCTCGATCAGCTCGCGCACGCGCCTGTCTTGCGCGCTCTTGTGGCGCGTCTTGAAGAGCCAGGCATAGACCTCCTGGCGTTCGCGCGCGCTCGCGTCCAGCACCTCGGTCAGCGAGGCGCCCGGGTGACGCCGCAGGTAGCCCACCAGCCAGAGCTCCAGCGGATGCACCCGCGCGACATAGCCGCGGTCGGCCAGCGACAAGCCGGCGTAGGTGCCGCGCAGTGCCTGCAACGCGCGCGGCGAGCCGGCGCCGCGGCCCAGCCTCCGCAGCAGAAGCGCGTCGAGCCGAGCTTCGTCGGCTTCGGGCTCGATGGTGAACAGCACGCTCGCCAGGCGCGGTGCCGACGGCCTTACGCCGCGCAGCAGCAGCGCTTCGGCGCCGGCGGCCGACTGGCCCTGGTACTTGCGATGAAAGCGCATCAGGTAGGCCGAGCCTTCGCGGTCCGCAAAGCGCGCGAGCAGCTCGCGCCGGCCTGGGGCGGCGGGGTCTTTCAGCAGCTGCTCCGCGTTCGACGCGCCGCCGAACATGCGGTGGCGCACCAGGTCGCGCATCAGGCGGATGAACACCAGGTTGACCGAATGCTTGAAGCCCTCCCGCACCGTCATCGAACTGGCGTTGCGCGAGCGCTCGAAATTCTCGAACTGGTGCATGCCGCCGCCGGTAAAAAAAGCCTCGCCCGTGCCCGCCGAATACTTGCGCTCCATCGCCGCCTCGAGCATCGGGCCAAGGCGGCGGTCTTTGGCGCGCGACAGGTACTGCCGCGCCCACAGGCCCAGCGGGTCGCGCGGGCTCGGCGGCGGCAGCGCCGACAGCTGGGCCGGGCTCAGGTCGGCCCAGCCCGCGTGCAGCTCGGCCACCAGCTCCAGGTAGCTCACCAGCGTGCGCAGCTTGGCCGTCGAGCCCAGGTCCAGCCGCGCGCCCTGGTTCACGTCGAACGGCTGGTCGATGTTGTCGGCCTGAACGCGCAGCAGGTTCGCCCCGGCGCTGCGCTCGAACAGCGTGAAGCTGTAGATCAGCGGGCCCGGGTCAGCACCCGGGTCGAGCATGTGGGAGCCCACCAGCCCCGCCGCCTTCGCCGCGGCGGGCGTTCGCAGGCCGGCCAGCACCCGCGCCACCAGCGCCTGCGCCTCGCCGTCCAGGCTGGTTTCGGCGTCGAGGTCGAGCCGCTCCAGGTCGTAGGCACGCGGCACGTCGAGCAGCGTGGAAATGTGGGTGCGCAGCGCGGTGGCGGCCTTGCGCTGCACGAAGTCCGGCCGGGGTGTCGGCGGCAGCGGGGGCTGCAGGTGCAAGGGCAGCGGCAGCGCCGCATCGCGCAGCGCCGGCGTGATCAGCCCCGCCTCGGCCATCAGCCGCAGGTAGCTGTCGGTCAGCCGCGCCAGGCTCGCGCCGTCGCCCAGCAGGTGCTGCGACGGGCGGCGCTGCGCGATCATCAGCGACAGCGCCTGCTTGAAGGCCTCCGCCTGCCGCCCGAGCGCTTCGTCCGTCGGCGCCGCAGCCTCTTCCCCGCTGTCGGCCAGCAGGCGGTTCACCTCGCCGAAGTCGCGCCCGTACCAGGCCCACAGGCCGTCGCCCAGGCCATGCACCTCGCCCATGCCCGGGCGGGCCGCCAGCGGCACCGTGTCCAGGTAGTCGACGACGATCTGGCGGCGGCGTGCCTGCGTGTCTTCGCCATCCTGATAGGCCCGCAGCGAGGCCGACGCCATCTGCCGCAGCTTGTCTTTGACCGACCCCGTGCGGCCTTGCGGCGAATGGCGGTACTTTTCGATCTGCGTGGCCAGCGTGCTGCCGCCCGTTGCCGACTGGCCCAGGCCCACCGCCCGCAGCGCCTGCTCCAGCGCCGCCTTGGCGAAGCGTTCCGGATCGATCGCGGGGTTGCGCTGCAGCGGCTCCGCGTCCAGCAGGTGGCGGTCTTCGACGAACAGCAGGGCGCTTGCCAGCAGCGGCGGCACGTCTTCGAAGCGCTCGTACGCCCGGTTGGGCACGCGCGTGTGCAGCAGCGCCGCGTTGCGGCAGTCGCGCACCGTCAGGCCGGCCTGGTTTTTCTCGCGGTAGGGTGCGTAGAGCCCGTGCGCCTGCAGCTCGATCAGCCGCGGCGACATGCGGGCCTGGCGGGTCACCACATAGCCCTGGGGCTCCAGGCGTTCGATGAAGTGGGGAAGGTCGTGATAGCCCATCCGCTCGTCGTAGGGCCCGGTGTGGGGGAAGCGGATGGCGTCGCTGGCACCGGCATCGACGCTGAAGCTCGCGCCGCTGGCCAGGTCGCGCCACAGGGCCGATTGCAGCCGGGAGGTTTTCAGCTCGTCCACCACGAAGACGGCAAATGCGCCCCCTGCGGCTAGCCCCGCGCCGACCCAGAAAAGCTTCTTGAACCAAGTCATGCCCTGTCTGCCTCGCGAACAGCCTGCACTGTGGTTTTGTCAGTGAGGATGATGCGCTTTTTGCGGCGATTTGGCTTGGGTGGGAGCGGGCTGGGCTGGCGGCTCAGGGCGGGGTCGCCGGGTGGGTCTGCGGACGGAGGCGTGACCGCATCGAACCCCCGCGATTCGGTGCGCTGTGTTTTGCTTTGCCTGGCCGCTGCCGGTGGCTACTGCAGCGTTTCGACCAGCCGCGCCGACGTGCCATCGGACAGCGTGAGCCGCGTCCACCGGCACAGGCTCTGCGCGATGGGCACCAGCTCCGAATCGTTGGTGCCCGTGACGAACTCCAGCGAGGGCGGCGCGAGCGCATCGCGCCAGCCGATGTTGTCGAGCAGGGCTTCCTTGCCCGCGATCTCCGGCGTGGCGTACCGCCAGAGCGAGCGGCCCAGCAACGTGGAGAGCGGCACGCCGAACTCGGCGGCCCTGCGCGCGGAGCAGGCCAGCAGGCGATGCGTGATGTCGCACACCAGATGCACCGGCCGCGGGCTCTCGTCGACGAGCCTGGCGAGTGCGTGGTCGGCGGCTGCATCGAGCCGGGTCGACAGCAGCTTTTCAGCGCGGGCGCGCTCGGCGGGCTCCATCGCCTGGGTGCCGGATTCCCAGCGGGAGATGGTCGATTGGTTGACGTTGAAGAGTTCGGCCGCGTGCGATTGCTTCACGCGGTGGAGCAGGCGCCAGCGCTTGAGGGCTGGGCCCAGGGCGGGGGGGATGAAGGGGGCTTGCATGTCGGTTTATTGACGTGACAGGTGGGCATCTTGTTTTGGATTGCCGATGTGCGCAAAGTTGGGCCGATGCGCGATTTGTTCGCTGCGCGGAGGCTCCGTTGAAGCGCTTCTGTTCTTACATTTGAACGACCGCCGCGCCTCACGGCGGGACATCGAAATGCACACCGCAGCGATGTCGATGTGAGGCAGAAAAGGCGACGGCCAAGGTGCGCTAACACCATGACCGTCTGACCAACCAACGTGCATTACCTTGCAGGAGAGCACACCAGATGGCTGATCGAATTATCGCCGGGCAACATACGCCCGCTTCCGACGACGTAACCCACCAGCAGGACGCGTCAGACATTCTTGAGAACAAGTTGTCCCAACTGCAATCTCTGCTGAGTTGCTGCTATGGGGACTGCAGCGAATGGTTCGACTCTATTGGGGGCAGGCATCGCGACAACATCATGTGGATTGCTGCAGACCTAGCGGCCGACGCAGCTCTGCTTTCGCAGGTACTGCTGAAGCGAGTCGAAGCGGAGAGTCGACCGAAAGCTTGAAGGCATCGGTCGGTGGATGTTCTTGCCGACCGGCAGTTCTCAGGGGTGGAGCGCAGTGAGCGCATCGGGCGACAGCCGCACGCGGAAGTAATGTGTGGTTTCTTCGTCGCTGCAGTAGACGTAGCACCCCTTCATACCGCGCGTCATCAACGTGCGGTAGGTGTTCTTGATGCTCAGGTCTGCCTCCGCAGCGGCCTTTGGGAGATGCCGCGACTCCGATCACGAAACAAGTGTATCTAGCGGGGCCTTCGCCATTTCACAATTGCGAAGCGAATTTGCTGTCGAGCGGCGGGCTCTCCTCATCGACAGGGCCGGTGTCTCGGTGGGACGAAGTGGCGCTAAGGCCGTTCGTACGAGAAACGATGGTTAGCTGGGCGTGAGCCGTTGAAGTTAAAGTGTGTCACCAATCGTTAACTGGAACGGGTGATGTACGGCAATTTCGGTGCAAGTCGTGGGGCGCGGCCTTGGTGTGATCTCTTCGAAATCACAAGCCTGATGCTCAACAGAGAGCCGCCAATCGATTTCTCGGCGGATTGAAATGGCGAGCAAACGAACTTCTCCCTCGTTCTCGCTCGCTGCGGGGCTTCCGTCTTTCGCCGTAGGGCGTATCTATCGTCGGTGGCCGGATCTCAATATTCCGTTTGGTGGCGGGCGACAAGGCGGCATTTCAGACTCTGCGAAGGCGCCAGTGACGTTCTTGTTCACAGGCGAAAGTGGCGAGCGCTATGGCTACGCAGATCGATTCGATGATGAAGGCACCTTCTTTTTTTCTGGCGAAGGCCAGAAGGGCGACATGACGTTTGTTCGCGGCAACCTAGCCGTTCGAGACCACTCGCGCAGGGGGAAGGCGCTGCATTTGTTCCGCACTGTCGGCAAAGGCAAGGGCCAAAAGTATTTGGGTGAGTTCGTCTATCAAGAGCACGACTGGGTCCGTGCACCTGATATTGATGGGTCGCTGCGGGACGCAATCATTTTTCGACTTGTGCCGGTCGCCCGTTTGGAGCAGGTGGAGCTTGCTGCTGCGGAAGGTCTCGCTGAAGGGATGACGTTGCAGGAGTCAAGGACTCGGGCGATCGCCGCCTCCAAAGTTGATGGCTCAGAGGGCAGCAAGAGAGAAAACCGCACGGTCTATGAGCGCAGCGGCGCTGTGCGCGACTATGTGCTTCAGCGTGCTGCGGGGAAATGCGAGCTATGCGAGCAGCCGGCACCGTTTCGCCGTAATGGCGGCGTGCCTTACCTAGAGCCGCATCACACCACACGCGTGTCTGACGGGGGCCCGGATCATCCGCAGTTTGTGGCTGCACTTTGTCCTGCTTGCCATCGGGAGGTCCACTATGGCGAGCACGCTCAGACAAAGAATTTGACGCTGGTAGAAAGGCTGCGCGCCATCGAGACCGCGGCTTAGCGTCTAAGGCAGAAAGCAAAAAGCCCCGCTATCGAAAAAATAGCGGGGCTTTTGATTTGGTGCCGGAGAGATGAATCGAACACCCGACCTTCTCATTACGAATGAGCTGCTCTACCGACTGAGCTACACCGGCGAAGCCTCAGATTATAGCCAAGAAATCAAGGCTTCCCGGCGTGGTACTGGGTCAAACGCTCAACTTCGTTACGTGAACCCAACATCACGCTCACGCGCTCGTGCAGCTTGGTGGGCTTCAGGTCCAGGATGCGCTGCTTGCCGTTCGTAGCCGCGCCGCCGGCCTGCTCGACGAGCCAGCTCATCGGGTTGGCCTCGTACATCAGGCGCAGCTTGCCGGCCTTTTCGGGCTCGCGCTTGTCCCACGGGTACATGAACACGCCGCCGCGCATCAAGATGCGGTGCACGTCCGCCACCATGCTGGCAATCCAGCGCATGTTGAAGTCCTTGCCGCGCGGGCCTTCCTTGCCGGCCAGGCACTCGTCGATGTAGCGCTTCACGGGCTCGTCCCAGTGGCGCATGTTGCTCATGTTGATGGCAAATTCCTTGGTGTCGGCCGGAATCTGGATGTCTTCCTGCGTCAGCACAAAGCTGCCTTGCTCGCGGTCGAGCGTGAACATGGCCACGCCATTGCCCACGGTCAGCACCAGGGTGGTCTGCGGGCCGTAGATGCAGTAGCCGGCTGCCACCTGCTGGGTGCCGGGTTGCAGAAAGTCGCCTTCCTGCACGCCGGGGTGGTCGTCGGGCTTCTTCAGCACGCTGAAGATGGTGCCGATGCTGACGTTCACGTCGATGTTGCTGCTGCCGTCGAGCGGGTCGAACATCAAGAGGTATTCGCCCTGGGGGTAGCGGTTGGGCACCACGTGGATGGTTTCCATTTCCTCGCTGGCCATGGCCGCGAGGTGGCCGCCCCATTCGTTGGCCTCAATCAGCACTTCGTTGGCGATGATGTCCAGCTTCTTCTGGATCTCGCCCTGCACGTTCTCGCTCTCGGCGGTGCCGAGCACGCCGCCCAGCGCGCCCTTGTTGACGGCCTGGCTGATGCTCTTGCAGGCACGGGCGACCACTTCGAGCAGCAGGCGCAGCTGGCCGGGAATAAGGCCGTCGGCGCGCTGTTGTTCGACGAGGTAGCGGGTGAGGGAAATCTTTTGCTGTGCCATAGGTTTCTGCTTCCTGTATGGGGTTCGGTTCGTTTCGTTTGATTCTTGATGAGGTGTCGCGGGCGGTCGGGGCTGGCTTGCTGCCAAGCGTCAGTCGGCGTTGTTCTCGTCTTCAGGCCAGGGTGCGCCGAGGTCGTAGGCAATGCGCATCGCGATGTCTGCTGTCGCCCTGGTCAGCCCGGCCTGCAGCAGCTTGCCCTGGTCTGCCAGCCAGAGCGCGCGGCGGGTGCTGCGCTGGGTATTGGCGTCCTTGCCGCGCAGCTCCTGCTTGAGCGAAGGGCCGACAAGGTCCGACAGGCTGACGGTGGAGCGGTACGCATACTCGTGCCACAGGGTGCGCTTGTCGGGGGAGCCGATGCGCACGTTGGCGCGCACGACGGCTTCGTCTTCGTCGTCGGAAACGTTGGCCCAGCCTTCGACGACGGTCTGCGCGCTGTCGGGGTTGAGCGGGCTGCCCCTGAACATGCTGGTGGCGGGTTCACGGTAGGTGGCGGCCTTGTAGTTGGGGCTGGTGCTCAATGCCTTTTCGAGGCGCGGGCTGAGCTGGGGTGCCAGTTCGTAGTTGCCCATCACCGCGAGGTAAAGGGCCGAGCGCGACTGGATTTCCTGTTGCAGCGAGGCCTGGTAGCTCTGGTTGGCCGCACCGGTGGCGCCGCCGAGGGCGATGGCGCCGACGATGCCCACGCCGGGAATCGCCGAGAGGCCCGCACCGATGATGCGCGAGCGTTTGAAGCTGGCGTCGGGGTCGCTTTCTACCTCGATGCCGATGCTGGGCACGACCACCTGCACGGTCGAGCCGGGCAGGGTGGCCAGTTGCGATTTCTTGATCCACGGCTGGCGCGAGCTGCTGCCGCCGGGGCCACCCGCGCAGCCGGCGAGCGCCACGCAGAGCAGCAACGCGGCCGCCGCCAGCGCCGGCCGGAAGGGCAGGCGCGGCAGCAGCAGTGGCTGCTGCCGCTGCATCAGCGCGGGCCGCTCCAGATGCCCTCGCTCAGTTGCCAGCGAGTGCACGCGTGACCACCTCATGCGTGTCCTTGCTCAGGTCGGGCTTGGCGGCCACGCGGGCAATGGCTTCGCGCGCGGCGCTGCGGTACGGCTCGGCCAGCTTGCTCCAGCGGTCGAGCGCGCGCGCAAGGCGTGCGGCCACTTGCGGGTTGATGGCGTCGAGCTCGATCACGCGGTCGCTCCAGAACACATAGCCAGCCGCGTCGGGGCGGTGGAAGGCGCCGGGGTTGGCGCTGCAGTAGCTGAAGATCACGCTGCGCGCGCGGTTCGGGTTCTTGAGCGAGAAGTCCGGGTGCTTCATCAGCTGCTTGACCAGCGGCAGGATGTCGCCGCCGCGGTCGCTGGCGCCGGCCTGCAGCGAGAACCACTTGTCGATGACCAGTGCTTCGTCCTTGAAGATGGCGTGGAAGCGCGCCAGGGCCTGAGCCGCGAGGGTGTGGCCCGACGACACCAGCGCGTTGAGCGCGTTGAAGCGGTCGGTCATGTTGCCCGCGTCTTTGAAACGCTGCAGCGTCTTGCCGGGCCACACGGTGTCGCCCGAAGCGCGCGCCGCCAGGCACAGAAAGTTGAGCGCCATGCCGGCCAGCGCGCGGCGGCCCGACGAGGTCGGGTCGGGGCTGTAGGCACCGGTGTCGTGGTTCTCTTCGTAGGCCTGTTGCCAGTCGGCAAAGAGGGCGGTGGCAAGCTGGGCGCGCATGGTCTCGCGCACCAGGTGCACGCGCTGCGGGTCGACGACGTCGAGCTGTTCGGCAATGTAGGTTTCCGACGGCAGCGTGAGCACCAGTTCCTTGAAGGCGGCGTCGAGCTGCGGGTTGCGCAGCACGCTGCGCATGGCGTCGATGTAGGCGTCGTTCAGCACCGGGGTGGTGTCGGTGGCCAGGGCGGCAATGGCTTGCAGCGCGGCGCGCAGGCCCAGGCGCTGGCCGGCTTCCCAGCGGTTGAACGGGTCGGGGTCGTTGGCCAGCAGCGTGAGCAAATGGGCGTCGGTGTACTCGAAGTCCAGGATCACCGGCGCGCTGAAGCCACGCAGGATGGAAGGCACGGGCTCGGCGTCGAGGCCCACAAAGGTGAGCTGCTCGCCGGCGCGCGAGAGCACCACGGTGCGCGTGCCGCGCGTGACTTCGTTTTCGCCTTCGAGCTGGATCGGCAGTTCGCGCCCATTGGCATCGAGCAGGCCGATGTTCAGCGGAATGACGAAGGGCTCCTTGCCCGGCTGGCCCGGCGTGGGCGGGCAGCTTTGCACCACGCTCAGGGTGTAGCTGCGGTTCTGCGCGTCGTACACGCCGTGGGCCGCAAGGCGGGGCGTGCCGGCCTGGCTGTACCAGCGCTTGAACTGGGGCAGCAGGCGGGCCAGTTCCGAATCGGGGTTGGCGTCGGCAATGGCCTGTGCAAAGTCGTCGCAGGTCACGGCCTGGCCGTCGTGGCGTTCGAAGTAAAGGGTCATGCCCTTCTCGAAGCCCTTGCGGCCGACCAGCGTCTGCATCATGCGCACGACCTCGGCACCCTTTTCATAAATGGTGACGGTGTAGAAGTTGCTGATCTCGATGTAGCTGTCGGGCCGCACGGGGTGGGCCATGGGGCCGGCGTCTTCGGGGAACTGTGCGGTGCGCAGCACGCGCACGTCTTCGATCCGCTTCACGGCGCGGGCCGAAGCATCGGCGCACAGGTCCTGGCTGAATTCCTGGTCGCGGAAGACGGTGAGGCCTTCTTTCAGCGACAGCTGGAACCAGTCGCGGCAGGTCACGCGGTCGCCGCTCCAGTTGTGAAAGTACTCGTGGCCGACCACGCTTTCGATGTTGCTGTAGTCGGCGTCGGTGGCGGTGGCCTGGTTGGCCAGAACGTACTTCGTGTTGAAGATGTTCAGGCCCTTGTTTTCCATGGCGCCCATGTTGAAGTCGCTGGTGGCGACGATCATGAAGCGGTCCAGGTCGAGCGGCAGGCCGAAGCGGGCCTCGTCCCACAGCACCGAGTTGATGAGCGAGTTCATCGCGTGCTCGGTCTTGTCGAGGTCGCCGGCGCGCACGTACACCTGCAGCAGATGCTCCTTGCCGTTGCGCGCGGTAATGCGCTGCTCGCGTGCCACCAGCTTGCCGGCCACCAGGGCGAACAGGTAGCTGGGTTTCTTGAAGGGGTCGACCCACTTGGCGAAGTGGCGGCCCTCGGGCAGGTCGCCCTGCTCGACGAGGTTGCCGTTCGACAGCAGCACCGGGTAGGCGGCCTTGGCGGCGCGCAGCGTGACGGTGTACATCGCCATCACGTCGGGGCGGTCCAGGAAGTAGGTGATGCGGCGAAAGCCCTCGGCCTCGCACTGCGTGAAGAAGGTGTCTTCGCTCACGAACAGGCCCATCAGCTTGGTGTTCTTGATGGGGCAGCAGGTGGTGAAGAGCTCCAGCTCGAAGGCGTCGGGCAGGCCGTCGATGACGAGCTGGTCGCCTTCCATGCGGAACGACGCGCCCTGGCCGTTGACGAGCACGCGCGCCAGGTTCAGTTCGTCGCCGTGCAGGCGCAGCGGCTCCGCCGGCACCTCGGGGTTGCGGCGCATCTGCATGCGGTTGAGCACGCGGGTCTTGGCGGGGTCCAGGTCGAAGGTGAGGTCGACGGTGTCGATCCAGTAGGCCGGAGCGGCATAGTCTTCGCGGCGAATGGCAATTGGTTGCCCTTGAGCGTCACGCATCAGCATCGAGTGTCTCCAGAAAATTCGAATGGGCGAGTTCGTTGTAGTCGCGAACCGCGGCAATCACGTGGGGGCCGGCAAGCTCGGCGGCGGTATGGGTGCTGCACACGGCCACGGCGCGCATGCCGCCACGGCGGGCGGCTTCGATGCCGAAGGGCGCGTCTTCGAACACGATGCAGCGTTCGGGCGCAATGCCGATGCGGCGCGCGGCTTCCAGAAAAATGGCGGGCGTGGGCTTGCCCGTGAAGCCTTCGTCGCCGCCGACGATGGCCAGCGGCAGCGGGTCCATCTTCAGGCGCGACATCGCGAATTCGATGTTGTGCTTGTCGCCCGCCGTGCCCACCGCCACCTTCAGGCCGCGTGCGACGGCGGCCTTGGCGAAGGCGGTGAAGCCCGCCACCTCGGTGAAGTTGTCATGAAAGAGCTCGCGGTAGATCTCTTCCTTCTCGTGAACCATGGCCTGGCATTCGGCATCGGAGAGCTCGCGCTCGAACAGCTCGCGCATGCTCTCGGTGCCGGTGCGGCCCGTGGTGCGCGCAAGGATCTCGCTCACGTCGAGCTTCACGCCGTGGCGCTCCGCGAACGTCACCCACGAGCGCGCATGCCAGGGCATGGAGTCGATCATGGTGCCGTCCATGTCGAAGATCAGGGCTTCGACCTTGCCGTTCTGCAGGCTTTTCAGGCTCATTGGGTTTACACGCCTTGCTTCAGGGAAGCTTCGATGAACACGTCGAGGTCGCCGTCCAGCACCTTCTGGGTGGCCGAGACTTCGACGTTGGTGCGCAGGTCCTTGATGCGGCTGTTGTCCAGCACGTAGCTGCGGATCTGGTGGCCCCAGCCCACGTCGGTCTTGCTGTCTTCCAGCTTCTGCTGCTCTTCCTGGCGCTTGCGCATTTCGAAGTCGTACAGGCGCGAACGCAGGCGCTTCCACGCCACGTCGCGGTTGCTGTGCTGGCTCCGGCCGTCCTGGCACTGCACCACGATGCCGGTCGGAATGTGCGTCAGGCGCACGGCCGAGTCGGTCTTGTTGATGTGCTGGCCGCCCGCGCCGCTGGCACGGAAGGTGTCGGTGCGCACGTCGGAAGGGTTGATGTCGATCTCGATCGAATCGTCGATTTCCGGGTACACGAAGATGCTGGCAAAGCTGGTGTGGCGCCCGCCCGACGAGTCGAACGGCGACTTGCGCACCAGGCGGTGCACGCCGGTCTCGGTGCGCAGCAGGCCGAAGGCGTAGTCGCCCTCGACCTTGATGGTCGCGCCCTTGATGCCGGCGGTGTCGCCGGGCGTTTCGTCTTCGATCTGCGTCTTGAAGCCCTTGCGCTCGGCGTACTTCAGGTACTGGCGCAGCAGCATGCTGGCCCAGTCGCAGGCCTCGGTGCCGCCGGCGCCGGCCTGGATGTCGACGAAGGCGTTCAGCGGATCGGCCGGGTTGTTGAACATCCGGCGGAATTCGAGCTGCTTGATGTCGGCTTCGAGCAGGGCGGCGTCATCGGCAATGGCCTGCAGGCCGTCCATGTCGCCGTCGGCCTTCGACATTTCGAAGAGCTCGGTGTTGTCCGACAGCCCGTTGGTGAGCTTGTCGAGCGTGACGACCACGTCGTCGAGCGACTTTTTCTCTTTGCCGAGTTCCTGGGCCTTCTTGGGGTCGTTCCAGACGGTCGGGTCTTCGAGCGATGCGTTGACTGTCCTCAGTCGTTCAGCTTTGGCATCGTAGTCAAAGATACCTCCGTAAATCGACCGTACGGACGCTCAGGTCCGCGAGCATTGCGCCGATTTGGTTGATTTGTTCTGCGTCCATGGGGTGTCCTGACTGTGTAGGGTTGGTGTTCGGGGTAACCGGGCATTTTCTCACGGGCCGGCAAGGCTCCCCGAAGCGGTGTCATTCGATCAGAAAGTCGACGCTGATCGTGGCCGTGACGCTGATCTGGCCGACCGACAGGTCGCCGTCCGCGCCCTCGGCCTGGCCCCCGCCGGAAGGGGGCGACTGCACCACGTTCTGCTGCATCAGGTTCTGCCCGCCGTCCCGGTAGCGGCCGCTCCAGCCGCCCCAGTTCCAGCCGGTGTTTTCGCTGATGCGCAGGGCCTTGCCGCGCTTCACGCCCAGTTGCGAGGTCAGCGCGTCGGCCTTTTCGCGCGCGGCCACCACGGCCAGCTCGCGGGCCTTGTCGCGGTGCCTGCGCATGTCGGAGTTGCGGAATTCGATGTTCTCGACCTGGTTGACGCCCACGGCGAACAGGTCGGTCAGCAGGGGCTCGAAGCTGTCGAGCCGGGTGATCTTGATGCCGATGCTCTTGTGGGCACGATAGGCCACGGGGGTGATGCGGCTGACGTTGGTGTCGAAGTCGGGCTCGACCTGGATGTAGTTCAGCTGCACGCTTTTGTCGGGCACGCCGTGGCGCTTGATGACGGCCAGCGCCTTGGCAATGCGCTCGCTGTTGTCGCGCGTGGTGGCCTGCAGGTTCTTGTCGCGGCTCTCGACGCCGACCGTCAGGAACACCTCGTCGGGTGCCACGCGAACGGCGGCCGAGCCGGTCACGCTGATCTGGCCCTGGGCCGGGCCGGCTTCCACGAATCGCTGGGCCGAGGCTGTCGTGACGGCGCCAAGCAGCGCCAGCGCGCCCAGGCCGGCAACGAGGCCGTGTCGTCGGAAGAACATGGTGCGCACCCTCCAGGATTTGATGAAGCCCGGAAGATACCTTCAGACACACGCCGGCAGTAAAAAACCCTCTGTGCGCGGCGTGGGCGCACAGAGGGCAAGGGGGACAAACCTCGGTCTTCGACCCGGATCAGAACGCCGGAACCAGCGAGCCCTTGAACTGCGTCTCGATGAAGCTCTTCACCTCGGGCGACTGGTAGGCGGCCACGAGGCGCTTGGCCCAGGGCTTGTCCTTGTCGGCGCGGCGCACGGCGATCAGGTTGGCGTAGGGGCTCTTCGCGGACTCCTTGATCACCGCGTCCTTGTTGAGCGACAGGCCGGCTTTTTCGGCGTAGTCGTTGTTGATGGCGGCAATGGTCAGGTCGTCGAGCGAGCGTGGCAGCTGGGCGGCGTCGAGCGCCACCAGCTTCAGCTTCTTCGGGTTGCTCACCACGTCGAGCGGCGTGGCGGTGTTGTTCTTCACGGCCTCGGGCTTCAGCGTGATGAGGCCGGCGGTCTGCAGCAGCAGCAGGGCGCGGTTGCCGTTCGACGGGTCGTTCTGGATGCCCACCGATGCGCCGTCGGGCAGTTGGTCGATCGACTTGAGCTTGCGCGAGTAGAAGCCCAGCGGCGCGGTAATGGTCAGGCCCACGGGCACGAGGTCGAAGCCGCGCGCCTTGACCTGGTTGTCCAGGAAGGGCTGGTGCTGGAAGGCATTGGCGTCGAGGTCGCCCGAGGCCAGCGCCGCGTTGGGCAGCTGGTAGTCGTTGAACACCACGACCTGGATGGTCAGGCCGTCCTTGGCGGCGACCTTCTTGACCACTTCGAATACCTGCTCGGCGCTGCCGACGGAAACGCCGACCTTCAGGGTGTTCTTGTTGTCTTGCGCGAAGGCGCCGCTGCCGGCGAAGAGGGCGGCGGCCAGCGTTGCAAGGGCGAGGGTGCGGCGGCGGAAAGTGGTGTGCATGGTGGCGCGAAATCAAAAAAATGAAGGCGCGAATGTGGCATTGCCGCCGGCCTTTGGGAACGAACCAATCCTCATATCGATATGGCGCACGCGGCGAGCGTCTGGGTCGTCTTATGCGTTTTCATATATATGCAAGAGCCGATTTGTTCGTTCCCTTTCGGCTCTTTTCTTTTCATACTCGGCACCTTTTTCCGAACCTTCGCGATCCGCCTTCATGCGGGCCGCGCTTCTTTTTCATGACCCACCCTACGCCTGACACGGGCCGCGGCAACAACAGCGCGGCGCCAGTCATCCGTCTTCAATCGGTACAGAAGTCCTTTGCCTTGCCCAACGGCGAGGTGTTCGACGCCGTGCAGTCGCTGTCGCTCGACATTCACCAGGGCGACGTGTTCGGCCTGATCGGCAAGAGCGGTGCCGGCAAGTCGACGCTGTTGCGCCTCATCAACCTGCTGGAGCGGCCCGATGCGGGCAAGGTCTTCGTCGGCGGGCGCGACCTCACCACGCTCTCGCGCAGCGAGCTGCGCGACACGCGCCAGAACATCGGCATGATCTTCCAGCAGTTCAACCTGCTGCAGAACGCCACGGTGTTCGACAACGTGGCGTTCCCGCTGAAGATTCACGGCCGCCACTCCAAGGCCGAGATCAATGCGCGGGTGCGCGAATGCCTCGACCTGGTCGGCCTGGCCGAGAAGATCGACACCTACCCGGCCCAGCTGTCGGGCGGCCAGAAGCAGCGCGTGGCCATTGCGCGCGCGCTGGCGCCGCGCCCGCAGGTGCTGCTGTGCGACGAGCCCACCTCGGCGCTCGACTCCGAAACCACGCGCTCGCTGCTCGAGACGCTGCGCGATATCAACCAGAAGATCGGCGTGACCATCGTGATCGTCACGCACGAGCTGTCGGTGGTCGAGGTGCTGTGCCGCAACGTGGCCATTCTTGAAAAGGGCCGGCTGGTCGAGCAGTTCGCGGTCGATGCGCCAAGCGAAGAGCGCCAGACGGCACTGGGCCGCGAGATCGACGAACTGGTGCGCCGCCGCGAGCGCGAGGCGCGCGAACCGGTGGCGCCGCGCCAGGCTTCCGCACAGCGCAACGCGCAGGAGGTGGCCTATGTTTGAGAACATCGCGCCCATCCTTCCCGAGCTGTGGATTGCCACGGGCCAGACCTTCATGATGCTGGCTATCGGCCTGTCGGCCGCGGTGCTGATCGGCGGGCCGCTGGGCATCTTGCTGTTCCTGCTCGGCCCCGGCCAGTCGCTTGAAAACAAGCCGGCGTTCCTGGTGCTGAACTGGATCGTGAACACCGTGCGCTCGTTCCCTTTCATCATCCTGCTGGTGGCGCTGGTGCCGTTCACGCGGGTGATCGCAGGCACCTCCATCGGTCCGCTGGCGGCCGCGGTGCCGCTGTCGTTCGCGGCCATTCCCTACCTGGCGCGGTTGGTCGACCAGTGCCTGCGCGAAGTGCCGCGCGGCGTGATCGAGGCGGCGCATGCCATGGGCGCCTCGGAGCTGCAGATCGTCTGGCGCGTGCTGCTGGTCGAGGCCCGTTCGGGCCTGGTGCTGGCGCTGACGGTGCTGGCCGTGAGCTTTCTCTCGTACTCGGCCGTGGCCGGCGTGGTGGGCGGCGGCGGCATCGGCGACCTGGCCATCCGCTACGGCTACTACCGCTTCCAGACCGACGTGATGGTGCTCACCGTGGCGCTGCTCGTGGTGCTGGTGCAGATCCTGCAGTTCGTGGGCAACACCACGGCCCGCCGGCTCGACAAGCGTTGATTTTTCGTCTCTTTCTTTTTCGTTTCCCTCTCTTCATTTCTCTCTCCGCACATCCCATGAAAACCGCACTGCTGCGCCGTTCCGTTCTCGCCCTGTCCCTCGTCGCGCTGTCGTTCGGCGGCCTCTCGCTGGCACAGGCCCAGGAAGCCAAGAAGAATCTGGTGATCGGTGGCACCGCCGGCTCCAACTACGACCAGCTGAAGGTCGGCATCGTCCCCATCCTTGAAAAGAAGGGCTACAAGGTCAAGCTGGTCGAGTTCAACGACTACGTGCAGCCCAACCTGGCGCTGGCCCAGGGTTCGCTCGACGCCAATTTCTTCCAGCACCAGGTCTACCTGAAGAAGTTCTCGGCCGACCAGAAGCTCGACCTGGCTGAGCTGGTGCAGGGCCCGATCGCGCCGCTGGGCGTGTACTCGACCAAGCGCAAGACGCTGGCCGAAGTGAAAGAGGGCGACCGCGTGACGCTGCCGAACGACCCGAGCAACCTGGCCCGCGCGCTGGTGCTGCTGGAGCAGAACAAGCTGATCACCATCAAGGCCGGCATCGACCCGCTGCGCGCGTCTGAAAAAGACGTGGCCGAGAACCCGAAGAAGCTGAAGTTCATTCCGCTCGAAGCGGCGCAACTGCCGCGCTCGCTGGGCGATACCGAGTACGCCATCATCAACGGCAACTTCGCGATTTCGTCGGGCCTGAAGCTGACCGAAGCGGTGGTGCTGGAGAAGACGCCCGACTACTATCTGAATGTGGTGGCAGTGAAGACGGCCGACAAGAACACGCCGTGGGCCAAGGACATTGCCGACGCGTACCGTTCGAAGGAATTCAAGGCAGTGGTCGACGCCAAGTTCCAGGGCTACGCCAAGCCGAGCTTCCTGCAGTAAGCACAACACCACGCCAACGCACACCCCACCACACCACACCTTCAAGCCAAGGACGCACCCATGCCCGTGCTCGCCGTATTCGATGCCGAAGGAAGCTGGCGCGACACGCATGTGTGCGACGGCTGGATTACCGAGCACCTGGCGCGGCAGGGGGTGAGCTGGGGGCGTGGCAAGGCGACGAAGAAGGGGCAACGCGCGCTGGGCGGCGCGGGGTTGTTCTACTTGCCGACGGCGGAGGGCTATCTTGGCCTGCTGTTCGAAGGGGGTGAGTGGGTGGGTATTCCGGCGGACAAGCCGCACTTCTTCGATGCGGGGGAGGCGGAGTCTCTTGCGGGGCTGCCTGCTGCGTTGCCGCTGTTCGAGGCCTTTGTTGAAGAGGTACTGTCGCTGACTGGTAACGACGCTGACGACGAGTGATTCTTGCGTTGTTCATGGGCCCTCTTCGGAGGGCTTTTTTGTTTCTTCTGCGCTCGGCGTTCAGGGCGTGAACGTTCGGGGCGCTGTTGTTTTGGAGCGGGGTCATTCGTGGCG
>NZ_QAJK01000063.1 GCF_003852515.1 Variovorax sp. KBW07 | reverse complement strand
GCGCAGAGCACACCATCGGCGCGAGCGCCTTCAGAGCGGTCGTTGATCGGCCAATGCGAGAGCAGCGCCCTCGTGCGACTGGCATCGGGTGCTCCGCGCAGCGAAATAAAGGAGGAGCGAAGCGGGGGACATTCGCGGAGGGGAGCACCCGGTGTCAGTCGCACGCGCCCTGAAGAACGGCAGCGCCAAAAACATGCGTCGCAATCCACGCATCAGCACGATGGAGCACTGAGCTAGTGCGTTCCCTGCTACTGCGCCTGTACGGCGCCTTCACTACCGTTGTGCAACCGCTAGTTCGCCGCAAGCTGCGACGTCGTGCCGTGGCCGAGCCCGGCTATGGCGTGGCCGTCGAAGAGCGCTTTGGCCACTACGACGAAGCCACCACCGGCCATGCCCAATGCTGGGTGCATGCCGTCTCGCTCGGCGAAACCCGCGCTGCCGCCATCCTCATCGCCGAACTGCGTCGGCAGTACCCCGGCATTCCGATTTTGTTGACCCATGGCACCGCCACCGGGCGCGAAGAGGGCGCCAAGCTGCTCGAGCCCGGCGACACCCAGGTCTGGCAGCCTTGGGACACCCCGGGGGCCGTGGCGCGCTTTCTGAACAAGTTCCAGCCGCGCATCGGCGTGCTGATGGAAACCGAGGTCTGGCCCGAAATGGCCGCAGCCTGCGCCGAGCGGCGCATTCCGCTGGTGCTGGCCAATGCACGGCTCAACGAAAAGTCGCTGGCCGCGGCCGAGCGGCTGGCCTGGCTGGCACGGCCCGCGTATTCGGCGCTGACGGCCGTATGGGCCCAGACCGAAGCCGACGCGCACCGGCTGGTGTCGCTTGGCGCCAAGGTCGCCGGCATCTACGGCAACCTGAAATTCGACGCCACGCCCGACACGCGGCAACTGGCCACGGCCGTGTCGCTGCGCGAGCGCCTGCCGCGGCCGATGGTCGTGCTGGCGAGTTCGCGCGACGGTGAAGAGCGGTTGCTGCTCGAAGTGCTCAAGCGCTTCGGCGCCACCTCGCCGGTGCCGCCCGAGCAGGGCGCGATCCGCTCGATTGCCAAGCGCGTGCACGACGTGCAATGGATGATCGTGCCGCGCCATCCGCAACGCTTCGACGAAGTGGCTGCGCTGATCGAGGCGGAAGGCTTTGCGGTCGCGCGGCGCAGCGCGGCGGGGCAGCCGGCCGAGGCCGAGATCTGGCTTGGCGATTCGCTGGGCGAAATGGCGCTGTACTACGGCCTGGCCGACGTGGCGCTGCTGGGCGGCAGCTTCGAGCCGCTGGGCGGGCAGAACCTCATCGAGCCGGCCGCCTGCGGTTGCCCGGTGATCATGGGGCCGTCGACCTTCAACTTCGCGGAGGCGGCGCAACTGTCGCTCGCGGCTGGCGCATCGCTGCGTGTCGAAGGCATGGAGCAGGCGGTGACGGCGGCGCTGAAGCTGGTCGAAAACCCGGAGCGCCGCGCCCTCATGGCGCAGGCCGCGCTGGCGTTTTCATCGTCGAACCGTGGCGCGGCCGAGCGCACGGCGGCTGCGGTGCTGGCGATTGCGCAGGCCGCGGAGCCCGTGGACACGTCCGCGGCGCCGCTGGAAGACGAAGAAGAGCCGCGAAGAGCGGAGCCCACGCTGGACTGACAGCGGATCGGTATTTGGATTTGCCCCTTCCCCTTCGGGGGAAGGTTGGGATGGGGGCTCGACGGCGCTGCCAATGGTGACTGCACTGGCCATGGATACGCCGCTGGCCCCCACCCCGGCCCTCCCCCGGAAGGGGAGGGAGGAAGAAAGCTTCAGCGCACGGGCGGATTCAGGATTACCGGCGGCACGGGCGCCGTCGGCATCGTCGGGGCCGGCGGATTGAACGGCTGCACCGGCACCGGCGGAATGACCGGAATGCTCGGCGGCGTCACCGGCACCACAGGCTGCTGATTGCTTCGATCCGATGGCGTTGCCGCGGGCACCGCCGGCGTGCTGCCATTGCTGGCCAGCGTCGCGTTGATCGCATTCATGTCGTCGGTCGTCAGCGTGCCGTTGGCCTGGCGCAGCTTCAGGTTGCCCAGCAGCACGTTGTAGCGTGCCTGCGCAAGGTCGCGCTTGGTCTGGAACAGCTGGCTCTGCGAGTTCAGCACGTCGATGTTGATGCGCACGCCGACCTGGTAGCCGAGCTTGTTGGCATCGAGCGCGCTCTGGCTCGACGCCTCGGCCGCTTCCAGTGCCTTGACCTGGCCCGCGCCCGACACCAGCCCGAGGTACGCCGCGCGCGTGGCCTGCGCCACGTTGCGCTGGGTGCCGTCGAGCACGCTGCGCGACTGGTCTTCGAGCGCCAGCGTTTCCTTGATGCGGTTCTCGGTGGCGAAGCCGGCGAACAGCGGCAGGTTGAAAGTCACGCCGACCGTGGCGGCGTTGACGCGCGTGCCCACCGCGCTGGTGCTGGTGCCCGTGGGGTTGCGTGTGACGTTGTAGCCAAGGTTGGCGTCCAGCGTGGGCTTGTGGCCGGCCTGCGCCTTCTGCACTTCGAGCCCGGCCACGTCGAGGCCCAGGCGGGCCTGGCGGATCGCGGGATGCACCTCGTTGGCTTGGGCAACCCAGGCGTTGATGTCGGCGGGCATGGCGGTGGGCAGCACCACCGGCACCGCCAGCGGCACCGGCGCGCTGCCGGGGCGGCCGACCAGCTGGTCGAGCACGATCTTCTTGACCTGCAGGTCGTTCTCGGCCGCGATCTCCTGGGCAATCACCAGGTCGTAGCGGGCCTGGGCCTCGCGCGAATCGGTGATGGTCGAGGTGCCGACCTCGAAGTTGCGCTTGGCCGACGCCAGCTGCTCGGCCACGGCGACCTTCTGCGCGCGCACCAGCGCCAGGCTGTCGCTGCTCGCCAGCACGTCGAAGTAGGCCTGGCTCACGCGCACGATCAGGTCTTGCTCGGCGATGGTCAGCACCGCCTGCGCAATGTCGGCCTGCCGCTTGCCTTGTTCGTACGTGGCCCAGTTGGCGGGGCGGTACAGCGGCTGCGTGGCGTTGATGCCCACGTTCTGCGTGTTGTAGTCGCGCGGCGTGCTGGTGCCCCTGCCGCTGCCCGTGAGGGTGTCGATGTCGAGGTTGCTGCGCGTCACGCCGGCGGTCAGGCCCACGGCGGGCAGGATGCCGGCCTTGGCCTGCGCGGCGCGCGCCACGTTGGCTTCGTACTGGGCCCGCGCGCCCTGGTAGGTGGCGTCGTAGTTGCGGGCGGAGTCGTAGAGTTCGTTCAGTGTCTGGCCTTGGGCCGGCAGCGCGAGCAGTGTCGCAATAACGCTTGCGAGTGCTGCGGAAAGGGGCAGAAGCCGGGGCCTTGGAGGCATTGAACGTCCTTGAAGAATGAAGCTAGTAGCGCGGCACGGAAGGGTCGTGCTGCGATGACCAGGCGTCGATGCCGCCCGCCACGTTGGCGAGCTGGTCAAAGCCGTTCTGGTTCAGGAAGGCGGCCACGCGCTGGCTGCGCGCGCCGTGGTGGCACAGGCATGCGATGCGATGACCTTCGCCCAGTTCGGCCAGCCGCCCCGGAATCTCGTTCATCGGGATCGCGACCAGCGTGAAACCCTGGGGCGCGACGCTCGCCGTCTGCAGTTCCCAGGGCTCGCGCACGTCGAGCAGCACGGGGGTGGCGTCGGCGTCCTGTGCGAACCAGGCGGCAAGGTCGGCGGGGCGGACTTGGTCGATCATTCGGTCTACCGTCCGGCTCAGAACGAGAAGCGCGAAGGCTCGGGGAAATTCAGCAGGCGCGGCGCCACGGTGTCCCAGGGCTGGATGGTTTCCCACTTGCTTTCGCTGGTGCGGGTCACGAAGTGGGCGCGCATCATCGGCTCTTCACCGACGATGGCCGACAGGCGGCCGCCGACCTTGAGCGAACCCAGCAGGTTCTGCGGAATGCGGGCCACCGAGCCGCTCAGCACGATCACGTCGAAGCTGGGGCCGCTGGGCAGGGGCACGGCGCCGTCGGCGTGGCGCACCTCGACGTTGGTCACGCCGTTCTGGCGCAGCGTCTCGGCGGCGCGGGCGGCCAGCACGGGGTTGATTTCAAGCGACAGCACCTGGGCGGCGCGGGCGCCGAGCAGGGCGGCCATGAAGCCGGAGCCGGTGCCGATCTCGAGCACCGATTCGTGCTTCTGGATGTGCAGGTCTTGCAGGGTGCGGGCCTCGACCTTGGGCGAGAGCATGAACTCGCCGGGCACGGTGCCGTCCAGCAAAGGCAGTTCCATGTCGAAGAACGACAGCGTGCGGTGTTCTTCCGGCACGTAGTCTTCGCGGTGGATTTCGGCCAGCAGTTCGAGGATGTCCGTCTCCAGCACATCCCAGGGGCGGATCTGCTGTTCGATCATGTTGAAGCGCAAGCGCTCGAGGGTAGGAGTGGGGTTCATGGCGTGGCTTTCCTTGTGGGCTCAGGACAAACCTTCAATTTTAGGTTGCGCCGATGACACCCGCCGCCCGGTCGGCCATCCACGGCCTTTCATGCCTTGTCCCCGGCGCGCACGCTGAGCCCGTAAAGCACTGTTTCCGCCTGTGTGGCGAGGTACTTTTCGGGGTCGAGGGCGCTGTCGCCGTCGACGCAGACCATGGCCGAATGCTTCCAGAGCATGAGGAAGACCATGGGCGCCACCACCGAGTAGATGGCGTGGTCGACGTCGACCGGCGCGAATTCGCCGCGGTCGATGCCGCGCTGCAGGATGCGCCGCAGCAGCACGTGGCCGGGGCGCACCACCTGCTGCCGGTAGAACTCCGCCAGCTCGGGGAAATTGGCGCCTTCGCACACCATCAGCTTGGTCAGGCCCGAGGCCTTGGTCATGCCGACACGCTCCCACCAGACGCGCATGCAGTAGCGCAGCATCTCGGCCGAGGTGCCTTCGAAGGCCTCGAATTCGGCATTCCACTCCGTGAAACGGCCGCCGAGGTTTTCCATCACCACCGCCTTGAACAGCTCTTCCTTGCTCGGAAAGTAAAGAAAGAGCGTGCCCTTGGAGACGCCGGCGCGGGCCGCGACCTCTTCGGAACGGGTGGCGGCAAAGCCTTTTTCGACGAACAGGTCGAGCGCGGCCGCGAGCAGTTCGCCGGGGCGCGCCTCTTTCCGGCGCTCGCGCTTGGCGCGGACCGGGCAGATCTTGTCGACGAAGGAACGGGGCGTGGGCATGATGTTAATGACTGACGGGTTAGTAATGTAGTGACCGACGTTCGATGCGTCAAGCCGCGACAATATCGGGTTCGCTTTTTTCCAACCTCCCGGAGCCGTGCCATGACCTCTTCATCGTCGCCCAACGAAACCATCGTGATCGGTGGCGGCTGTTTCTGGTGCACCGAAGCGGTGTTCGACCGCGTGCAGGGGGTGGTCGACGTGGAATCGGGCTATTGCAACGGCCAGGTCGTCAACCCGACCTACGAGCAGGTCTGCACCGGCCGCACCGGCCACGCCGAGGTGGTGAAGCTCGAATTCGACCCGGCGCAGATCAGCCTGCGCGAAATTCTCGAAATCTTCTTCGTCGTGCACGACCCCACGACGCTCAACCGCCAGGGCAACGACGTCGGCACCCAGTACCGCAGCGGCATCTACTACCTGAACGATGCCCAGAAGCAGGTGGCCGAAGACGTCATTCGCGAGATCGAGGCCAGCAAGACCTACCGCTCGCCCGTGGTGACCGAGGTGGCACCGCTGGCCAACTATTCGGCCGCCGAGGCCTACCACCAGGACTACTTCCTGAACAACCCGAACCAGGGCTACTGCGCATTCGTCGTGGGCCCGAAGGTCGAGAAGTTCCAGAAGACCTTCGCGTCGCGCGTCAAGGCCTGACAGGCCAGTAGCCCCAACCCCTCGTGCACATCGCCCTCCGTCAAACCCGGTCCCGTTCGACCCGCGCGCTCGTCGTTGCGCTGGCGGTCGCGCTGTGGTTCGCGGGCACGCTGGGGCTGATGCACCGGACGCTGCACGTGCCCGGCATGCCGGCGCTGCCGTCGTCCTCGGCGGTTGCAGCGGTTGCAGCAGCCGATGGCAAAGCCGCCCCCGCCACGCCGGCGGTGCACCAGCACGCAGGCCACACCCTGGCCGGGCTGTTCGGCCACCACACCGATGCGGAGTGCCGGCTGTACGACCAGCTCTCTCATGGTTCCAGCGCGCCCGGCGTGCCGCTGGTGGTGCTGCCGATGCTGCTGCCATCGGCCACCTTCGCTTTTCTCGAGGGCGAAGCCATCGCCCGCTGGGTTGCGCTGTTCGAAGCGCGCGGCCCGCCTTCCACTCGCTGAATCCCCCTGTGTTCCGGTTGTCGTCGCACCTGCCTTGCGCGGGTGGCGGCATGCCGTCCCTTGATTCAACGAGTGTTCAACATGATTCCCACTTTCCGTCGCAACGCCATCGGCGTTGCCGTTCTTTCGCTCGCGGCTTTCGCCAGCGCATCGCACGCACAGCAGCAGCAAACCCAAGACGCCACAGCTGCCTCCACAGCCCAGGCCCAGCCTGCGGACGCCACCACCGGCAGCCTGCGTGAAGTCACCGTCACCGGCAACCCGCTGGGCGCCAGCGAACTGATCGCGCCGACCACCACGCTGTCGGGCGACAAGCTGCTGCTGCGTTCCGAATCGACGCTCGGCGAAACGCTCAACAACGTGCCCGGCGTGAGCAGCAGCTACTTCGGCCCCAACGCCAGCCGCCCGATCATTCGCGGCCAGGACGGCGACCGCATCCGCATCCTGCAGAACGGCGGCGGTGCGCCCGACGCCTCGGCGCTGAGCTATGACCACGCGGTGCCGGTCGATGCGCTCGTCACCGATCGCATCGAGGTGCTGCGCGGCCCGTCGGCGCTGCAGTACGGCGGCAGCGCGGTGGGCGGCGTGGTCAACGTCATCGACAACCGCATTCCCACCGAACCCATCAACGGCTTCGGCGGCCGTGCCGACCTGGGCTATTCGACCGGCAACAAGGAGAAGAACGGCGCCGTGGTGCTCGAAGGCGGCAACGACCGCATCGCGGTGCACGTCGATGCCTTCAACCGCGACTCGAAAGACGTGTCGGTGCCCATCGACCTGGATTGCGCCAAGCCCGGCTCCCCGTGGCGCGCCCGCAAGATCTGCAACTCGGCCAACGAAGCCCACGGCGGCGCGGTCGGTGGCACGCTGTTCTTCGGCCAGGGCTGGATCGGCGCTTCGGCCAGCACCTACCGCAGCAACTACGGCACCGTGGCCGAGAGCGACGTGACCATCGGCATGAAGTCCGACCGCTATGCGCTCGAAGGCGAGTGGCGTCCGGGCGGCATCATCAGCAGCGTCCACGCCAAGCTCAGCCACACCGACTACCGCCACACCGAGTTCGAAGGCAGCCAGGCTGGCACCAAGTTCTCGAACATGAGCAACGACCTGCGCATAGAGGCCCGCCACCAGAAGATCGGCAACCTCGAAGGCCTGGTCGGCTTCAGCAGCGAAACCAACCGCTTCGCCGCCGATGGCGAGGAAGCCTTTGCACCGCACAGCCGCACGCGTTCGAACGCGCTGTTCCTGTACGAAGAGCTCGGCACCTCGTGGGGCCGCCTGAGCTTCGGCGCGCGCACCGAGAAGGTCCGCATCCGCTCGCTGGGCTACCCGGACGACCCGACCATCACGCGTTTCGCCATCGGCGAGCGCACCTTCAATCCGCACAGCGCGGCCTTCGGTGCGCTGGTCAACCTGGCACCGCAGTGGCAGCTGACCTCGAACCTTGCCTACACCGAGCGCGCCCCGAAGGACTACGAACTGCTGGCCAACGGCCCGCACGTGGCCACCGCAGCCTGGGAAGTGGGCAACCCGAACCTGAAGAAGGAAAAGTCCACCGGCTTCGACCTGGGCGCGCAGTGGAAGTCGGGCCCGAACACGGCCCGCGTCAATGCGTACGTCACGCGCTTCAGCAACTACATCGGCCTGACCGCATCGGGCCGCACGCTCGACGGCGAAGGCCAGGTGGTGACCGACCCCGAAGTGACCGACACGCTGGCCGAGTACGTGTACGGTGGCGTGCGCGCGCGCTTCACCGGCATCGAAGCGAACGGCAACCTGCGCTTGCTGGGCTCCGAAGGTTTCGCGCGGATGGGCGACGCAGGCACGCTCGACCTGGAGTGGCGCGGCGACATCGTGCGCGCGAAGAACCTGGACACGGGCGAGCCGCTGCCCCGCATCGCGCCGCTGCGGCTGGGCGCGACGCTGGTGTACGGCAACGGCCCGTGGGGTGCCCGCTTCGGTTTCGACTACAACGCGGCGCAACACCGCGTGCCGAGCGTCGGGGCCCGCGAGACGGACGCGTACACGCTGTGGAATGCAGCGATCACATACCGCATGAAGGTGCAGCGCGCAAACCTGACGTGGTACGCGCGCATGGACAACATCACGAACAAGCTGGCCTACAGCCCTACGTCGATCCTGACGACGACTGTGTATCCGAACGCGCCGTTGCCGGGGCGTTCGCTGAAGGTCGGGTTGCGTGTGACGTTCTGACCTGTTGAGGGGGGGCGCGGCAGCCTTCAGGGCGTCGCTCCCGCCGACGGCGTGCTCTGCTCCGCGAATGTCCCCCGCTTCGCTCCTCCTTTATTTCGCTGCGCGGAGCACCCGATGCCAGTCGCACGAGGGCGCTGCTCTCGCATTGGCCGATCAACGACCGCTCTGAAGGCGCTCGCGCCGATGGTGTGCTCTGCGC
>NZ_QAJK01000062.1:1073-2183 GCF_003852515.1 Variovorax sp. KBW07 | reverse complement strand
GCCCTGAATGACCCAAGCAGCGCTTGAAACGCGCCCAAAGCGCACCCACTCAGACGGCAAGGTTTCACGCCAAAGGGCTTGATCTGTCGCGCCAAATTTGTATGATGACCTGACAAATAAGCGAAGACAGAGCCCAGCATGACAACTCCCAACAAACCAACCGTAGGACTCGTGGGCCTCGGCGCAATGGGCACCGGCATGGCGCAATCGCTGCGTCGTGCGGGCCTTGCGCCCCACGTGTTCGACGTGCGGCGCGAAGCCGCTGAAGCTTTCGCCCGCGACGGCGGCACAGCCTGCGAAACCCTCGAGGCGCTCGGCGCGCAGTGCGACATCGTCATCTGCGTCGTCGTCAACGCTCAGCAGACCGAGTCCGTGCTCTTCGGCGACGGCACCGTGCCCGGCTGCGCCGCATCCATGAAGCCCGGCAGCCTGTTCGTCATGTGCTCCACCGTCGATCCGAACTGGTCGGTCGCGCTCGAAGCTCGGCTGGCTGCACAAGGCCTCCTGTACCTCGATGCACCCATCTCCGGCGGAGCCGCCAAAGCCGCGAGCGGGCAGATGACGATGATGACCGCCGGCACGCCCGCCGCCTACGCCAAGGCCGGTGGCGTGCTCGACGCGATGGCCGCCAAGGTCTACCGGCTCGGCGACCGCGCAGGCGCGGGCAGCAAGGTCAAGGTCATCAACCAGCTGCTGGCCGGCGTGCACATCGCGGCGGCGGCCGAGGCCATGGCGCTGGGCCTGCGCGAGGGCGTCGATGCCGATGCGCTCTACGAAGTCATCACGCACAGCGCGGGCAACAGCTGGATGTTCGAGAACCGCATGGCCCACGTGCTCGCGGGCGACTACACGCCGCTGTCGGCCGTCGACATCTTCGTGAAAGACCTGGGGCTCGTGCTCGACGTGGCGCGCGCCAGCAAGTTTCCGTTGCCGCTGTCGTCTACCGCGCACCAGATGTTCATGCAGGCATCGACCGCCGGCTTTGCGCGCGAGGACGACAGCGCCGTCATCAAGATCTTTCCCGGCATCGAGTTGCCGGCACCGAAAGGAAAGGCCCCATGAGCGACATCAAGACCATCGACACCCCGCTGCTGCGCATCGGCTACGAAG
>NZ_QAJK01000062.1:0-1032 GCF_003852515.1 Variovorax sp. KBW07 | reverse complement strand
CTGGTGCCCGCGCTGCGCGGCTTTGCGCCCACGCGCTTCCTGCACGACGACACGCCGCGCAGCGGCCAGCTCTCCGCGCTCGGGCGCGACCTGCTCGACTTGATCGATGCGCTCGGCCTCGACAAGCCCGCGCTGGTCGGTCACGACTGGGGCGCTCGTGCGGTGGCCAATGCCTGCGGTTTGCGCCCCGACGTGGCACGCGCGCTGGTGCTGATGTCGGTGGGCTACGGCACCAACGCACCCGACCAGCCGATGGCGCTCGAACAGGCGCGCAACTACTGGTACCACTGGTACATGGCCACGCCCCGCGGCGAACGCACGGTGCACGACGACCGCATCGCCTTCACCCGGACGATGTGGAACACCTGGGCGCCCGAGGGCTGGTACGACGCAGCCGAATTCGAGGCTACCGCCGCCGCCTTCGAAGGCGATGACTGGGCCAAGGTGGTGCTGCATTCGTACCGCCACCGCTGGGGCTTCGCGCCAGGCGATCCGCACTACGCGGCCGACGACGCAGCGCTCAACCCGGCGCCGGTGCTGCCGGTGCCGACGCTGGTGTTGCACGGCGCGGCCGACAGCTGCAATCATCCCGATACTTCGGCTGGCAAGGAGCGTTTTTTCAGCGGCCCGTACCGCCGCGAACTGCTCGACGGCGTGGGCCACTTTCCGCAGCGCGAAGCGCCGGAGGCGGTGGCCGCGGCGCTGCTGCGCTTCCTGCCCGCCGTTTCCTGAACGAACGCACTGACAGACAAATAAACAAACAGACAGACAGAGACAAGACGACACCATGAACATCCTCATCACCGGCGGCTGCGGTTTTCTCGGCGCCCGCCTCGCCCGCACCCTGCTCGCGGGCGGCCCCATCGCACTGGCAGGCGGCGCAGCCAAAAGCATCGTGCGCATCACCTTGGCCGACCGCGTGCCGCCACCCGCCGACCTCGCATCCGATGCCCGCATCCAGTTCGTGCAGGGCGACCTGTACGAGCAGGCCGGCAACGACGGCGCGCTGCCGCTGGCCGACACCGACGCCAT
>NZ_QAJK01000061.1 GCF_003852515.1 Variovorax sp. KBW07 | reverse complement strand
TGCCCAGGTGCGCAGGGCATCGGGTGCTTCCCGCAGCGAAATAAAGGAGGAGCGAAGCGGGGGACATTCGCGGAGGGAAGTACCCGGTGTCCTGTGCACGAGCCCCGAACGCATCCTCAAGAAAATCCCCTGAACGCCTTCCACAGAAACTTCCCGAGATAGCGATGCCAAACACCGACCGCAACGACATTCTTTTCGAGCGCGCCCGCGCCGTCATCCCCGGTGGCGTGAACTCGCCAGTGCGCGCCTTCAAGGCCGTCGGCGGCACGCCCCGCTTCATCCAGCGCGCCCAGGGCGCCTACTTCTGGGACGCCAACGACAAGCGCTACATCGACTACATCGGCTCCTGGGGCCCCATGATCCTGGGCCACGGCCACCCCGCCGTGGTCGAGGCGGTGCAGAAAGCCGTGCTCGAAGGCTTTTCGTACGGCGCGCCGACCGAACGCGAGATCGAACTGGCCGAAGCCATCCTCGCGCTCGTGCCCTCCATGGAAATGGTGCGGCTCGTCAGCTCCGGCACCGAAGCCGCCATGAGCGCGCTTCGCCTGGCGCGCGGCGCCACCGGCCGCAAGAGCATCATCAAGTTCGAGGGCTGCTACCACGGCCATGCCGATGCGCTGCTGGTCAAGGCCGGCTCCGGCCTTGCCACCTTCGGCAACCCGACTTCGGCCGGCGTGCCGCCCGAGGTGGTGCAGCACACCATCGTGCTCGAGTACAACAACCTGCAGCAGCTCGACGAAGCCTTCGCGCTGCATGGCAACGACATCGCCTGCCTGATGATCGAAGCCATTGCCGGCAACATGAACTTCGTGCGCGCCACGCCCGCGTTTGCCCAACGCTGCCGCGAGCTGTGCACCAAGCACGGCGCGCTGCTGATCTTCGACGAAGTGATGACCGGCTTTCGCGTGGGCCTGCACGGCGCGCAGGGCGTGCTGGGCGTCAAGCCCGACCTCACCGTGCTGGGCAAGGTCATCGGCGGCGGCATGCCGCTCGCGGCCTTCGGCGGTCCGCGCGCCATCATGGAACAGCTGGCGCCGCAGGGACCGGTCTACCAGGCCGGCACGCTGTCGGGCAACCCGGTGGCCACGGCTTGCGGCCTTGCCACGCTGAAGGAAATTGCCAAGCCCGGTTTCTATGAAGCACTGGGCAAGAAGACGCGTGCGCTGGTCGATGGCCTGAAGGCCGCTGCGGCCGCCGAGGGCCAGCCCTTCAACGCCGACAGCGAAGGCGGCATGTTCGGCTTCTTCCTGATGAAGGACCTGCCGCAGAACTATGCGACCGTGATGACCACCGACAACGCGCAGTTCAATGCGCTGTTCCACGGCCTGCTCGACCGCGGCGTGTACATCGCGCCGGCGCTCTACGAAGCAGGCTTCGTGAGCGCCGCGCACAGCGACGAAGACATCGCGGCCACCATCGAGGCCGCGCGGGACATCTTCAAGAAGCGCTGACGCCGCAGCCGCAGTGCCGCTGCCGCGCAAGCACGGCGGCATGCCATGCCGAAGACAGCCGATCACGCAAAAAAATCGGCGCGTGCGTTCGCGGCTTTCGGAAGCGCGACGTGTATATTGCCCCCGCGCTCTGCGAAGCAGGCTTCGCGAGCGCAGCACACGGGGAGGAAAACCTCGCGGCCGCCACAGAAGCGGCCCGGGAGATTTTCAGAACGCCATCGACCATGAACGCCCTGCGCCTGCTGCCGGCATTGAGTGCTTTTCTTCTTTTTCCCGGCCTCGCGCTTGCGCAGTCCTTCGAGCCGAAGAACATCTGGATCAATCCGGGTTTCTATTCAGCGCACTTCGACAGCGGCAAAGGCCTGGAGAACGTCAACCAGGGGTTGGGCTTCGAGTACCCGCTGAGCGACACCTACCGCATCACGGCAGGCACCTTCCACAACAGCGACCGCAAGCAGTCGAACTACGTCGGGCTGTATGTACTGCCCTTCGAGTTCTACGGCGTGAAGTTCGGCGCGGTGGTGGGCGGCTTCGACGGCTACCCCAACTACCGCAACGGCAACTGGTTCCCGGCCATCATTCCGACGGCGGCCATCGAAGGCAAGAACTGGGGCTTGAACATCGCGTACGTGCCCACGATCAAGAACCGGCTGTACGGCGCCCTGACCTTCCAATTGAAATACAGGTTCGGCAACCACGAGTAAGTCTCGCGGCCGCCGAACCCTGGAGCGCTCCGCCGGTCAGTGCCGGAAGTGGCGCACGCCTGACAGCACCATCACCACGCCGCGCTCGTCGGCGGCATCGATCACTTCCTGGTCGCGCATCGAGCCACCCGGCTGGATGACGCAGCTTGCGCCCGCGTCGACCACCACGTCGAGGCCGTCGCGGAACGGGAAGAAGGCGTCGCTGGCCACGGCCGTGTTCTTCAGCGACAGGCCGGCGTGCTCGGCCTTGATGCTCGCGATGCGCGCCGAATCCAGGCGGCTCATCTGGCCGGCGCCCACGCCCATGGTCATGCCATCGGCACAGAACACGATGGCGTTGCTCTTCACGTACTTCGCGACCTTCCATGCGAACAGCAGGTCTTGCAGTTGCTGCGGCGTGGGCTGCTTCTTGCTGACCACCTTGAGGTCGCTGGCCGCGAGCTCGTGGTTGTCGGCGGTCTGGATCAAGAGGCCCGAGCCGACGCGCTTGACGTCCATGGCGTTGCGGCCGTTGTCCCAATCCGTGGTGCCGCCCTTGGGCAGCGCGATTTCGAGCACGCGCACATTGAGCTTGGCCTTGGTCGCCTGGAACACTTCGAGCGCCTCGGGCGTGTAGCCCGGTGCCATGAGCACTTCGACGAACTGCTTGGCGATCTCTTGCGCGGTCGCGCCATCGACCGGACGGTTGAAGGCGATGATGCCGCCGAAGGCCGAGGTCGGATCGGTCTTGAAGGCCTTGCCATAGGCTTCGGCCGCGTCCTTGCCCACGGCCACGCCGCAGGGGTTGGCATGCTTGACGATCACGCAGGCGGGCACGTCGAAGCTCTTCACGCATTCCCACGCCGCATCGGCATCGGCGATGTTGTTGTAGCTGAGCTCCTTGCCCTGCAGTTGCTTGGCCGACACCAGCGAGCCGGGCGCCGGATACAGGTCGCGGTAGAACGCGGCCTGCTGGTGCGGGTTCTCGCCGTAGCGCAGGTCTTGCACCTTCACGAAACGGCCGTTGCTCTGCGCCGGGAACAGCGAGCGCTTGGGCGCGGGCTGGCCGATGCTGGCGTCGAAGTCGATGGCCGAAAGATAGTCGCTGATGGCGCCGTCGTAGTCGGCGATGCGGTTGAACGCGGCCACCGAGAAAGCGAACTTGGTCTTGTCGGCGAGCTTGCCATCGGCCTTCAGTTCGGCCAGCGCCACGGCGTACTGCGACGCGTCGGTCAGCACGCCCACGTCCTTCCAGTTCTTGGCCGCGCTGCGCACCATGGCCGGGCCGCCGATGTCGATGTTCTCGATGGCGTCTTCGAGCGTGCAGCCGGGCTTGGCCACCGTTGCTTCGAACGGATAGAGATTGACCACCAGCAGGTCGATGGTGTCGATGCCGTGTTCCTTGATGGCCGCCACGTGCGCCGGCAGGTCGCGGCGCGCCAGCAGGCCGCCGTGGATCTTCGGGTGCAGCGTCTTCACGCGGCCGTCGAGCATTTCGGGAAAGCCGGTGTGGTCGGCGACTTCGGTCACCGGCAGGCCGGCGTCGGCCAGCAGCTTGGCGGTGCCGCCGGTGGACAGCAGCTTGATGCCCAGCGCATGCAGCGCCTGCGCGAATTCAAGGATGCCGGTTTTGTCGGAGACGGAGATGAGTGCAGTCTGGGCCATGGGATATGCCGTGGAGTTATTTCAAAAGTTTGTGCTCGACCAGCTTCTTGCGAAGGGTGTTGCGATTCAGGCCCAACCATTGCGCGGCCTTCGACTGGTTGCCCTCCGCGCGCGTCATGACGACGTCGAGCAGGGGTTTCTCGACCACACGCACGAGCATCTCGTACATGCCGTCGGGTTCGGTGCCGCGCAGATCGCGAAAGTAGCTGTCCAGACTGGTGCGCACGCAGTCCTCGATATGTTTCTTGCTCATTGCTTCTTCTCTTCTTCTCAATCGACGGCGCAAGCCGCCTCCTCTTCACCCGACAGCTCTTCGTCTGCCTGGTGTGCAGGCATGCGGTCCATGCGGTCCGCAAGCCCGTCGAAATAATCGCCGACGGCGCGCAGTTGCTCGCCGCAGTCCTCGATGGTGTTCATCCGCCCGCGAAAGGCCTCGCCATCGGGCAGTGTGCGCACGTACCAGCCGATGTGCTTGCGCGCGGTGCGCACGCCGCTGTAGTCGCCGTACAGCGCATAGTGCTCCACCAGGTGGTCGAGCAGCAAGCGCCGCACTTCCGCCACCAGCGGCGGCGCGCGGTGTTCGCCGGTTTCCAGGAAGTGCGCAATCTCGCGAAAGATCCACGGCCTGCCTTGCGCGGCGCGGCCGATCATCACCGCGTCGGCGCCGGTGGCCGCGAGCACGTCGCGTGCCTTCTCGGGCGAGCGGATGTCGCCGTTGGCCACCACCGGCACGCGCACGGCGGCCTTCACGGCGGCGATGGTGTCGTACTCCGCAGAGCCCTTGTAGCCCTGCTCGCGCGTGCGGCCATGCACGGTGAGCATCTGCACGCCGGCCGACTCGAAATCGCGCGCAAGCTTTACGGCGTTGCGGTTTTCTTCGCTCCAGCCGGTGCGCATCTTGAGCGTGACCGGCACGTTGTAGGGCTGCGCCGCATCGACCACGGCCTGCACGATTTCAAGCGCCAGCGGCTCGTCGCGCATCAGCGCCGAACCGGCCCACTTGTTGCAGACCTTCTTGGCCGGGCAGCCCATGTTGATGTCGATGATCTGCGCGCCACGCTCGATGTTGTAGACCGTGGCCTCGGCCATCATGGCCGCGTCGGTGCCGGCAATCTGCACCGCAATGGGGCCTGGCTCGCCGTCGTGGTTGGCGCGGCGCGACGTCTTCAGCGTGCCCCAGAGTTCCTTGCGCGACGTGACCATCTCGCTGACCGCATAGCCGGCGCCGAGTTCGCGGCACAGCATGCGGAACGGCCGGTCCGTCACGCCGGCCATGGGCGCGACGAACAGGCGGTTTTCCAGCGTGTGGGTGCCGATCTGCAAGGTCATTTGGAAGGAAGCGGTGCGAGCTCGGCTGCTGAAAAATGAGGCACGATTGTAGCCACGTGGCATTTCAGCGACTGAAACGATTTGCGCCCGCGATACAGGCGTAAACACCAGTAGTTCGCGGGGCCTTCTCCCACGTGGCCGCGACGTGAGCGCTGCCTATACTGCGCCGACTCTATGCAAGCCTGGCTCGACTCCCTCATGGCACTGCTGGCGCTGCCGCAGTACGGTCTCTCGACCCTGTTCGTCGCCGCGTTCGTCTCCGCGACCCTTCTGCCGGTAGGCTCCGAACCCATTCTGTTCGGCCTGCTCAAGCTCAACCCCGACCTGTTCTGGCAGGCCATCGCGGTGGCGACCGTCGGCAACACGCTGGGGGGCGCGGTCGACTGGTGGATGGGCTACGGCGCGCACAAGGTGGCCGACAAATACTCGCACTCGAAACATCATGTTCGGGTACTCGGCTGGCTCGAGCGGCTCGGGCCGAAGGCCTGCCTGCTGAGCTGGCTGCCCATCGTCGGCGATCCGCTGTGCGCCGTGGCGGGCTGGCTCAAGCTGCCGTTCTGGCCCTGCGTGGCCTACATGGCGATCGGGAAATTCCTGCGCTACGTCTGCATGACGGTCGCGCTCTTGTACGTGTTCCCGTCATGAGGCCGGGGAGGCCTCAGCTCAGCAATTCGTAAGGGCCGCCGCGCTCGAGCGCGCGCTTGTACGCCGGGCGCGCGTGGATGCGCTCCAGGTACGCCATCAGCTTCGGCCGCTTCGCGTCGAGCCCGCCGCGCGCTTGCGAGGCCTCGACCACGAAACTCATCTGGATGTCGGCACCCGTGAATTCGTTGCCGGCAAACCACTCGCTCCTGCCCAACTCTGCCTCCATGTAGTTCAGGTGGCTCGCGATGTTCGGATGAATGAACGCCGACTTGGCCTTGGCCGCGATGGCCTTGGCGATGGGCTTCGCGAAGAACGGCATCTTGCTCGTCTCGATCCGGTCGAACACCAGCTTGAGCAGCAGCGGCGACATCGCCGTGCCTTCGGCAAAGTGCAGCCAGTAGCGATAGCGGACTGCCTCCGGCGTGCCGGCCGCGGGCGCCAGCCGGCCGTTGCCGAAACGCTCGACGAGCGTCTCGATGATCGCGCCCGATTCCGCCAGCACGATGCCATCATCCGTCGTTACCACCGGTGACTTGCCCAGCGGGTGAACGGCCCGCAGCGAAGCGGGCGCCAACATGGTTTTCGGATCGCGCTGGTAGTGAACGATTTCGTAAGGCAGCTCGAGTTCTTCGAGCAGCCAGAGCACACGCTGCGAGCGCGAGTTGTTGAGGTGGTGGACGGTGAGCATGGACGCGGGCCTTGTGAAGGAATTCGGGGCGCGCGGAGTCTACCGAACAAACAACGAAAGAAGGCCCCGGACTCTTTTCGTGAAACACCGCGGAACCGGCTTTGCCGGGCCGCTGGTGTTGCCCCCGGTAGGGGGTTGGCGAAGCGACACGAAGTGCGCCGCAGCCTGGGGGCGAGCTTTTACGAACTGAACAGGAAGTTCATCACGTCGCCATCCTTCACGACGTATTCCTTGCCTTCCGAACGCATCTTCCCTGCGTCCTTCGCGCCCTGCTCGCCCTTGAAAGCGATGTAGTCGTCGAAGGCGATGGTCTGGGCGCGGATGTAGCCCTTCTCGAAGTCGCCGTGGATCACGCCGGCCGCTTGCGGGCCGGTGTCGCCGATGTGGATGGTCCAGGCGCGCACTTCCTTCACGCCGGCGGTGAAGTAGGTCTGCAGGCCCAGCAGCTTGAAGGCCGCGCGGATCAGGCGGTTCAGGCCCGGCTCTTCCTGGCCGATTTCGGCCAGGAACATCTTCTTGTCTTCGTCGTCCATCTCGGCCAGGTCGGCTTCGATCTTGGCGCAGATGGCAACCACGGGCGCGCCCTGCTTGGCCGCGTACTCGCGCAGGCGGTCGAGGTACGGATTGTTCTCGAAACCGTCTTCGGCCACGTTGCCGACGAACATCGCGGGCTTGGCGGTGATCAGCGTGAAGCTCTTCACCAGCGGCTGCTCTTCCTTGGTGAACTCCAGCGCGCGCACGGGCGTGTTCTCGTTCAGCGCGGCCTGGCAGCGCTCGAGCAGCGCGACCAGCTTCTGCGCGTCCTTGTCACCCGAACGGGCAACCTTGGTGTGGCGGTGCAGCGCCTTCTCGACCGTGGCCAGGTCGGCCAGGCACAGCTCGGTCTGGATCACTTCGATGTCGGAGATCGGGTCGACCTTGCCGGCCACGTGGATCACGTTCTCGTCGTCGAAGCAGCGCACCACGTTGACGGTGGCGTCGGTCTCGCGGATGTGCGCCAGGAACTTGTTGCCCAGGCCTTCACCGGTGCTGGCACCGGCCACCAGGCCGGCAATGTCGACGAACTCGACGATGGCGGGCACCACGCGCTCGGGCTTGACGATGTCGCTCAGTTGCGCGAGCCGGGGGTCGGGCACTTCCACCACGCCCACATTAGGCTCGATGGTGCAGAACGGATAGTTTTCCGCCGCGATGCCGGCCTTGGTCAACGCATTGAAAAGGGTGGATTTACCGACGTTGGGCAGGCCGACGATGCCGCATTGCAAACTCATGGGAGGTCCTCTTGGGTAACCCGCGATTTTAGGCGAGCATCGCCAGGTGCCCCTTCCGGCCGGTCTTGGGCCCCGTTCCGAACTGCGCGAAAGCTCAGGGTTAGCACCGATTAGCAAACGTTTGCGCAAACGTTTTCGTTGGTTAACATCGGAGCCCCGGCCAAGACCGGCGTACCGCCCTGATCAACCACCTCTGGAGACATTCACCATGAAGTTCACCCGCCGTACCCTGCAAAGCGCTGCCGCACTGACACTGCTGGGCGCCATGGCCGCATCGCCCGTCTTCGCCCAGGACAAGCCCAAGGTGGCGCTGGTCATGAAGTCGCTGGCCAACGAATTCTTCCGCACCATGGAAGACGGCGCCAAGGCGCACCAGAAAGCCAACGCCTCGCAGTACACGCTGGTGGCCAACGGCATCAAGGACGAGACCGACACGGCCGCCCAGATCAAGATGGTCGAGCAGATGATGGCGCAGAAGATCAACGCGCTGGTCATCGCCCCCGCCGATTCGAAGGCGCTGGTGCCGGTGATCAAGGCAGCCATCGACAAGGGCATCCTGGTGGTCAACATCGACAACCAGCTCGACGGCGCCGCGCTGAAGGAAAAGGGCATCCAGGTGCCCTTCGTGGGCCCCGACAACCGCGCCGGCGCCAAGCTGGTCGGCGACGCGCTGGCCAAGGAACTGAAGTCGGGCGACAAGGTCGGCATCATCGAAGGCGTGTCGACCACCTTCAATGCGCAGCAGCGCACCCTGGGCTACCAGGACGCCATGAAGGCCGCCGGCGTGACGGTGGTGGGCGTGCAGTCGGGCCAGTGGGAAATCGACAAGGGCAACACCGTGGCCGCCGGCATGATGCGCGAGCACCCCGACCTGAAGGCGCTGCTGGCCGGCAACGACAGCATGGCGCTGGGCGCCGTGGCCGCGGTCAAGGCTGCCGGCAAGACCGGCAAGGTGCTGGTGGTGGGCTACGACAACATCGGCGCCATCAAGCCGATGCTGAAAGACGGCCGCGTGCTCGCCACGGCCGACCAGTTCGCCGCCAAGCAGGCCGTGTTCGGCATCGAGACCGCGCTGAAGGCCATCGCCGACAAGAAGAAGCAGTCGGAAATGCCGGCCGAAGTAAAGACCGACGTGGTGCTGGTCACCAAGGCGTCCAAGTAAACAGAAACAGCGCGAGAGAAAGAAAGAGCCGGTTTTGACAGCTGCAGTACCCGCCGCCATGGCTTCCCCCATCGCCGTCCCCGTGCCAGTGCTCTCGCTGCGCACGCTCGGCAAGGACTACGCGGCGCCGGTGCTGGACGACGTCTCGCTCGTGCTCAATGCCGGCGAAGTGCTGGCCCTCACGGGCGAGAACGGCGCCGGCAAGAGCACGCTGTCGAAAATCGTCTGCGGCCTGGTGCAGCCCACGCGCGGCCAGATGCTGCTCGACGGCAAGGCGTTTGCGCCGGGCTCGCGGCGCGACGCCGAGCGCCAGGGCGTGCGCATGGTGATGCAGGAGCTGGGACTGGTCACCACGCTGTCGGTGGCCGAGAACCTGCTGCTCGACCGCCTGCCCAACAAGACCGGCTGGATCCGCCGCGGCAAGCTGCACGAGCTGGCCGCGCGCCAGTTGGCGAAGATCGGCATGGAGAACATCGACCCGGCCACGCCCGTGGCGCGGCTGGGCATCGGCCAGCAGCAGATGGTCGAGATCGCCCGCAACCTGCAGGACGACACGCGCGTGCTGGTGCTCGACGAGCCCACCGCCATGCTCACCCCGCGCGAAACCTCGCACCTGTTCGAGCAGATCGAACTGCTGAAGGCGCGCGGCGTGGCCATCGTCTACGTGTCGCACCGCCTCGAAGAACTGCAGCGCATCGCCGACCGCGTGGCGGTGCTGCGCGATGGCCGGCTGGTCGACGTGCGGGCCATGGCCGGCGTGCGCGAATCCGAACTGGTGCAGCGCATGGTGGGCCGCGCGGTGCACGAGCACGAAGGCCGCGCCCGCCGCGTCGCCGGGCCGGTGCTGCTGAGCGCACGCGGCCTCGGGCGCGCGCAGGTGGTGCGCGACATCGACCTCGACTTGCGCGCCGGCGAAGTCATGGGCCTGGCCGGACTGGTCGGCTCAGGCCGGACCGAGCTGGTGCGGCTGCTGTTCGGCGCCGACCGCGCGGACCGCGGCGAAATTTCTCTCTATGACGGCACGAATGGCGCGACCGGCACGCAGCCGGTCCAGAGCGTCCGCAAGGGCTGGCGCTCGCCGATGCAAGCCATCCGCGCCGGCATCGGCCTGGTCACCGAAGACCGCAAGTCCCAGGGCTTGCTGCTCACCCAGTCGATCCGCGTCAACGCGACGCTGAGCGACCTGGGCGCCATCTCGCATGCCGGCTGGCTGCAGCGCGCCAAGGAACGCAACATTGCGCAGAAGCTCGTCGAGCTGCTGCGCATCCGTTCGCGCAGCATCGAGCAGCCCGTCGCCACCCTGAGCGGCGGCAACCAGCAGAAGGTGGTGTTCGCGCGCTGGCTGCACCGCGAATGCAAGGTGCTGCTGCTTGACGAGCCGACGCGCGGCGTCGACGTGGGCGCGCGCGCCGACCTGTACGCAGAGCTCGACCGCATGACCGACGCCGGCAAGGCGCTGCTGATGGTGTCGAGCGACCTGCGCGAACTGATGGCCATGTGCGACCGCATCGGCGTGATGAGCGCCGGCCGGCTGGTCGCGGTGTTCGAGCGCGGCGAATGGAGCGAGCAATCGCTGCTGGCCGCCGCCTTCAGCGACGCGACCGGGCGCACGCCCACAGCGCCCCCTGCCACCCCGCCCGCCACGGCATCCGCATCCGCCGTCCCTGCCTCGACCCCGGCCACCGCAGACACACCATGACCGCACCCGCCTCGACCTCCACCACGCCGGCCGCGCAGCCTTCGCCATCCGCACTCAAGGGCCAGCTGGGCACCTACCTCGGCCTGACCGTGGTGCTGGTCGGCATGATCGCGCTCTTCGGTTCGCTGAGCGAATACTTCCTGACGCGCGAGACCTTCATCTCCATCGCCAACGAAATCCCGGCGCTGGCCGTGATGGCCGTCGGCATGACCTTCGTGCTGATCATCGCGGGCATCGACCTGTCGGTCGGCTCGGTGCTCGCGCTCAGTGCCGCCGTGACGGCCGCCGCCATCCTCGAATGGAAGCTCTCGGTTCCCCTGGCCGCCGTGCTCGGCCTTGCCACCGGGTTGATCTGCGGCACGGTGACGGGGGCGGTGTCGGTCGCCTGGCGGCTGCCCAGCTTCATCGTTTCGCTGGGCATGCTCGAAGCAGTGCGTGGTGGCGCGTACCTTGTCACCGACTCGCGCACGCAGTACGTGGGCGATGCCATTTCGGGCCTGGCCGCGCCGTGGATCGGCGGCATCTCGGCGGCCTTCGTGCTGGCCGTGGTGCTGGTGGTCATCGGCCAGATGGTGCTCACGCGCACGGTGTTCGGCCGGCACGTGGTGGGCATCGGCACCAATGAGGAGGCCATGCGCCTGGCGGGTGTGGACCCGCGGCCGATCCGCATCATCGTGTTCGCCGTCACGGGCCTGCTGGCCGGCCTCGCGGGGCTGATGCAGTCGGCGCGGCTCGAAGCGGCCGACCCGAATGCCGGCGTCGGCATCGAGCTGCAGGTGATCGCGGCCGTGGTCATCGGCGGTACCAGCCTCATGGGCGGACGCGGCTCGGTGGTCAACACCTTCTTCGGCGTGCTGATCATCGCCGTGCTCGAAGCCGGGCTGGCGCAAGTGGGCGCGAGCGAGCCGAGCAAACGCATCATCACCGGCGCCGTGATCGTGGTGGCGGTCATCATCGACACCCTGCGCCAGCGCCGAGCCGACCGCCGACTGGCCTGACCCGCCGCACTCACAACGAACCGGCGCCCTCACACCGAACCGAGAACAGGCAACAAGCACCATGGCCACCATCAAGGACGTCGCACTCAAGGCCGAGGTTTCCGTCACCACGGTGTCGCACGTGGTCAACGACACCCGCCACGTGAGCCCCAAGGTGCGAGAACGCGTCGAGCTGGCCATTCGCGAACTGGGCTACGTGCCGAATGCGATGGCACGCAGCCTGAAGAGCAACACCACCTCGACGCTGGGCATGCTGATTCCGAACAGCTCCAACCCCTACTTCGCCGAGATCGTGCGCATCGTGGAAGACCGCTGCTTCGGCGCCGGCTACACGCTGGTGCTGTGCAACACCGACGACGAACCGCACCGCCAGAGCGTGTACCTGAAGGTGCTGGCCGAGCGCCGCATCGACGGCCTGATCGTGGTGTCGACCGGCGACGACGATTCGCTGGTCAAGCAGTTGCACGGCCTGCGCGTGCCGACCGTGCTGGTCGATCGCGAGATTGCCGACCCGGCCTGCGACCTGGTGGAAACCGCGCACATGCAGGGCGGCCTGCTCGCGGTGCGGCACCTGCTGTCGCTGGGCCACAAGCGCATCGCCTGCATCGGCGGCCCGGTGGGCGTGATGCCGAGCGAGCAACGCATCGAGGGCTGGCGCATGGCGCTGGCCGAAACCGGCGCCACGCCCGACATCGCCAACGCCGATTCGCTGCTGTGGCGCGGCGGCTTCACGAGCCAGGGCGGCTACGAAGCCATGCACGCCATCTTGCGCACCGAAGAAAAGCCGTCGGCCGTGTTCGTCTGCAACGACCTGATGGCCATCGGTGCGTTGCGCGCCGCGCATGAAAGCGGCGTGCACGTGCCCGACGAACTCTCGATCGTCGGCTTCGACGACATCGAACTCTCGGCATACACCAGCCCGCCCCTCACCACCGTGGCGCAACCCAAGGAGCGCATCGGCGCACTGGCCGTCGACATGCTGCTGGAGCGCGTGGGTGGCAAGCGCCGCGATGCCCGCAAGGTGGTGCTGCAGCCCGAGCTGCGCGTGCGCGCCTCGACGGCGCGGCATGCGAGCTTTCGCGAAACCGCCGCACCCTCTTCTTCGTCTTCCTCGGCGGCCAGCAGTGCCGCCGCCGCAACGCCTTCAACGGAAACCCGAAAGTCCCGCACCCCGTGAGTCCGCAGCCTTCTTCTTCCAGCCACGACAGCAGCCATCGCGGCAACGGCCAGCCACCACGCATCGTGGTGCTCGGCAGCCTCAACATGGACATCGTGCTGCGCGTGCCGCACGCGCCGGCCGCGGGTGAAACCCTGCTCGGCCATTCGATCGCCAACATTCCTGGCGGCAAGGGCGCCAACCAGGCCGTGAGCTGCGCGCGCGAAGGCGCCCAGGTCGGCATGATCGGCTGCGTTGGCGACGACGCCCACGGCCAGGCCCTGCGCAATGCGCTGCGGCACGACGGCATCGACACCGCGGCGCTGCGCACGGTGGCCGGCGAGCCGACCGGCACCGCGCTTATCCTGGTCGAGGACAGCGGCCAGAACCGCATCGTGATGGTTCCCGGCGCCAACGCCAGGGTCGAGATCGACGAGGCCGCGCTGCGCCAGCAGGTGCAGGGCGCGGCCTTCCTGGTGACGCAGTTCGAGACGCCGATGGACCAGGTCGCGCGCGCCATCGCGGTGGCGCACGGCGCGGGCTGCAAGGTGCTGCTCAACCCCTCGCCGGTGCAGCCGATTGCCGAGCCGCTGTGGCCGCAAATCGACACGCTGGTGGTGAACGAGATAGAGGCACAAACGCTGTGCGGCCAGTCGGCCGACAGCCCGCAGGAGGCGGCCGTTGCGGGCCAGGCGCTGCGTGCCAAGGGCATCGCGCGCGTGGTCGTCACGCTCGGTGCGCGCGGCGCGGTGGCGGTCGATGCCGACGGCGCACGTCACCACCCCGCGCCGAAGGTGCAGGCGGTCGACACAACAGCCGCCGGCGACACGTTCCTGGGCGCGCTGGCCGTGGCGCTGGGCGAAGGCCAGTCTTTCGACGAAGCCGTGCGCCTGGGCATCCGCGCGGCGGCGCTGTGCATCCAGCAGCCCGGTGCCCAACCCTCGATTCCGCAGCGCGACGCCGTGCTGCGCAGCCCCATGCCACCCGACTGGATCACACTGTGAAACGCTCTCCGTTGCTGCACGCCGAACTTTCCCAAGTGATTGCCGCGCTGGGCCATGGCGACATGCTGGTGATCGGCGACGCGGGCCTGCCGATTCCCGACGGGCCGCGGCGCATCGACCTGGCGCTGATGCGCGGCGTGCCGTTGATTACCGACGTGCTGAAGGCTGTCCTGTCCGAGATGCAGGTGGAAAGCATGGTCGTGGCGAACGAGGCCCTGACCGATGCGAAGGCGTTGCCGGCCTGGTATCCGCAGGCGCTCGGTATTGCGCCGCAGACGGTGTCGCACGAAGAATTCAAGCGCCGCACGGCAAAGGCGCGCGCGATCGTCCGCACGGGTGAATGCACGCCCTACGCCAACATCATTCTGGTCGCTGGCGTGAGCTTCTGACTCTCTGCGGGTCTGCTTGGGGGGCGTCGTTCATGGACGCGCTTGCTGTTCAGGGCGCCGCTCACGCCGACGGTGTGCTCTGCTCCGCGAATGTCCCCCGCTTCGCTCCTCCTTTATTTCGCTGCGCAGAGCACACCATCCGCGTGAGCGTCATCAGAGTGGTCGTTGATCAGCGGTACACCA
>NZ_QAJK01000060.1 GCF_003852515.1 Variovorax sp. KBW07 | reverse complement strand
AACGACTATCAGCAGATTCACAGGCGCCACGGCATCGCCTGCTCGATGACGGACGGCTACGACTGCTACCAGAACGCGCTGGCCGAGCGCGTCAACGGGATCCTGAAGATGGAGTTCCTGCTGCACCGGCCTGCCGATCTGGCCCAGGCCAGCCGGATGGCTCAGCAGGCCGTGCAGATCTACAACCAGGAGCGACCGCATCAATCCCTAAAATTGAAAACGCCCGATGAGGTCCATCGGGCGTCTCTGGCCGGCTTGAACAGGCCGGCTCTGTGTCCCTCATAGGTGTCAACCTATGGCAGGACGGGTCAGGGAACGGCCTGGGCCAGCGCCACGTATTCGGCCACCGGCACCTCTTCGGCCCGGCGCTGGGCATCGAACTCGCCCGTGAAGCCGTGGGCCTCGAGCCATTTGCCCAGCGTGTGCCGCATGATCTTGCGGCGCTGGCTGAAGGCAACCTGCACGATCTCGCCGAGCCGTGCCGCATCGACCGCTGGCGGCTGCGCCAGCGGCACCATCCGCACCACGGCGCTGTCGACGCGCGGGGGCGGATCGAAGCTCTCGGGCGGCACGAACAGCACGTTCTCCATGTCGTAGCGCCACTGGAGCATCACGCTCAGGCGGCTGTAGTCCGACGTGGCTGGCTTGGCCACCATACGGTCGATCACTTCCTTTTGCAGCATGAAGTGCTGGTCGGCAATCAGGTGGGCGTAGTCCAGCAGATGGAACAGGATGGGCGTGGAAATGTTGTAGGGCAGGTTGCCCACCACGCGCAGGGGCTTGGCCGGAAACCGGGTGGCAAGCTCCGCAAAATCGACCTTCAGCACGTCGGATTCGATCACGTCGAGCTGCGGATGCTCGCGCAGGCGCTTGGCCAGGTCGCGGTCGAGTTCGATGACCGTGAGGCGGCCGAGCCGCTCGACCAGCGGCTGCGTCAGCGCAGCGAGCCCCGGCCCGATCTCGACCATCGCATCGCCGGGTTGCGGCGCGATCTCGTGGACGATCGCGTCGATGATTCCGCCGTCGGACAGGAAATGCTGCCCGAATCGCTTCCTGGCGATGTGTGCCATTGAATCAGGACTGCGGCGGTTCGCGGTATTCGACGTAGGCGCGGGCGCGCACTTCCTGAACCCATGTGGAGAAGGCTTCCTCGACACGTTGCTCGCGCAGCGCCGCGCGCGCGGCTTCGCGCTGCTCGGACTGGCTCAGCTTGGCATCGCGGCGGCCGACCACCTGGATCAGGTGCACACCGAAGCGCGACACCACGGGTTCGCTGATCTGGCCCGGCGAGAGCCGGTCCATGGCCTCTTCGAACTCCGGCACGAACATGCCCGGGCGCGACCAGCCGAGGTCGCCGCCGTCCTTGGCGCTGCCGTCCTGCGAGTTGTCGCGGGCCAGGCCGGCGAAGTCGGCCGTGCCGGACTCCACGCGGCGCTTGAATTCAGCGAGCTGGGCCACCGCCTGTGCCGTGGTGCGCTTGCCGTCGTTCAGCAGCAGGATGTGGCGCACTTGCGTCTGGGTCACGGTCGCGTCCGCGCCCACCTGGGCCTTGGCCAGGACCTTCAGCACGTGGAAGCCGGCGCTCGAGCGGACGGGACCGGCAATGCCGTTGACCTCTGTCGACTGCGTGGCTTCAACGAACAACGGCGGGTAGCGGTCGGCACTGCGCATGCCGATGGCACCGCCATTCGCGCGGTCGGGCGAATCCGAGTTCTCCCGCACCAGCTTGGCGAAATCTTCGCCGGCGCGGGCGCGCTGCGCGAGGTCTTGTGCCTTCTTCTGTGCGGCGACGACCTGGGCTTCGGTGGCGTTCTCGGGCACGGCAACGAGCACCTGTGCGATGTTGAGGTTTTGCAGCGCCGTGTTCTTGACGACGACGTTGCGCTGGTCGCGCAGGTACTCGTCGGCCTCGACGTCGCTGATCTTGACCTTCGACTCGACCTCGCGGTCACGCAGGCGCGTGAGCAGCAGCTGGTCGCGCAGGTCGCGGCGGAAATCCGCCAGCGCGATGCCTTCGGCCGCCACGCGGCGGTGCAGCTCGGTCATGCTGATCTCGTTCTGGCGCGCCACGGTCTGCTCGGCCTGGTCGATTGCGACCTCGTCGACCTTGATGCCGCCTTCCTTGGCCAGCTGCAATTGGGCGCGCTCGGAGATCAGGCGCTCCAGCACGAGCCGCGTGAGTTCACCGCGCGGCACGCGCCCGGCCTCGGCGTTTTCCTTGATCAGGCGCTCCACCCGCGACTGCACGTCGGTGTTGGTGATCGGCTCCGAGTTGACCAGCGCGACGATGTATTCGGCCGAGCGCTGCACCGGCGCCGCGGAAGGCGCGGTGGCGGGGCGCGCCGGCGGAGGACCAAGGCGCGGACCGGCACGCATGATGTCCGTGATGCCGCTGCCGCCAGAGCGAAAGCCCTGCGCACCCGACGTTGCAGCCATTGCTGCGAGGCAGCCCAGGGTGATGATGGAACGGATGTATTTCATGGCTTAGCTCAGTCAGTCGTCTCAGTCGTAATTGGTGAAGCGGCTCGGTGCCTCGCCGGGTTGGCGCAGGGGTTGGTAGCGCTGGATGTTTTGCCGCAGGGCCTGCATCGGGCTCGAGCCCACGCTGGCGAACCCGACAAATTCAAGCTGGAACATGATGCGGGTGTTGGCCGTCACCTGGCCCGTGGTGATGCGTTGCAGCACCACGCGCCCGATCCAGCAGCAGCCGTCGTACTCGAAACCGAGCACGCCGTCCGTGAGTTTCTTGTCCTTCAGGTCGTAGTTGAGGCGGCCGACCGTGTACCAGCGTCCACCGCCCTGGCCCTTGCCCAGCCCCAAGTCCTTGCCCTTGTCGCCCCACAGGTCGTTGACCGGCCACTGCCAGCCCACGTCGATCGACTTGTTGCCGTCGGTCGCGGTCGGCGTGCTCGGTGCCTGGTAGCGGAAGGCTGCGCTGAGGTTGCGATAGGGCTCGGGGTTGTAGCGCGCGCTGATGGCCGAACGGGTCGAACGGCGCGTGTCGGGGTTGTACTGGACCAGGGTGTCCAGGCTCCACTTCGGCGTCCAGTTGATTTGCGCGCCGAGCAGCAGGTCGCTGGCACGGTCGGTCACCGGCACGCCACCGGGCAGCGTGACCTTCTGGTCGGAAAAACGGAAGCGCTGCGCGATGCCGAAGCGCATGGCTTCCACGCCGGTTCCCGGATCGATCAGGCGCGAGGTCACGCCGAGCGTGAGCGCATTGGTGTCCGAGATGCGGTCGTTGCCCGAAAAGGCGTTCTCGGTGTAGATGGTCGCAAAGCTGAAGTCGTTGGCCGCCGAGTCGTAGTTCGGCAGCATGCTCTGGTTGCGGTACGGCGTGTAGACGTAGTAGGCGCGCGGCTCCAGCGTCTGACGGAAAGCGCGGCCGAAATAATTGGCGTCGCGCTCGAAGATCAGCCCGCTGTCCAGGCTGAAGGTCGGTACCGTCCGGCTGCTGGACGTCGGGAAGAAGAGCAACGAATTCGGGTTGTAGGGCACGCCACCGACATACTTGGTGCCATTGACCGTGAGCGACGGAATGTCCGCCTGCGGCAGGTAGTAGTTGTACGAGGTCGCATGCAGCTGCAGCTTCGGAATGACGAAACTGCTCGGCGTGATGAACGGCCGGCTGATGGCCGCCTGTGCAAAGACACGGTCGCCATCAGGCTGCGACTGCTGGGCGATATCGAAGCCCGGCTGGCCGCTCAGGATGCTGTTGACGCGGAAACGCGTGAAGTCCGTATTGAGCGAGACGTCGAAGCCGTGCCAGTCGTACTTGGCGTAGTTGGCCGTGATCTGCGGCATCCGGTCGTACGCCGGCACGATGGCCGAATCGGCAGCCTGGAGCGTCTGGTAGCGCAGGGCGCGGATCGCACCGCTCCAGTCGCCCTTGGTCCAGTTGAGCGAAGCGTCGTTCGGCAACTGGCGCTGCGCAAGCGTCGGCGTGCGCGTGAAATCGCGCCAGTAGTTGTTGTCGCTGACCCGGTTGATGTTGAAAGTGGCCGACAGCGAGTCGAGCCCCAACGCCTTGGCATCGAAGTCCTGGTGATGGTTCAGCCAGAGGCCCCAGCGTTTGCTGCTGGGCGGCGGAACGTAGCTCACGCTGTTGGACTGGATCTGCGCCGCGCGCGCCTCGTTGTAGCGCTGGCCCACCAGGCGGTCGCTGCCCATCAGGTCAAGGCGGATGCTGCCGCTGTAGCCCTTTTCGAGGTAGCGGAACTCGTTGCTGAGATTGAGGCCGCGCTTGGTCATCAGCGTCGGCGTGATCGTCGCGTCGCGGTTCGGAGCGATGTTCCAGTAGTACGGCTGCGCGATCTCGATGCCGTTGGTGTTGTCGACGCCGAAGGTGGGCGGCAGAAGGCCGCTCTTGCGCGCGTTCGACAGCGGAAAACTCACGCTCGGGATCGGCGGCGTGGAGATGCCCATGAAGCTCAGCCGCGCATTCTTGGCGACACCCTCGTCCTCTTCGGTGTCGGTCGTGATCGAGGTAGCGGTCAGCAGCCACGCCGGCATCCAGCCCGGGAAATCTTCGCGGCGGCAGGTGGTGTAGGTGGCTTGCCGGGCAATCGACACATTGGCGTCGACGAAATCGATGCGTTCGGCTTCACCGTGCGCGCCGTTCGCCAGGAAGTGATACCGCACGTTGTTGAAGAAGCCCTCGAAGGTCTCGAGCTTGAGCTGCAGCTCGGGGCCTTCGTACACGTTGCCGCCTTGGTTGACCCGCACATTGCCCGTGGCCTTGGCGCGGTCGTCGGGCTGGTAGTACTCGAGGCGGTCGGCGGTGATGCCGAGCGCGCCGCGCCGCAGCGTGGCGTTGCCTTCGACCACGGTCTCCAGGTCGGGCCGGCCGGACATGCGGTCGCCGGTGACGAGGCTGGGCAACTGGCCTCGTTCCGCCGGCGGCACGATCTCCGTCAGCAGCGGCGTGCGCTTCAGCGTGAGCGGACCCTCTGGACCACCAGTGGCGGGCTGCTGCGCGGACGCGCCCAGCGCATGCAGCAGCGCCAGCGACAGCACGGCCAGTGGCAACGGCGGGCCGGAAGGGCGCCGCGGGGCAACACGTCGGCTCATCAGGCTTCCCGCCTGGCCGTTCCGGGGAAAGCCGGCGACTCTCCCGGGGAGAGCGGCAGCGAGCGCACAAGGTGCCAAGCGTGAGGGCGTTGGATCGTAGGCATCGGTTCGGAACGAAGGATCGTCGGGGGACGGCGCGGCAGGCCGGCGGGTTGCAGGGGCCGGCAGCAACCCGTCTCGGCCGGAAGCCGGCCCAAAGGGGATTGCCGCGCCAGGCGGATTTGTAGAATCGATTATCCATGACAGCACCCCAGCCCCAGGCCTCATTGGCCCCACGCCCCGCCGAGACCATTCACTGGACAGATCCACAGCGGGCCGAAGTCTTCCGGGGCTGGCTGACCGGCATTGCCGGCGCCCACCATCTGCTGCCTGACACCGTCCGGCTGGCCTCGGCCGACGCCAGCTTCCGGCGCTATTTCCGCCTCGACACCACCGACGCGGCCGCCCCCACGCGCATCGTGATGGACGCCCCGCCCGACAAGGAGAACAGCAACCCGTTCGTGCAGGTCGCCAAGCTCATGGCCGATGCCGGCGTGCTCGCGCCCACGGTGCTCGAATGGGACCGCATCAACGGCTTCCTGCTGCTCGACGACCTGGGCCACCAGACCATGCTGGACGTGCTCGATGCCGACAAGCCCGACGCCAGCCGCCCGCTCTACGACCAGGCGATCGATGCACTGATCCACTGGCAACTGGCCTCCCAGCCCGGCGTGCTGCCGCCCTATGACCGCGCGCTGCTCGAACGCGAACTCGCGCTGTTCCCCGAGTGGTACATCGGGCGCCACCGCGGCATCGCCGTCGAAGGCAAGCTCAAGGAGCGGCTGGAGCGCAGCTTCAAGCTGATCGTCGACAGCAACCTGGCGTCGCCCAGCGTCTACGTGCACCGCGACTTCATGCCTAGGAATCTCATGATCGGCAACGGCCCCGCACTGGGCGTTCTCGACTTCCAGGACGCCGTCTACGGCCCGATCACCTACGACATCGCCAGCCTGATTCGCGACGCCTTCCTGAGCTGGGACGAAGAATTCGTGCTCGACATCACCATCCGCTACTGGGTGGCCGCGCGCAAGGCCGGGCTGCCGGTCGACGAAGATTTCGGCGCCTTCTACCGGGCGGTCGAATGGATGGGCCTGCAACGACACCTGAAGGTCGCCGGCATCTTCGCGCGCCTGACGCTGCGCGACGGCAAGCCCCGCTACCTGGCCGACACGCCGCGCTTCATTGCCTACATCCGCGCCACCGCGGGCCGCTACATGGAACTCACGCCCCTGGTGCGCGTGATCGACGAAATCGAGGGCACTTCGGCGCTCACCGGCTTCGCCTACGGCCGTGTCTGAAGGAAAGCTGAAAAGCGAAGGGGCTGTGACGCCCATACAACGGTCGTCCCCCGCTCCCCATTCCATCGCATGCCCCGTTTTCACTGTTCCATTCCGCTGACCGCCGGCGCCAGCCTGGCGCTGCCGGCCGGTGCCGCGCGCCATGTGCAGGTGCTGCGGATGCAGCCGGGCGACGCGCTCACCCTGTTCGACGGCGCGGGCGGCGAGTACGCGGCCACCGTCGAGCGCATGGGCCGCAGCGATGTCTCGGTGATGGTCGGCGACCACCTGGCGGTGGAGCGCGAAGCGCCGCGCGCCGTGCACCTCGCCGTCGGCATGCCGGCCAACGAGCGCATGGACTGGCTGGTCGAGAAAGCCACCGAGCTGGGCGTGGCGAGCATCCAGCCGCTGGCCACCGCCCATGGTGTGCTGCGCCTGTCGGGCGAGCGGGCCGAAAAGAAGCGCGCGCACTGGGAGGCCATTGCCGTCGCGGCCTGCGAACAATGCGGCCGCAACCGCGTGCCGGTGATCCATCCGGTGCGCTCCTTCTCGGGCGGCTCGGGCTGGATCGACGACGCACAAGGCGGTGCCCAGGAGACGGTCACGCGCCTCATCCTGAGCCTGGCCGAAGGCACGCGCCAGATTGCCGGCATCGCGCCGGACGCCCGCGGCGTGCGCGTGCTCAGCGGCCCGGAAGGCGGGCTGAGCGGCGCCGAAGAGCAGGAGGCCATTGCCCGCGGCTTTGCACCGGTCACGCTCGGCACACGGGTGCTGCGCGCCGAAACCGCGGCCCTGGCCGCACTCGTGTCGCTCGCCGGGCTCTAGAAAAAGGCGGAAAGAGGGAAAAGCAATCGGGCGAGGAAGAGGCGAAAAGCGGGTGTTTTCCGCGACGCGCACGCGGAAGGCTTGGGAAACAATCGTTACCCAATTAAGACAAAAGAAGGACTTTTGCGCCATGCCCCGTTTGCCCGCCGCGCTGCGCCTCGCGCCTCTCGTTCTTGCCGCCCTTTGCGTGGCGCAGGGCGCTCACGCCCAGAATCCGGCCGTCGCACCCGCGCCCGCGCAGGTCAGCCCGGAGGTCGACAAGGCCTTCACCCAGCTGATGGCGTCACCCGCCATCCAGAAGCTGCTGGACGCGGTCAAGGCCGACCACGAGCGCTCGGTCGAAGACCTGAAGATGCTCACCGAGATCGAGGCGCCGCCGTTCAAGGAACACAAGCGCGCCGAAGCCTTTCTTGCACGCATGAAGGCGCTCGGCCTGACGAACGCGAAGATCGACGCCGAAGGCAACGTGATCGGCCTGCGCAAGGGCACAGGCAACGGGCCCAAGCTGCTGATCTCGGCCCATCTCGACACCGTATTTCCCGCCGGCACCGACGTGAAGGTAAAAGAGCGCGACGGCAGGCTCTACGCGCCCGGCATCGCCGACGACACGCGCGGGCTCGCCGTGCTGCTGTCGTGGCTCAAGGTGCTCAATGACAACAAGGTCCAGACCGTGGGCGACCTGATGATCGTCGGCAACGTGGGCGAGGAAGAGTTGGGCAACCTGCGCGGCATGAAGGCGATCTTTCGCGACCACCCCGACATCGACGGCATGGTGGGGCTGGAGCCGTCCCCGCCCGGCGCGGTGCTGATGCTCGGCACCGCGAGCCACCGCTACGAGGTCACGTTCCAGGGCCCGGGCGGCCACAGCTTCGGCGCCTTCGGCCAGGTGCCCAGCGCCATCCACGGCATGGGCCGTGCCATCGCGAAGATCTCCGAGATCCGTACGCCGAGCTTTCCCAAGACCACATTCACCGTCGGCACCGTGGGCGGCGGCACCTCGGTCAACACCATCGCGCCCGACGCGCGCATGGCCATCGACATCCGCTCGGACGACATGGGCTCGCTGCTGGAGACCGAGAAGAAGATCCTGGCCGCCATCGACGAAGCCGTGGTGGAAGAAAACAAGCGCTGGAACGTGAACACGCTGAGCGTGAGCACCAAGCTCATCGGCGACCGCCCCGGCGGCCGCACGCCGCCCGACTCGGTGATCGTGGAGGCCGCCACGCGCTCCAACACCGCCTTCGGCCACAAGACCCTGCTGCGCGGCGGCAGCACCGATGCCAACGTGCCGATCTCGCTGGGCATTCCGGCGATCATCGTGGGCGGCGGCGGCAAGGCCTCCGGCTTCCACGCCCTGAGCGAATCGATCGACGTGACAGATGCATGGAAAGGCGCGCAGAATTCGCTGGTCACCGTGCTGGGCTTGGTGGGCGTGCAAGGGGTCAATCCCGCATTGCTTCCCAAACGGGCTGCGCGCTCCAAGTAATTTGTCACGATGCCAGTTTGAAAGTGGGAGCACCACTTTCTGCTTACGGTCCGCGGCGTCGCAAAATGCCGGCGGTTCTGTCACACACCAAGGAAACGCCATGGGATTGCTCGATTCGGTACTCGGTCAAGTGCTGGGAGGCGGCGCTGCGCAACAACAGCCGCAAGGCGGAGGCCTCGGGGGTCTGGGCGACCTCGGCGGCCTGGCTGGCGCGCTGGGTGGCCTGCTCGCCAACAACGGCAGTCAGGGCGGCCTCGGCGGCCTGGTCTCGAAGTTCGAGCAGGCTGGCCTGGGCAATGTCGTCAACTCCTGGATCGGCAAGGGTGAAAACCAGCCGGTATCGGGCGACCAGCTGCAAAACGCGCTGGGCAGCGACACCATCGCCAGCATCGCGGCCAAGCTCGGCATCAACGCGCAGACGCTGCTGCCGATGCTCGCCACCATGCTGCCCGCGCTCATCGACCAGCTCACGCCGCATGGCAAGGTGCCCGACCAGGGCCTGGGCAACCACGACGACCTGCTGGGCTCGCTCAGCGGCCTGTTGCAAGGCAAGCAGCCCTGAGACCCCACGGTCTTTCGTCATCAGGAATTCCGGCGCCCGCGAGGGCGCTTTTTTTTGCCCGCTCCGGCACACGTCGAGAGCGTCGATTGGCCGACAATCCCGCTCGCATCAATTCAAGGGGACGGCATGGCGGGGAGTCGCAAGTCGAAACAGGACGACGGTCTGGGCGCGCAGCCCGACGGCACGGTCCGCTGGTCCAAGGCGATGCGCGAGGAACTCGCGGAATTCAAGGACCACCCCTGCCGCACCTGCGGCGGCGCGCTCCTGGCCCCTGCCGGACGCAGCCTGGCCGACAGCCTCGACTTCTTCCGGCGCCACTACCTTGCGTCGTGGCAGCAACGCTCCGCACGGCTGCGCATGCTCGAGATGCACGGCCTCGACGCGATGGAACTGTTCTTCATCCAGCCCGCGCCGCGCAAGGAAGCGATTGCCGACCTGCTGGCCATCCACGATGCCGCGGTCGTGCGTTTTCTCGTTACCCAGGTCAAGCACTTCGACTGCAAGAACGCGCTGATCAAACAGGCAAGCCGCTGGCCTCTGTTCGTGCTGCGCGAACTGTTGTCCGCCAACCCCGCACGCCACCAGGCCGGCGCCGCGCTGGTGCAGGAACTGCTGGCCGCGAACCCCGAATGGCAGGCGCCGCTGGAAGCGGCCTGCGACGACGCCCAGCGCAAGACGCTCGAACGCCTGCAGGAAGACAGCGCCGAAGGATTGGCCGATGCCGCGCCGGAAGAATGGCCCGCTTTCCTGCGCCATCCGCCATGGAAGAACCGCCAGGCGCTGCCGGCGATTCCGATGCTGGCACTGCAGCCTGTGTGCGAGCCCGCCGTGCTGCACTGGGACGATTACCCGCTGACACCGGAGATTCGTGCAACACGTGCGAATGGCAGCGTCGACGACTGGCTGAAGCAGGGCGTCGCCTCCCGGCGCGAAGACGCTGGCAGGCGGATCGAAGAGTTCGCGCGACGCCAGGCGGCCATGCCGTCCCAGCCGCAATCTCAGCAGTTGCCGCCGCAGTGGCAGGACTGGGACCGTCCACGCAAGGCCCTGTGGATGATGGGCCTGCGGCCCGAGGCCATCGAACCCGCAATGAACGGCGGCAGCATCGCACCGGAAGACTTCGTCGAGCCGCCGGCCGGCACGTGGGGACACTCCGACTTTCTCTGGGACCTGCCTGCCTCCGTGGCCGTTTCGGTGTTCACGCACATGCCGCAGGAGCGCCATTACCTGGACGATGCCTCGCGCCTGCGCCCCATCCTCTATCACTTCGGCACCGCCGCCTTGGCGGGCTTGCCGCCCTACCTGAAGCAGGGCGCGCGCTCGATGTTCGAGCTGGTCTCGGTCATCGAATGGGACTCGCTTGCCCACTGGGTTGCGAAGGGTTTCCACACCAACCGCTGGGTGCGGCGCGAAGCCGGCGACTGGCTCGCCCGCTATCCCGAAACCGCCGCTCGCGGACTCGTTCCCGCCGCGTTGGGCGAGCCCGGCGCAGCGCGCGACGCCGCCCGGGCCGCGCTACGCTGGCTGCACGCCGCAGGCCATGCCGGCAAGGTGCGCGCGCAAGCCGAAGCCTACGGCGCACAGGCAGCCGGCGCCGTCGAACTGCTGCTGTCCATCGCCCCCGAAGACCTGTTGCCCGACAGCCTGCCCGCCGTGCCCAAGGCTCTGCCGCTGGCCACGCTGCCGCGCCTGGTGCTGAAAGACAGCGGCCACGCGCTGCCGCAAGCGGTGCTGCCCGACGTGCTGATGGCGATGATGCTGAGCAAATCCGATGCGCCCTATCCAGGCCTGGCATCGCTTCTGGCCGCGCTGGCGCCCGACTCCTTCGCCCGCTTCGGCCGCGCGCTCCTGGCATGGTGGGTCGGCAACGGCCGCCCCAGCAAGGAGCGCTGGGCCTTCGCGCTGCAGGGCCGCTTCGGCGACGACGAAACCGCGCGCCAGCTGCACGGCCTGCTGCGCCAGTGGCGCGCCGCGCTCGACCGCGTGCGGGCCTACGACGCGCTGGCAATGCTCGGCGAGATCGGCAGCGACGCGGCCCTGATGCACCTGAGCGAGCTGGCCCGGCAAACGCGCTACGACGACCTGCGCACCCGGGCCGACCGCATGCTCGGCGAGGTGGCCGAGCAGCGCGGCCTGAGCCTGGAACAGCTGGCCGACCGCACCGTGCCCGACCTGGGCCTGGACGCACGCGCCCGCCTGTCGCTCGACTTCGGCGCGCGCAGCTTCGAGGTGCGCATGGACGACAACTTCCAGCCCGTGCTGCACGACGGCGCCGGCAAGCTGCTGAAGACGCTGCCCAAGCCGAACGCCAGCGACGACGCCGGCAAGGCCGCCGCCGCAACCACGCAACTCAAGGAGCTGCGCAAGCTTGCGAAGACCGTCGCCGGCGCGCAGCTCAAGCGGCTCGAAACCGCGATGTGCGGGCAGCGCCGCTGGGAGGCCGATGAATTCACTCCCTTCTTCGCCAACCACCCGGTGCTGCGCGTCTTCAGCCGGCCGCTGGTCTGGGGCCTGTTCGACGCACAAGGCCGGCTGGAAGACACCTTCCGGGTCAACGCCGAGGGCGAGCTGACCGACCTGCGGGACGACGCCTTCACGCTGCCCGAAGCCTCGCGCATCGGCATCCCGCACCCGCTGGAACTGGCGGCCCTCGATCCCTCGCTGGCGGGCGCATGGGCGTCGGTGCTGGCCGACTACGAACTCATGCAACCCTTCGAACAACTGATGCGAGAAACCTTCACGCTCGACGACGCGCAACGCGCGCGCCGGGGGCTCGACCACTGGGCCGGCCGGGCCGTGTCGAATGCCGGCCTGCTCGGGCTGGAAACACGCGGCTGGCAACGCGGGGTCGGTGACGGCGGCATGGTCAACAGCTTCAGCAAGCCCGTGGCCGGCGGACGACGGATCTGCCTGCAGCTCGAAGAAGGCTGGTTCATTCAAGACGGCCCGGGTGCGAACGAACTGCAGACCGTGAGCGCCGTGGTGCTCGAAGGCACCGACGCCACCCTGGGCGAACTCGCGCCCATCGCGCTCAGCGAAATCGAACGCGACCTGAACCGCGTGGTCCGGGCTGCCGCGCCATGAACCGCAACCTCTGGCTGCTGGCCATCTGCCAGGGCCTGCTGCTGACGAACAACGTCACCTTCATTGCCATCAACGGGCTGGTCGGCCTCGGCATCGCGCCGCGCGGCTGGATGGCGACGCTGCCGGTCATGGGCTATGTGGTGGGCGGCGCGCTTTCCACCGGGCTGGTGGCGCGCACGCAGCAGCGCTTCGGCCGCCGCGGCTCGTTCCAGATCGGGCTGGCGGTGGCCGTGGCGTCGGCGCTGCTGTGCGCTTACGCCGCGGCTTCGAAGAACTTCTGGCTGCTGTGCTTCGCCACGGTGGTCGCGGGCTACTACAACGCCAATGCCGGGCTCTACCGCTTCGCCGCGGCCGAGCTCGCGGCACCGGCCTGGCGCGAGAAAGCCGTCTCGATGGTGATGGCGGGCGGACTGATCGGCGCGGTCGCGGGACCCAACCTGGCGACCGTCACGCGCGAGCTCTTCCCGGTGCCGTTCGCGGGCGCGTACATCGCGCTGGCCGCGGTGGCGCTGCTGTCGATGGCGGTGATGCACTTCATCGAATTCCCCGCGGCCCCGACGCGCAAGGAATCGGCGGGCGGCCGGCCGTTGCGCGAGATCATGCGGCAGCCGGTGTTCATCGTGGCGGCCGCCTCGGGCGCACTGGGCTATGGCGTGATGAACCTGCTGATGGCGGCCACGCCGATTGCGATGCAGCTGTGCAGCCTGCCTTTTTCCGACGCCGCGCTGGTGCTCGAATGGCACGTGATCGGCATGTTCGCGCCGGGCTTCTTCACCGGCCACCTGATCCGCCGCTTCGGCGCGTTGCCGGTGATGGGCGTGGGGCTGGCGCTCAACCTCGGGTGCATCGCGGTCGCGCTGTCGGGCGTCGAGTTGCATCACTTCATCGTGGCGCTGTGCCTGTTGGGCGTAGGCTGGAATTTTCTGTTCACCGGCAGCACGACGCTGTCGCTCACGGCCTACACGCCCGAAGAGCGCGACCGGGCGCAGGGCGCGCTCAACTTCTGCGTGTTCGCCACGCTGGCGCTGACCTCGTTCGCCTCGGGCGTGCTGGTCACGACCCAGGGCTGGCAGTTGCTCAACTATGGCTCGCTGGTGCCGGTGGCGCTGACCGGCATCGCATTGATCTGGCTGGCGCGCAAGCAGCGGGCCGCCGCTGCGGCCGGCGCCTGAGCCTCGGGGCTCGCGTGGCGATTCAGGCCGGCGGAAAGCGCCGGTCGAGCCAGCGCCGCAAGGCCGTGAACACAGGCTCTGCCTCCAGCTCGTTGAAGATCTCGTGGTACAGCGATTCGAAGCAATGCGCTTCGACCATGCCGCTGGGCGCCGCTGCTGCCGCGAACGCGCGGCTCGCAGCAGGCACCACCAGGCGGTCGTCGCCCGCATACAGAAGCAGCGTGGGCACCGGCCAGTCGGCGGCGCGCTGCTGCACCGAAGCGCCCTCGTACGCGAGGAAGCGCGCCAGCCGGCTGCCAATGCGGTCGTGCGTGAGCGGATCGTCGCGGTAGGCCTGCACCACGGCCGCATCGTGCGAGAGGTAGTTGTCGTCGAGCCCGTTGCCGACGCGCAGGTTCGGTGCGATGCGCGGCAGCACCGCGAGCAGCGCCTTCTGGACACCGTTCAGGCCCGGGTCGAGCCCCGGCGACGACAGCACCAGCCCGTCGACCGGCCGCACGCCACGCCCCACCAGGCTCGCCGCGACCAGTCCGCCGAGGCTGTGGCCCAGCAGCACGAGCGCAAGCCCGGGGTTCTGGCTGCGTGCGTCGTCGATCACCAATGCAAGGTCGTCCACCAGCCGCAACTCGCTCGGCAGGCCGCCGCGCGCACCGGTCGATTCACCGTGGCCATGGTGGTCGTGCGCCCAGACCGCAAAACCCCATTCGTGCAGGTCTTCGGCCAGCGCGTGATAGCGGCCGGCATGCTCGCCGAGGCCGTGCACCACGACCACCACCGCGCGCGGCTTGCCGGGCGCCGGCAGGCGGCGCAACGCCAGCGTTTCGCCGTCCGGCGTGGACAGCGACACGCGCTGCGGCAACGGCAGTGGCTCGGAGAGCTCGCTCAAGCCGCGACGGGCTCCGCAGCGGCGGCGCGGTGCGCGGCCGGAAGCGCGGCAATCACTTCGGCCACGGCGGCCGTCAGCTTCTTGGCGTAGGGCACGTGCAGGAACTCGTTCGGGCCGTGCGCGTTGCTCTTCGGGCCGAGCACGCCGCAGACCATCATCTGCGCCTTGGGGAAGCCCGCGCTGAGCATGTTCATGAGCGGGATGGTGCCGCCCTGGCCGATGTAGCCGCAGGACGCGCCGAAGTGCGCCTGCGAAGCCTTGTTGAGCGCGTTCTCGAACCACGGCGTGATGGTCGGGGCGTTCCAGCCGGTGGCGCCGCCGCCGCTTTCGAAGGTCACGCGGGCCTGGTAGGGCGCGTTGTCTTCGAGCAGGGCCTTGAGCTTTTGCACCGTCTCGGCCGCATCGACCAGCGGCGGCAGGCGCAGCGAAAGCTTGAAGGCGGTGTAGGGGCGCAGCACGTTGCCCGCGTCCTTCAGTGCCGGAAAGCCTTCGGCGCCGGTCACCGACAGCGTGGGCTTCCAGGTGCGGTTGAGCAGCGCTTCCACCGGGTCGGTGGTGGTCGGCAGCGCGAACATGGTCGAGCCGCCGCAGTCGTAGTGCGCCCACGGAAAACGCTTGTAGACCTCTTCGCCGAGGATGGCGGCGGTGGCCTTGGCCTGCGCCAGCCGGTCGGCCGGCACTTCGCAATGGAAGCTCGCGGGCAGCAGGCGGCCGGTGGCGCTGTCTTCGAGGCGGTCGAGCACCTGCCGCATGATGCGGAAGCTCGAGGGCACGAGGCCCGAGGCATCGCCCGAGTGGATGCCTTCGGTCAGCACTTCGACCTTGAGCGTGCCGCTGGCCATGCCGCGCAGCGACGTGGTGAGCCACAGCTGGTCGTAGTTGCCGGCGCCGGAGTCGAGGCAGATCACCAGCTCGACATTGCCCAGGCGCGGACGCAGCGCGTCGACATACGGCAGCAGGTCGTAGGAGCCGCTTTCCTCGCAGGTCTCGATCAGGCCGACGATGCGCGGATGCGCCACGCCCTGGGCCTTGAGCGCCTGCAGCGCGGCCACGCTGGCGTACACGGCATAGCCGTCGTCGGCGCCGCCGCGGCCGTAGAGCAGGCCGTTCTCGTACTTGGGCGTCCACGGGCCGAGGTCGTTGCGCCAGCCGGTGAACTCGGGTTGCTTGTCCAGGTGGCCGTACATCAGCACGGTCTCGTCCATGTCGGTGCCGGTGGCCGGCACTTCGAAGAACAGCACCGGCGTGCGGCCTTCCAGGCGCACGATCTCCAGCTTCAGGCCCTCGACCTTCTGCGCCTCGACCCAGGCCGCGGCGTTGCGCAGCACGGTCTCCAGGTAGCCGTTGGCGGCCCAGTCCTTGTCGAAGCCGGGCGACTTGGAAGGAATGGCGATGTAGTCGGTAAGTTGCTTGACGATGTCGCCGTCCCATCGGGCGGTGACGTCGGAAAGGGCGCGCTCGGCATCGAGCGTACCTGCGGGCATTTCGCGGTGCAGGGGGGCGTTCATCGTGGGTTCTCCGCGGGTAACGAAAAAAACGCATTTTGCGCCTTGCCGCGACCGCGCGTAGAGTGCGGGCGATGTCAACCCGGAGCGCAATGTGAGCAAGGCAGCATCGACTCGGACGAAGGTGAATATCAAAGTAGGCATCGGCGGCTGGACCTACGAGCCCTGGCGCGACAACTTCTATCCCAAGGGGCTCGCGCATGCGAAGGAGCTGAACTACGCCAGCCGCCAGGTGAGCGCCATCGAGATCAACGGCACCTACTACAGCACCTTCAAGCCCGAGACCTTCCGCAAGTGGCACGACGACACGCCGGCCGACTTCATGTTCTCGATGAAGGCCTCGCGCTTCACGACCAATCGCAAGCTGCTGTCCACGGCGGGCGAGTCGATCAAGCGCTTCATCGACAGCGGCGTGGCCGAGCTGGGCGACAAGCTCGGGCCGATCGTCTGGCAGTTCATGCCGACCAAGCAGTTCGATGCGGAAGACTTCGAGGCGTTTCTGGAATTGCTGCCGAAGAAAGAGGGCAGCCGCACGCTGCGCCACGTGATGGACGTGCGGCACGAGAGCTTCATCGTGCCCACATACAAGGCGCTCGCAAAGAAGCACGGCGTGTCGACGGTGTTCACCGACGCCGACAAGTTTCCGTCGTTCGAGGAGCCCGAGGGCGACGTTGCCTATGCGCGGCTCATGATGGCCGACGCGAAGCTCAAGACCGGCTATGGGCCGAAGGCGCTCGACACCTGGGCCGAGCGCGCGCAGGGCTGGGCCGGGTCGTCGGCGAAGAAGCGCGACGTGTTCGTGTACTTCATCAACGGCGCCAAGGAAAAAGCACCGGCCGCGGCCGGTGCCTTGCTGGAGCGCCTGGGGTGGACACCGCCACCGCCGGTGGCCTGAGCCTGGCCGGCGATCCGATGCCGCTCTGCCGGATTACAGCAGGGCCTTGGCGGCGCCGAAGCTGATTTCGCCCGACAGCTGGCCGCCTTCTTCGATCACGATCTTGCCGTAGCGGATCTTGCCGGTGACCTTGCCGGTCGAGTGAATGACGAGCTTCTCGCGCACGGTGAGGTTGCCGTCGAACACGCCGCGGATTTCGGCGATGTCGATTTCGGCCGAGCCCTTGAACTCGCCCTGTTCGGCGATCTGCATCAGTCGCGAGTCCATGGTCGCTTCGACCAGGCCTTCGACCACGAGCGTGTCGCAATCGGTGATCTCGACGCCCTTGAGCTTGATGTTCGGACCGACGGTGAGCTTGCTGCCGCCTTCCTTGGCGACGGGTGCAGCCGCGGCAGCAGCGCCGAGTCCGCCCTGTTGTGCGGTCAGCGATGAAGGATTGACGGGGGTACCGGAGAGATTGGTGCCCGAACCGACCAGCGGCGCGGGGCGGGATGTCAACGAGTCGGTGTCACGATCACGCTTGCCGAAAAAGGGGGACTGTGTAGCCAAAGGGGAGCTCCTCAAGAAAGGGACTATCGTAAGAACGCACTCATGGCCTGCGGCACTTCATTGCGCAATAAGCGTAACTGAATAAGTCGCCCTCGACATGACAATGGCCACTCACGCGACCTCGCGCCCCAGGCCCCGCCAAGATGACCAGCCCGAACACCGACACCGCTCCCGCCACGCGCGCCATCTCGTCCACCACCGACGCGCGCTTCGACAAACCCGCGAGCGGATGGCGGCGCACGCTGTTCACGGTGATCTTCGAGGCCGATACGCGGGCCGGCCTGATGTTCGACCTGGCGCTGATCGCCGTGATCGTGACCAGCGTGCTGGTGGTGATTCTCGACAGCGTGCAGTCGATCCGCGAGCAATGGCGTCCGGTGTTCAACGCGCTCGAATGGGTGTTCACCATTCTCTTCACGCTCGAATACATCGCGCGGCTGTGCTGCGTGAACAAGCCGCTGCGCTATGCGCTGAGTTTCTATGGCGTGATCGACCTGCTCGCGCTGCTGCCGACCTTCCTGGTGGCGCTCGCGCCCGAGCTGGCCTACCTGATCGACGTGCGCATTCTTCGGCTGCTGCGCGTGTTCCGCATCTTCAAGCTTTCGCGTTACTCGGTGGAGTACCGCGCGCTGGTGCTGGCGGTGGCATCGAGCCGCCGGAAGATCACCGTGTTCGTCGGCTTCGTGATGCTGGTGGTGCTGGTGATGGGCACGCTGATGTACGTGGTCGAAGGGCCGACGCATGGCTTCACCAGCATTCCGGTGGCGATCTACTGGGCCATTTCCACGATGGCCACGGTGGGCTTCGGCGACCTCGTGCCCAAGACCGACCTGGGCCGCGCGATCGCCTCGGTGATGATGCTGCTGGGCTGGGGCGTGCTGGCCGTGCCCACCGGCATCGTGACCGCCGAGATGGCACGGCGCGGACCCGACGACGATGCGGCCACGGTCGCCGTGGCGTCGCACGGCATCCTTGCAATGACCTCCCCCGCGCCGGTGGTGCCGGCCAAGCGCGTCACGCCTGCGGCCAGGCGACGCGCCCTTGCGCAGCATCGTCGAGGCGCGCGATGAAGGCGTCGGCATCGGGTGCGGGGAGCGTGAAGGCGAAGTGCACGTCGTCGCCGTGCCGCACCTCGTCGAGCACCGCGCCCACCGCGGCAAGCTCGCGCCGCACCAGACCTTCCAGCGCATAGGGCACCGCGCACCGCAGGCTGCGCTGGCGCACCAGCGGCACGAGCGTGGCGCCGAGCAAGGCCTGCGCGATGGCATCGGTGTAGGCACGCACCAGGCCGCCGGCGCCGAGCTTCACGCCGCCGAAGTAGCGCACCACGGTGGCGAGCGAACCTTCTATTTCCTGGTGGCGCAGCACCTCCAGCATGGGGCGGCCGGCGGTGCCGCCGGGCTCGCCGTCGTCGTTGGCGGCCGACTGGCCGCCGGCCATGAGCGCCCAGCACACGTGGGCGGCGGCAGGGTGTTCGGCGCGCAGCGCGGCCACCACGGCCAGCGCCGCGGCCCGGTCGGCCACCGGCTGCACGCAGCCGATGAACCGGCTCTTCTTGATGACCAGCTCGCTGTGAACCGGCTGCGCCAGCGTGAAGCTCATGCGGTGCAGCGAGGGAGCCTGGGGCTCAGCCGCCCCGCTCGAACTTGAAGACGGCGGTGCTGGCGCGCGCGTTCGGCAGCCAGCGCACGTCACGCCCGTCCTGCAGGCCGAACGAATCGAGCACGCGCAGGTTGTTCTTGCCGGCCAGCACCTCGAAGTCCTTGAAGGTGCCGACGCGGATGTTGGGCGTGTCGTACCACTGGTAGGGCAGGCGGCGCGTCACCGGCATGCGGCCGCGCGCCACGCTCAGGCGGTTGGGCCAGTGCGCGAAATTGGGGAACGCGACGATGCCGATGCGGCCGACGCGCGCAGTCTCGCGCAGCATGACCTCGGCATTGCGCAGATGCTGCAGCGTGTCGATCTGCAGCACCACGTCGAACGAGGCGTCGTCGAACATCGCGAGGCCTTCGTCGAGGTTGAGCTGGATCACGTCGACGCCACGGCGAATGCACTGCAGCACATTGCCGTCGGCAATTTCCACGCCGTAGCCGGAGCAGCCGCGTTCGCGTTGCAGCAAGTCGAGCAGGGCGCCGTCGCCGCAGCCGAGGTCTAGCACGCGCGAGCCCTGGGGCACCAGCGCGGCGATCAGTCGTTGGGTGTCGAGGTCGCTCATTGGAATTCCTGCGCCACGCGTTCGAAGTAGGAGCGCACCACGCCCATGTAGCGCACGTCGTCGAGCAGGAAGGCATCGTGGCCGTGCGGCGCGTCTATCTCGGCGTAGCTGACGTTGCGGCGGTTGTCGAGCAACGCCTTCACCAGCTCGCGGCTGCGCGCGGGCGAGAAGCGCCAGTCGGTCTTGAAGCTCACGAGCAGGAACTTGGCCGTGGCCTGTGCCAACGCCTTGCTGAGCTGGCCGCCGTGGCTGCGCGCGGGGTCGAAGTAGTCGAGCGCGCGGGTGATCAGCAGGTAGGTGTTGGCGTCGAAGTACTCGCTGAACTTGTCGCCTTGGTAGCGCAGGTAGCTTTCGATCTGGAACTCGACGTCCTGCGTGGAGTAGCGGTAGTCGAGCCCCACGGTCTCGCCCTCGACCGCGCTGCGCAGGATGCGGCCGAACTTCTCGTTCATCACATCGTCGCTGAGGTACGTGATGTGGCCGATCATCCGGGCGATGCGCAAGCCCCGCTTGGGAATCACGCCATGCTGGTAGAAGTGGCCGCCGTGGAAGTCGGGGTCGGTCACGATGGCGCGTCGCGCGACTTCGTTGAAGGCAATGTTCTCGGCCGTGAGGTTGGGCGCGCTGGCCACCACCACGGCGTGCCGCACGCGGTCGGGATACTGCAGCGTCCACGACAGGGCCTGCATGCCGCCGAGGCTGCCGCCCATGACGGCTGCGAGCGTGCGAATGCCGAGCGCGTCGAGCAATGCGGCCTGGGCGTCGACCCAGTCTTCGACCGTCACCACCGGAAAGTCTGCGCCGTAGACGCTGCCGGTGGCGGGGTTGACGTGCATCGGGCCGGTCGAGCCGAAGCAGGAGCCGAGGTTGTTGACGCCGATCACGAAGAAGCGGTCGGTGTCGACCGGCTTGCCGGGGCCGACCATGTTGTCCCACCAACCTTCGGAGCGGGCCTGGCCTTCGTAGACCCCCGCGACGTGGTGCGAAGCATTGAGCGCATGGCACACCAGCACCGCATTGCTGCGGTCGGCGTTCAGGGTGCCATAGGTCTCGTAGGCAAGTGTGTAGTCGCTGATCGACGTGCCGCTGCGCAAGGCCAGCGGGCCCGCGAACTGCATCGACTGCGAAGTGACGACCAAAGGTGACGGCATGAATGAAAAAACCCGGCCTCGCCAAAAACGAGCCGGGTCTGCCGCGCCTGTCTTTAGCTGGATTTATAAAGCGCCCGCAAGCTGAAGCAAATCGGCGCGGAGCAAGTATATCCCCCAAGCTTCGCGCACTTCGTGTCGCTTCTCCAACCCCCTTTCCGGGGGCAACACCAGCGGCCCGGCGAAGCCGGTTCCGCGGTGTTCCTGGAAGGAGCCCGCTCTTCTTTCCTTCTTACCAGCCGATGATCATGACGATGCCCAGCACGAGGAAGATCGCGGCCGATATGCCGTGCACGAGCTTGATCGGCACGCGCTTCACGATCTTCTCGCCGAGCCACACCACCGGCGCGTTGGCCAGCATCATGCCGAGCGTGGTGCCGGCCACGACCCAGAAATAGTCCTGCGTGAAGCGGGCGGCGAGCATGACGGTGGCAATCTGCGTCTTGTCGCCCATCTCGGCGAGGAAGAAGGCGATCACGGTGGTGCCGAAGACGCCGAAGTGCGAGGCGCCGGGGGCGTCGTCATCGTCGAGCTTGTCGGGGATCAGCATCCAGGCGGCCATTGCAATGAACGAGCCGCCAAGAATCCAGCGCAAGACTTCGGGGCCGAGCCATCGGGTGATGTAGTTGCCGACGGCGCCCGCCAGGGCGTGGTTGATGAGGGTGGCGGCAAAGATGCCGAGCACGATGGGCCAGGGTTTCCTGAAACGGGCTGCGAGCAAGAGGGCCAAAAGTTGGGTCTTGTCGCCCATTTCGGCGAGCGCAACTACGCCGGTTGCTACGAGAAAAGCTTCCATGATGAACGTGGGTTCCTTGGGCCGAAGGACGCAATTGACCGTGCAACACCTTCGGCCATATTCCCGAAGTTGCACGGTCAAAGGTCTCGCCAGGTGTGTTCACTGCACGCGCCATGTCCTGTGTGGGGCAGGACAAGTCTGTTGACGCGGGCCCTTCTCGAAGTCGGAAGGCGGCTACTCCCCAATGACGGGCGAATTCTACCTGTAGCGCGAAGGACCTCGACTTTGGGTGTAAGCGTGCGCTAGCTTTTATTAGTTTTGACAAGTGCTACCTCAAGAAGCAATTTCCTGCTTGCTTTTCGGATATTTCACCCATAATGCACGAGCCTCCCTCTTCATTTTGGTCGGGGGGTAGTTCGGTGATCGGTCAGTTTCGCGCGACTCGACGGCTCTCGTTTGAGTGATGCTTTCGGGACTCCATCGCTTTTCTTGATGTGTTTATAGGAGTCCCTTGATGGGCAACAAACTGTACGTCGGCAACCTGCCTTACTCGGTGCGCGACGGTGATCTCGAACAGGCATTCGGGCAGTTCGGCGCAGTGACCAGCGCCAAGGTCATGATGGAGCGCGACACGGGCCGCTCGAAGGGCTTCGGCTTCGTCGAGATGGGCAGTGACGCAGAAGCGCAAGCAGCCATCGCCGGCATGAACGGCCAGCCCCTGGGCGGCCGCAGCGTCGTGGTCAATGAAGCACGTCCCATGGAAGCACGTCCCCCGCGCAGCGGTGGTGGCGGCGGCTACGGTGGTGGCGGCGGTGGTTATGGCGGCGGTGGTGGCGGAGGCTACGGCGGCGGCGGTGGTGGCTACGGTGGTGGCGGCGATCGCAGCGGTGGTGGCGGTGGCCGCTCCGGCGGTGGTGGCGGCTACGGCGGCGGTGGCCGCAGTGGTGGCGGCGGCGGCGGTGGTGGCGATGGCGGTTTCCGCAGCCCCTACGGTGCCGGTCCCCGTGGCGGCGGCGGCGGTGGCCGCAGCGGTGGTGGCGGTGGCTACGGCGGCGGCAACAGCGGCTACTGATCAGACCCGATCACCGCGCTTTCCGACCAAAGTGCACACAGGCAAAAGGCTCCTCACGGAGCCTTTTTCTTTGGGCCTGCGCCACACGGCGCGGCGCCTTCAACCCGCGTTCTTCAGGCTTCGCCGCTGCGCTTCTTGCGCTCGCGGCCCTGCACCGCGCGGTCGAGCACGGCATTGGGCAACATGCGCATGATCTTGGCGACCACGCCCATCTGCCAGGGAATCACCCGGTAGCTGGTGCCGGCCTCGATGGCGCGCAACGCCTGCGCGGCAAAGTCCTCGGCCTTCATCAGGAAGGGCATGCCGTAGCGGTTGCCCTGCGTGAGCGGCGTATCGATGTAGCCCGGGCAGAGCGTGACGACCTTGACGCCGCTGTTGTGCAACTCCCCACGCAGGCTCTCGCAGTACGCCACCACGCCGGCCTTGCTGGCGCAGTACGCGCCGTGGCCCGGCAGTCCGCGAATGGCGGCAACGCTGCCGATGCCCACCAGCCGGCCGCTGCCGCGCTCGACCATCGCTTTCACGAACGGATGGAAAGTCGCGGCCAGCCCGACGTTGTTGGTGGCAAAGGTCTGCGCCAGCACATCGAGGTCGGAGCGCTCGGCCGTATCGATGCCCACGCTGATGCCGGCATTGGCGATCACCACGTCGGGCAGCCCTTGCTGCGCGATGCATGCGGCGCCGGCAGCCACGATGCTGTCCGTCTGCGCCACGTCGGCGCTGTAGATCCGGTAGCGGTCGGCGCTCAGTTGGCGGCCATTGGCCCACGACTCGATCTCCGCCGTGCGCCGCGCGACCAGCGCGAGCCGATAGCCCGCGTCGTAGAAGCTCGCCGCCAGGGCCTGGCCGATGCCACTCGAAGCGCCGGTAATGAAAACTAGCGGGGACGTGGTCATGCGTTGGGGGCTTCCGGTAACGGCTGGCTTCAGCGTTTCTTGGCGGGCGCCGCGGCCATTGCAGGCGACGGCATCAGGAGGCCGCGCACCCGGCCGTTCAGGTTGGCCACGCCGCTCAGGTTGTCGTAGTCGAGCGTGTCGCCCGTGAACTGGTCGGTGCCGCGGATGAGCGTGACCGGCTTGTTCGATACCACCCGCTCGGTGTCGAGGAAGGTGTGCAGGAATTCGCCACGGAATTCGAGGCGCGGCATCGGCTTGCCATTGGGCGCCACCGAAGGGTCGCGGATGACGATGGCGTTGCCGAACAGCTGGATTTCGCTGCCGTCGGAATTGGACAGGCCGCGATTCGCCGTGGAGCGCGTGACCAGCCCTTCGGGCGACACGGAGCGCATGCGCACCTTGTCCACCTCGATGGTGTCGGTGTCGGGGTAGTGCCGGCCCTCAACACCATGGAGCTCGCTGCGCAGCTCGCCGCTGGGCAGGAAATTCTTGATCACGAAATCGCGCATGAAGTAGTCGGGCTCGTGCGTCGGCGCGACCTTGGCGGCGGGCGCCAGCAGCTTGGGCGCGTTGCGCACCAGCCAGTAGGTGCCGAGCGCCACGGCCGCCGTCAGGATGATCGGCAGGTAGATGGTCGCGCGGTCGAGCACGTCGCGCACCAGGTTCCACGCGCGTTTGATGTCGGTCATCGGTTCGGGCCCATGGCAGCGTCGAGCAGCGGCCGGTACTGGCCGCAGGCTGTCAGAAGCAGATCGCAGAATTCGCGCGCCGCGCCTTCGCCGCCGCGCGCCTGGGTGACGTAGCGCGCAATGCCGCGCACTTCGGCGTGCGCATTGGCGGGCGCCGCCGCAAAGCCGACGCGGGTCAGCACCGGCAGGTCGGGCCAGTCGTCGCCAATGGCGGCGGCCTGCGCCCAGGTGAAGCCCAGTTGGTCGAGCATGGCTTGCGCGGCGGGCAGCTTGTCTTCGGTGCCGTAGCGCACGTGCTCGATGCCCAGTGCTTCGAGCCGCACGCGCAGCGGCTTGGAATCGCGCCCGGTGATCACCGCCGGCGTGATGCCGGCCTTGCGCAGCAGCTTGAGGCCGTAGCCATCGAGGATGCTGAAGCGCTTGAGCGTTTCGCCGTGCTCGGTGAAGTACACGCCGCCGTCGGTCAGCACGCCGTCGATGTCGAAGAAGACGATGCGCACGTCCTGCGCAGCGAGCAAGGTCTCGGCCTGGAACGCGAGCGGCATCAGATGACCTTCGCGCGCATCAGGTCGTTGGTGTTGATCGCGCCGACGATCACGCCCGCGCCGTCGATCACGAACAGGCGGGTGATGCCGCATTGCTCCATCAGCTCGGCGGCTTCCACCGCCAGGGCGTCGACGCGGATGGTGCGCGGGTCGCGGTGCATCACGTCGGCGGCCTTGGGCGTGCGCAGGTCGGCGCCCGCTTCGATCAGGCGGCGCAGGTCGCCGTCGGTGAAGATGCCCGAAGCGCGGCCGTCGGGCTCGACCACCGCGGCGGCGCCGAAGCCCTTGATGCTCATGGCACGCATCAGCTCGCTGATGGTGGCGGAAGGCGGCACGCGCGGCACTTCGTCGCCCGAGCGCATCACGTCGCTCACATGCGTGAGCAGCTTGCGCCCGAGCGCGCCGCCCGGATGCGAGCGCGCGAAGTCTTCCGAGCCGAAGCCGCGCGCGTCGAGCAGCGCCACGGCCAGCGCGTCGCCCATCGCCATCTGGGCGGTGGTGCTCGCGGTGGGCGCGAGGTTGAGCGGGCAGGCTTCCTTGGCGACGCCGGCGTCGATCACGATGTCGGCGTGGCGCGCCAGGGTGGATTCAAGGCGGCCGGTCATGGCAATCAGGGGCACGCCCTGGCGCTTGACCACCGGCAGGATGACGGTGAGTTCGTCGACCTCGCCGCTGTTGGAGATGGCCAGCACCAGGTCGACCGACTTGATCATGCCGAGGTCGCCGTGGCTGGCCTCGGCCGGGTGCACGAACATGGCCGGCGTGCCGGTGGAGGCGAGGGTGGCGGCAATCTTGCGGCCGACGTGGCCGCTCTTGCCCATGCCCATCACGACCACGCGGCCGCGAACGTCGAGGATCTTGCGCACGGCCTCGACGAAGCTCGGGCCGACCCGGGTCTTCAGACCGAGAACGGCTTCGGCTTCGATGTCGAAGGTGACGCGTGCCCGAGCGAGGATGGCTTCGGGGTCGACCACATGGGCCGGGGCGGGGCGGGAGCTCATTGTCGGATTTTACGGGCCAGAGTGTTGCCCCCACGCCCGGCACTGCGCGTCCTCGCTGCCCCCCCGAGGGGGCCGCTTGCGCCTTGGGGCGACCCGGCGCCGCTCGGTGCCCTTCCGGACGCGTGCGCACAACTCTTGCTCTAGCATCGGCACCCATGTCTTCGTTCGATCTCACGCTGTTGTATTTGCTGGCCGCGGTGATCGGCGTGGTGGTCTGCCGGTCGCTCAAGCTGCCGCCGATGCTGGGCTACCTTTCGGCCGGCGTGCTGATCGGGCCGCATGCGCTCGCATTGGCGCAGAACTCCGAAGGCATCCGCCACCTGGGCGAATTCGGCGTGGTGTTCCTGATGTTCGTCATCGGGCTCGAATTCAGCCTGCCCAAGCTGCGGGCAATGCGCAAGCACGTGTTCGGGCTCGGCCTGCTCCAGGTGCTGCTGACCATGACCATCGCGACGGCCGGCGCGCTGGTCATCGCCACACAGTTGCCGCCGGCCTGGCGCCTCGGCTGGCAGACGGCGCTGGCGCTGTCGGGCGCGCTCACCATGAGCAGCACCGCCATCGTCGTCAAGCTGATGGCCGAGCGGCTCGAACTCGAGAGCGAACACGGCAAGCGCGTGATGGGCGTGCTGCTGTTCCAGGACCTGGCCGTGGTGCCGCTGCTGGTGCTGATTCCCGCGCTCGGCGCACCGCCCGAGGCATTGGCCAAGGCGCTCGGCCTGGCGCTGCTGAAGGCCACCTTTTTGATCGGCCTGCTGCTCTACGGCGGGCCGCGCATCATGCGCTGGTGGCTCACGCTGGTGGCCCGTCGCCGCAGCGAAGAGCTGTTCATCCTGAACGTGCTGCTGATCACGCTCGGCCTGGCCTGGCTGACCGAGCTGGCGGGCCTGAGCCTGGCACTGGGTGCATTCATCGCGGGCATGCTGGTGTCGGAGACCGAGTACAAGCACCAGGTCGAGACCGACATCCGCCCCTTCCACGATGTGCTGCTGGGGCTGTTCTTCATCACCGTCGGCATGTCGCTCGACTGGCACATCGTGGTCGAGCGCTGGCTGCTGGTGGGCGTGCTGCTGCTGGTGCCGCTGCTCTTCAAGCTGGGGCTGGTGACGGTGCTGGCGCGCGTGCTGGGCGCCACCTCGGGCGTGTCGCTGCGCACCGGCCTCTACCTGGCGCAGGCCGGCGAATTCGGCTTCGTGCTGCTGACGCTGGCGCAGGAGCGCAGCCTGCTGCCGCCCTGGCTGGCCAACCCGGTGCTGGCGTCGATGGTGCTGTCGATGCTGGCCACGCCGTTCATCATCATGTACAGCAACGCCGTCGTGCGAAAGCTGGTGGCCAGCGACTGGCTGCAACAGTCGCTGCAGATGACCAGCATCGCGCGAAAGACCATCAACACCGCCAAGCACGTGATCATCTGCGGCTATGGGCGTTGCGGCCAGAACCTGGCGCGCATCCTCGAGCGCGAAGGCATTCCCTACATGGCGCTCGACCTCGACCCCGACCGCGTGCGGCAGGCCGCCGCCGCCGGCGACTCGGTGGTGTTCGGCGACGCGGCGCGGCTGCAGGCGCTGATGGCCGCCGGCCTGGCGCGCGCCAGCGCCGTGGTCGTCACCTATCTCGACGTGCCCGGCGCCATGAAGGTGCTGGCCAACACCCGCGCCCATGCCGCGCACGTGCCGGTGATCGTGCGCACGCAGGACGACCACGACCTCGAAAAACTGCAGGCCGCGGGCGCGACCGAGGTGGTGCCCGAGGCCATCGAGGGTTCGCTGATGCTCGCGAGCCATGCGCTGGCGCTGGTCGGCGTGCCGATGCGGCGCGTGATCCGCGTGGTGCAGGACCAGCGCGATGCGCGCTACAACCTGCTGCGCGGCTATTTCCACGGCGCCGACGACGACACCTCCGACGAGATCGACCACGAGCGGCTCAACAGCTTCACCCTGACGCCCGGCGCCCGCGCCATCGGCCAGACGCTCGAACAGCTCGCGCTGCCGACGCTGAACGTGCGCGTCGCGGGCCTGCGCCGCCATGACGGCCAACCCCGCACGCCGGCCGGCGACACGGTGCTTTCGGACGGCGATACGCTGGTGCTGTCCGGCAAGCCCGCTGCATTGGCCGTCGCCATCGAACGCCTGCAAAAAGGCTGATTTCCCCCAGGGCGGCAGGCCCTGGCGCAGCTTCAGTTGATCAGCGTGGGATTGCGCTTTTCTTCTTCGATGCGCTGCTGGCGGCGCACCGCCTCGCACTGTGCGTGCGCCTTGTATTCAGGCTTCAGGCACTGGGAGGCCATGCACTGCGCCTTGGCGATGAAGTTGCGGTCGCCGCACATGGCTTGCGGTTCGGCTGGCGCGGCGGGTGCGGGCGGTGGCAGGACGGCCGCGACAGCCGGCGCGGGGGCCTCGGGCGCGCTCGATGGCGGAGCCGCAACCGCCGCCTGCTTGCGTGGCTTGGCGGCGGTCTTGGGAGTGGTTGCCGTCGCCGTCGGAGCGGGGCTCGCTTCCGCTTCCGGAGCGGGTGCAGGGGGCTCGGCCGCCTGAGGCGCCGAAGGCGCTGGCTCGGCAGCGGGAGTCACGACGGGAGCGGGGGCGGCCGCTGGCTCTGAAACAGGCGGCGCCGCATCCTCGACAGCCGCTGGCGTCTTGCGCGTTCCGTAGCCATACCAGCCGGCCACGATCATCACCAGCGCCACCACCAGCAAACCCAGCCACAGCAGGATCACGCGCTTGCGCGGCGGCCGTTCGACCGGCACCTTCCGCCGGACCTTGACCCGGGTTCTTTTTCTCTCGGCCCGCTCGGCCCGGTCTGCGTCCGATGCCGACGACGTAGCGGAAGAAGGCGAGGGCGCGCGCGTCGGCCCGCCCGGGGTCACGATCACGGTTCCTTCCTGCTCTTCCTCTTCGTACGCCGGTGGCGGCGCAACGGGCGCCTTGCCAAAGAAGGAACGCGAGGCCACCGGCTCGCCGGGATCGAAGAGCGGCGCCGGAATGGTCGGTGCGCGCAACTGGGCCGGTGCGGTGGTGGCCCACTCGCGCTCGGGGCTGGGAGCCGGCGGCATCCGGGTCGTCGTGGCGACCAGCGGGTCGCCGCAGCTTCTGCAGAAATTTGCGCCGTCACGGTTTTCCGTGCTGCAGACCGGACAGATCAAGGCCATGGCTTACTTACTGACTACTCTCGGGAACCAAAACGAAAACTTGCGGCGGCTGCCGCTACGGGCTGGCGTGGCCGGCTGCATCTCAGGGTCTGCGGGGGATAGGGTGCGCGGTATGCGTCGAGGCTTCAGGTCACGGCGACGCGCTTGGAGCGATGCGCCATGCGCTTGGCGATCACGGCGCCGAGCGCCATCGCGATTTCCAGCGCCAGGTTGGGCTGCCGGTTCGACATTTCCGCAAAGCGGATCGCAGTGAGCCGCCACACGCGGCCCGCGCCGGTCACCACCACGTTGGCCGAGTGCGGCTGGCGCGAGAAGAACGAGCCTTCGCCGACCACCGAGCCGGGCGTGAGCACGGCAAGGCGCATCTGCTCCTTGCTGCTGACGCGGTGCACGCTGATGGCGCCGCTCTCGATGAAGAACACCGAACGGTCCGGCGTGCCCTGCTCGATCAGCACGTCGCCGACACTGGTGTCGATGGGCTGCAAATAACCCACCAGCGTTTCCCATTGCTGGACGCTGAACGTCAACGCGAAAGCGTCGGTGCTCGTGTTCTCCGCGATGGCGCGGCTCAGGTTCTGAATGGACATGTTTTCTCAACCCCGCATCTGTGCCGAAGTATCCGCGATGGGCGTGAGATTCGGCTACAAGTGTTTACGGTTTGGCAAACCGCCTGTCGCCAAGTGTCGCTATTTCCCGATACAGAAGCGCGAAAAGATGACGCCCAGCAGATCGTCGGCGCCAAACTCGCCCGTGATCTCGTTGAGCGCGTTCTGCGCCAGCCGCAGCTCTTCGGCCAGCAGATCGAGCAGCTGGGCCTGCGCCGCCAGGTGGCTGGCGGCCAGCGCAAGGTGGGTTTCGACCCGGCCCAGCGCCTGTACGTGGCGCGCCCGCGCCAGGTAAACGCCTTCGGGCACCGACTGCCAGCCGGCCATGGCCAGCAACTGGTCGCGCAGCGCCTCGATGCCCAGCCCGGTCTTGGCGGACAGCGCAATGCCCTGCGCCGGATGGGCGGAAGGCGCCGCGTCCTGCTTGTTCCACACGTCGAGCACGGGCACGCTCGCGGGCAGCTTCTGCCTGAGGCTGCCCAGGATCTCGGCGTCGGCGGCGGCATAGTCCGGCTGGTCGGCGCGCGTCAGGTCGTGCAGGAACAGCACGGCGTCGGCGCTCTCGATCTGGCCCCAGGCGCGCGCCACGCCGATCTGCTCGACCTCGTCGCTGCTCTCGCGCAGGCCGGCGGTGTCGGCCACGTGCAACGGCACGCCATGGATCTGGATGGTCTGCGAGACCACGTCGCGCGTGGTGCCCGCCACCGCACTCACGATGGCCAGCTCGGCGCCGGCCAGCGCATTGAGCAGCGAACTCTTGCCCGCATTCGGCTGCCCGGCAATGACGACCTTGATGCCCTCGCGCAGCAACGCACCCTGCCTGGCGCGCTGCTGCACCGCCGCCAGCTGTGCCTGCAACCTCAGCAGTTGCCCGGCCGCATCGGCCTTTTGAAGGAAGTCGATCTCTTCTTCCGGGAAGTCGAGCGTGGCCTCGACCAGCATCCGCAGGTGGATCAGCGCATCGCGCAGCGTATGGATCTCGCGCGAGAACGCACCAGACAGCGAGCGCCCGGCACTGCGCGCCGCAGCCTCGGTGCTGGCGTCGATCAGGTCGGCAATCGCCTCGGCCTGGGCCAGGTCGATCTTGCCGTTGAGAAACGCCCGCTGGCTGAACTCGCCGGGCTCGGCCACGCGCAGGCCCGGCAGGCGCGGGCGTCCGGTGACCGCATCGGGCTCGGCCGAGGCTTCGAGGCAACGCGCCAGCAGCAGTTGCAGCACGACCGTGCCGCCGTGGGCCTGCAGCTCGAGCACGTCCTCGCCGGTGAAGGAATTCGGGGAAGGAAAGTGGATCGCCAGGCCGTGGTCGACCGGCTCGCCGCCGACATCGCGAAACGGCAGGTAGGTGGCTTCGCGCGGCTTGAGCGCGCGGCCGCACAGGGCCTCGATCAGCGGCGCCAGCCGGGCGCCCGACACGCGAACAATGCCGACCGCTCCGCGCCCCGAGGCGGTAGCGATGGCGACGATGGGATCGGTGGTGCGAGCGAAGGTCATGGCAACGCGATTCTTTCAGCAAAAAGGAAAAGGGCCGCGGATGCGGCCCTTTGCGATGGCGGAGGAGCTTGCGCGGCTTACTTGCCCAGCACGCCCAGCCGCTTGTTGATGAACCACTGCTGCGCAATCGACAGCACGTTGTTCGTGATCCAGTACAGCACCAGGCCGGCCGGGAAGAAGATGAACATCACGCTGAACGCGAGCGGCATGATCCACATCAGCTTGGCCTGCATCGGATCGGGTGGCGTCGGGTTGAGCCAGGTCTGGAACAGCGAGGTGAGCGTCATCACGACCGGCAGGATGTACCAGGGGTCCGGTGCCGACAGGTCGGTGATCCAGCCGAGCCACGGTGCGTGGCGCATTTCGACCGACGACAGCAGCACCCAGTACAGCGCGATGAACACCGGGATCTGGATCACGATGGGGAAGCAGCCGCCCATCGGATTGACCTTCTCGGTCTTGTAGATCCGCATCATTTCCTGCTGCATTTCCTGCGGCTTGTCCTTCAGCCGCTCGCGCATTTCCATGATCTTGGGGTTGATGGCCTTCATCTTGGCCATGCTGGCGTACGCCTTGGCGTTGAGCCAGTAGAAGGCGGCCTTCAGCAGCACCACCAGCGCCACGATCGACCAGCCCCAGTTGCCCAGGATGCCGTGCAGCTGGGTGAGCAGCCAGTACAGCGGCTTCGAGATGATCGCGAAGATGCCGTAGTCCTTCACCAGGTCCAGGCCCGGGGCGATGGCTTCGAGCTTCTTTTCTTCTTCGGGGCCGGCGAACAGCGCGCTGTTCACGACCTGCGTGGCGCCCGGGGCGATCTTCGGCAGCGTGGCCACCATGGCCACGGTGAAGAGGTTGTCGCCCAGGTCCTTCACGCGGAACTCGCGGCGCAGCTGTTCGCTGGCCGGGTCGCCCTTGAGCAGCCACGCCGATGCGAAGTAATGCTGCACCATCGCGATCCAGCCGTCGTTGGCCGGCGGCGGCGGCTCGATCTTGCCCTTGGCGATGTCCTTGAAGTCGAGCTTGTGGAACTTCTTCTCGTTGGTGTACGCGGCCGGACCGGTGAAGGTGTTGGTGCCGAACATGGTGCCGGCGGCCACGGTGCCGTGGCGCAGCAGCTGCAGGTACAGCTGCGCATCGCGCGGCTGGTCGCTCACGTTGACCACTTCGTGGCGCACGCCGATGACGTAGTCGCCACGGTGGAACACGTAGGTCTTGATGTACTTCAGGCCACCGACGGGCGCGCTCTCGAAGCCCACTTCCAGCGTGTTCTGGCCATCGGCCATTTCGCGCGGACCGGCCTTCGGCGTCATCGGCGTCAGGTGGTTGGGGAAACGCTCGCCGGTGTCGACCTGGTTCAACAGGCCCGTCTGCGCCACGTAGCGCGTGGCCGGCGAACCGTTTTCGAACAGCACGACGCGCTTGGTGCGGTCGGCCTCGTCGTACTTCTGCAGTTCGAGGTGGTTGACCGTGGCGCCTTCGCTGTCGATCGTTACCTTGAACAGGTCGGTGGTGACATTGACCTGCTCACGCGGCGCGGCCGCCGCGGCTTGCGTGGGCACGGTGTTGCCACCGGCCGCACCGGCGGCGGTCGGCACGCCGTTGTTGGCAGCGGGCGTGCCGGCCGGGGCGGTGGCCACGGCTGCCGGCTTGCTCGATGGCAGGAAGGTCGGCTTGTTGCCGTTGAAGACCTGCCATTGGTCCCACAGCAGCACCAGCGAGAACCCAAAAATCACCCACAGGATCGTGCGGCGGATATCGTTCATGACGAAGACTTCTTGTCGGAGGAGAGAAGAGACGAAAACAGCGATCCTGACTTGTCAGTGCGACGCTGTGATTTCGGGGGAACCGGATCGTGGCCGCCCTGGCACCAGGGCTGGCAGCGCGCGATGCGGTGCAGAGTGAGGTAGCTGCCCTTGAGCGCGCCGTGCACCTCGAGCGCTTCGATCGAATACACCGAGCAGGTCGGCGTGAAGCGGCACGACTGGCCGAGCCAGGGGCTCAGCAGCAGGCGGTAGCCCTTCACGAGGCCGATCAGCAGGCGTTTCATGGCGATCCGGAAGAAGGCGCGGAAGAAGAGGGTGAACGTTCGGCGCGCTCGCGCGGCGGCGCCGGCGGGCGCGCGGCACGCGCCAGCAGTTGCTGCAATTCGGCGCGCACGGCGGCCTTGAGCTTGTCCGAAGAGGCGCTCACGAATTCCTTGCGGTCGAATCCCGCGCGCAGCCGCACCACGTGCGCGGCACGAGGCAGGCCGACGCCGGGCGCGGCACTCACGGTATATATCTGCCGCTTGATGGCGTTGCGCGTGACCGCGCGGCGCGCCCAGCGCTTGGGCACCATGGCACCCAGCCAGACATCGTCGGACGCGAACAACGGCGGTGCGCCCGATGCGAGATCGAGCGCACAGCGGTGCAATGCGAAATGAGCAGTGCGCGCCACGGTGGCACCTGCGAGGACGGCCTGGAATTGCGCGCGGGTCTTGAGCCGCTGCATGGAAGCCGGGCCGGGCAGGTCAGACGCGATGGCTGCGGGAGCCTGCGCTGGCGTGTCGGCTGCTGGCAACGGCAGGTGGGCTGCCGTCAGACAGCCAGGCGCTTGCGGCCCTTGGCGCGGCGTGCGTTGATGACGGCACGGCCGCCGCGGGTCTTCATGCGGACCAGGAAGCCGTGGGTACGGGCGCGGCGGACTTTAGAAGCTTGGTAAGTGCGTTTCATGGTGATTTCCTAATTCCCTGTTCGCGCTGACTCTTCGTACGGAAAGCATGAAGAACCTGCGGGGCGCCGGGGGAGCGAGTTGGGATGACCCCTGAGCTCCTACCTGGTGACGCTCGGAACGAGCGCAAAGAGGTTTTCAGGGAAACCCGCAATTATCGCAAACATTGGCGCCGGGAACAATCTTCGACTGGATTTGCGGGCCTTTCGCCGCCATCGGCAGCGTGTGGATAAGGTTTTGACAAGTTAGAATGCCGGGCGCCTTCCAGCAGAGAATATCCACAATACCTATACCAAGAAATGCCCGAAGGTTTCCTCACTTTTTCAAGCGCTCATGTCAACTGACGGCATCGGCGAAAGCCTCTGGCAGGCCTGCGTCGACCAGCTCGCGCAGGAACTGTCCGAGCAGCAGTTCAACACCTGGATCAAACCCCTGACAGCGCAGGTCGCCGACGACCTTTCGCGCATGACGGTGTTCGTTGCCAACCGCTTCAAGCTCGACTGGATCCGGGCCCAATACGCCGGCAAGATCGCGGCCATGGCCGAGAAGATGTACGGCCAGCCGGTGGCTGTCGAGTTAGCGCTCGCTCCGCGTGAAGCGCCCGTGCGCTCTGCGCCTGTCGCCGTTCTGGCCGAAACCGATGTGCCCCGCGATGTGGCCGGGCCGGGCGAAGAGCCCGCCGCCGCCGGTTTCAAGAACCGGCTGAATTCGGGCCTTACGTTCGACACCCTGGTCGAAGGCACGGCCAACCGCATGGCGCGCGCCGCGGCCATGCACGTGGCGGGCATGCCCGGCCATCTTTACAACCCGCTTTTCATCTACGGCGGCGTCGGCCTGGGCAAGACCCACCTGATGCACGCTGTGGGTAACCGGCTGCTGGCCGACCGGCCCGATTCCAAAGTTCTCTACATCCACGCCGAGCAATTCGTGTCGGATGTGGTCAAGGCCTATCAGCGCAAGACTTTCGATGAGTTCAAGGAACGCTACCACTCGCTCGATCTGCTGCTGATCGACGATGTGCAGTTCTTCGCCAACAAGGACCGGACGCAAGAAGAATTCTTCAACGCGTTCGAAGCCCTGCTGGCCAAGAAATCCCACATCGTGATGACCAGCGACACCTATCCGAAGGGCCTGGCCGACATCCACGAACGCCTGGTTTCGCGTTTCGATTCGGGCCTGACCGTGGCCATCGAGCCCCCCGAGCTCGAAATGCGCGTGGCCATCCTGATCAACAAGGCGCGCGCCGAATCGGCCGAAATGCCTGAAGAAGTAGCCTTTTTCGTCGCCAAGAACGTCCGCTCCAACGTGCGCGAGCTCGAAGGCGCGCTGCGCAAGATCCTGGCTTACTCGCGTTTCAACCAGAAAGAGATCTCGATCGCCCTGGCCCGCGAGGCGCTGCGCGACCTGTTGTCGATCCAGAATCGGCAGATCTCGGTCGAAAATATCCAGAAGACGGTGGCCGATTACTACAAGATCAAGGTCGCCGACATGTACAGCAAGAAACGCCCGGCCAGCATTGCGCGGCCGCGGCAGATCGCGATGTACCTGGCCAAGGAGCTCACGCAGAAAAGCCTGCCGGAAATCGGCGAGCTGTTCGGCGGGCGCGATCACACGACGGTGCTGCACGCGGTGCGCAAGATCTCGGGCGAGCGCCAGCAGCTCACCGAGCTCAACCAGCAGCTCCACGTGCTCGAACAGACGCTCAAGGGCTGAAGCCGGATGTCGTTCAAAGTGTCCCTTCGGACAGCGGAGAATGGCGGCTTCGACGGGGCGGGTGAGGCTCCGATCTACGACTACCAAGCAGATTCAAAGAGATAAAGAGAAGAGGTAAGCAGACATGATCGTTTTGAAGGCAACCCAAGACAAGGTCCTCGCTGCGCTGCAGTCGGTAGCGGGCATCGTGGAACGGCGCCATACCCTGCCGATCCTGGCGAACGTGCTGATCCGCAAGACCGGCGGCCAGCTCCAGCTGACCACCAGCGACCTCGAAATCCAGATTCGCACCACCGCCGAGCTCGGCGGCGACGAAGGCAACTTCACCACCACCATCGGCGCGCGCAAGCTCATCGACATCCTGCGCACCATGCCGTCCGACCAGACCGTGAGCCTCGAGTCGAGCGCGAGCAAGCTGGTGCTCAAGGGTGGCAAGAGCCGCTTCACGCTGCAGTCGCTGCCCGCCGAAGACTTTCCGCTGGTGCAGGAGGCCGCCAATTTCGGCCCCGTGTTCAGCGTGCCGCAAAAGACGCTGAAGGACCTGCTCTCGCAAGTGTCCTTCGCAATGGCCGTGCATGACATCCGCTACTACCTGAACGGCATCCTGTTCGTCGCCGAAGGCAAGCAGCTGAGCCTGGTCGCCACCGACGGCCACCGCCTGGCTTTCTCTTCCGCCACGCTCGACGTCGAAGTGCCCCGGCAAGAAGTCATTCTTCCGCGCAAGACCGTGCTCGAAATGCAGCGCCTGCTGTCGGACGCCGAAGGCGCCATCGAGATGCAGTTCGCCAACAACCAGGCCAAGTTCAGCTTCGGCGGCATGGAGTTCGTCACCAAACTGGTCGAGGGCAAGTTCCCCGACTACAACCGCGTGATTCCCAAGAACCACAAGAACACCGTCACGCTGGGCCGCGCGCCGCTGCTGGCCAGCCTGCAGCGCACCGCCATCCTGACCAGCGAGAAGTTCAAGGGCGTGCGCCTGAACATCGAGCCCGGCACGCTTCGCATTGCGTCGAACAACGCCGAGCAGGAAGAAGCACAGGACGAGCTCGACATCGACTACGGCGGCGACGCCATCGAGATCGGCTTCAACGTCACCTACCTGATCGACGCTCTGTCGAACATGGACCAGGACATGGTCAAGCTGGACCTGGCCGACTCCAACAGCTCGGCCTTGTTAACCATCCCCGAGAACGCATCTTTCAAGTACGTCGTGATGCCGATGCGTATCTAGAAGACAAACCACACAGCGCCTTGCGCATACAGCCCGCGGCCCTCCGCGGGTTTGCGCTTTCAAGAGGCGGCGAATTGAGTTCTTGAGAGCCCGAAAAATCACGTCAATGCCGTGAGAGATAGAGGAATATCCGAATGAGTGCAGAAGAAAACAAGCCCGAAGTCCCGCACACCGAGCCGGTCTACACCCCTGAAATCCAGGTCGTGGCGCCCGAAGCCATTCCCGCCGACACCAGCTACGGCGAAGGCTCCATCACCATCCTCGAAGGGCTCGAGGCCGTGCGCAAGCGCCCCGGCATGTACATCGGCGACACCTCCGACGGCACCGGCCTGCACCACCTGGTTTTCGAAGTCGTCGACAACTCCATCGACGAAGCACTCGCCGGCCATTGCGACGACATCGTCGTCACCATCCATTCCGACAACTCGATCTCCGTCACCGACAACGGCCGCGGCATCCCGACCGGCGTGAAGATGGACGACAAGCACGAGCCCAAGCGCTCGGCCGCTGAAATCGCGCTGACCGAGCTGCACGCCGGCGGCAAGTTCAACCAGAACAGCTACAAGGTCTCGGGCGGCCTGCACGGCGTGGGCGTGAGTTGCGTGAACGCGCTGAGCGTCAAGCTGCGCCTGATCGTGCGCCGTGAAGGCAAGATCCACGAACTCGAATTCAGCCGCGGCTTCGTGCAGAACCGCCTGCTCGAAACCGTGAACGGCTTCGAAGTCTCGCCCATGAAGATCATCGGCGACACCGACAAGCGCGGCACCGAAGTCCACTTCCTGCCCGACACGGAAATCTTCAAGGAAAACAACGATTTCCACTACGAGATCCTGAGCAAGCGCCTGCGCGAGCTGAGCTTCCTGAACAACGGCGTGCGCATCCGCCTGCTCGACGAACGCACCGGCAAGGAAGACGACTTCTCGGGCGCCGGTGGCGTGCGCGGCTTTGTCGAGTTCATCAACAAGGGCAAGACTGTCCTGCACCCGAACTCGTTCTACGCAGCGGGCGAAAAGCCGGCCGACACCTACGGCGGCATTCCCGGCACGCACATCGGCGTCGAAGTGGCGATGCAGTGGAACAGCGGCTACAACGAGCAAGTCCTCTGTTTCACCAACAACATCCCGCAGCGTGACGGCGGCACCCACCTCACCGGCCTGCGCGCCGCGATGACCCGCGTCATCAACAAGTACATCGAAGAAAACGAATTCGCCAAGAAGGCGAAGGTCGAAGTCACCGGCGACGACATGCGCGAAGGCCTGTGCTGCGTGCTGAGCGTGAAGGTGCCCGAGCCCAAGTTCTCCAGCCAGACCAAGGACAAGCTGGTGTCCAGCGAAGTGCGCGCACCGGTGGAAGACATCGTCGGCCGCCTGCTCACCGACTACCTGCAGGAACGCCCGAACGACGCCAAGATCATCTGCGGCAAGATCGTCGAGGCCGCCCGCGCCCGCGAAGCCGCCCGCAAGGCCCGCGAAATGACGCGCCGCAAGGGCGTGCTCGACGGCATGGGCCTGCCCGGCAAGCTGGCCGACTGCCAGGAAAAAGATCCCGCACTGTGCGAGGTCTACCTGGTGGAGGGTGACTCCGCCGGCGGTTCCGCCAAGCAGGGTCGCGACCGGAAGTTCCAGGCCATCCTGCCGCTGCGCGGCAAGATCCTGAACGTCGAGAAAGCGCGCTACGAGAAGCTGCTCACCAGCAACGAAATTCTCACCATGATCACCGCCCTGGGCACCGGCATCGGCCGCGCCGGCGCGACCACGGCGGGCGGTGGCGCGGACGACTTCAACGTCGCCAAGCTGCGCTACCACCGCATCATCATCATGACCGACGCCGACGTCGACGGCGCCCACATCCGCACGCTGCTGCTCACGTTCTTCTACCGCCAGATGCCCGAGCTGGTCGAACGCGGCCACATCTACATTGCGCAACCGCCGCTGTACAAGGTCAAGGTCGGCAAGGAAGAGCAGTACCTGAAGGACGGCCCCGCGCTCGACGCCTTCCTGCTCAAGGTGGCGCTGAAGGACGCGAGCATCCAGACCGGCGGCGCCAACTCCACCACGCTGAGCGGCGACACCCTGGGCGAACTGGCGCGCAAGCACCAGGTGGCCGAGGCCGTCATCGCGCGGCTGCGCAACTTCATGGACGCCGAAGCCCTGCGCGCCATCGCCGACGGCGTGGCGCTCGACCTCGACACCACGCCCGCCGCCGAAGCCTCGGCCGTGGCGCTGCAGGCCAAGCTGCGCGAGCTCAACACCACCGGCGTGCCAGCCGAGGTGAGCAACGAGTTCGACGCCCGCACCGACAAGCCGTTGCTGCGCATCAGCCGCCGCCACCACGGCAACATCAAGAGCAGCGTGATCACGCAGGACTTCGTGCACGGCGCCGACTACGCGGCCCTGGCCGAGGCGGCGAACACCTTCCGCGGCCTGCTGAGCACCGAGGGTGCGCTGGTCAAGCGCGGCGAGGGCGAGCGCGCCAAGGAAGAAAAGGTCGACGACTTCCGCCAGGCCATGAAGTGGCTCATCAGCGAAGCCGAACGCGCCACCTCGCGCCAGCGCTACAAGGGCCTGGGCGAAATGAACCCCGAGCAGCTGTGGGAAACCACCATGGACCCGACCGTGCGCCGCCTGCTGCGCGTGCAGATCGACGACGCGATCGAAGCAGACCGCGTGTTCACGATGCTGATGGGCGATGAAGTGGAGCCGCGTCGGGAGTTCATCGAGCAGAACGCGCTGCGGGCTGCGAATATCGACGTTTGATCTAAAACGCCGATTCGCGTCGGGGCCGATACATGGAGTGGTCGCGGGAAGAAGTCGAAGCCATCGTCGCCGACTATCTTCAGATGCTCACGCTGGAGCTTGCAGGGCAAAGCTTCAACAAGTCGGCGCGTCGGCGGGCCTTGTTGCCCAAGCTCGATGGACGCAGCGAAGCGTCCATCGAGTTCAAGCACTGCAACATCACCGCTGCTCTTCAAGACCTCGGTATTCCCTCGCTGTCCGGCTACAAGCGGCGCGCCAACTATCAGGCCCTGCTGCTGGATGTTGTCGTGAGCCAGATCCGCCAGCAATCGATATTGGACGAAGCCGCCCTGGCGGCGGTGGAACGCCCAGCGGTCGAGCCCCCGCAGACCGATTTCTCCAAAGTGAAGTCGGAAGCGCCACGACGTCAACATCGTGTGGCCGAAGCGCCTCACCCGAGCACCTTCGTCGGCGTCAAACGCGACTACCTGGAGCGCGAGGCCCGCAATCGCTCGCTTGGCTCCGCGGGCGAAGCGTTCGTGATCCATTTCGAGCAATGGCGTCTCGCGCAGTTCGGGCAGGAACAACTGGCAAAACGCGTCGAGCGGGTCTCCGTCTCGAAGGGCGACGGGTTGGGCTTCGACGTGCTGTCCTTCGACGCCAGCGGCCGGGAACGGTACATCGAAGTCAAGACAACGAGCTTCGGCGGCGATACGCCTTTCTTTGTCTCGCAACGCGAACTGGCCCTTTCCAAGCACGAGCAAACCCAATTCCATCTCTATCGGCTGTTCGAGTTCCGCAAGGCGCCGCGAATGTTCGATCTGGTCGGCAACCTGGAACAGCATTGCCAGCTCGACCCTGTGAGCTACTGCGCCGCTTTCAACTGAACTTCGCTGCTGCCACTATGGGCAGCCCAACCTGAACTGCCTGTCCCGCACTCGCTTGCGGTCATCCCGCAGCCGGTCGTGCTGGTACGTGTCCTGTGGCTGGCGCGCTTCGGCGTCGATCGCCCTGATCCGCTCGGCCAAGCCGCTGCACTCGCTCATCGCGTTGCCGACGTTTTGCGCTACTTGCCGCTCGTATTGCTGCTGTTGCGCGGCAATGACCGCGTTGTCCCGATTCGAGGCCTCGCGCTGCTCGACGCTCATGCCATCCGCCAGATTCACGTCACGGCGCAGCCGGACTGTTGTTGCCCGCGAACCTTCGGGGCAGGGGCCGTCCGAGTAGGCCGCCTTGCCCGACGGGGTGAGGCACTTGGTCACTTCGAAGGTATCGGGTGCTGCGGCATCCATGGAAGTACCGGGCGCTGAAGGCACGGTGCGCATCGTCGGCGGAGGCGGGTTCGCACGCGGAAGCTCGGTGGTCGACAGCTCCGGTTTCTTCTCCGCCTGCTGCCGCGCCAGCAGCCACTCGGCGCCGCGATAGAGCAGGAACACCGTCAGCACCGCCAGCGCCAGCCACAGCACCCAATGGCGCTCCGGCTTCGGCCGAAGGCCTTGCTCCCAAGCCGTCATCGCCTCACGGCGCTCGCGCAATGGGTCGGGTGGCTGGTCGTCGGTACTCATGGAAACGCAGTATCTCCGCTGCAAGCACCTCGACACCGCGGTTAGCGCAGCTGACTGCTACCGCTTCGGGACCGCGCCCCCGGCACCCCTCACGCCCTGCAACCCCCGCGCCAATCGCGCAATCCCTCCCGTCCCACTCGCCGCACGCCCGATCAGCGCCCCGCCGGCCGCGCCCGCCGCAATCCGGGCAAGAAAAGACCGGCTGCGCCCAGCGGCCAGCAGCAGCAACACGCCCGCGCCCAGCACCACCAGGTGCTCGCCAGGAAAGTCCGCCCGCTGCGCGTCCACCTTCTTGAATTCGTTGATCGTCGATTCGAGGGTCATGTCAAAGCTCCTTTGCTGTTCATCAGCCCTTCATAGCCCGTGCAACCATGCACCGCCGTAGGCGCCGGCCCTGCCCAGGCCCGGAATCGTGCGCAAAACACCGCGTCTCAGGGTTTCCGTGAGGTGACGGTCACGGAATTGACTTCACGCCCGTCACACGGGCGTCACCAGCTATGAAAACAATAGCATTCAACTTCAATCCGAGGATCGTTCCTCGTAAACGCTATATCTAGCCCGACTCTTGCTAAGCAAAATCCTCGACGGATTTCACGTCACGCAAGATCGAGGACCACACAGCAATGAACCCATCGCGTCTCCGGCAGCCACTGGCTGCCCTGGTATTGGGCGGTACAGCAGCATTCCTCGGGGCCCTGTCTTTCTCGGCCCACGCGTTCACGAACCCGCCCATCCAGGTGGCGCAGGGCATCGAGTACATGAGCGGGGGCGCCGCCAGGGATGAAGCCGCCTTCATGGAAATGGTGTCGCCGCGCTGGGCCGCGACCATCGAGTTCGGCGTGAGCGACGGCAAGGGCGCGCAGCAGCCGGGCTTTCCGGCCAAGGCGCTGGTCGAGGTTCGCCAGAAGTACACCGGCCAGGTGGTGATGGACGTGCAATCGCAAGCGCCGTACATGCTGGCGCGGCTCAATCCGGGCGCCTACGATGTGAACGTGACGCTGGGCGGGCTGACGCTCACGCAGTCGCTGGTGGTGATCGCCGGCGTGCCGGCGCGCGCATCGTTCGTCTGGCCGTCGAATTTCGACATGGCCTCGGTGACGCCGCCGCTGCCGCAAACGCAGGCGCTGGCGCAGACCTCCGCCGCCCGCTAAGACTATCTCTCCCTAAAAAGCACGGCCACGCCCCTGCGGCGTGCCTGCCGTGTTGCCGGTCAGCCTTTCCTAAGCTGCGCGCCGCACAGTGGCCGCGTGGCCTCTCGCCACAACGACGAAGACAAGGAAAGGACCCAGACCATGACCTCCCGTTTTTCATCATCGCGCACGCGGCCCCTGGCGGCTGCGGTGCTGTGCGGCGCCGCCGTGCTGCTGCTGGGCGCGCTTTCGCCGGCCCACGCCGCGGTGAATCCGCCGATCTACATGGCGCACGGCATCGAATACATGAGCGGCGGCATCGGCAGCGACGAAGCACAACTGATGGAAACGGTATCGCCGCGCTGGCCCGCCACTTTCGAGTTCGCGATCAAGGACCGCAAGGGTGCCGATTTCGCGGCCAACGTGCACGTGACGGTGCGCGACGGAAGCGGCGCCGCGCTGCTCGACAACGTGGTGTCGGGCGGCCCGTTCATGGTGGCGCGGCTGGAGCCGGGCAACTACGAAGTCGAAGCGCGAATCGGCAGCCAGATGCTCAAGCAACCGCTGCATGTGCTGCAGGGCGCGCCCGCCAAGGCGACCTTCGTGTGGCCCGCGGGCACCGACATGGCTTCGGCCAGCACGCGCACGGTGCAGTGATACGGTGAAAGTGGGCGCAGGCACCGCTTTTCGCCGGCGCAAAATTGCGGGCTTTGCAGGGCCAAGACGACCGCTATCCGGGCGCCTCGCGCTATAGAAAAAATAGCGACCACGGCGCCTTTCACCGCCTTGAATGCGCGGCATGCGCCTTGCAGATGGTGTATCCCGGGCAGTGCCCGACCCCATTGCCCCGATGCCGATTCGTCTCCTGAGCGTCCTGACTGCATTGCTGCACGTCTACATCGCGCTGCGCCTGCTGCCCGCGCTGGCCGCGCTCACGCCTGCGTGGCCGTTGGCGCTGCTCGCGCTGGCGGTGTCGGCGCTCACCATTCCCTTGCCCTTCGTGTCTCGCCGCATTGCGCGCAATGCCTCGGTGGGCGACGTGCTCAAGTGGGTCGGGCTGATCAGCATGGGCTGGTTTTCGTCGATGTTCGTGCTGACGCTGGTGCGCGATGCCGGCCTGTTGCTCGCCTGGCTGGCGAGCGCGGTGGGTGGCCTGCAGGTGCAGTGGAACGCGCTGCTCCCATGGAGCGCGCTGGCGGTGCTGGCGATGGCCACGGCCACGTCGCTCGTGGGTTTCGTCAACGCGCGCCGCACGGCCGGCGTGAAGCGCGTCGACGTGCCGATCCGCGGCCTGCCGCAGGCGCTCGAGGGCTTCACGATCGCGCAGTTGAGCGATATCCACGTGGGCCCGACGATCAAGAGCGCGTACATCCAGCGCATCGTCGACGCGGTCAACCGGCTGGGCGCCGACGCCATCGCGATTACCGGCGACCTGGTCGACGGCAGCGTGCCCGAATTGCGCGAGCACATCGCGCCGCTGGCCGACCTGCGCGCACGCCACGGCACCTTCGTGGTGACGGGCAACCACGAGTACTACGCGGGCGCGCACGCCTGGATCGACGAGCTGCGCCGGCTCGGCCTGAAGGTGCTGCTGAACGAGCACGTGGTGCTGCAGACGCGCAACGTGCGCGGCGCGCAAACCGACGAAGAGCTGTTCGAAAGCGCGCTGGTGCTGGCCGGCGTGACCGACTTCACTGCCGGGCACTTCGATGCGGCGCATGCGAGCGACCCGCACCTGGCGTTGTTCGACGCGCCTCCGCTGGTTCACACGCGCGTGCTGCTGGCGCACCAGCCGCGCAGCGCGCCGTTGGCGGCTGCGGCGGGCTACCAGTTGCAGCTGTCGGGCCACACGCATGGCGGCCAGTTTTTCCCGTGGAATCTGTTCGTGCCGATGCAGCAGCCCTTCACGGCGGGCCTGCATCGGCTGCATGACATGTGGATCTACGTGAGCCGCGGCACCGGCTACTGGGGACCGCCGAAGCGCTTTGGCGCGCCGTCCGAAATCACGCTGCTGACCTTGGTGCCGGCGCGGCCCTGAGCGCTGGCGGCCGCTCCCGCTTCTTCTTTTTCTTTCTCGTCCCCGAACCCGTCAGGCTTGCAGCTCGGCCAGGCGCCGCGCATTCGACGTGGCCGCGGCATGGATGGGCTTGAGCCCTTCGTGCGCAATGCAGGCCGCGGCATCCGACAGCTCGCTGGCCGCGATCGCGGTGCCTGCCGTGGCCTGAACCAGCGCGTCGCTGTGCACCGCCGCCTGGGCCGGCGTGACGCTGCCGGCCAATGAGAAGAAAGCCGTGGTGCCCTGCAGCCATTGCTGCAGCGCGCGGTTCGCCAGCGAGAAATGGCTGCTGTGCCACTGCCTGGCCATCGCCATGCCCGATTCGCTCGCGGCCGCGAGCTTCTCGTGGCCCATCAACTGGAATTCCTCCAGGTCGACCGCGCTGGGCAGCAGCCCGGCCTTGGCGATGCGCTCGGTGCGCATGCGGATCACCGAGCCGGAAGACAGCAGCATCTCGTGGGTCTTGACGGCCAGGTCGACCCATTGCATCAAGGGATCGGTAAGGCGGGCGGCGGAAATGAGCGATGGCATGGGGTGTGGCCCGTGGAGGTGGTCGGCCCACTATAGGCTTCGTGCGTTTCGATTGTTGCACTGCAACAAAAAGGTCCGTTTTCAGTGAAGAAGTCGCGCATTTCCGGCTCTGAAGTGCGCGCTGATCGCACGCTTTGCTGCTGCTCGGCGTTACGAATGACCCGACCGAAGCCGCCGGGCCCGCATCTCGGTGACCAGGTAGCCCAACGTGGCCACCACCAGCGGCAGCAGGTAATAAAGCCCGCGATACGCCAGCAGCGCCCCCAGCAGCTTCGTTTCCGCCACCTGGTGCGACAGCAGCGCCACGAACACGGCCTCGAGCACACCGAGCCCCGCCGGCACATGCGTGACCACGCCGGCCACCGCCGCCACCAGCAGCACGGCCAACACCTGCGGATAGTCGACCTTGCCCTGCAGCAGGAACCAGATCACGCCGCCCATCAGCGACCAGTTGAGGCACGACATTGCCAGTTGCAGCATCGCCATCGGAAGCCCCGGCGCACTGAATTCATGGCCGCGCACGCGCCACGTGCGGCCCCTCGAGAACGCGCACAGCGCCACGTAGGCCGCGGCCAGCAACAGCAACGCCGCGCCCAGGATGCGCAGCCCCTGGTTGTCGATCTTCCAGTCGGGCGGCAGCGCCATCGGCCAGAAGCAGAAGGCCGCGCCGGCCACCACCAGGTAGCCCAGCCAGTTGGTCAGCATGCTGAAGCCCAGCACGCGCGTGATGGTGTCGTTCTCGAGCCCCAGGCGCGAATAGAGCCGGTAGCGAAACGCCACGCCGCCGACCAGCGAGCCGAGGTTGAGGTTGAAGGCGTAGCTGATGAAGGTCACGCCCATCACCGTGCCGGTGCCGAGCTTGTGTTTGGTCACATGCCGGCCCAGCAGGTCGTAGGTGCTGTAGAGCGCAAAGCTGCAGGCGGCCAGCGCGCCTGCCGCGAGCAGGGTGGACGCGGGCAGCGCGCCAATCGCGTCGAGCACCTCGTCCCATTCGATGGTGCGCGCCTGCTTCACCAGCAGCCACGCGATCAGCCCGAAGAAGCCCCACACCGCCACACGGCGGGCCCAGGGCCACCACGACTGGCGGGTGAGGGTGAGGCCGAGGGTGCTCACTTCGTATCCGAGGTCATCAGGCCGCGTCCGTCTGCGTGGCGCCGCCGGTCGGGTTGCTCTTGCCGGTGTCGCGCCGGCTCGCAAGGTCGGTCGCCTCGGCGGGCGTCAGGCGTGGCACGTGGCGCGGCAGCCGCCCCAGCAGCGCCGGATACCAGCGCAGGATGTGAAAGACGAAGAAGCTGCGCACCAGCCGCCAGCCGCTCCATTCGCTCGCAAGGTCGGCCGTGTCTATCCGCTTGCAGCTGTGCTGCATCAGCTGGTCCATGCGCTCCCACAGCACCTTGTTGAAGGCCGCGTCGCGCACGATCACGTTGGCTTCGAGGTTCAGCGACAGGCTGAGCGGATCGAGGTTGCTCGATCCCACCGTGCTCCACTGGCCGTCCATCAGCGCGACCTTGCCGTGCAGCGGCCGGTCGCAGTACTCGTAGATGCGAACGCCGGCGTGCAGCAGGTGGTGGTACAGCATGCTGGCGGCCGTCTTGACGATCGGCATGTCGGGCTCGCCCTGGAGAATCAGCCGCACGTCCACGCCGCGCCGCGCCGCGCGCCGCAGCTCCTTGATGAGCCGGTAGCCCGGAAAGAAATACGCGTTGGCGATCACGATGCGTTCGCGCGCGGCACGGATGGCGGCGCGGTACTGCTGCTCGATGTCGTTGGTGTGGCGCCGGTTGTCGCGCGTGACGAACATCGCGTCGGCTTCGCCGGCATGGCTGCCGCTCGCGGGCGGGGCCTGCTTCAGGCGGCGCCGGAACCAGCCCGCGCCCTTGCCGCCGAGCGCGATGGCGCGCAGCACGAACTGGTGAATCTCTCCCACCACCGGGCCAGCCAACTCGACCGCGTAGTCCTGCTTGGCCTTTGGGCCGAAGTCGAGCAGGTGGTCTTCCGAATAGTTGATGCCGCCGACGAAGGCGCGCTCGCCATCGACCACCACGATCTTGCGGTGCATGCGGCGGAACACGTTGAGCCGCTGGCCCATGAAGCGCTGGCCGGGGTCGAACACCCGTACCTTCACGCCGACCGAAGTCAGGCCCTCGATGAACTCGCGCGAGAGGTCGGGCGAGCCGAAGCCGTCGATCATCAGGTCGACCTTGGCGCCGCGCTGGGCCGCCGAGCGCAGGGCGGCGTGCAGCTGCAGGCCGACCTTGTCCTCGAACAGGATGAAGGTCTCGACGATCACTTCGCGCCGGGCCTCGCGGATGGCATCGAACACGCGCGGAAAAAATTCTTCGCCGTTCTCCAGCAGCTCGATGCGGTTGCCGCCGATCCAGTGGTTGTTGTTGTTCATGTCGCCGGGGTTCACAGGTCGATGTCCGCCACCAGCGGGGCGTGGTCCGACAGGTGCGACCACGGCTTGCGCGGCAGCACCACGGGTGCATGCACGCCAGCGTTGCGCACGTAGATGCGGTCCAGCGGCAGTACCGGAAAGCGCGCCGGAAAAGTGTTGGCGGCGCGTCCGTTGGCGTGCACGAACACCTCGCGCAGCGCGGCGCCTTTCTCCAGCACGTCGTGCGCACGGGCACGCCAGTCGTTGAAGTCGCCGGCCACGATCAGCGGCGCATCCGCCGGCACTTCGTCGCGCACGATGTGGCACAGCAACTCCAGCTGCTGTTGCCGGTGCGCCTCGGCCAGCCCGAGGTGGGCGCAAATGACGTGCACGTCGACGATGCGGCCCGGCAGGCGCAGCACGCAATGCAGCAGGCCGCGTTTTTCGGGGCCGCTCACCGACACGTCGTGGTTGCGGAAATGCACGATCGGAAACTTCGACAACACCGCGTTGCCGTGGTGGCCCTTCGGATACACGGCGTTGCGCCCGTACGCGAACTGCGGCCACATGGTGTCGGCCAGGAATTCGTAATGCGGCGCGTCGGGCCAGTTGCTCACCTTGCGCGAATGCCGCGAGTGCGTGCCCAGCACTTCCTGCAGAAACACCACGTCGGCCCCCACCGTGCGCACCGCATCGCGCAGCTCCGGCAGGATGAACTTGCGGTTGAGCGCGGTGAAGCCCTTGTGGGTGTTCACCGTCATGACCTTGAGCGAGGCCGGCGCGGGGGCGGTGGCAACGGGAATGGGGGAAGAAGACATCGGTCCTGGGGTTGTACGTTGCCGCGCCCGCCGCGCCTGTAGGAACGCGCCACCTTCTAGGGCGGCTTTCATGCCTGGGCGGCCGACTCCTACAGGCAAGCCTGCCGCACCCCCACACGGCACCTTTTTTCAGCCTCCTACGGTGATTTCAGGGCTTGAGAAAAGAGCAGCCCACGTTTCCATCCATTCATCCATCGATTCGAGACAGACAGGCAGACAAGCCAAAGGAGCATTCCATGAAGCAGTCAATCTTTCACGCCACCGTTCTTGCCGCGCTACTGGGCACGGCAGGCATTGCCGGCGCCCAGACCACCTCGGTTCCCGCCCAGCCCGATCCCTCGGTGGGCGGCCAGGCCAGCACCATGACGCCGGCCGGCGTGGCAAACCCGACGCAGCGCCCCGACAACTCGATGCCCGCGTCGCGCGAAGCCGTGAAGGCCGAAGCGCGCACGCAGAACCGCAACAACGCCAACAGCATGGTGCCCAAGGGCGAGGCCACGACCACCGTCAACCACCAGCCGAACGCCATGCCGCAACCCACCGGCGAGCGCTCGCGCGCCGAAGTGAGCCAGGAGGCCCGCAAGGTGAAGCCGCAGTTCGGCCAGAAGGGCGAACGCCCCGACGTGGCGACCAACCCGACCGACAAGACCGGCACGCCGAAGTAACCGTTCGACGAACCGAATCACAGGCAAGAAAAAGCCCGCAGCGCTTTCGCGTTGCGGGCTTTTTCGATGGCGCCACGAATGGCGCACCGGGCGCGCGGATCAGCCCTTGGCGGGCGCCGCACCGCGCGGGCCGCCGTGTTCACCGTGGTGACCGCGATGGCCGTGGCCGCCGAAGTGAACGGTCTCGGCATCGAAGGTCTTCTGCTGCTCGGGCGTCAGCGCGGCATAGAAGGTTTTCGTGGCGTCGGCACGCTTGGCGAACATGGCGCTGCGTTCGGCCTGGCGGGCCTGCATGCGCTCCAGGCGTTCCGGCGTGGTCAGCTTGGCGAACTCGGCGCGGTCCATGCGCGGACGCGGTCCGGCACCTGCGGGCGGCTGGCTGGCGGCAGTGAAGGTGCTCCACGCGCCTTCCTGGGCCGAGGTCAGCTTGAGCTTTTCCTTCAGCGCGGCAAGGCGCTTGGCGCGGTGGGCCTGCATGCGCTCCATGCGCTGTGCGGGGTCCATGCGCTTGTGCTCGGCCTTGGCCTTGGGGGCCGCAGCCGTGCCGTCGGCCTGGGCCACCGCGGCGGCCGGTGCAGCGGGTGTGGCGGGAGCGGCCGGCGCTTGAGCGAAGGCGCCCGAAGAGGCGAGAGCGGCCGAACCCAGCAGGCTGGCCCAGACGATGCGTTGGCGAAGAGAAATCATGAGAAGTGCTTCCTTTCGAAGAAGCCCGCCACCGAGGGGCAGCAGGTGAGACGAAGTGTGGAAGCGCTCTGTATCGCCACCGTTAGCCGGGAGTGAGCTTGCGTAAAGAAGAATGAACTAGCCGCCCAGCTTGCCGTTCTGGAAGTCGTGCATCGCCTGCTTGATCTCTTCCTGCGTGTTCATCACGAAGGGGCCGTATTGCGCAATGGGCTCGTGCAGCGGCTTGCCGGCAATCAGCAGTGCGCGCGCGGGGCTGTGGTTGGTGGCGCCGGCGCGCAGCAGCACGCCGTCGCTGTCCGGGTCGTTGGCCAGAATCGCCATGCGGCGCGTCGGCACTTCGCTGCCGGCAATCCACAGCGATTCGCGGAACACGTAGACCAGCACGTTGTGGTCGGCCGGCAGCGGCTGCGCGAATTCGGCGCCGGGCGGCAACGTGATGTCCAGGTACAGCGGCTCGGTGTGCTCGCGCCGCACCGCGCCCTCGATGCCGTGGCTCGCACCGGCAATCACGCGCACGTGCACGCCGGCGGCGGTGGTGTATTCAGGGATCTCCTCGCTCTGGATGTCGCGGTACCAGGGCTCGCGCATCTTGTCTTTCGCGGGCAGGTTGAGCCACAGCTGAAAGCCTTCCATCAGGCCTTCTTCCTGCTCGGGCAGCTCGCTGTGCACGAGGCCGCGGCCGGCGGTCATCCATTGCACGCCGCCGTTTTCGAGCAGCCCTTCGTGGCCCTCGCTGTCGCGGTGGCGCATGCGGCCGGCAATCATGTAGGTGACGGTCTCGAAGCCGCGGTGCGGGTGGTTCGGAAAGCCGCCGATGTAGTCGCCCGAGTTGTCGCTGCCGAAGGCATCGAGCATCAGGTACGGGTCGAGCCGCTTCTGCAGCGGCTGCTGCAGCACGCGGGTGAGTTTGACGCCGTCGCCATCGCTGGTGGAAACACCGGCCACGATGTGGTCGATGCCGCGCGGCGTGGCCACGGGATCGGTGGGGTGGTTGGCATGGTGATTGGCGTTCTTCATGCGGCCATGGTGGCACTAACGCGGCCGCCGCGCCACCCATGGCCACGCGGCCCCCTGGCGGGAGGTGCTCAGCCGCCGGTTATTTCGGCCACTGCTGGCGCTGCCAGTAGCAGTACTGCCATGTAGTCTCGAAACCCGCGCGCCGGTACAGCGCCAGTGCCGGCGGGTTCGCCGCATCGACCTGCAGGAACACGCGCTCGAAACCGTTCGCCAGTGCCGCCTGCGCCAGCCCGGCCAGCACGCGCCCCGCCAGCCCCCGGCCGCGTTGCGCCTTGTCGGTCCGCATGCCGTGCACGCTGGCCCAGCCGTGGCCAAAAGCCATCGCACCCGCCGCGACGGTGCGGCCGCCTTCGCGCACGCTGGCGTAGAGCGAGCCCTTGGCGCGCGCCAGCGTTCGCACGCGGTGCGCGCCGTCCACCGGGTCGAACCCCTCGCCGAGAAACAGCGCCGCCCAGGCATCGTCGGGCGTGCGGTCGACATCGGCCAATGCGCCGCCGGGCGCCACCACCTGGCGCATCTGCTTTGCGGAGCCGACCTGCACGCAGGTCGGGCTGTCGTGGGTGTAGTGCCGCCGCGCCAGTTCGCTGCGCAGGCCGTCGAAGCAGGCCGCGTCGGCCAGCCGCAGCGCGGGTGCAACCTGACGGCTGTCGTAGCGGTCTTCGATGCGGTCCAGCGTGGCGTGATCGACGGCGCCGCGGTGCAGCGGCACGGCCGACCGGGCGCGCTTGACGGTGCCGCCGTCGAAGGGCAGCAGCCAGCCGTCGAGTTCTTCGGTTATTTCGGGCGACACCGCCGCGACGGTGGCGCGCTCGATGGCTTCGACGTCCGCTTCGGTCACAAGAACGGTCATTGCATTGCTTTCATGCCTGGCAGGTATTGCGGTGGCGCTCAGGGCGTTGCCGGCGGCGCCGAGAACTTCGCGGCGGCCACGCCCTTGAGCATCGCCTCGCGCTGGTTGCGGCTGATGCCGCGAATGCCTTCCGCCACCCACTTGGTGCGTTCGGCGTCGATCTGTCCGTCGCGCCGCCACTGTTCGAGCACGGCCTGCGGCTTGTGCAGCATCGCGGCCAGCCAGACGGCCTGCGCCGGTTCCAGCGTGCGCGCGCTGCGCTTGAAGTAGCGGCGCGCCGCGGCCTCGGCACCGCAGATGTTGCCGCCCCAGGGGGCGTTGTCCAGGTAGAGCTGCAGGATGCGGGCCTTGCCCAGCGTCTGCTCCATCTCGACCGCGTAGAGCATCTCGCGCAGCTTGCGTTCGGCGGTGCGGTCGCTGCCGGTCACCAGCAGCTTGGTGAGCTGCTGCGTCAGCGTGCTGCCGCCGCGCCGGACCTGGCCGGGCTTCTGGTTGTTGTCGATCGACGCGAGGATCTCGGTCAGGTCGTAGCCGGTGTGCGTGAAGAAGCGCTGGTCTTCCGCCGCGATGACCGCGCGCGCCAGCCAGCTGTCGTTGGCCAGCCTGGCCGACGGGCCGCAGCTGGTGCGCGCGTCCAGCATGGCTTCGGTGCCCAGCCCCTCGACCGTGAACTGGCTGATGGCCGGCAGCACCGAGAACGTGGCCTCGGGCAGCACGAGCTGGCCGTGCAGCGCCAGCGTGCCGCCGATGCGGGCGCGCTGCAGTTCGGGCAGCGTGGGCACCAGCACCGCGTACCAGCGCGCAATGGGCGCGTCCTGCACGTTGGCGCTGAGCTGCAGGTTCTTCGGCGTGAGCTTGCCTTCCCAGTGGCCCTGGAGCCGGGTGGTGTCGGTGCTCTGCGGCGTGGCTTCGAGCGCGCCGCTCAGCACGTTGCCGTCGCGCCGCACGGTGGCGACCAGGCGCTCGACCTTGATCGGCTGGCTGCCGAGCGCCGACACCTCGGCGCTGCAGGGTGCGCAAGTCATCTCGAGCATTTCGCCGGCCGGTTTCCAGGCAAAGCGCACGGTGCCGAAACGGGTGTCGAGCGAATGGCCGTCCAGGCGCGGCGAGAACCAGGGCGAGGTGGCCAGGCGCAGCGCGGTGGGCACGCCGATCTCGAAATTCAGCGGGCCCGCCTTCACCGTGGTGCTCCACTCGCCGGCGGCCGGCGCAAGCACCAGCTTAACTATCAAAAAGATAGCTACAAGTGCAGTAATGACAAGGGCCAACAGCCCGAAAAGCAAAAATCGCAGGGTCTTCTTCACAGACACATTCTCAGGTCGTCAGATGGGTTTTGCCACGGTGACCGCTTGCCATGGGCCATGCGACTGGCCGCTGGCCGCTGCCCAGTACCAGGCTGAAGTGTCGGTGAAAGCCGCGCCCTGGGCGTCCACGATGCGCTCGCAAACGCGGATCTTTTGCGCTCCGTGCCGTTGCGCAACAAAACAGCGCCACAAACGCTCCTGCGCGTCGCGTTCCAGCCGCGCCTGCTCGATGCGGTAGCCCAGCGCGCGGTAGCAGTCCACCGCCGGATGCAGCATGCGCGTGGGCTGCTTCACCTGGCGCATCACCAGGGTCTGGGTGCCGTCGGTCATGCGGCCGATGGCACCCGGAAAGCGGTCGGCAAAACGCTGCTCGACCTCGCTCAGGGCGAGCGGGCGCAGCGGCAGGCCGTCCCACCGGCTCGGCCATTCGTGCGAAACCGCGGCAACGTCGGCTGGCTCGGCCGGCGCGCGCAGCGCCGCCGCGGTCGACCACAGCATGCACAGCAGCATCGCCAGTGCAAAGGCCGTCTTGTGGCCGATGCGGTTGATGAAATGGTTGGCGAACCAGCGCTCAAAGAACGGTGTCGACATGGCGGCCTCCTTGCGTGGTGATCAGGCCCGGGACCGGGTGTTCGAGCGGCTCCGGCGCGGGTCGGGCCGGCACCATCAGGCGGGCGATGGCGCCGCACACGGCCGCCAGCACCACCAGGCCCAGCGCGTTGTGCGCCCACGGCGCCAGCGGATGGCCGGCGCCTTCGAACGCGATCAGCACGCTGTTGCGCAGGATGTTCCCGCCCAGCACCAGCAACCCGACCATCGGCAGCCCACGCAAAAAGCCGCGATCGCTGCGGCGCGCCCACAGCGCGACGGCGCAGGCCGTGAAGTAGCCGAGCCACACCATCTGCACGCCCGAGCACGGCGCGTCGACGATCACCAGCCGGCCATCGACCATCAGGCTGGTGCCTTCGCGCGCCACGTCGAAGCCCGGTGCCAGCAGCCAGCGGCTGGCCTCGGCCGTCACCACGCGCAGCGGATAGCCCGCATAGAACTGCAACGACGACAGCAGCGGCAACGCCAGCACCGCCAGGCCGACCACTGGCAACGTGGCCACCTTGCGCGGCAGGAAGGCCAGCAGCCCGCAGGCCAGCGACAGCACGGCCACCAGCCCGGCCGCCAGCGGCGGCAGCGCGGGCACCACGCCCAGCCCGGTGCGCAGCAGCGTCGCCAGCACGGTGCCCGCGCCCGCCGTTGCCAGCCAGCCCAGCCGGGGCGACGCACGCAGTTCGTGCCGGCGATGCCACACCAGCGCCGCCAGTGCGACCAGCGCCACCAGGCCCAGCGGATCGTCGGAGCCGTCGCGCATGCGCTGGACCATCCACACCCAGGTCGGCATCAGTGCGACGAACTGCAGGCCCAGCCAGCCGGCGGCCGGCGTGCGATCGATGTGGATGCCCCAGTCCACGATGCGCGGATGCCGGTGGGCGAGCATTGCCAAAGACATTTTTCTTCTCTCTGCTTTTTTTAAAAAAAGGATTCAGGACGTGAAGCGGCGCGCGTCGTTGCGGCGCGCACGGCGGCGCAACATGGCCAGCATCGACAGCACCACGGCAATGGCGCCCAGCGTTTCGGGTTCCGGCGTGCTCGGCACTTCGGCCCCCAATTCCGCGACGGCCATGTCGCTCACGCCTTGCGGCATCGGCAGCGGCTGGTTCACGTCCACCCTGTTCTGCGGCGCCAGGTTGCGCACCACCTTGTCGACCGCAATGAAGCTCGTGTACTGCGTGAGCAGGCTGTACTTCAGGCCCAGCTCGGTGATGCGTTCCTTGAATGCGGTGCCGCCTTCCAGCGTTTCCTGGTCGCTCAGCGCCTGGATGCGGTGGCGGGCCCACAGCGTGCGCAGCGCGGCCGTGTCCTGCCGGGTGCGCTCGTTGATGCGCACTTCCTGGCGGTACGGGCCGCTGGCGCCCTGGCCTTCGATGATCACGCGGCCCTTGGCTTCACCACGCCACTTGCCGAACACGATCACCGGGCGTTCGCCCAGCACGTCGGGCAGGGCCTGCGGCTCCACGTCGTACACGTCGAGGCCGCCGAAGGTGGCCCTCACGCTGGTGAGCACCGGCGACTCGACCATGCGGCGAAAGCGCGCCGCCTGCTCCGGCGCCTGTACCGGGTCGGTGATGATGAAAGGCTCGCCCATGCCGGCACGCGCAATGCCCTCCATCAGGCTGCGGTTCACCGAGGAGCCGATGCCGAAGGCAAACACATTGGCCTTCGACAGGTTGTTGCGCACCAGCTCGAAAGCCTCGCGCTCCACCGTCACGTAGCCGTCGGTCACCACCACCACGGTGCGCGACACGTTCTCTTCCTTCGGCTCGGCGTAGACACGCTTGAGCGCCGGAATCAGCTCGGTGCTGCCGCTGCCGCTGTAGTTCTTGATGGTGGCCAGGGCCTGCTCGATGTTGGCGCGCGTGGCCGGCACCGACTTCGGCGACAGCATCTTGTTGCTGCCCGAGAACAGCAGCACGTTGAAGGTGTCGCTGGGGCGCAGCCCGCCGATCAGCCGTTCGAGCACGGTCCTGGCGGTGTCCAGCGGAAAGCCGTGCATCGAGCCCGAGATGTCGACCACGAAGATGTAGTCGCGCGGCGAAATGGCGCTGGCAGCCACGGCCTTGGGCGGCTCCACCATGGCCAGGAAGAAGTTCTCGGCGCTTCCATCCAAATTTTGGCCTTGCCCCTTGTAGAGCATCAGGCCCGATTCGATCTTCTCGCCGGCCAGGCGGTAGTCGAGCACGAAGTCGCGGTTGTCGGCGGGGCGGCCATCGGCTGCGAGCACGATGTCGGCGTGCTGGTCTTCATCGCTCTTCTTCACGTCGATGGCGTGCGTGGCCGAGCGGATTTCCTTCAGGCCCATCGGCGTGTCGATGGTGGCCTTGAGCTTGAAGCTGGTGTTGGGCACCGCGCCGGCCGCCAGCGTGGGTTGCGCGACCCACCTGGCCTGTGCGTTCGACGATTGCGGGCTGTTGTAGCGCGGGCCGACCACGGTCGGGAACACGAATTCGTAGTTGCCCGATTGCGGCACCAGCAGCTCGGTGTAGCGCAGCTCCACCTTTACGTCGTCGCCCGGCATGATGTTCGCGACGTTCATCTGGAACACGTTCGGCAGGTGCTGCTCGAGCAATGCGGCGGTCTTGCCTTCTTTCTTGGCGGTGTCGTATTCGATCCGCGCCTGCTGCTTCTCGCGGATCTGCGCGGTGATCAGCCGGTCGGCCAGCCGCACGTTCAGGCCGCTCACCGCCGCCTTGGCCGAGCCGGGAAACACGTACTTCGCCTCGATGGCGCGCTGGCCTTCGTTGCGGTAGGTCTGCGTGACCGTCACGTCGGCGATCACGCCCGAAATCTTCACCGACACCTCGGTGCCCTTGAGCGGCAGGCGGTCGACCGAAGGGTCGTCGCTCTTGACGAAGAAATACGGGCTCTCGGTCTTCAGGCGCGGGCCGGCGGGCGCTTCCTGCGCATGCAGCGGGCGCACGCCCAATGCGATGAAGCCCGCGGTCGCCAGGCTCACGGTGGCGAGCCAGAGCCAGCGGCCGGGGCGTGGGGTGGTGTGGGCATCCATGGCGGGGGTCCTTGTCCGTGCGAACTTGCACAGCCCCGACTGTCGGCAGCGCAGGAGAAGCCAGTAGGAAGGCTCCTTGAAGTCGCAACCCGCGAATGCCCGCTGTGTGAAGTCTGTGTGAAGTGAAGCGGCGCGGGTGCTTCACACGGCCTTCGGGTCGGGCGCCGAGCATCGCCGCATCGCTACAGACGAGGAGAGAAAAAATGCTTCAGTTCCTGCGCGCCCTTCAGGGCTCGATGCTGGTCAAGGTGGCCGGCCTGTTCTTCCTGGTGTTGCTGCTGTGCATTCCGCTGGCCGAGATCGACTCGATCAACCGCGGGCGCGGCGAAAGCCAGCGCGAGGCGGCACAGGAACTCGCGGCCACCTACGCCGGCCGCCAGACCATGGTCGGCCCGCTGCTGCTGGTGCCGTATGTGGAGCGCTGGACCGAACCGCTGCGCGACGCGCAGGGCAAGCTGATCGGCCAGGAGCCGCGCAGCAAGGAAATGGCCCACGTGGTGTTTCCCGACAAGCTGCACATCAAGGGCACCATGGCGCCGCAGGAGCGCTACCGCGGCATCTTCAAGATTCCGTTCTACACGCTCAACGCCACGCTGACCGGCGGCTACGCGGCCTTCGATCCCAAGGCCGTGGCGCACAGCGAAACCGATTCGACGATCGAGCTGAAGGCGCCTTTCATCGCTTTCAACGTGAGCGACCTGCGCGGCCTCGACGGCTCGCCGGCGCTGGCGATGAACGGCGAGGCGCTGCGCTTCAGGCAGCGCGTGCCGGGCATTGCCGACGACGCCTGGTTCGCCAACGGCATCCACGCCCCGGTGACCGGCGCCGCGCTCGCGGCATGGCAGGCCGGTACCGCGCTGCCCTTCGAGATGACGCTGGGCCTGGTCGGGCAGGACACGCTGGCCATCGCGCCCATTGCCGAGGAAACCACGGCACACCTGAGCTCGCCCTGGGCGCACCCCAGCTTCGGCGGCCGTTTCCTCGCGTCGGAACGCCGCGTGACGCCGGGCGGCTTCGACGCGCACTGGCGCGTGTCCTCGCTGGTGACCACGGCGCGCGAGCAGGTGCGCGCGGGGCTCGCCGGGCGCGGCTTCGATCCCGACAGCGATGCCCAGGCCGTTGCTCAGCCCGCCACCCAGCCCGCCGGTGCAGCGCGCCGCAACCTGGGCCCGCTGCAAACCTTCGACGTGTCGCTCGCGCAGCCGATCAACGTCTATTCGATGAGCACGCGTGCCGGCAAGTACGGCATGCTTTTCATCGGCCTGGTGCTGATGGCCGCCTTCATGTTCGAACTGTTCCGCAAGCTGCGCCTGCACCCGATCCAGTACGGCCTGGTCGGCCTGTCGATTGCGCTGTTCTTCCTGCTGCTGCTCGCGCTGTCTGAAAAGTTCGCCTTCTGGATGGCCTATGCGGGCGCGGCCACGGCCAGCGTCGCGTTGCTGGCCGTGTACTTCAGCGCGGTGCTCGGCGGCTGGCGACGCGGCCTGTCGTTCGGTGCTTTCGTGGCGTTGCTTTACGGCGCGCTCTACGGGCTGCTCGCTTCGGAAAGCAATGCGCTGCTGCTCGGCGCGCTGCTGATCTTCGGCATGCTGGCCACGCTGATGCTGGTCACGCGCAAGGTCGACTGGTATGCGCTGTCGCGTCGCGGCGATGCGGCCACGCAAGCGGCATGAAACTGCTGCGGGTCATCGGCGGCGCAATGGGCTGGCTGGCCCTGGCCACGCTGTGGTTCTGGGCCTGGCACCTGAAAGACCCGCACCTGCGCTTCATGCGCGCCTGGGAGCTGCCGCTGCTGCTCGGCGCGCTGGCCATCGGCATCGCGCTCGCATGGCGGCTGGCACGGGGCTGGGTGCGTCCCGTGGCGCTGGGGCTGGCCTTCGGTGCGCTGCTGACGGCGCTGTGCAACGAAGCCGCTTCGGTCCAGCACCGGGCCCAGGTGAACGCCGCATCGGGTCCGCTGGCGCAGGCGCTCGGCGCCCACTTCATCGTCGGCTACGACGATGCGAAAAATCTGCGCGAACTGGCGCGCAAGGGACTGATCGGCGGAATCTTCGTGACCGGGCGCAACGTGCGGGGCCGCACCGCCGCCGAACTGCGCGAAGAAATCGCCGAGCTGCAGGCCCTGCGCCGCGAAACCGGCCTGCCGCCGCTGGTGGTCGCGACCGACCAGGAGGGCGGCGCTGTGTCGCGCCTTTCCCCACTGGTCGAACGCCAGCCGGCGCTGGCCACGCTGCTCGACGCCGACCTGCCGGCCGAACGCGCCCATGCCTACGGCGCACAACAGGGCAGGGCGCTTGCGGCGCTGGGCATCACGCTCAATTTCAGTCCGGTGGTCGACCTGCGCCCCGGCCGCGCACCGGGCCGCTGGGACCTTCACACCCGCATCGACGAACGCGCCATCTCGGCCGACCCCGTGCTGACCGCGCAGGTAGCGCTCGCTTATGAAAAAGGCCTTGAATCGGCTGGCGTGCGAGGCACGCTGAAGCACTTTCCGGGTCTCGCCGGCGTGACCGAAGACACCCATCACTTCGCCGCCACGCTGCGCACGCCGGTCGCCCGGCTTGCAACACATGACTGGAAACCATTTCAAGAAGTGTCGAAACAATCTGACGCAGCCATCATGCTGGGGCATGTGATCCTTGCGGAACTCGATGCGGACTCTCCGGCTTCTTTCTCGCGCAAAATCGTGCAGCAGGTGATTCGGGGCGAATGGGGCTACCAGGGCCTGCTCGTCACCGACGACCTCACGATGGGCGCGGCCTACAACCACGGCCTGTGCAATGCCACCGTGCGTTCGCTGAACGCCGGTGTGAACCTGCTGCTGATCGCCTTCGACCACGACAAGTATTTCGACGCCATGCATTGCGCGCAGCAGGCCGCGCAGCGCGGCGCACTAGACCTCTCGATGCTGGAACGCGGCAACGCGCGGCGGCTCCAATCCTTTCGCTAGACAGTCTTTCCTATGCCCAAAAGTCCTACCCCTCCAACGCCCGACGACGCCGACCACGCCGGCGGCAACGGCCCCGCGCCAGACGGCGACGGCGACCCCAACCGCCGCTGGAAACGCCTCGCGGGGTGGGGCGCCATCGCCACGGGCGCCGGCGCGCTGGTGGTGATCGTCGCCGCCATCGTGGCCGTGGTGGCCATCTACCCGAAGCTGCCCGACGTGTCGGAGCTGTCCGACTACCGGCCCAAGCTGCCGCTGCGCGTGTACTCGGCCGAAGGCCAGCTGATCGGTGAGTTCGGCGAAGAGCGCCGCAACCTCACGCCCTTCGCCAACATTCCGAAGGTCATGAAAGACGCCGTGCTGGCAGTGGAAGACGCGCGCTTCTACGACCACGGCGGCGTCGACTACAAGGGCTTTCTGCGTGCGGCCGTGGCCAGCCTGAAGGGCGGACGCAAGCAGGGTGCCTCGACCATCACCATGCAGGTGGCGCGCAACGTGTACCTGAGCTCCGAGCGCACGCTGAGCCGCAAGACCTACGAGATATTGCTGGCGCTGCGGCTCGAACAGCAGCTCACCAAGGACCAGATCCTGGAGATCTACCTGAACCAGATCTACCTGGGCAACCGCGCCTACGGTTTTGCCGCCGCCTCCGAGGCCTACTTCGGCAAGCCGCTGCAGAACGTCACCACCGCCGAAGCCGCGATGCTGGCCGGCCTGCCGAAGGCGCCCGGTGCCAACAACCCGGTGGCCAACCCGCGCCGTGCGCGGGCGCGCCAGCTGTATGTGATCGACCGCATGCAGGAAACCGGCTTCATCACCGCCGAGCAGGCCGCCGCCGCCAAGAAAGAAGAACTGCACCTGCGCGATGCCGCCGACCCGAACCGCCTGCATGCGGAGTACGTGGCCGAAACCGTGCGCCAGATGATGTACGCGCAGTACGGCGACAGCATCTATACCAGCGGCCTGAAGGTCTACACCTCGCTGGTGGCGGCCGACCAGGCTGCGGCCTACAAGTCGCTGCGCAAGGGCATCATGGATTACGAGCGCCGCCAGGTCTATCGCGGTCCCGAGAAGTTCGTCGACCTGCCGACCGAGCAGAAGGAAGTCGATGAAGCCGTGGACGACGCGCTGGCCGAACACCCCGACAACGGCGACGTGATCGCGGCCGTGGTGCTCGATGCCAATGCAAAGGAAATCAGCGCCGTGCGCGCCAACGGCGAAACCATCCAGATCACCGGCGAAGGCTTGAAGCCCGCGCAGTCGGGCCTGGCCGCCAAGGCGCCGCCGAACATCAAGATCCGCCGCGGCGCGGTGATCCGCGTGGCGAAGACGCCGAAGAACACCTGGGAGATCACGCAGTTGCCGGAAGTGGAAGGCGCCTTCATCGGCATGGACCCGCGCACCGGCGCCATCAAGGCACTGGTCGGCGGTTTCGATTTCGGCAAGAACAAGTTCAACCACGTCACGCAGGCCTGGCGCCAGCCGGGCTCGAGCTTCAAGCCCTTCATCTATTCGGCCGCGCTCGAAAAGGGCTTCTCGCCGTCGACCATCGTCAACGACGCGCCGCTGCATTTCGACGCCAGCGCCAACGGCGGCCAGCCGTGGGAGCCGAAGAATTTCGAAGGCACCTACGAAGGCCCGATGCCGCTGCGCACCGCGCTGATGAAATCGAAGAACCTCGTCACGCTGCGCGTGCTGCAGTCGATCGGTGCACCCTACGCGCAAGACTGGGTCACCAAGTTCGGCTTCGACAAGGACAAGCACCCCGCCAACCTGCCGATGGGCCTGGGCGCCGGCTCGGTCACGCCGATGCAGATGGCGGTGGGCTACTCGGTGTTCGCCAATGGCGGCTACCGCGTCAATCCGTACCTGGTCACGCGCGTCACCGACATGAAGGACAAGGTCATCATGGAAACCGAGGCGCCCGTGCTCGACGAAACGCGCCGCGCCATTCCGCAGCGCAACGCCTTCATCATGGATTCGCTGCTGCAAAGCGTGGTGAAGAGCGGCACCGGCTTCAAGGCCCACCAGGCCCTGAAGCGCGACGACCTCTACGGCAAGACCGGCACCACCAACGACTCCTTCGACACCTGGTTCGCGGGCTTCCAGCCGACCATGGTCGGCATTGCCTGGATCGGCTACGACACGCCGCGCCAGCTTGGCGTGCGCGGCGAAACCGGCGGCAGCCTGAGCCTGCCGATCTGGATCGGCTACATGCAGACCGCGCTGCAGGGCGTGCCCGTGACCCAGCCGGCCGAACCGCCGGGCGTGGTCAACGTCGACGGCGAGTGGTACTTCGACGACTTCACGCCGGGCCACAACGTGGCGAGCCTGGGCCTTGAAAATGCCGAGGCCGTGCCACCACCGGTGGAAGAACTCACCGGTGCCCCCATCGGCGCACCACCGCCACCCGAAGAACGCAACCGCATCCTGGACATCTTCAGGTAGCGGCGGGCGGCGCAATACAAAAAAGCGGAAGCGGGTTGCGGTGCCTACACTCGGTACTGCCTCCCGCTTCTTCTTTTTTCTCTCCCCCACGCATTCATGGAAATCCTCACCCTGGTGGCGTTGATCGCCGCCGGCGCCTACATCCTCAAGTCCAGAGACCAGCGCCAGCGCATCGCGCTGCTGGGCACCCACCTGGGCCGCTACCAGATCGAGAAGCTCATGGAGAGCCTGACTTCGGGCTACCTGCGCTGCCTCGGCGAAGACGACCCCGAGCGCCGGCAGCAGATCTGGAGCCTGCTCGATTCCACCGAGGAAAAACTCTCGGCCCAGTTCAACAGCTTTGCCGCCGAATTCGCGCGCACGCCCGAAGCCGACACCCGCGTGAGCAAGCTGCCGGTGGCCATTCCCTTCGCGCACAAGCTGTTCCCGGCCGCGACCTTCGACCTGCGCCAGGCGCTGGCCATTCATGCGCGCGGCATTGCCGGCGTGATGAAGAACGAAGCGCAGCGCTCCGCCAAATCGAAGGCCTTCACCATGTCGGCCGAACTGTTCCTGATGCAGCACACCTGCCACTGGTATTGCAAGTCGAAGACCGTGGCATCGGCCCGCATGCTGGCGCGCCACCAGACCTCGTACGAGCAACTGCTGGACGCCGTCAGCCCCGAGACGCGCGAGGCTTATCGGGCGCTGACCGGTTCCTGAAGTCCCGCAGTCCCGATATCCTCGGGCCTCCCCGTCCCGCCACCTCAGTGATGTGACGAAGGCAGCAGCGGCAGCGTGAGCGTGGCCACCGCGCCGCCGCGCGACGCATTGCCCAGCTCGATGCGGCCACGGTGCAACGCCGCGATCTCCTTCACGAACGCGAGCCCCAGCCCCGTGCTTTTCTTCTGGCTGTGCGGCCGCGCGAGCGAATAGAACTTCTGAAAAACTTTTTCCTGCGCGTACTCCGGGATGCCCGGGCCGTGGTCGCGCACGCTCACGCGGGCCAGCTTTGAAGTCGTTTCCAGCGTGAGCAATATCTCGCTGTCGCGCGGCGAAAAATCGAGCGCGTTGTCCAGCAGGTTGCTGATGGCGCGGCGCAGCAGGAACGGGTCGCCTTCGGTGTGGGCTTCGTCGCGAATGTTCACCAGCAGCCGGATGTTGCGCTTGGCCGCGGCGGGCTGCGCGCTGATGGCGATGTCGTCGATCAGCGAAGCCAGCGACACCGGCTCGGTGCGGTCCAGCGTGCGCCGCGTTTCGAGTGCCGTCAGCTCCATCATGCGGTCGACGATTTCCTGGATGCGCTGGGTTTCGCGTTCGATGTTCTTCAGGAATCGTTCGCGCTCCGCATGCGGCATCGACGGCTCCTGCAACAACTCGGCCGCGCCGCGAATGGCCGACAGCGGACTCTTCACTTCGTGCGTGAAGGTCTGCACGTAGTCGGCCACGTAGTTGCGGCCGGTGAGCGCATCGCGCATTTCGCTGAAGCCGGTGCGCACCGCATCGACCGCGCGGCGCGCCATGCGCGACAGGCTCAGGGTGCGCTGCGCGCGCGCCCAGCGCCAGTAGTCCGAAATCAATCCGAAGGGTCGTACTAGCCACACCGACACGATCACCGCGAGCAGCAACAGCGCCAGGCCAGAGCCCACGCCGACCCACAGCGTGCGGGCCCGCGCGTCCTGCACGAACTGGCCGAAGCTCTGCACCGGCTTGCCGACGCTGACCATGCCGACGATTTCGTTGTTCCAGCGGATCGGCGCGCCGACGTACATGACCGAGGTGAGCGGATCGCCATCGACGTCGCGCGAAGTGCGCGCGCCGTACTGGCCGTCGAGCGTGCGGCTGACGTCGCTCCACCGCGAATAGTCGGCGCCCAGGTGCCGACCGAGCGAGTCGAACATCACGCGGCCGTTGCGGTCGGTGACGTACACGCGCAGCTCGACGCGGTTCTTGTGCAGGTTGTAGATCTGCGCCGAGAACTCGCGCGCATAGACCGTGCGGAACAGCGGCTCGAGCCGCGCGGTGTTGATGGCGCCGGCAATCACGTCCTGCTCGACCAGGCTGGCCACGAGCTGCGAGGTTTCGACCAGCGACTCCTCGGCCGATTCGCGGTAGCGCGGATCGATGTCCGCCACCACGCGGTACAGCAGGAAGGCAATGCCCGCCGTGTAGATCAGCAGGATGCCGATGAAGATCCGCGTGCGTCGGGTCACGCCCTGGTTCTCCCCCAGGCTTGCCCACTTGGTGTGGCCTCCAGCCCCCTCGCCGGGGGCAATACCAGCGGCCCGGCAAAGCCGGTTCCGCGGTATTCCACGAAAAGGCAGGCCGGGCCCTGTCTCATGCCTTGGAGGGAAGTTCTTCGTTCAGCGCGTAGCCGGTGCCGCGCAGCGTGCGGATCGGCTCCACATCGGGCGCGACGGCCTTGAGCTTGGCGCGCAGGGTCTTGATGTGCGCATCGACCGTGCGGTCGAAGCTGTCGCTGGCGTCGTCCCAGACCATTTCGAGCAATTCGTCGCGCGTGAACACGCGGCCGGGGCGCTGCACCAGCAGCCGCAGCAGGCCGTATTCGTAGCGCGAGAGTTCGAGCAGCCGTCCGTAATACCGGATTTGCATCCGCTCGTTGTCGAGCGAAAAGGGCATTGCGGGGGCCTGTGGCGCCGCTGGCGACGCCACAGGCGCGTTTTGATGGGGTACCCCATGGTTCGGCGTAGCAGTCACTGGCGAGGCTCCTGCGCCGTTTCTCGCGCTTCGCCGCAGGATGGTCCTGACGCGAGCGACCAGCTCGCGCGGCGAAAACGGCTTGGCAATGTAGTCGTCGGCGCCCAGTTCCAGGCCCACCACGCGGTCTATTTCGTCGCTGCGGGCCGTCAGGAAGACCATGGGTACCTCCGGGCCGCCCATCGACTGGTTCAGCGCCTGGAGGCGCTTGAAGAGCTCGAAACCGTTCAGGTCGGGCAATCCGATGTCCAGGATGGCCAGCGCCGGCGGTTCCTGCGCGAACTGCGCAATGGCTTCTTCGGCCGTGGCGCACCAGACCGGGGTGAATCCGTCGCTTTTCAGGACGTACTGCAGCGTGTCGGCGATGCCCGATTCGTCTTCGGCAATCAGGATCCGGGGTTTGAAGCTCATCCCACGGATGTTAGCGAGGGGAAGCCGCGAAATACGGGCGGGGAAGGGTGGGGAATGACGGGAAACGGCGCGGGAAAGTCGGAACGGACCAGGGCCGGCCGGTTTTTTGCCCGGGGCGCCGGAGACCGGCGCGGCCTTTCGCGGCTTTTTTTTTGGCGCGGCGCTTTCCCTGTTCCCTATTTCTTATTCTTCTTATTCAAATTAGTAGTAGTAGATAAGGGTTGGCCTCTTCTGTGGACAGGGCACTTTTTTCGTTATGCGACAAGGAGTTGTCATGCCTGCGTCACTGTGCGCAGCCGCGCTTCCAAGGTGTACCCGGCAAATGAACAACATTGGGTAACCCGCCGGCGCTGTGGATAACCGATGGCTTGTGCAAAAACTGTCCCCAGAGTTGTCCTTTGACACCCCCTGGAAAATCTGCGAAAGACGGTTTTCGGGCAAAGAAACCCAGTGCCCAAAATTTGAGCAGACTGTAGATTTCCCTTGTAGATCAATGACTTGCAACGCCCCTACACAGCAGTGCCGGGGTTATCCACAGAGTTGCCCCAGTTTTGTGGGGAGAACCGTTCGAAGGAACCTTCGGGCGGCCCGGCAACCGAACTTCGTCCTTCCTTATGACGAAAAGCGCGAACATGACACCTTCAGAAACAACTGCCATCGTGACCCTGAGCCTGCTGGCGGCTTTCGTCGACGGCGAAAAGCACGAACGCGAGCGCGCGGAGATCAAGCGCATCGCCGAAGGCCTCTCGCAAGCCGACGGCCTGAACCTGCCGACGCTCTACCAGGACGTGCTCATGAAGCGCGTGTCGCTGGCGTCGGTGGCAGGGGAGCTGAAGAGCACCGAGTCGCGGCAGCTGGCCTATGAAATGGCGGTGTGCGTGTGCGATGCCGACGGCACGCAGTCGGAAGCCGAGCGCATGTTCCTGATGGACGTGCGCACCTCGCTCGGGCTGGACGCGTCGTCGGCGGCCGGGTTCGTGGCGCGGGCGGAAGAAATCGCGGCCGTGCCGGTGGGCGCGGCGGTGGGAACGGCCACGGCCGCGGGTGCCACGGCGGCAGCCGTCGCCAATGCGCCCGACAGCGCCGAGCTCGACAAGTCGATCCTCAACGCGGCCATCCTCAACGGCGCCCTCGAGTTGCTGCCCGAGACGCTGTCGACCATGGCGATCATTCCGCTGCAGATGAAGCTGGTGTATCGCATCGGCCAGGCGCACGGCTACCAGCTCGACAGCGGGCACATCAAGGACTTCCTGGCGACGGTCGGCGTGGGCCTGACCTCGCAGTACCTGGAACAGGCCGGGCGCAAGCTGCTCGGCGGACTGCTGGGCAAGGTGGGCGGCGGCTTGCTGCGCGGGCTGGGCAACCAGGCCGTGAGCTCGGGCATGAGCTTCGCGTCGACCTACGCGCTGGGCCACGTTGCCAAGCGCTACTACGCCGGCGGCCGCACGCTGTCGACGCAGATGCTGAAAGAAGCCTTCTCGGGTGTCGTGAAGGAAGGGCAGGGCTTGCAGACGCAGTACCTGCCGCAGATCCAGGAGAAGGCCCGCACGCTGGATGCGGGGAAAATTCTTTCGCTGGTGCGCGGCGCCTGATCGTGCCCCGCTAGACCTTGCTCAGGTCATCGAGGATCGGGCAGTCCGGCCTCGCGTCCCCGTGGCAACAGTGAACCAGATGGGCCAGCGTGTTGCGCATCGACTGCATGTCCGCAATGCGCTGCTCCAGTTCACCCAGGTGCTTTTCGGCCACGCGCTTCACGCTGGCGCTGGTGCGGCGGCGGTTGTGCCACAGCCCGACCAGCTCCGCGATTTCTTCCATCGAGAAACCCAGGTCGCGTGAGCGCTTGATGAAGCGCAGCGTGTGGACGTCGGCGTCGTTGTACTGCCGATAGCCGCTCTCGGTGCGTGCCACCGCCGGCAGCAGGCCCAGCCCTTCGTAGTGCCGGACCATGCGCGCCGACACGCCCGACAAGCGCGCGGCCTCGCCGATGGCGACCTGCCGGCCGGCCGTGGCCGCAATGCCCGTCATTGAACGGCGTAGCCCGCGTTCTCGATCGCGGCCACGATGTCCTTGCGCGGCTGTTCGCTCAGCACGTCGACGTGGCCGGTTTCGAGGTCGACCGTGACCTGTGCTTCGGGATCGACCGTTTGCACCGCGTTCTGCACCGCGTTCACGCAGTGGCCGCAGCTCATGCCCGTGACCTGGAATTTCTGGCTCATCGTCGTGGCTCCTTCTTGGGATGGATGAATGAATGAATGAATGAATGAGTGGTCCTCGAACCGTTCGAGGCAAGGCATCAGTTTGAACTTTCCCACGATGTCAATGTCCAGCAAAGGGACACTTTTTTCAAGGCTTGACCTTGCCATGGTGTGAGGCTTTAGCCTTGGCACATGGAAAACCTGCAGCAGCAACCCTCTTCGGCGGCCACCGCCACGCTGGACTTCTCGGTCGGCGGCATGACCTGCGCTTCGTGCGTGATGCGCGTCGAACGCGCACTCAAGAACGTGCCGGGCGTCCAGGACGTCAGCGTCAACCTCGCGACCGAGTCGGCCCGCGTGACCACAGCGGCAACCGGCAGCGACGACATGGATGTGCGCCTGCGCCGCGCCGTGCGTGCCGCCGGCTATGAGCCGCGCGCGGCAAGCAATGCGGCCGACGAGGCCGCGGCGCTGTCGCCCTGGCACGGCTTCGGCCCGGTGGCCGTGGGCCTGGCGCTGTCGATTCCGCTCATGGCACCGATGCTCGGTGACCTGATTGGACAAGACTGGATGCTTCCCCCCTGGGTGCAATTGCTGCTGGCCACGCCGGTGCAGTTCTGGCTGGGCGCGCGTTTCTACCGCGCGGGCTGGCATGCGGCCAAGGCCCGCACCGGCAACATGGACCTGCTGGTGGCACTTGGCACCAGCGCGGCCTTCGGCTTGTCGCTGTGGCTGTGGTGGCGTGCAACCACCGGCGAGCATGCGGGCCACGGCATGGTGCCGCACCTGTACTTCGAGGCCTCGGCGGTGGTGATCACGCTGGTGCTGCTCGGCAAGTGGCTGGAGGCGCGTGCCAAGCGGCAGGCCACCTCGGCCATTCGTGCGCTGCAGCAGCTGCGGCCCGAAGTGGCGCACCTGGTCGGTTTGCGCGGCAAGGAAAGCGATGTGCCGCTGGCCGAAGTGATGGTCGGCGACCGGCTCGCGGTGCGCCCCGGCGAACGTGTGCCGGCGGATGCGCGCGTGATCGAAGGGCAATCCGAGGTCGATGAATCGATGCTCACCGGCGAGCCGCTGCCGGTGGCCAAGGGCCCCGGAGATGCGTTGACGGGCGGTGCGGTGAACGGCGACGGCCGCATGGTCATCGAGGTGAGCGCGGTCGGCGCCGAGAGCGTGCTCGCGCGCATCATCCGGCTGGTCGAAGACGCGCAGGCCGCCAAGGCGCCGATCCAGCGATTGGTGGACAAGGTGGCGGCGGTGTTCGTGCCCGTGGTGCTGGTGATCGCGCTGCTCACGCTGGCCGGCTGGCTGATGGCGGGCGCCGGCATCGAGACGGCGTTGATCCACGCGGTGGCGGTGCTGGTCATCGCCTGTCCGTGTGCACTGGGCCTGGCGACGCCGGTGGCGGTGATGGCCGGGACCGGCGTGGCGGCCAAGCACGGCATTCTCATCAAGGATGCGCGTGCACTGGAAATTGCGCACCGCGTCGACACCGTGGCGTTCGACAAGACCGGCACGCTGACCCTGGGCCGCCCCGTGCTCACGGCCCTCGTGAGGGTGGCGGGCAGCGATGCCACCGAAGACCAGTTGCTGGCAACGGCTGCCAGCCTGCAAGGCGGCAGCGAACACCCGCTGGCCAAGGCGGTGCTGAATGCCGCGGCCGAGCGCGGCCTGCAGGCGCCACCGCTCGCTGCGATGCAGGCCATGCCGGGGCGCGGCGTGCGCGGTGAAGTCGATGGCGCCACCTGGGCCATCGCCAGCCTGCGCTGGTGCGGCGAACTCGGCGCGATGCCCGAGGCCGCCGATGTCGAGGGCCTGCAGGCGCAGGGCGCGACGGTCTCGGCACTGCTGCGTTTCGACGAAAACGGCGCGGCCCATGCGCAGGCGCTGCTGGCCTTCGCCGACGAACCCAAGCCTCAGGCGGCCGAAGCGATTCGCACGCTGCGTGCGCGCGGCCTGCGCGTGGTGATGATCTCGGGCGACAACCTGCGCGCGGCGCAGGCCATGGCGGCGCGCCTGGGCATTCCGGCCGAGGACGTGCGCGCCGACGTGCTGCCGGCCGACAAGGCCGAGCAGGTGAGTGCCTTGCGAAAGAACGGGCACGTGGTCGCGATGGTCGGCGATGGCGCGAACGATGCTCCCGCGCTGGCTGCGGCCGACGTCGGCATCGCGATGGCGCCTTCGGGCGGCGGCACCGACGTGGCGATGGAAGCGGCCGGCATCACGCTGATGCGCGGCGACCTTGCGCTGGTGGCCCAGGCCTTCGAGCTGTCGGCCCGCACCGTGGCGAAGATCCGGCAGAACCTGTTCTGGGCCTTTGCCTACAACGTGGCCGGCATTCCGCTCGCCGCCTTCGGCTTGCTGAGCCCGGTGGTCGCCGGCGCGGCCATGGCGCTGTCGAGCGTGAGCGTGATGGCGAATGCGTTGCTGCTGCGGCGCTGGAAGGCCTGAACGCTCTGAAGGCGGCGATGCGGAGCGAGCCGCTTCGCATCGATTTTTTCAGTCGACCAGCAGCGCCATCATGTGGTCGTCGATGGCTTCCGCGGCACCGGCCCGCTTGTAGAACTTGCGCAGCGTGCCTTCGCGCTCGAAGCCCAGCTTTTCGTAGAAGCGCAGCGCTGGCGCGTTGTCGCTTTCGACGATGAGCTCGATGCGCCGCACGCCGGCCGCTTTCAGCGCGTCGATGGCCTCGGTCACCATGGCCAGCGCAATGCCCTGGCCATGCAGCGCCGGGTCGACCGCGAGCGTGCCGAGGCTGGCCACGTGGTGCACGCGGCCCGGATAGCGCGTGGCGCGATAGAAGCCGGCGATGCGTCCGTCGCGCTCGAAGATGTAGAAGCTGCCACCGTCGAGCAGTTCCTGGTAGATGGCGCGAAAGTCTTCGAGCGGCATCGGGTCGTAGCCCAGGTAGGGCACGACCTTTTCGTGCATGTAGAGGGTGAAGACGGTGTCGATGTCTTCAGGGGTGGCCAGCCTGCGCATGTGGGGAGCCTGAAAGCTTTGGAGCGCCGAGCATAGCGAGGCCCGCGCGTGCCGTGAAGAAGCTACCGGCTCAGGCCAGCAGTACCGCCGACAACGCCAGCAATGCCGCTTGCGCGCACCAGGCCCATCGCAGCCGGATGCGCGAATCCAGCACCGTGCCGATCGCCCAGAACCCGCCGGCCGAAAGCGCCAGCAACAGCAGGCCGGCCCGCTGCGAAAGATCGTCGGCATTCCACAGGAAGGCCAGCGTCACGCCGACCCAGGCGGCGAAGTGCAGCGCGGCCGACACGACCTGCGCACGGGTCAGCGCCGGGTCGTGCAGTTGCTTTGCGTCTTCGAGCGAGAACGCGGGCTCGGGAAACCGCGCCGCCACGTCGGCCGGGCGCCAGCCCGGTGGCTTGAACCACACCGCGAGCTTGTCGCGCCAGCGCCGTGTGTACCAGCTGTCGCGCAGCAGCGGTGCATAGGGTCCGAAGATCGCGTGCAGCGGGTCGAAGCTGGCGAGCGCCTTGCGCGTGCCGTAGACGCAGCGTTCGCTTTCTTCCGCGAAGGTACCGAACAGGCGGTCCCATACCACCAGCATGCCGCCGTAGTTGCGGTCGACGTAGCCATCGTTCACGGCGTGGTGTACGCGGTGGTTGGAAGGCGACGAGAACACGCGGTCGAACCAGCCGAGCTTGCCGACGTGCTCGGTGTGGATCCAGAACTGGTAGACCAGCACGATCAGCCCCGCCAGGCCGAACTGCTCCGGCGGCACGCCGACCACGGCCATCGGCAGGTAGAAGGCCCAGCCCAGGAAGGCCACGGTGCTCTCTTGCCGCAGCGCGGTCGAAAAGTTGAAGTGCTGGCTCTGGTGGTGCACCGAGTGCGCGGCCCAGAACACGGCCGACTCATGTCCCGCGCGGTGCAGCCAGTAGTCGAAGAAGTCGAACAGCAGCACCGCGGCGATCCAGCCCATGGCGCTGTCCCAGAAGCTGGGCCGCGTCCACAGGGCGACGGCCGGGTAGACCATCGCGTACAGGCCGATCTGGAAAAGCTGCGTGCACACGGCAAGCGCCTGGCTCAGCATGCCCTGGCTCAGGCTGCCGAGCGTGTCGTTGAAGCGGTAGGTGTTGCGCCGCTTCAGCCAGCCCCATGCGAACTCGCACGCCATGAGCAGCGCGAACACGGGCACGATGAAAACGACCAGCCGGTGCACCGTGTCGATTTTTCAGGAAGTCTTCAGCGAATCTTCAGCGATCGGACGCGCGACCGGCCACGATGACCGCGTTGGTGCCGCCAAAAGCGAAAGAATTGGACAGCGCATAACGGATGCCCTTGGCCTCGCGCGCCTCGCCTTGCACGAAGTCGAGATCGAAAGCCGCATCGGCTGTCTGCAGGTTCGCGATGGGCGGCAGGCTCTCGCGTGCCAGCGCGCGCAGCGTCGCAATCAGCTCGATGGCGCCACCGCCGCCGAGCACGTGGCCGTGGATGGCCTTGGTGGCGCTCACCGGTGCGCCCTTGCCGAACACTTCGCGGATCGATGCGGCTTCGGCGGCATCGCCGGCCGACGTGGCCGTGCCGTGCGCGTTGATGTGGCCGATGTCAGAGGCCTCGATGCCCGCGTCGCGCAGGGCGGCGCGCATGGCGCGCACCTGGCCGCCGGCGTCGGGGTTGGTGATGTGCGTGCCGTCGCAATTGGTGGCGTAGCCCGCGAGCACGAAGGGCGCGGTATCGGCGCCGCGCGCCAGTGCGTGCGCCGGCGATTCGAGCACCAGCGCGGCCGCGCCTTCGCCGATGGCAAAGCCCGCGCGGTCGCCCGAGAAGGGGCGGCAGGCCGACGACGGTGCATCGGCCGGCGGCGGCGCCATCACGCGCATGGCGTGCCAGCTGGCCATCACGCCGGGCGTGAGCATGGCGTCGTGGCCACCGACGATGGCCACGTCGATCCAGCCGCCGCGAATGGCGCGCATGGCCTCGCCGATGGCCACGGCCGAAGAGGCGCAGGCACAGGCGTAGGCAATGGCCGAGCCGCGCGCGCCGAAGTGCAATGCCAGCTCCGCCACGGCGGCGTTGGGCATCACGGTGAGCACGGTGGTCGGGCGCATGCGGCGCTGCTCGCCGTAGAGCGCGCTGGTGGTGTTGTCGAAGCTGCCGGCACCGGCCAGGCCGCTGCCCCAGAAGATGCCCAGGCGGTCGCGGTCGATGGTGTCCAGGTCGAGCTTGGCTTCGGCCGCGGCGTCTTGCGCGGCGGCCAGCGCCATGGCGGTGCCGCGATCGAGCGGCAGGCGCGAGGTGCTGCGCACGCCATCCGATTCGAAGTCGCAGGCGGCAACGGCGAGCCGCATCGGGTCCATGCCCTTGATCTCGAGCGTCTGTGCGCGCACGGCCGAGCGGCCCGCGAACAGGGCGTCGTCGAAGGCTTCGACGGTGCGGCCGATGGGCGTGATGAAACCGAGGCCGCTCACGCGAACCGGCGCGGAAGCGACGCCCGCGGCCGAGGCGGCAAGCATGGCGTGGGCGGCTCCGCTGCTCATGCGTGGGCTTCGTTGGTTTGCGCCGCGGGCGCGGCCGCAGCGCCGCTGCTCTCCGCGTCGATCACTTCGCACAGGCGTTGCAGCGTGATGCCGGCTTCGCGCGGATCGAGGCGGTCTTCGGGAATGCGCAGGTGGAAGGCGTCTTCGACGGCGAAGACGAATTCCATCAGCGCGAGCGAATCGAGGCCGAGGTCGGACAGCGCGGTGGCCGGCGAGATGGCCGAGCGCTCGACCTTGAAGTCGGTCTCCAGAATCGTCGCGATGCTGTTGAAGGTGGGCGAAGTGGAATCGGAAGAAGACATGGAAATGGTGTCCTTTCAGACGTGTTCAGGCGGGGTCATGCGTACAGGGGATGCTCCGGCATCGTGCCATGCGCCACCGCATCCGCAAACGACACTGTTTCGCGCACAACCTGTTGACGATCGTTGTCGATCGTGATCATGTGATAGCTGTTGGCCACCACCACGGTGCGGAATGCGCGGCAACGAAGCCCGCGCGCCAGGATGTCGAGGTTGGCGACGCTCGCCACCTCGTCTTGTTGGGCATGCAGTGCCAGCACGTTGTCGCACTGCACGCTGTTCAGGTGGCGCCGCACGTGGCGGATCAGCCGGTCGTGCTCGCGCAGGTGGCCCACGCCGATGACCGAGCTGCCCGCGCGCGAGACCTTGCGGTGGCGCAGCTCGCGCTCGATCCAGGCCCGCACGCGTTCGTTCTTCACGCCATAGGGCGGGCGTTCGCGGTATTGCCAGAAGCGGCCCAGCGGCGTGTAGAAGGCCAGTGGCAGCAGGAACTGCGTGCGCGGAATGGCCCAGCCGTCGAAGCGCAGGGTGGTCGACATGAGCACCAGCGCGTCGACGTCCTTGCCGCAGCGGATGGCCGCGCCCAGCGCCAGCGACGAACCGGCCGAAATGCCGACCAGCATCACGCGGTCGTGCTGTGTGCGCAGCGCCTTCACCTGCGCCTGGATGATGTCGATCCAGCGCTCGTAGGGGGCGGCGTGCTGCAGCGGCGCGTTGGTATCGAACGAGTAGCCTTCGATCGACAGCGGGTGAACCGGGTAGCCGCGGCTGCGCAGCGCCGATTGCACGGTCAGCAACTCGTCAGGCGTGCTGCATAAACCATGCAGCAGGACCACCGCGGTGCGTTGCACCTGCGGTGGCACGAGGCTCAACTGATCGGAGGGTTCACGCGCACTCATCGTGTCGCGTCGGCCATGAAAATGGCCCGTGTTTCATATTGCTGTCGTATGCTCATGTTGCGTTTATCGCTTGGAGCGACTGACCGGCTGCTGACCCGTCCTTCGCTAGGGCAGATTACCCCAAACACTCAAACACCATGCGAATTCTGCTTGTCGAAGATGACGCCGTACTGCGCGATGTGATGCTGCGAAGCCTCGCCGATGCCGGCCACCGCGTCGATGTGTCCACCAACGTGGAGGATGCCGACCATCTCTGGCGCGTGCAGCCCTTCGATGCGGTGCTGCTCGACCTCAACCTGCCGGCCACCGCCAGCCCCACCAGCGGCCTGGCCAGCGGCCTCACCGCGTTGCGGCAGGCCCGCGCACGCGGCGACCGCACGCCGGTGCTGGTGCTCACCGCGCGCGGCCGCACCGAGGAACGCATCGCGGGCCTCGATGCCGGCGCCGACGACTACCTGGGCAAGCCCTTCGACCTGGCCGAGGTCGAAGCCCGCCTGCGCGCGCTGGTGCGCCGCGCCAAGGGCACCGAAGACATCGTGCTGCTGGGCCAGCTCAAGCTCGACCGCAAGGCGCGGCGCTTTTCCACGGCGAGCGGGCCGCTCGATCTGCCGGCGCGCGAGTTCGAGGTGCTGTGGGAGCTGATGAGCCCGCCGGGCCGCACGGTGAGCAAGCGCGCGCTGTCCGACAAGCTCTCCAGCTTCGACGAGTCGCTGGGCGACAACGCGCTCGAAGCCTTCATCTCGCGCCTGCGCAAGAAGCTGCAGGGCACCGGCGCAAGCATCCGCACGCTGCGCGGCATCGGCTACCTGCTCGAAGCCGAGGTCTGATCCGCGCGTGACCGAGCCGATCGAGCCGACCCAGGACAAGCAGCCCGAGGCGCTGCGCCCGGCGCCTTCGCTCACGCGGCGCGTGCTGCGCAACGTGCTGGTGCCATTGGCGCTCACGTGGATGGTCGGCGCCGTCATCGCGCTGGTCATTGCCAACTACTTCTCCGAACAGGCCTTCGACCGCGGCATGCTCGACGATGCCTATGCGCTGTCGGCCAACGTGCAGGCGGGAGAGCGCGGCATCGAGCTGCTGCTGACGCCGCGCGAAGTGGCCACCGTGCTCTTCGACCAGGTCGACAAGGTGTACTTCGCGGTGCAGCGGCTCGATGGCAGCCTGATCTCGGGCCAGCCCGGCCTGCAGGCGCCGCTGCCGGTGGACGGTTCGCGCTATCGCTTTTCCGACGTGGAATACGAAGGCAGCGTGCTGCGCGCCGTGGTGCTCGAGCACGATGCCGAACCCGACATCAGCATGCCGTACCGCGTGGTGGTGGCGCAGACCACGCTGAGCCGCACGGCACTGGTGCGGCAATTGCTCGGCTATGCGCTGGCACCGCAGATCCTTTTGCTGGTGCTGCTCGCCGTGTGGCTCTGGTACGGCATCCGCAGCGATTTGCGGCCACTGGCCGAGCTGCAGCGCGCCCTCGACCGGCGCGACGTGCGCGACCTTTCGCCGGTGGCCGTGGCCCAGACCTCGCGCGAACTGCAGCGCCTGGGCAATGCGGTCAATGCGCTGTTCGACCGGCTCGGGCAGAGCCTGCAGGCGCAGCGCGAGTTCGTCGGCAACGTGGCGCACGAACTGCGCACGCCGCTTGCCGGCATTCGCGCGCTGGCCGAATACGGCCTGGCCCAGCACGACGCCAAGGTATGGCGCGAGCAGCTCGAACGCGTGTCCGAGCGCCAGTCGCGCGCGAGCCACCTGATCGACCAGCTGCTGGCGCTGGCACTCGCCGAAGAGGCCCGTACAGGCCTCGAGCGCGTGCCGGTGCGGCTCGACGTGCTGGCCGAGCAGACGGTGCTGCGTCACCTGGCGCGCGCCGATGCGCGTGGCGTCGACCTGGGCGCGCGTGGCCTCGACGACCCCGTGGTGGTGCATGCCAACGAAGCGCTGGTGGAAGGCATTCTCGACAACCTGATCGACAACGCGCTGCGCTATGGCGGCCGCACCATCACGGTCGAACTGGCGGGCCAGACACTGAGCGTGATCGACGACGGCCCCGGCATTCCGCTCGAAGCGCAGCGCGACCTGATGCAGCGATGGGCCCAGGGCCCCGCCGGCGAAAAGCTGGGGCAGGGCTCGGGCCTGGGCTTGTCGATCGTGTCGCGCTATGCCGAGCTGCTGGGCGCGGAGCTGCGGTTGGAGGCCGCGGAGCCGACGGGGTTGCGCGTGAGCGTGGCGTTCGGCGAAGTCGGATAGCAGCCAGCAGCATTGGCCTGCGCAGCAGCGGGCCGCGTCAGACCGTCAAATCAAAGCGGCGTGCCCTGGTGAAACGCCATGCGCCAGCGGCCACCCCGTTGTCGCCACAGCGAACTGCGCAGCGAATCCGCGGACGGCCGTTCCGCCGTGGCCTCGCGGTGTACGCGGTAAGTAACCAGCGCCACATCGGACGCCATTCGCTGCACACGAAAGTCCGACATCGTGCGTTCCGAAAAAGCTTCGTCGCGCAGCGCCTCGACGATCGCGGGCCGGGTCCAGACGATGCCGGAGATGCCAATTTCCTGGAAGTCGTCTTCGAGTATTTCCTCGAGCCGCGACGCGCTCGCCCGCACGTCCTGAAGATGAAGGTCGCCTTCGAGTTTCATGAGCAACGCATGAAGATCGCCTGCTGGAGCGGCTTCGTAGAGTTCCAGCGGCAAGCCATCGGGATCGGTGAAGAAGGTGAAGCGCCGGCCGGTGAACTCGTCGGTGCGCAGCGGCTCGACCGCAATGCCTTGTGCAGCGAGTTCGTCGGCTGCGGCTTGAACGTCATGCACTTCGAAGGACAGATGACGCAGGCCTTGTGCTTCGGGCCGCGTGGGGCGCGAGGGCGCATCGGGAAAGGAGAAGAGTTCGATCTGCGAGCCATCGGGCACGGCGAGGTCGAGCTTGTACGAGTCGCGTGCGGCGCGGTAGTTTTAAGCGACGACGCGAAGACCCAGGACCTCGGTGTAGAAGCGCTTCGATGCCGCGTAGTCGGCGCAGATGATGGCTACGTGGTGGATTCCGTTCAGCTGCATGGGCTTGTTCGTTTCGGTTGCTTGGTTGTGCTCTTGTGTTGTGTTGCGCGCTGCTGGGGTGCGGGGTCATTCTTTGGC
>NZ_QAJK01000006.1 GCF_003852515.1 Variovorax sp. KBW07 | reverse complement strand
TGGTGTACCGCTGATCAACGACCACTCTGATGACGCTCACGCGGATGGTGTGCTCTGCGCAGCGAAATAAAGGAGGAGCGAAGCGGGGGACATTCGCGGAGCAGAGCACACCGTCGGCGTGGGCGTCGCCCTGAATTGAACCGGACTTCTCTCCTGCGGACTCTCACAGCAGCCCCCCACGTCACGGCGCCGACTTCCCGCCTCCCTAGAATGGTTCGAGGGTTCCGGGATGCTCGCGATGAAGAACAACAGGCACAGAACAACACACCGACCGCCACGCTCCGGCTGGCTGCTGGCCACGTGCTGCGCGCTTGCCAGCCTGGGCGCGCAGGCGGCCGGGCACTTCGACGTCGACGATGCCGGCACGCTCGATCCGGGCCAGTGCCAGTATGAAACCTGGTGGGGCCGCACGGGCACCGAGCCGGTCACGGGCTTTCATCTTGGGCCGGCCTGCCGGGTCGGGCCTGTCGAGCTGGGGTTGAACCTCGACCGGCTCTCGGTGGGCGGCGTTCACTCGGTCACCGGTGGGCCGCAGATCAAGTGGAATTTCTTCGGGCAGGCTGCGGACGCGCCGTTCAGTGCCGCGCTGTCGGTGAGCACCGTGTCCGACCTGCGGCGCGGTGGGCGCATGGGCGGGCAGTTCGTCGTGCCGCTGACCTGGCGGCCGGCGGCGAGCTTGCAGGTTCACGGCAACATTGGCACCGACTGGGCGCTGGGCACCGGCGTGCGCACGCCGCGCGGCGGCCTGGCCGTCGAGTGGGCCATCGACGATGCGGTGTCGCTGATCGCGGAGCGCAATCGCGCGGCAGGGCTCTGGACTTCGCGCATCGGCGGGCGCTTCAGCCTCACGCCGCTGATCAGCGTGGACATCAGTGCCTCGCGTGTGCGGCCGACCGGCGGGCGCGCGGTGACGGGCTTCACGGTCGGGCTGAACCACGAGTTCACCTGGAAGTAAGAAGAAGGCGCGCACCCATCGCACCCATCGTGCCCATCGTGTCTATCGCAGGTAGCGCTGCATGCGCTTTTCGTCTTCGGCCAGCTGCAGCCGCATGAGCGAAATGAAATCCCGCGCCGTGGCCGACAGGACCTTGCCGGCCGGCAGCGCCAGCAGGCAGGTGAAGGACACGTCGATCGAGAAGCGGCGCACCACCAGCCCGCGCTCCGCGTAGTCCAGCGCCGTGATCGGGTTGACCAGGCCCACGCCCAGGCCGCGCAGCGCCATCTCGCACACGCTGGCTGCGTAGGGCGTCTGCACCAGCACGCGCAATGCCACGCCGTAGGGCATCAGCGCGGCTTCCAGCCGCTGGTGCGATGGGTCTTCGGGGTTGAGCGAAAGAAAGGGCGCCTCCGCCAGTTGCTCGGGCTTGATGGTCTTGAAGCGCGCCAGCGCATGGCCCTCGGGCATGACGACCACGCCCGGGAAGCGCGAGAAGGTCGAATGGTCGATGCCTTCGAGCGACAGCTCGTCGGCCATCAGCCCGAAGTCGGAGATGCCCATGGCCACGCGGTCGCGCACATCCTTGGAGCTGAGCACCTGCAGCGACACCTGGGGCCACGGGCTTGCGCCGCGATGCGCCTTCAGCCTTGCCAGCGCGCGCGGCATGAAGCCCAGGCCGTAGGCCGGAAAAGAGCTCAGCTCCAGCTGGCTCACGCCGAAGTCGCGCAGGCTGCGCACCCGGTGCTCGATGGCGTCCATGCCGATGAACACGCGCTCGACCTCGATCCACAGCGCGCGCGCCTCGGGCGTGGGCACCAGCCGCCCGCCGGTGCGCTGGAACAGCAGCATGCCGGCCTGCGCCTCGAGCCGCTTGAGCGACTGGCTGATGGCGGGCTGCGTCACGTGCAGCAAGGCGGCCGCCTTGCGGGTGGAGCTGCCGCGCATGAGGGCCCGGAACGTCTCGATTTCGGCGAAGCGCATCGCTGGAGACCGATAAGTTTATTTATCGGTTGAGTATCTGAGGCTGCGTAATTTTATTTCCGAATGCATAAGATTTGGGCACAACTTCCAACGCATCACCTCGTGACGACATCGCCAGTCCTGGACTTCAAGTTCACCGCGCCGCCAGCGGATACCTTGGCCCTTCCTCCCGGCCACGCCCCGGCCATGGTGCGGGACCGAACGCCGAAGCCCGCCCGCAACCCGCGCTTGCGGGGCTTGCAGTGCCTGCGATGCGATGCGCTCTACCCGGTCACGCTGACGCACGACGGCTGCCCCGCGTGCAAGCGCGCGGGCTTTCATGTCGCGCTGCGCGCCAGCTACCTGCCGGAGGGGCCGGATGGCCTCGAAGGCCACGATGCGATACCGATGCCCTACGGGCCCGGCTTCACGCTGGGCGAGGGCCACACCCCGATGCACGAGATGCCCGCGCTGGCGGCGCAGTTCGGCGTGGCGCGGCTGGGCATCAAGGACGAGTCGTGCAACCCCACCGGCTCCCACAAGGACCGGATGACCGCCGTGGGCGTGGCGCAGGCGCTGGACTTCGACGCGCACACGCTGGTGCTGGCTTCGTCGGGCAATGCGGCGGTGTCGGCCGCGCACTATGCATGGGCCGCGGGCCTGGGCTGCGAGGTGGCCACCTACGAAGGCATGCCCGCCACCTACGCGCGGCAGCTCGACGCACTGGGTGCACGGCGCTATGTGTTCGCCGACAACGCGGGCCGCTGGGCCTTCGTGCGCGAGCGTTCGCAGCACCCCGGCTACTTCGCGCTGACCAACTACCGCCTGCCCGCGTTGGGCAGTGCGCCGCTGGCGATCGAGGGCTACAAGACCATCGCGCTCGAATGCCTGGCCGACAGCGGGCTGCCGGACCACATCGTGATCCCGACCGCGCGCGGCGACCTCGCCTGGGGCATCTACGCGGGCTTTCGCGACCTGCTGGCTGCGGGGCGCATCGCGCGCATGCCGAGGCTGTGGCTGGTGGAGCCCTTTGCACGCTTGTCGCGCGTGCTGGCGGGCGGTGCGCTCAACGGCAGCTACCCGGGCCATACGGCGCAGTTCTCGACCGCCGGCGCCACCGTGACTTACCTGCAATGGCAGGCCGCGACCGCCACCGGCGGCGGGGCGGTGGTGGTGGGCGACGAAGAAGCCCGCACGGCGCGGCGCCTGCTCACCGCGGCCGGCGTCAGTGCCGAGCTGTGCGCGGCCGCCGGCCTGGCGGCCCTGCGGCAATTGCGCGAGAGCGATGCCATTTTGGCCGATGCGCACGTGGTGCTGATGCTGACCGCCAATGCGTCGAGCGATCCGAGCTGGCCCGACCGCCCCGTCTAACCCCCTTCAGGAATCCACCATGCCGACGATGCATCGCCGGGCCTTTCTGGCCGCCGGCTCTACAGCCCTGCTCACTGCAACCGGAACGACGTGGGCGGCGACGTACCCCGACCGGCCCATCAAGCTGGTCGTGCCCTGGGCCGCCGGCGGCAGCACCGACGCCATTGCGCGGGCGATGGCGCAGCGCATGAGCCAGACCATCGGCAGCCCGGTGATCGTCGACAACCGGCCCGGTGCCGCGGGGATGATCGGCACCGACGCCGCCGCCAAGGCCGCGCCCGATGGCTACACCATCGCCATCGTCGAACTGCCGCACGCCATTGCGCCGGCCGTGACCGCGAAGCTGCCCTACGACCTGCTGCGCGACTTCACGCCGGTGACCATGATCGGCACCTCGCCGCTGGTGTTCTTCGCGGGCATGGACGACGACAGCAAGGACTTCAAGACCTTCCTGAAAACCTCCGCCGCCAGACCGGCGCCCCCCGCCATTGCCCACAGCGGCGCGGGCACGGTGAGCCACCTTGCGGCCGAGCTGCTGGCGAGCCGCACGAAGATCCGTTTCAACATGGTGCCGTACCGGGGCTCGGCGCCGGCGCTCACCGACGTGGCGGCGGGCACGGTGGCAGGCCACTTCGCGACGCTGGCCAGCGGTGCCAGCCTGCTGGGCGCCAACCGCATCCGCCCGCTGCTGGTAACGAGCACGCAGCGCGTGAACATTCCCGGCCTGCAGAACGTGCCCGCGCTTGCCGAGAACAACCTCAAGGGAATGGAGATCGACCAGTGGTGGGCCATGGTGGCGCCTGCCACGACGCCGCTCGACGTGATCGAGAAACTGCGCCGCGAAGCCATCGCCGCGCTCGAGCATCCGCAGGTGAAGGAGCGGCTGTCGGTGCTGGGCGTGCAGATGAAGGGCTCGACGCCGGGCGAGCTGCGGGCCTTCCTGCGCTACGAAGCGGAGCGCTGGCAGAAGACCGCGCGCGAGGTCGGGCTGCAGCCCCAGTAGCCGCCGCGGCCCGGTCGATTCACTTGGCGTCGCTGTAGACCGTGGCGCGCGACACGCCCATGTGCGCCGCGGCAATCTCGGCGCCGCGCCGCACTTCCAGCAGGCCGGCCTTTTTCAGTTCCAGCACCAGTTGCTTGCGGTCGGCCGGCTTGAGCGAGCGCGAGGTGGTTGCGCGCGAGGCCGCGAATTCGTCGATGCGCGCGTGGATGCGGCCTGAAGGGTTGCCGCCGGCGTCGAGGTGCTCGTGTACCTGGCTGTCTTCGGTGCGTGTGAACTGCGAGATCGCGCCCTGGAAGCTCTGGAACAGCGTCAGGTCGACGTTCAGGCACAGCGCGGCCACGTACTCGCCGCTCTCGTCCTTGATGCCGATGGAGGTGCTCTTGACCTTGCGCCCGTCGGGAAAGGTGTTGGCGTAGTTGGCGATCACGGCGGGGAATTGCGGATCGCGGATGCGCGCCAGCCCGAGCTCGGTGGCCGACTGGCCGACCTGCCGTCCGCTCAGGCTGTTCTCGATGGCGTAGATGGCGTTCTTCGGATTGCTCAGGTCGTGCACCACCACCTCGCAGAAGGGCGCGAAGGTTTCGCCCAGGCCTTCGGCCATCTGGCCGAGCATTTCGAGCAACTGCGCGTTCGGTTTCTTTTTCATGGCCGGGGTCATGGGCGGATTCACCAGGGCCACGCCAGGCAGGTGCCCGTGCCGGTGGCTTCCGCGCGCTGGTGCAGCAGGCGCGCGACGGTCAGGTCCTGCAGTGCGAGGCCGGTCATGTCGAACACGGTGATGTCGGCAGCGGTACGTTCGAAGGGAGCCTTGCCGGTCAGCAGGTCGCCCAGTTCGATGCTGGCCGTGTCGGGCGCCCATTGGGTCTCGCCGATCTGGCTTGCCTGGGTGCGGTCGTCGACCACGAGGCGGACGCGCTGCAGCAGGCCCTCGGGCAGCTCGCGCTTGCCGCGGGTGTCGGCGCCCACGCAGTTCAGGTGCGTGCCGGGCTGCACCGCCTGCAGGTCGAACAGCGCGCCGCCGCCCGGCGTGGCGGTGATCACGATGTCGCTTTGCGCGACGGCCGCGTTGCGGTCTTCGGCGGGCGCGATGCTGCAGCGCTGCGCGAAGCGGGCCTCGAACGCCGCGTTGCGCTGGCCGTCCACGCCGACATAAAGAACTTCGCGCAGCGAGGGGAGCAGGCGCAGCGCGAAGTCGAGCTGGATCTGCGCCTGCACGCCGGTGCCGAAGACGCACAGCCGCGCGCTGTCGGGCCGCGCCAGCCGTTGAAGTCCGAGCCCGCCCGCCGCGCCGGTGCGCACGGTGGTGACAGCGTTGCCGTCGATGACGCACAGCGGCCGGCCGGTGGCCGGGTCGATCAGCAGGATCGTGGCCTGGTGCGGCTCGCCGCCGCGCTGCCGGTTGGCGGGCCAGAAGCCGGCGGCCTTGAAGCCGAGCAGCCCCTGCGCCTGCACGTCGCCCGACTTGATGCCGAACACGCCGCCGGTGGACAGCGGCTCGCGCACGACCGGGAACACGCGGCCTTCGCGCTCGCTGTGCAAGACGAAAGCCTCGCGCACGGCCTGGAGCACGTCGTCGGGAGAAAGAAGGGCGTCGACCTGGTGCTTGTCGAGCAGCAGGAGTTGGGCGTCGGCGGGCGCGGTCGGGGATGTCATCTGGAAATATTATCTATTTTCAGACGAAATATCAAATTCTGACGGCTGGTGCAGCCCGTGCCGCCAGCCCTGTCGGGCGGAGTCAGCGGCCCGTGTGCACCTTGATGCGGATGGTCGCCACGTCCCAGCCCTTGTTCTTCAGCCGCGTCACCAGCATCGGCGACAGCTGCCGCAGCTTGGCGGCCGCGGCGCTGCCTTTCACCAGCAGGCACCAGACATCGCCCTCGGCCGGACCGGCCTGGATGGCCGCGCGCATGGCTGGGGGAATCAGCCCTTCGACCGCCTTCAGGCGGTCCGACGCATCGCGTGCGCGCGCCATCAGGCTGCCCAGGGTGGGCGAGCCTTCCGCAGCTTGCTGCAGCGAAATGGGCGGGGGCGTGCGGCGATACATGGGTAATCCAGGGGTTAGAAACAAGACAGCTAAAATGCCCGGTTTGCCGGCGTTCGCGCCGGAAAAAGGGCCGCTCGCCTTCGAAACCAGGCAACTTGATTTCGAAGAGGACGCGCCCAACTGCTTTCACCATATCTTAGGGAATCCGGTCGAAGTGCCTGTCGCGTCAGGTGCCCGTCCATCTCCACCCATGGCAACCAACTTCCTGACCCAGATTTTCGGCAGTCGCAACGATCGGCTGCTCAAGCAGTATCGCAAGACGGTGGAACGCATCAATGCGCTCGAACCCGAGTTCGAGAAGCTCAGCGACGACGCACTGCGCGCCAAGACGCAGGAGTTCAAGGACCGCGTGGCCAAGGGCGAATCGCTCGATGCCCTGTTGCCCGAAGCCTTCGCCACCGTGCGCGAAGGCTCCAAGCGCATCATGAAGATGCGCCACTTCGACGTGCAGATGCTGGGCGGCATGGCGCTGCACAACGGCAAGATCTCTGAAATGCGCACCGGCGAAGGCAAGACGCTGACCGCCACGCTGCCGGTGTACCTGAATGCGCTGTCAGGCAAGGGCGTGCACGTGGTCACGGTGAACGACTACCTGGCCAGCCGCGACGCCAAGTGGATGGGGCGGCTCTACAACTTCCTGGGGCTGTCGGTGGGCATCAACCTGCCCCAGATGCCGCGCGAAGAAAAGCAGGAAGCCTACCGCAGCGACATCACGTACGGCACCAACAACGAGTATGGCTTCGACTACCTGCGCGACAACATGGTGTACGAGCCCGGCGACCGGGTTCAGCGCGGCCTGAACTTCGCCATCGTCGACGAGGTCGACTCCATCCTGATCGACGAAGCCCGCACGCCGCTGATCATCAGCGGCCAGGCCGAAGACCACACCGACCTGTACCTGGCCATCAACAAGGTGGTGCCGCTGCTGACCAAGCAGGAAGGCGAAGCCGACCCGCGCACGGGCGAAGGCGTCACGGTGCCCGGCGACTTCACGGTCGACGAGAAAACCCACCAGGTGTTCCTGACCGAAGACGGCCACGAGAACGCCGAGCGCATCCTGGGCGAATTCAAGCTGCTGCCCGAAGGCGCTTCGCTCTACGACCCGGCCAACATCACGCTGATGCATCACCTGAATGCAGCGCTGCGTGCCCGCCACCTGTACCACCGCGACCAGCACTACGTGGTGCAGCAGGGCGAAGTGGTGATCGTCGACGAATTCACCGGCCGCCTCATGACGGGCCGCCGCTGGAGCGATGGCCTGCACCAGGCCGTGGAAGCCAAGGAAGGCGTGGAAATCCAGGCCGAGAACCAGACGCTGGCCTCGATCACTTTCCAGAACTACTTCCGCCTGTACGGCAAGCTGGCCGGCATGACCGGCACGGCCGACACCGAAGCCTACGAATTCCAGGAAATCTACGGTCTCGAGACCACGATCATTCCGCCCAACCGCATCAGCAAGCGCGAAGACCAGCTCGATCGCGTCTACAAGACGACGCGCGAGAAGTACGAGGCGGCCATTCAGGACATCCGCGAGTGCTACGAGCGTGGCCAGCCGGTGCTGGTGGGCACTTCGTCCATCGAGAACTCCGAAATCATCGACGGGCTGCTCACGCAGGCGGGTCTGCCGCACCAGGTGCTCAATGCCAAGCAGCATGCGCGCGAAGCCGACATCGTGGCGCAGGCCGGCCGCACGAAGATGATCACCATCGCGACCAACATGGCCGGCCGCGGCACCGACATCGTGCTGGGCGGCAACATCGAGAAGATGATCGAGGCGGTCGAGAACGACGAAGGCCGCGACGACGCCGCCAAGGAAGCCGACATTGCGCACATTCGCGCCGAGTGGACCAAGGACCATGAATTCGTCAAGTCGCTCGGCGGCCTGCGCATCATCGCGACCGAGCGCCACGAATCGCGCCGCATCGACAACCAGCTGCGCGGCCGTTCGGGCCGCCAGGGCGACCCGGGCTCCTCGCGCTTCTACCTGAGCCTGGACGATCCGCTGATGCGCATCTTCGCGGGCGACCGCGTGAAGGCGATCATGGACCGCCTGAAGATGCCCGATGGCGAAGCCATCGAGGCCGGCATCGTCACGCGCAGCATCGAGAGCGCGCAGCGCAAGGTCGAGGCGCGCAACTTCGACATCCGCAAGCAACTGCTCGAGTACGACGACGTGTCGAACGACCAGCGCAAGGTGATCTACCAGCAGCGCAACGACATCCTCGACGCGGCCGACCTCACGGCACAGATCGCGGCGCTGCGCGAAGGCTGCTTCATGGACCTGGTGCGCCAGTACGTGCCGGCCGAGTCGGTCGAAGAGCAGTGGGACCTGGCGGGCCTGGAGAAGAGCCTCTTCAACGAGTGGGGCCTGGACATGCCGCTCAAGAAGGAAGTCGAGGCCTCCGACGCCATCTCCGACGAAGACGTGCTCGAGAAGGTGGTCAAGGCCGCCAACGAAACCTTCGAAGCCAAGCTGGCGCTGATCGGCCAGGAAAACTTCACCCAGTTCGAGCGCATGGTGCTGCTGCAGAGCATCGACACCCACTGGCGCGAACACCTGGCCTCGCTCGACTATCTGCGCCAGGGCATCCACCTGCGCGGCTATGCGCAAAAGCAGCCCAAGCAGGAATACAAGCGCGAAGCCTTCGAGCTCTTCGGCCAGTTGCTCGACTCGGTCAAGAACGAAGTCACACGCCAGCTGATGACGGTGCGCGTGCAGTCGGGCGAACAGCTCGAGGAAGCCGCCGAAGCCCTTGAAAGCCGCGGCGAGAACGTTGCCAACATCACCTACACCGCGCCCACCGAAACGGGCGAGGTCGAGGTGCGTGTCGACGAAGAAAGCCAGCGTCGCATGGCGGCCGCCGGTGCCGGCGCGCTGAGCGCCGAGGCCCTGGCCTTTGCGCGCGTGGGCCGCAACGACCCCTGCCCCTGCGGCAGCGGCAAGAAGTTCAAGCAATGCCACGGCAAGCTGAGCTGAAGTCCAGAACCTTTCACTGAGAGATATTCCATGCCCGTGAACCTGTCCGCCCCCGATCCCGCCGCCTTGTTCGCGGTGCCCGGCGTCCGCATCGGCGTGGCCGAAGCCGGCGTGCGCAAGGCCAATCGCAAGGACCTGACGGTCGTGCTGATCGATGAAGGCTCGGCGGTCGGCGGCGTGTTCACGCAGAACCGCTTCTGCGCGGCACCGGTGCAGGTCTGCCGCGACCACCTGGCACTGAACTACGGCATTCGCGCGATGGTCATCAACACCGGCAACGCGAACGCGGGCACGGGCGAAGACGGGCTGATGCGCACGCGCTCCACCTGCATTGCGCTGGCGCGCAAGCTGGAAATCGCGCCCGAGCAGATCCTTCCGTTCTCGACCGGCGTGATCATGGAGCCGCTGCCCGTGGACCGCATCGAAGCCGGCCTTCCGGCCGCGCTGGCCGACGCGTCGGCCGACCATTGGGCCCGTGCCGCCGAAGGCATCATGACCACCGACACGATCCCGAAGGCGTTCAGCCAGCGGGCGCAGGTCGGCGGCGCCACCGTCACCATTACCGGCATCAGCAAGGGCGCCGGCATGATCCGCCCGAACATGGCGACCATGCTGGGCTTCATGGCCACCGACGCGAAGATCGACCCGTCGCTGATCCAGCCGCTGGCCAGGCTGCTGGCCGATGCCTCTTTCAACCGCGTGACCATTGACGGCGACACCTCGACCAACGATTCGTTCGTGGTCATCGCGACGCAGAAGGCGGTGCACGCCACCATCACCTCGCTCGACTCGGCCGACGGCCAGGCACTCGTGGCGGCCATGCAGGACGTGGCGCGCCAGCTGGCGCAAGCCATCGTGCGCGACGGCGAAGGCGCGACCAAGTTCATCACCATCCAGGTCGAAGGCGGCCGCGACGGCGCCGAGTGCAAGCAGGTGGCGTATGCCGTGGCGCATTCGCCGCTGGTCAAGACCGCGTTCTTCGCCAGCGACCCGAACCTGGGCCGTATCCTGGCGGCTGTCGGCTATGCGGGCATTGCCGACCTCGACCAGACCGGCATCGACCTGTTCCTCGACGACGTGCACGTGGCCGTCAAGGGCGGCCGTAATCCGTCGTACCGCGAGGAAGACGGCCAGCGCGTGATGAAGCAGAGCGAGATCACGGTGCGCATCGGCCTCGGCCGCGGCAACGCGAGCGAAACCGTGTGGACCTGCGACCTGAGCCACGACTACGTGACCATCAACGCCGACTACCGGTCATGAACGAGCAGTTCCAGAAGCTGATCGAGCGCGCCGAACAGCTCATTACCCGCATCGAATCGATCCTGCCGCAGCCGCTGGCGGCGCCCGCCGACTGGAATGCGTCGATTGCCTGGCGCTACCGCCGCCGCAATTCGGGCCACGGCGTGCTGGAGCCCGTCAAGCACGTGGCCACGATGGCGCTCGATTCGCTGAAGGAAATCGACGTCCAGAAAGAAAAGATCGAGCGCAACACGCGCCAGTTCGTCGAAGGCAAGCCGGCCAACAATGTGCTGCTGACCGGCGCGCGCGGCACGGGCAAGTCGTCGCTGATCCGTGCCTGCCTGCAGGCCTATGCGCCGCAGGGGCTGCGCCTGATCGAAGTCGACAAGGCCGAGCTGACCGACCTGCCGGACATCGTCGAAGTGGTCTCGCAGCGCCCCGAGAAGTTCATCGTCTTCAGCGACGACCTGAGCTTCGACGAAGGCGAGCCGGGCTACAAGGCGCTCAAGTCGATTCTCGATGGCTCGATTGCCGCGTCGACGCCCAACGTGCTGATCTACGCGACCAGCAACCGGCGCCACCTGCTGCCCGAGTACATGAAGGACAACCTCACGTACAAGCACACGGACGATGGCGAGGTGCATCCCGGCGAGGTGATCGAGGAAAAGATTTCGCTGTCGGAGCGCTTCGGCCTCTGGGTGAGCTTCTATCCCTTCAGCCAGAACGAATACCTGGCGATCGTGGGCCAATGGCTCTCGTCGTTCGGCGTCGATGCTGCCGCCATCGCGGCGGCACGGCCCGAGGCGCTGGTCTGGGCGCTGGAGCGCGGTTCGCGCAGCGGCCGCGTGGCCTACCAGTTTGCGCGCGACTACGCAGGGCGGGCCACGGCATGAGTGGTGTGGGCGAGCCGCAGGCATCGCAGCAGGGCCGCAAGCACACCGAGGTTGCCGTTGGCGTGTTGATCCGTCCGGGCGACGACGCGCTGCTGCTCTCGACCCGGCCCGAAGGCAAGGCCTACGCGGGCTACTGGGAATTTCCCGGCGGCAAGATCGAAGCCGGTGAAACCGTCGAGCAGGCCCTGCGGCGCGAGCTGCAGGAAGAGCTCGGCATCACCATCGGAAACGCCGAGGTCTGGAAGATCACCGAGCACGACTATCCCCATGCGCTGGTGCGCCTGCACTGGTGCAAGGTGACGGCCTGGACCGGCGAGTTCGAGATGCGCGAAGGCCAGGCCATGGCGTGGCAGCAACTGCCGCTCGACGTGGCGCCGGTGCTGCCTGGCGCGCTGCCCGTGCTGGAGTGGCTGGTGCAGGAGCGTGGCCTGCCGGCGTCGGCGGCGCAGGCCGTTTCAACGCTCGCATAGTGGCCCGCGGTAAGACGCCGCAGGCCCGCCCCCTTGAAGAGACATGCATCCCAAGTACCGCGCTGACATAGACGGCCTGCGTGCGGTCGCCGTCGCGTCGGTGGTGATCTATCACGCCTTCCCGGGGCTGCTGCCCGGCGGGTTCATCGGCGTCGACATCTTCTTCGTGATCTCGGGCTTCCTGATCACGACGATCATTCTGCAGAGCCATGCGGCGGGCGACTTCAGCTACCGCGACTTCTATGCACGGCGCATCCGACGGATTTTTCCGGCGCTGATGCTGGTGCTGGCGGCCACGCTGGCCTTCGGCTGGCATGTGCTGCTGAGCAAGGAGTTCGTCGAGCTTGGCAAGCAGGTGGCGGGCGGTGCGGCCTTCATCGCCAATTTCGTTTTCTGGAGCGAAGCGGGCTACTTCGACACGGCATCCGAGGTGAAGCCGCTGCTGCACCTGTGGTCGCTGGGCATCGAGGAGCAGTTTTACATTTTCTGGCCGCTGCTGCTCGGCATCGCGTGGCGCAGGCGCTGGCCGATCGTGCGGGTGCTGTGGGCGCTGGCGGCGGTTTCCTTTCTCGTCAATGTGCTGACGATCCATCCATTTCGCACGGCGGCTTTCTACTCGCCGATCTCGCGGTTCTGGGAACTGATGGCGGGGGCGATCCTGGCGGCGATGCGGCTGGCGCCTGTGGCGACGACTGCAACGACTGCACTCAAGCCCTGGCGTGGCCATGTGCAGTCGGTGCTGGGCGTGGGCCTCATTGCGCTGGGCCTGGTTGCGATCCGCAGCGACAAGGCATTCCCCGGCTGGTGGGCATTGCTGCCCGTGCTCGGGGCGGCGAGCTGCATCGCCGCGGGTCCGGCCGGGGTGCTGAACAAATACCTGCTGTCGAACCGCGCGATGGTGTGGCTGGGCCTCATCAGCTACCCGCTGTACCTGTGGCACTGGCCGTTGCTGGCATTCGCGCGCATCGTCGAGGGTGCGGAGCCGCCGCTCGGCGTGCGCGTGGCGATGGTGGTGGCGAGCGTGGCGCTGGCGTGGCTGACCTACCGGTATGTGGAGCGTTTCGTGCGGGAGCGCTCGGGGGCGGGCACGCTGCGGCTGCTGTGGCAAAGCGGTGTCGTGGTCATCGTGGCGGGCCTGGTCGTGCTGGCGGGTGCCCCGCCGCGCAACAACAGCGAACTGCTGCAGAAGGTGGCCGATGCCGAATCGGACCGTGTCTTCTACGAGAACTTCGCGTTGGACGACCTGGGTTCGTTTCCGGTGCGCCGCTACGGCACCGGCGACCGCAAGGTGCTGCTGATCGGCGACAGCCACGTCATGCAATACGCGCCGCGCGCCGAAGAGCTTGCCCGTTCCGCGCCCGACCGGATGGCCACGGCCTACTTTGCGACCTTCTATGCCTGCCCGCCGATTCCCGGCGTGGTGGCCAATGCCATTCCCGAATGCGGCCAGGGGCGCGAGAAAGTGCTGCAGCAGGCGCTCGATCCGAAGTTCGATGCCGTGGTGATCGGCGGATGCTGGAACTGCTACTTCACGGGCAACCTGCCGCTGACCTACGAGTTCCGCACCGGGGCGGCGGCGTATCCGTTGAACAATGGCGGGCCCGGCATTTCTCCGGCGCTGGACATGCTGGAGGCCGTGCTCAAGAGCCTGGCCGGGAGCGGCAAGAAGGTCTACCTGCTGCTGGACAACCCGACGGGCACGCAATTTGCGCCCAAGCGCCTGATCGAGGGGAGCCGGCTGGGCACGCCGTCCGTGTCCGCAACGCGAACGGCTGCTTTGTCGCAGGACGAGGCCAACCTTGATGCGCGGTTGCGGCGCATCGCGGCGTCGAGTGGCGTGGAGGTCATCGATGTCACGGCCCACCTGTGCAAGGACGGCCAGTGCCTGAGGTCCATGCCGGATGGCACCCCGGTCTACACGGACGACCAGCATCTGCGGGCCGGCTACACCCGGCATTTCGCGAACTATCTCGACCCGATCTTCCTTGGCGACCGCAAGGAAGCCGCGCCGCGCTGAGCGGCTGGCACAGGCCCGGACAACGCACCGATGCACCCCAAATACCGCCCCGACATCGATGGCCTGCGCGCCGTGGCCGTGGCGTCGGTCCTGGCGTATCACGCGTTTCCCGATGCGCTGCCTGGCGGCTTCATCGGCGTCGACATCTTCTTCGTGATCTCGGGCTTCCTGATCACGACGATCATTCTGCAAAGCCACGCGGCGGGCGATTTCAGCTACCGCGACTTCTATGCGCGACGCATCCGGCGCATTTTTCCGGCGCTGACGCTGGTGCTGGCGACTGCGCTGGCACTGGGCTGGTATGTGCTGTTGCCAAGGGAGTTTTCCGAACTCGGCAAGCAGGCCGCGGGCGGCATGGCCTTCGTGGCCAACTTCATCTTCTGGGGCGAGTCCGGCTACTTCGACACGGTGGCCGAGACCAAGCCGCTGCTGCACCTTTGGTCGCTGGGCATCGAGGAGCAGTTCTACATTTTCTGGCCGCTGCTGCTGGGGTTCGCGTGGCGGCTTCGCTGGCCGATCGTGCGGATGCTCTGGGTGCTGGCGGCCCTGTCGTTCATCGCCAATGTGTTGATGGTGCATCCGTACCGCGAGGCCGCCTTCTATTCGCCGGGCTCGCGTTTCTGGGAACTGATGGTGGGCGGCATCCTGGCCTGCATGCGGCTGAAGCCGGTGCAGCCTTCGGCCTGGCGCAGCCATGCGCAGTCGGTGCTGGGCGTGGGGCTGATCGTGTACGGGCTGGTGGAGATACGCGCCTACAAGGCGTTTCCGGGCTGGTGGGCGCTGCTGCCGACGCTGGGTGCGGTGAGCTGCATTGCCGCGGGGCCGAACGGCTTGCTCAACCGGTATCTGCTGTCGAACCGCGTGATGGTGTGGATCGGGCTCATCAGCTATCCGTTGTACCTGTGGCACTGGCCGCTGCTGGTGTATGCGCGCATCGTCGAAGAGGGCACGCCCTCGGCGGGTGTGCGTGCGGCCGCTGTGGCGGCGAGCGTGGTGCTGGCCTGGGCCACCTACCGTTTTGTCGAGCGCTACACCCGGGCGCGCACCAGCGTCGGCATGCTGCGGGCGTTGCTGGGCGGCGGTGTCCTGATCGTGCTGGTGGGGTTGCTGGCCTTCGGCGGCATGCCGCCGCGCAATGGCTCGGACACGCTTCGCATGGTGTCGGACGCCGCGGCCGACGACGGCTACTACGACGACGTGCCGCGCGAAAAATGGGGCTCGCGCTTCGTGAATCGCGTGGGCAACGGGAGCGGCAAGGTGCTGCTGATCGGCGACAGCCACGTGCAGCAGTACGGGCCGCGCGCCGCTGAGCTGGCACGCACGTCGCCCGAGCGGATGGCCACGGCCTACTTCTCGACCTATGGCGCCTGCCCGCCCATTCCGGGGCTGGTGGCCGAAGGCAATCCGGGCTGCGAAAAGCAGCGCGACCGGATGCTCGAGATGGCGCGCGACCCACGCATCGACACGGTGGTGGTCGGGGCGTGCTGGAACTGCTACTTCACCGGGAATTTCCCGCTGGACTTCGAGTTCCGCGATGGCGTTTCGGCCTATGCGGTGAACAACGGCGGCCCCGGCATCGACCGCTCGCTGGATGCGCTTCAGGCATTGCTGGCGGACCTTGTGAATCGCAAGAAGAAGGTCTACCTGCTGCTGGACAACCCGAGCGGCCCGGCCTTCGAGCCGCTGCGGCTGCTGGAGGGCAACCGCCTGGGCACGATGACGGCCACGCGAAGCACGCCGACGGCGCCGTTGCCGCCCGCGGAGGCGCAGCTCAACGAACGGCTGCGGCGCATCGCCGAGGCCAGCGGCGCGGAAGCGGTCGACGTGATTGCCCAGCTGTGCAAGGCGGGGGAGTGTCTGCGGGCCATGCCCGATGGCAATCCGATCTACAAGGACAAGGAGCACCTGCGGCCGTACTACACGCGGCAGAACGCGGGCTATGTGGACCGGATGTTCCTTGGGGATGGCCGCGGCGGGCCGTCACCGGTCGGCAATCGATAGGCCGCACGACGGCGAGGCCGGCTTTCGTCGCTACTGGCAGCCGGCTATTGGCTCTCGGCTATTGGATCTTTGGATCGCCGAAAGGCTCTTCGTCGGGCGGCGCTTCGGCCGGCATGCGGAATTCCTCGCTCGCCCAGGCGCCGAGGTCGATGCCCTTGCAGCGCGCGCTGCAGAAGGGCCGGTAGGGGTTGCTGGCAGCGTAGACGCTGTCGCCGCGGCACGCGGGACAACGGACGATGCGCTCGCCGATGTCGTTCAACTTGCTCATGCGCAGAGGGTCAGTTCGAAAGGTGCGTCTTCGGTGCTCTGGTGCAGCCGGTCGTCGGCCTCGTGCCGCATCAGGCGCACCGACACCATCAGGCGGTTGCCGCTGATTTCAGGCACCAGTCCGAGCTTGGGGTCGATGCGCAGGCGCAGCAACTGGAAGCTGCGGCCCTGCGGCAGGTTCTGCTGGAACTGGCCATGGCTGGCGATCACCTTGTAGGGCACATCGGCATCGCGCAGCAGCTTGAGCAGCAGGTAGATCGACGAGGCCAGCGGCGACAGCGTGTTGGACCAGCGCTCGAGGTCCGCGCGGCGGCTGGGCGCGGCGCGGTGCTGCCAGGCGAAGTAGGCGGGAAGGTCGAACTCGCAGGTGCCGCCCGGAATGCCGGCGCGGCTGCGGATGCTCATGAGCCACTCGTTTTCGGTCAGGGCCTGGCCGGCCTTGCCCGACACGCCGTTCAGCGCGGTGAAGTTGCGCTCGAGCTGGCTCACGACCTGGTCGAGCACGGCTTCGGCAATGGCCGGGTTGCCGCGGTAGCTGTTGAAGACGTTCTTGTGCTTGTCGAGGTCGCGCAGCACGTCGGCCTTGAGGTCGGCGCGCGCGGCGACGTCCATGATCTCGAAGATCGTGATCAGGGCGTAGTGATGGGAGAGCGGCGATTCCGAGGGCACCAGTTCGCCCAGGCGGCGAAACAGGTGCTCCAGCCTCAAGTAGGTCCGGATGCGCTCGTTGAAGGGGTATTCGTAGAGGATCACGGGCGGGTTCCTGTCGTCGAATCGAATGATCTCACGGGTGGCGCGAGGGCGGTTCGGGCAGTTTCTTGCGGACTTCGTTCAGCATCAACTCACCCAGCTCGAGCTGTCCGTGCATCGAGAGGTGAGTATCGTTCGGAAAATAGAAGTCGCGGGTCAGCGCATGCCGCGTCTCGGCCCAACCGAACAGGTCGGGGCCGAGGCCGGTGTTCCGGTAAGCGGTAACGAAATCCTTCGAATGGTTGTGCTCGATGTAGACCGTGGTCTTGTTGGGGATCACCATCCACAGCATGGGCGTGCGGCGAGCGGCGGCGAAGGCCTTCATGCTCTCGACGTCGCGTGGGGTCAGCTCGCGGTGCGTGACGTCTTCGGCAAGGAAGAGCGCCTTGTCGCACAGCCGGTGGCTGAAGAACTTGCAGCCGTCGGGCACCACGCGAACCATCGCGTCGTTGTTGTAGACGGTATCGCCGGGCGTCTTGATGGCGCGGCGGGTGTTCCAGTAGGTGATGGGCCCCTGCGTGATGGGCGCGCCCCAGTTGAGTTCGAAACCGGGAACATCTTCCAGCGGAGGCACGTAGGGATCGGCCTTGGTCATGAAAGGCCGTGTCATGGTGGCGCATTTGGCGCCCACGTCCAGCCGCTCGCCCAGGTACCGCTCGACGCTTTCGACAATGATCAGCTTGCCGCGAAAACCGCTGCGTTCGAGCCAGTCGTCGAAGTCGCTGCAGATGGCCTCGACGCCGAATTGCGGCCAGTAGGTGGTGGTGATGCGGTAGCCGGCCTTGGTCAGTACCGACTGCCAGCGGTGCGTCATGGAGAAGCTGTCACCGATCAGGACGATGTCGGCCTGGTCCAGCGGAACGCCCTTCAGGTTCTTGGGGTCGACCTTCGGCGGTGGCTTGAGCCAGCCGAACTGATGGTCCGACAGGCGGCCGATGCGGGTGAGGTCGCCATAGGAAATGGGCGTCAACAGCGTGATGGCCAGCATCGTGCTGAGGACCGCGAAACCTGCCGCGAAAATCTGAAGCCAGAGCTTCGCCGGCGTCTTGAGGCGTGCCATCTTAGAACTGGAAGTAAAGGAACGGGCTGTAGCTGCCGAGCCGCGAAATGCAGAAGCCCAGGAGGACCACCGTGAAGATCGCCATCAGGGCGGTCGAGGCCCACGCCAGGCGAGCGCGGCCGGCGAGCATCTGAACCCGCGGCACCCAGCGCTCGAGCGTGATGGTCGGCGGAAATGCCAGGCAGATGACGAGTGCGACCAGCATGGTCTGGAAGAACTTCGGCTTGCGGTACGGGATGGCGCTGCCCAGTTCGCTGAATGCCGAAACCGGTGCGCCATGCATGCCGAGCATGCCCTTGTAGATGGCGATGGCGGCCTGCATGCTTTCGGCGCGGAAGACGATCCAGGCCACGACGACGCACAGGAAGGTAAGCAGCCAGCCCAGGAACTTTGCAAGGCGGCCGGGCGAGGCGTGGCGCCGCACCTTGGCGTTCCACAGATGGTTGATCATCAGGAACATGCCGTGCAGGGCGCCCCAGATCACGTAGGTCCAGGCGGCGCCGTGCCACAGGCCGCCCAGCAGCATGGTGAGAAAGAGGTTCAGGTAGCGCCGTGCCGGGCCCTTGCGGTTGCCGCCGAGCGGCACGTAGAGGTAGTCGCGCAGGAAGGTCGACAGCGAGATGTGCCAGCGGCGCCAGAATTCGATGATGCTGGTCGATTTGTAGGGCGAGCGGAAATTCAGCGGCAACTGCACGCCCAGGCACATGGACAGGCCGACGGCCATGTCGGAGTAGCCCGAGAAGTCGAAGTAGATCTGCAGCGTGTAGGCCAGCGCTCCGAACCACGCGGTGTACAGCGTGGGGTTGTGGCCCTGGTGCACGCCGTTGAACATCATGTCGGCGTACTGCCCCATCGGATCGGCGATGAGCAGCTTCTTGGCAAGGCCGAATGTGAAGATCGCGATGCCGAGCGCCAGCTTGTCGGGGCTGATCTTGTAGGTCGCCGGGTTGGCGAACTGCGGCATCATTTGCGCGTGATGCAGCACCGGCCCCGCGATCAGGTGCGGGAAGTAGGTCACGAACAACACGTAGTGAATGAAGCTGCGCTCGTGCACCTTGCCTTGCCAGCAATCGACCAGGAAGGCGATCTGGGTGAAGGTATAGAACGAGATGCCGATCGGCAGCACGATGTGCAGCATCGGAATCTGCGAGAGGCCCGCCGCGGCAAGCCCGTCGTTCACGTTGGCAACGAAGAAGTTGGCGTACTTGAACACCGCCAGCACCGCCAGATTGACCACCAGGGCAATCACCAGCAGGGTCTTGCGTTGCCTGTCGTCGCGTCCCGGCGCGGGGGACAGCCGCAGGCCGAACCAGTAGTTGACGCAGATGGAGGCCAGCAGCAGCGGCAGGGCCTTGACGCTCCACCAGCCGTAGAAGAACAGCGAAGCCAGCGCGAGGAACCCGGCGGCAGCCCGGGCATTGCGCTTGCCGATCAAAAAGAACCCGATCAGGACCAGCGGGAAGTAGACAAAAATGAAGGGGTACGAGTTGAACAGCATCTCGGGGAGGGCGCTTCAGCGAGCGCCTTTTTGTCGTAGTCGTTGTGCCGCCGCGAGGGAGGCTGGTCTCGGATTATCGCGTGCTGGCCGCGGACCAGTGCTTCCAGAGACCCCGCACGGCAGTGTCTAGTTCCGCCAGCGTCAACGACTCATTGAAAATGACGGCATCGGCGGCGGCCCTGCGTGCCTTGCGCGGGGCCTGCTGGGCGATCACGGCCCGGACTGCTTCGGGTGTCCATCCCGAGCGTGCAACAACACGTTTCAGCTGGGTGTCTTCGGTGGCGTCGACCACCAGCACCCGGTCCACGATGGCGCGCCAGCGGCCGGATTCGACCAGCAGCGGAACGTCGAAGACAACGATGGCATCGTTGCCCGCCGCCGTGGCCTGGCGCTGTGTTTCGGCGCCGATCAGCGGGTGCAGGATGGATTCGAGGCGAGTCTTGGCGCCCGCATCGGCGAAGACGATCTGGCGCATGGCTGCCCGGTCCATGCCGCCGTCCGGGGTGATGACGCCGGGGCCGAACGCGGTCTCGATGGCCGGCATGGCAATGCCGCCTGGCTGTGCAATGGCGCGTGCGATGGCGTCCGTGTCGACCAGCACGGCGCCTTGGGCGACCAGCAAGGCGGCGACGGTGCTCTTGCCGCTGCCGATGCCGCCCGTCAGGCCGATGCGCCGGACCATGCCCCGTGTCAATGGACCAGCGCGCCGAGCGGGAACGCGAACGGAATCCATTGCCTCACGACATCGGGGCCCGCGACCAGGCACACGAGGCCCGCGCCGGCCAGGAAGGGGCCGAAGGCGATGGGGATGTCCTTGTGCGCGAGCTTGCCGGCAAAGCGCAGCGTCAGGCCGATCACGGCGCCCACCAGCGAAGAGACGAGGATGATCGCGATGAGGTAGTCGGCGCCGAGCCATGCGCCCAGCGCGGCGAGCAGCTTGAAATCTCCATAGCCCATGCCTTCCTTGCCCGTGACCAGGCGAAAGCCATGGTACACAAGCCAGAGGCTGAGGTAGCCGAACACCGCGCCCCAGACGGATGCGCTCAGCGTGACGCCGGTCCAGCCCATGGCGGCACCGATGAGGCCGAGCCAGAGCAGGGGATAGTTGAGCGAGTCGGGCAGGAACTGGGTGTCGAAATCGATCAGGAACTGGCAGATCAGCAGTGCTCCGAAAGCCGCCCACAGCGCCGCGGTGGGCGTGAGGCCGAAGCGGTAGGCGCACAGGGCGAACAGGCCGCCGGTGAGCAGTTCGACCAGCGGATAGCGTGGGCTGATCGTGGTCTTGCAGGACGCGCATCGGCCGCGCAGCAGCAGGTAGCTGAGCACGGGGATGTTCTGGTACCAGCGGATCTGGTGGCCGCAGGCCCCGCAGCGCGACGCGGGGCGTGTGAGGTCGAAGGGGGGTAAGGCTTCGATGGCCGTTGCAGCCTTGTCGGCTGCTGCTTCCAGCCCCTCGGGTGGCGTGGCCTTCGGACCGAATACCAGTGACCACAGCGAAGGGGCGTCCTTCGACGGCATGAGGTTCGCGACGGCATCGGCCAGCCAGTCGCGGTACATCATGACTGGCACGCGGTAGATCACCACGTTCAGGAAGCTGCCGATCAATAGCCCCAGCACACCGGCGAAAGCGGTGTCGAATTCCCGCGAAACCAGCATCAAACGACCTGGCCGAGCTTGAAGATGGGCAGGTACATCGACACCACGATGCCACCGATGATCGTGCCGAGGAACACGATGATGATGGGCTCCATCAGGCTCGACAGGCCCGCCACCATGTCGTCGACCTCGGACTCGTAGAAGTCGGCCGCCTTGCCCAGCATGTGGTCGATGGAGCCGGATTCTTCGCCGATGGACGTCATCTGGATCACCATTGAAGGGAACAGGTTGGCGTTGGTCATGGCCGTGGTGAGGCTGGTGCCGGTCGACACTTCCTGCTGGATCTTGGCGGTGGCATCGCCGTAGACGGTATTGCCCGACGCGCCGCCCACCGAGTCGAGGGCTTCGACCAGCGGCACGCCGGCTGCGAACATGGTGGCGAGGGTTCGGGTCCAGCGGGCAACACAGGATTTCTCGATCAGGGTGCCGAAGATCGGAACGCGCAATAGCAAGCGATCCATGGCCCTTTGCACGCGTTCATTGCGTCTCCAGGCTTGTAGGAAGAAGTAGATGCCGCCACCGATGCCACCGAAGATCAGCCACCAGTAGGAGACGAAAAACTCGCTGACGGCCATCACGAACAGCGTCGGGGCCGGCAGGTCTGCGCCGAATGACGTGAATACTTCCTTGAAGGCCGGGATCACGAAAATCATGATGATGGCCACTACCACGAAAGCAACGACCACCACCGACGTCGGATACATCAGTGCCGATTTGATCTTGGACTTGATCGCCTCGGTTTTCTCCATGTACGTGGCCAAACGGTCGAGCAACTCTTCAAGAATACCAGCCGCTTCACCAGCTTCCACCAGGTTGCAATAGAGGTTGTCGAAGTACTTCGGAAACTTGCGAAAGGCGGCCGACAAGGAGGTGCCGGTTTCCACGTCGCTGCGGATGTCGTTGAGGAGCTTGGCCACGCTGGGATTGGCATTGCCGCGCCCGACGATGTCGAAGGACTGCATCAAGGGCACGCCAGCCTTCATCATGGTCGCCAACTGGCGCGTGAAGATCGCGATGTCCTTGGGCTTGATGGCCTTGCCCGAGCGCATGCGGCGCTTCTTGATCTTCGAGGCGAGCACGCCCTGGCGGCGCAATGCGGCCTGCACCTGGTTTTCGCCGGCGGCCCGAAGTTCGCCCCGGACCAGCTTGCCATTGCGGTCCTTGCCTTCCCACTCGAAGACAAATTCCTTGTGGGTGACTTTGGCGCGGGAGGTTGCCACTGTTGCCATTCGATCTCCGGTTTTCAGTGTTCGTTATTCGTTGGTGCACGCCACCACTTCTTCAAGCGAAGTGAGGCCCTGCATGACTTTGGCGAGACCCGACTGGCGCAGCGAGCGCACGCCTTCGGCTTCGGACTGCTGCGCAATGTCGAGTGCGCTGCCATCGCGCAGGATGATTTCCTGGATGGCTTCGCTGATCGGCATCACTTGGTAGATGCCGACACGTCCCTTGTAGCCGCCGCTGCATGCCGAGCACCCCACGGGGCGGTAAGGCTTCCACGTGCCGTCCAGGTCTGTTTCCTTGAAGCCCGCCTCGAGCAATGCCTCGCGTGGAATATCGGCTGGCACGCGGCATACCGTGCAAAGCCGGCGTGCAAGACGCTGAGCGGTGATGAGGATCACGCTCGACGCGATGTTGAAGGGCGCAATGCCCATGTTGCGCATCCGCGTGAGCGTGGTGGGTGCGTCGTTGGTGTGCAGCGTCGAAAGCACCAGGTGGCCCGTTTGCGCCGCCTTGATCGAGATGTCCGCGGTTTCGAGGTCGCGAATTTCGCCGACCATGATGATGTCGGGATCCTGGCGCAGGAACGCGCGCAACGCGGTGGCGAAGGTGAGGCCGGCGCGTTCGTTCACATTGACCTGGTTGACGCCAGGCAGGTTGATTTCGGACGGGTCTTCCGCCGTCGCGATGTTGACGCCTGGCTGGTTCAGGAGATTCAGGCAGGTGTAGAGCGACACCGTCTTGCCCGAGCCCGTGGGGCCGGTGACGAGCACCATGCCGTAAGGTCGGCCGATGGCATGCAGGAGCCGCTCTTTCTCGACCGCGTCGTAGCCGAGCGCGTCGATGCCCAGGCGTGCGCTGCTCGGGTCAAGAATACGGACCACGATCTTTTCGCCGAACAGCGTGGGCAAGGTGCTCACGCGAAAGTCGATCACGCGGTCCGGGCCGATCTTGAGCTTCATCCGACCGTCTTGCGGCACGCGCTTTTCGGAGATGTCGAGGCGGGAAATGACCTTGATCCGCGAAGCCAGCTTGTCCTTGATGACCGTCGGCGGGCTGGCGATTTCGCGCAACTCGCCATCGACGCGAAAACGCACGCGGTACTGGTGCTCGTAGGGCTCGAAGTGAATGTCCGAGGCCCGCATGCCCACGGCGTCGAGCAGCATCTTGTGGAGAAAGCGAACGACGGGCGCATCTTCGACTTCGGCGACGGCCTGCTCGCTGGTTTCGCCCGAGGTGTCGGCGGTGACGTCGTCGAACTCGAACTCGCCGCTGCCAACGATGTTGTTGATGGTCTCCGCCGCGCTCACCGCGGCGGCTTCGATCATTCGCGAGAGCTTGTCGTATTCGGCGATGACCCAGTCCACGCCCATCTGGGAGGCGAACTTGATCTTTTCTGCTGCCTGCTGGTCCGATGGATCGGCTGTTGCAACAATCAGACGGTTGTTGCGCTTGCTGAGAACGACGATGCGGTACGCATGGCACAGCTTCGGATCGAGCAGGTCCTTGGGCAGCCGCTGATGGTCGATGGCATCCAGGTCGAGCAGCGGGGCGCCGAAGGCGGTCGAAAGGGTGTGGGCGAGATCGGCAGCCGAGACGGCGCCAGTGCCGGTCAATTCCGCAATGAAGCTGGTGCGTCCGCTCAGCGACTTCTGATAGATGTCTTCGGCGATCTTGGCGGGCAATTTGCCGGCTGAGACCAGGGCGCGCGCAAGCCCGGGTAGGGCAATCTGCGTAGGTTCTTTAACAGGAAGTTCGGCAGCGGCCATTCAGCGAATGCAAGAGATGTGAAAAAGTGCTTCACGATCATCGCTGAACACCCCTGTGCTGTAAATCGCTACACAGCAACAGGCGTGGGCATTTATTTGTTCCAGCCAAAGCTGGTCGGGGTGAGAGGATTCGAACCTCCGGCCTCTACGTCCCGAACGTAGCGCTCTACCAGGCTAAGCTACACCCCGATTGGTTGCAAGAAAAAAGAAATCGTCCTAGATGCCAACTCAGAGAGGTGTTCAGGCACGTCGCTCAAGCAACTGAGCCGCCAATTGTAGCAAACCGGAAGCGTGCGAATTGGACGGAAAGCCACTCAATGCATGAATTGCGCGTTGAGCTTCGGCGGCCGCCGCGGCCCGGGAGGCATCCAATGCCCCGGTTTCGCGAACAATTTCAACGACTTTCCCCAGCTGCGCTGTGTCGCCGGCCTCGATGGCCGCGCGCACCAGCGCACTTTGAGTGGGTGTGCCGCGCTGCATGGCGAAGATCAGTGGCAGGGTGGTCTTGCCTTCGCGCAGGTCGTCGCCCACGTTTTTTCCCGTTTCAAGGGCGTCGCCTGCGTAGTCGAGCACGTCGTCGATCACCTGGAAGGCGGTGCCGAGTGCCTGGCCGTAGGTGGCGCAGGCCTCCTCGACCTCGGGCGTCGCGCCTGCGAGCACTGCTGCGAGCCGCGTGCTGGCTTCAAAGAGCTTGGCTGTTTTCGAGCGGATGACGCGCAGGTACGCCGCTTCGTCCAGCGAGGCGTCGTGCATGTTCATCAGCTGGAGCACTTCACCTTCCGCGATCACGTTGGTCGCTTCCGCCAGGATCTGCATGATGCGCATGTTGTTCGCATCCAACATCATCTGGAAGGCGCGCGAGTACAGGAAGTCTCCGACCAGAACGCTGGCCGGATTGCCGAATGATTCATTCGCGGTCGCGCGCCCGCGCCGCAACGTCGATTCGTCGACCACGTCGTCGTGCAACAGGGTGGCCGTATGAATGAACTCCACCACGGCGGCCAGGTTGAAGCGTTGTTCGCCCGTGTAGCCCAGCGCGCCGGACATCAGCAGCAAAAGCGCGGGCCGCAGGCGCTTGCCGCCGGCGGAGATGATGTATTTGGAAACCTGGCTGACCAGCGGCACGCCTGTATCGAGGCGGCGGGCAATCACACGGTCGACTTCGACCATGTCGCCGGCAATCAGGTCCAGCACGGTGGCGGTGGGGGAGGTGTCGGCGGCGGGAACTGGCAAAGCGGAGGCGCGGGGCGCTGCTGAGGATGAGGGCGACCCGAGGGGTCGGAAGGCGCAAATTATAGGGAGCCGTCACCGCTTGCTGCAGTCGGGGCGGGCCAGTGCTGGCTGGCTCAGGCAAAGCGCGCTATAATCTTGGGCTCTGCGGAATTCGCTGCGGAGACTCATTTCTAAGAGGTTTACATGTACGCGGTCATAAAAACCGGCGGCAAGCAGTATCGCGTTGCTTCCGGCGAAAAAATTAAAGTAGAACAGATTGCTGCGGACGTAGGCCAGGAAATCGTGATCGACCAGGTTCTGGCCGTCGGAAACGGCGCTGAAATCAAGGTTGGCACGCCCCTGGTGTCCGGCGCAACGGTGACAGTCACGGTACTGTCGCACGGCAAGCACGACAAGGTGCACATCTTCAAGATGCGCCGTCGCAAGCACTATCAGAAACGTCAAGGCCATCGCCAGCAGTTCACCGAACTGCAAATCGGCGCGATCGCCGGCTAAGGAGCACATTCCATGGCACAGAAAAAAGGCGGCGGCTCAACGCGAAACGGGCGCGATTCCAAGCCCAAGATGCTCGGCGTGAAGGCCTTCGGCGGCGAACTGATCAGCGCAGGCTCGATCATCGTGCGCCAGCGCGGCACCCAGTTCCACCCCGGCCTGAACGTCGGCGTGGGCAAGGACCACACGCTCTTCGCCCTGGTCGACGGCCACGTGTCGTTCGGTCACAAGGGTGCGCTGAACAAGCACATGGTCAACGTGACGCCCGCGGCGTAAGCCCCGAAGCTCACTTCGACCTTTCCGAGGCCCCGCTTTGCCGGGGCTTCTTCATTTGTAAACTGGACATCCCATGAAGTTCGTCGACGAAGCCTTCATCGACATCGCCGCCGGCGATGGCGGCAACGGCTGCGTGTCGTTCCGTCATGAGAAGTACAAGGAGTTCGGCGGCCCCAACGGCGGCGACGGCGGCCGCGGTGGCCACGTCTTCGCGGTAGCCGACTCGAATCTCAATACGCTGGTGGACTTTCGCTACTCGCGCCGGCACGAAGCCAAGCGCGGCGAGCACGGCATGGGCTCCGACATGTTCGGGGCCGCGGGCGCGGACATCACGCTCAGGATGCCGGTCGGCACCATCATCACCGACGCCGAAACCGGCGAGGTGCTGTACGAATTGCTGACGGAAGGCGAAGTCGTCACCATCGCCAAGGGCGGTGACGGCGGCTTCGGCAACATGCGCTTCAAGAGCGCCATCAACCGCGCACCGCGCCAGAAAACCCCTGGCTGGCCGGGCGACAAGAAGAGCCTCAAGCTCGAACTCAAGGTGCTGGCCGACGTCGGCCTGCTGGGCATGCCCAATGCGGGCAAGTCGACCCTGATCAGCGCGATCTCGAATGCGCGCCCCCGCATCGCTGACTACCCCTTCACCACGCTGCACCCCAACCTGGGTGTGGTGCGCGTCGGTCCGGAGCAGAGCTTCGTGGTCGCCGACCTGCCCGGCCTGATCGAGGGCGCGTCCGAAGGCGCGGGCCTCGGCCACCTGTTCCTGCGCCACCTGCAGCGCACGCGCCTGTTGCTGCACGTGGTCGACATGGCACCGTTCGACGATGCCGTCGACCCCGTTGCCCAGGCCAAAGCCATCGTGGGCGAGCTGAAGAAATACGATGCCGCGCTCTACGAAAAGCCGCGCTGGCTGGTGCTGAACAAGCTCGACATGGTGCCTGGCGACGAGCGCGCCGCACTGGTCAAGGACTTCGTCAAGCGCCTGCGCTTCAAGGGGCCGGTGTTCGAAATCTCGGCGCTGACCCGCGAAGGCTGCGAGCACCTCGTCCAGGCCGTCTACCAGCAGGTCAAGGCGCAGCAGGTGGCCGAGCAGGAGCCTGCCGAAATCGATCCGCGCTTCGTGGAGCTCCCGCCCGAGCGTCCCTGATTCGCCCTGGCCGGGCACCGCCTTCCGATGCTATTGAATAGATAGCAAAATACGCAGTATTCACGCCCGTTGCAGCCACACATGACCTCGAACTCTGGATCCACTGCCTTGCGGGATGCCCGCCGTATCGTCGTCAAGGTGGGCTCCAGCCTTGTGACCAACGAGGGCCGGGGCCTGGACGAGGGCGCCATCGGCGAGTGGTGCCGGCAACTGGCGGAACTGGTGCGCGATGGCCGCGAGGTCGTGATGGTGTCCAGCGGCGCAATTGCCGAGGGCATGAAGCGCCTCGGCTGGCGCACCCGGCCGCACGAAATTCACGAGTTGCAGGCCGCCGCGGCCGTCGGACAGATGGGCCTTGCCCAGATGTACGAGACCAAGCTGCGCGAGAACCAGATAGGCAGTGCCCAGGTGTTGCTGACCCATGCCGACCTGGCCGACCGAGAGCGCTACCTCAATGCGCGCTCGACCCTCGTCACGCTGCTGCGCCTGGGCGTCGTGCCGGTCATCAACGAGAACGACACGGTCGTCAACGACGAGATCAAGTTCGGCGACAACGACACGCTGGGCGCACTCGTGGCCAACCTCGTCGAAGCCGATGCGCTCGTCATCCTGACCGACCAGAAGGGCCTGTACACCGCCGATCCACGCAAAGACCCCGACGCCAAATTCGTGCACGAAGCCGCCGCGGGCGACCCGGCGCTCGAAGCCATGGCGGGCGGCGCGGGTTCCAGCATCGGCCGCGGCGGCATGATCACCAAGATTCTTGCGGCCAAGCGCGCGGCAGGATCGGGAGCCTCCACCGTCATCGCCTGGGGCCGCGAATCCGATGCCCTGCTGCGCCTTTCGCGCGGCGAAGCCATAGGAACGTTATTGGTCGCACAGACCGCCAAGCACCAGGCGCGCAAGCGCTGGATGGCCGATCACCTGCAACTGCGAGGTGCGGTCGTGGTCGATGCGGGTGCCGCGGCCAAGGTGCGCGCCGAAGGCAAGAGCCTGCTGCCGATCGGCATGACCAGCGTGTCGGGTGAGTTTTCGCGCGGCGACGTCATTGCCGTGAGGGACGTCGATGGCGTCGAGCTCGCGCGCGGCCTGGCCAACTACTCGAGCGTGGAGGCGCGCCTGCTGTGCCGCAAGCCGTCGGTCGAATTCGAGCGCCTCCTGGGCTACGCGGCGGAGCCGGAGATGGTGCACCGCGACAACATGGTGCTGATGCCCAATTGAAAAAACGGGGCCCAGGGCCCCGTCGGTTCATTGCACTTCGCGAACCGGATTCTGGATGTTCCTGAGCATCTCTCCCACCGAAGCGCGCGGCGCGTTGCCGCGGCACAAGCCCTGTTCCGACAGCGCCTTGGTATAGCGCGAGTTCAGGTCGTAGAAGCGTTTCCACTCCGGCTTTTCCACGTCCTGCCATGCGCCGCCACTGTAGCGGGCGTAGGTCTTGGCTTCCGACGTCGAGCATCGCACGCCTTCATAGAAGGCATTCACGGCACCACCGTTCTTGTTGCTGGCCACTACCACATAGCGCACGATCCCTTCCGGGGTAATGGCGATGGTTTGCGGGTCCACGCCGAACGTCAGCGACATGTAGGGCGGCATGGCGATGGGCACCAGCCGCTTCTCCTCGAACTTCGGTGCAGGCGGTGCAGCGGATTCTTCCCACTCCCTGTCGGCCTCGGATCGCTTGGGCGGTGGCGGCATGCCGGACTGCGCCCAGTCGGGGTTGTCGGTGTCGTGCTTGCCCGAAGCGCACCCGGCGAGGACGGCGAAGCAGGCAAGAAGCAGTGCGCGCTCAGCGCGGCGCATGGAAAGGCCCCGTCGGGGGAGAAGGGGCGTCGTTCGCAAGTTTGGCATTGGGATCCGGGTCGAAGCTCGCGCCCGGAGGCAGCTCGAAATTGGGTTCATGGCCTGGCGCACCGGGGTGGCGCTCGAACTCTCGGGCGCGCACGTTGCTGCGCAGGAAGCGATTACGAAAATCCTGCCGTGGCAGGTAGCGAGCAAGCTCGGTCAGCGCCATCTCGTAGACGCCGCGTTTGAACTCGACCACAACGTCGAGAGGCACCCAGTAGTCGTGCCAGCGCCATGCGTCGAATTCGGGATGGTCGGTGGCGCGCAGGTTGAGATCCCAGTCGTGGCCGGTGAGTTGCAGCAAATACCAGATTTGTTTCTGGCCCTTGTAGTGGCCCCGTGCGTCACGGCGGATGAACCGATCCGGCACCTCGTAGCGCAACCAGTCGCGGGTACGGGCCACGATGCGCACATGCTCCGGATGGAGCCCCACTTCCTCATGCAGTTCCCGAAACATGGCTTGCTCGGGACTCTCGCCGCGATCGATGCCGCCTTGCGGGAACTGCCAGGAATGTGTGCGTATGCGTTTGCCCCAGAAAACCTGGTTTCTCTGGTTGAGCAGGATGATGCCGACGTTGGGCCTGAAGCCGTCCCGGTCGAGCATAATCAAACCCCAATTTTTGAACTGAGTCGATTATGCATGCCGGGTTGCCCTCGGCAAGCCACGATGCAGGCTCTCAGGGTCTCTCCGGGGGAGCAGTCCCCCACTTCCGTTCTGAATCCATCACCGCGATCCCGATGAAAGCTTCCCGATTTTTTGTCTCCACCCTCAAGGAAGCGCCCGCTGACGCCGAGGTCGCGAGCCATCGGCTCATGATGCGCGCCGGCATGATCAAGAAGCTCGGCACGGGCATCTACACCTACATGCCCATGGGGCTGCGCGTGATCCGCAAGGTCGAGGCGATCGTGCGCGAGGAAATGAACCGCGCCGGCGCTGTCGAGATGGCAATGCCGGTGGTGCAGCCCGCCGAGTTCTGGCAAGAGACCGGCCGCTTCGACAAGATGGGCCCCGAGCTGCTGCGCATCAAGGACCGCCACGACCGCGACTTCGTGATCCAGCCCACCAGCGAAGAAGTGGTGACCGACATCGCGCGCCAGGAAATCCGCAGCTACAAGCAGCTGCCGAAGAATTTCTACCAGATCCAGACCAAGTTCCGCGACGAGCGCCGTCCGCGCTTCGGCCTGATGCGCGGGCGCGAATTCATCATGAAGGACGCCTACAGCTTCGACCGCGACCTCGACGCGGCCAAGGCCAGCTACCAAGTCATGGCGCAGGCCTACCGCAACATCTTCGACCGCTTCGGCCTGCGCTACCGCGCCGTCGCGGCTGACAGCGGCGCCATCGGCGGCGACCTGAGCGAAGAGTTCCAGGTGATCGCCGCCACGGGCGAAGACGCCATCGTCTACTGCCCCGACAGCAATTACGCCGCCAACATGGAAAAGGCCGAGGCACTGGCCCCGGCCGGTCCGCGTCCCGCGGCCGCCAAGGTGCTCGAAAAGACGCCCACCCCCGGCAAGAGCACCTGCGCCGACGTGGCCGAGCTGCTCGGCGTGCCACTTGCCACGACCATCAAGTCGCTGGTGCTGGCCACCGACATCGTCGATGCGGCAGGCAACATCAAGGGCTCGCAAGTCTGGCTCTTGCTGCTGCGCGGCGACCACGACATGAACGAGATCAAGGTCGCCAAGCTGCCCGGCCTGGACAGGGGCTTCCGTTTTGCGACGCTGGCCGAAATCGACGAGCACTTCGGCTGCAAGCCCGGCTACCTGGGTCCGCTGAACCTGAAGAAGCCGGTCAAGCTCGTGGCCGACCGCGAGGCCGCCGTGCTGGCCGACTGGATCACCGGCGCCAACGACGTCGACTTCCACATGACCGGAGTCAACTGGGGCCGCGACCTGCCCGAGCCCGACCTCGTCGCCGACATCCGCAACGTGGTCGCCGGCGACGCCTCGCCCGACGGCAAGGGCGTGCTGGCCATCGAGCGCGGCATCGAAGTCGGCCACGTCTTCGTGCTGGGCACCAAGTACAGCAAGGACATGAACGCCACCTACCTCGACGAAGGCGGCAAGCCGCAATTCCTCGAGATGGGCTGCTACGGCATCGGCATCACACGCCTGCCCGCCGCCGCCATCGAACAGAACCACGACGAGCGCGGCATCATCTGGCCCGACGCGCTGGCGCCGTTCACCGTGGTGGTCTGCCCGATCGGCATGGACCGCAGCCCCGAGGTCAAGGTGGCCGCCGAGGCGCTCTACGAGCAACTGCTCGCGGCCGGTGTCGACGTGCTGCTCGACGACCGCGGCGAGCGCCCCGGCGCGATGTTCGCCGACTGGGAACTGATCGGCGTGCCGCACCGCGTGGTGATCTCCGACCGTGGCCTCAAGGAAGGCCAGCTCGAATACCAGCACCGTCGCGACACCGCCGCGACCAAGGTGCCTGCCGCCGGCATTGCCGACTTCATCACGGGCAAACTGGCCGCATGAGTTTGTCGGGCCGTCCTGGCGACCAGGCAGTGACGGCCACGCAAGGCGGCCTCACGCGCCGCCAGTGCATGACCGGTGCGGTGGCGGCCAGTGCCTTGTCGCTGGCCTCGCTGCCGCGCATCGCCTTCGCCGGCGCCCAGCTCGAAGAACCGCTGATCGACTCGGTTCGCTCCGCGCTCAGCTCGGCCATCCACAACAAGGCGCCGCCGGTCCCCGAGTTCTCGAACACCGAAGCTCGGCTGGCCTACCTGCGCTGGCTCGGTGAAATGAGCGAGCGGCTCAAGAAGAAAATTGCCGACTGGCCGTCGCGCAAGGAATTCCTGCAGACCGTCTGGTACGAGGCCAAGCGCTCGGGGCTCGACGTGAGCCTGGTGCTGGGGCTGGTGCAGGTCGAAAGCAATTTCCGCAAGTTCGCGGTGTCGAGCGCCGGCGCGCGCGGCTACATGCAGGTCATGCCGTTCTGGACCCGCGTGATCGGCGACAGCGACCCGGCCAAGCTGTTCCACATGCAGACCAACCTGCGCTTCGGCTGCGTCATCTTGCGCCACTACCTCGACCGCGAGAACGGCGACCTGTACATGACGCTCGGTCGCTACAACGGCAGCCGCGGCAAGTCGCCGTATCCGAATGCCGTGTTCGCGAACCAGCGGCTCTGGGCGTTCAACGACAAGGACCGCGAGCGCGAACGGGACCGCTCGGCGGCCTGAACGCGTTCGTCTAGGCGGACACGGCCTTGGCGGTGGCGGACCCCTTGGTCACCATCACCTGGTCGATGCGGTAGCTGTCGACGTCCATCACCTCGAAGGTGTAGCCGCCCCAGGTCACGCTGTCCGTGCGCTTGGGCACGCGGCGCAGCATCACCATCAGGAAACCGGCGAGCGTCTCGTATTCCTCGGCGTGCGGCAGTTCGTCGATGTGCAGTGCGCGCTGCACGTCCTGGATCGGCGTGATGCCGTCGATCAGCCACGAATTCTCGTCGCGCTGCACGATCTGCTCCTCGTCGGGCATCGACACCAGGTCGCCCATCACCGTGCTCATCACGTCGTTGAGCGTGATCACGCCCACCACCAGGCTGTATTCGTTGACGATGATCGCGAAGTCTTCGTGCGCCTGCTGGAATTGCTCAAGCACTTCGGTCAGCGAGAGACGGTCCGGAATGACCAGTGCCTTGTGCAGCGTCAGGCCCTGGTCGAAGGCCAGCGGCTGCCCGCTCAGCACGCGCTGGAACATGTCCTTGGCATCCACGTAGCCCAGCACGTGGTCGATGTCGCCGTCGCACACCGGGTAGGCCGAGAAGGGCTCGGCCACGATGCGTGCGCGCAGCACCGACTCGGGGTCGTCGTGCAGGAACCACGCGATGCTCTCGCGCGCCGTCATCACGCTGCTGACCAGCCGCGTTTCGAGCTCGAACACATTGGCAATCACCTGCTGCTCGCGCACCGCGAGCACGCCGGCCCGTGCGCCGGCCTCGGTCATGGCCAGGATGTCGGCCGAGGTGATCTTGTCGTCGCGCGCCATCGGCATGCCGAGCAGCTTGAACAGCAGGTCGGTGCACCGCGTGAAGAACCACACCAGCGGCTTGAAGGTGGTGATGAGCACCTGCATCGGCCCGACCATGCGCACCGCCAGTTGCTCGGGGTTGCTCATGCCGAGCCGCTTGGGAAACAGGTCGGCGAACACCAGGAACACCGCGATGACGATCACGAACGAGCACAGGAAGGCCACGCTGGCCGAGGCTTCCACGCTCAACCAGTTCTCGAAGAAGCGCGCGAAATACGGGCTGAGCGAGCCCTCACCCACGACGCCGCCGAGGATGGCCACGGCGTTCAGGCCGATCTGCACCACGGTGAAATAGTGGCCGGGCTGCTCCTGCACGCGCAGCACTTTCTCGGCGCGCGGGTCGCCCTCGTCGGCCATCTGGCGCAAGCGCAGGCGGCGCGAGGCGGCCAGCGTGATTTCGGCAAGGGAGAAGAAGGCGCTCATCGCGATCAGCAACGCGATGATGAGCAGGCTTTGGGTAAGGGTCATGGTGGCACGGCGAAGAGTGCCATGGTGCCATGACTCGGCCCGGGAAAAACAATCAGCTGCAACCTCGCGAATGGCCGTGATCCGCGGGGGCGTGGCTCAGGGCGCGGGTTTGCGCGCCATCAGCCTCAGGCCGGGTTGCCGTTCAGCACCTGCTGCAGTTCGCCCGACTCGTACATCTCCATCATGATGTCCGAGCCGCCGACGAATTCGCCCTTCACGTAGAGCTGGGGAATCGTGGGCCAGTTGCTGTATTCCTTGATGCCCTGGCGAATGCCGTCGTCTTCGAGCACGTTGACGGTCTTCAGCGTCTTGGTGTCGACGCCGACCGCCTTCAGGATCTGGATGGCGCGGCCCGAGAAGCCGCACATCGGAAAGCTCGCATTCCCCTTCATGAAGAGCACGAGTTCGTTGGTTTTGACGAGATCGTCGATGCGTTGCTGAGCGTCGGACATGGGGACTCCTGAAAAGTGGGGGCTGAGGGGATTATTTCACCGTGCGCCAGATTCCGCCGGAGCAGCGCTGGATGCCGGCCAGGTCTTCCCGGCTTTGGACTTCGGCGAAGCCGCGTTCGGCGAGCAACTGCCGCACGGCCGCGGCCTGGTCGTGCCCGTGTTCGAGCAACAGCCAGCCGTCTTGGGCGAGGTGATCGGGGGCGTTCCGCACGATCTGGCGGATGTCGTCGAGCCCGTCGGCGCCCGCCACCAGCGCGGCGAGGGGCTCGTGGCGCAGCGCGGGCAGGTGCGGGTCGCCGGCGGCAATGTAGGGCGGGTTGCTGGCGATGACCGTATAGCCGCCGGCGGCGCCATCGAGCCAGTGGGCCAGGGCAAAGCGAACCGGCAGGCCCAGGCGCTGTGCGTTGGCCTGCGCGACAGCCAGCGCGTCGGCGCTGGCATCGACCGCATCGACCTGTGCATCGGGGCGGGCCTGCTGCAGGGCCAGCGCAATTGCGCCGCTGCCCGTGCCGAGGTCGAGCGCGCGCGGGGCGGCTTGGCCTTCAAGGCACTGCAGCGCCCATTCAACCAGCGTCTCGGTGTCCGGACGCGGCACCAGCACCCGTGCATCGACCTGCAGGCTCAGGCCGTGGAATTCTTTTTCGCCCAGCAGGTAGGCAACGGGTTCGCCCGCCAGCCGGCGCGACAACTGCGATGCGAGTGCGGTCCACGCCGGCTCCGCCAGCGCATCGGTGTCGTGCGCCAGCAGCCATGCCCGGTCGTGCGGCGCACGGCCCAGCGCGTGCAGCAGCAGCAACTGCGCGTCGAGCCGGTCGATGCCCAGCGCGACGGCCGCGGCCAGCGCCTGCGACACGGTGGAGGGCGTGGAGGCGGTCGTGGTCATCAGGCCGGCAGGCTCGATTCGAGCTCGGCCAGTTGCTCGGCTTCGCGCGCGGCGCGCAGCGCTTCCAGCACGTCGCCCAGATCGCCTTCCATGATCGCCAGCAGCTTGTAGAGCGTGAGGTTGATGCGGTGGTCGGTGAGCCGCCCTTGCGGAAAGTTGTAGGTGCGGATGCGGTCCGAGCGGTCGCCGCTGCCGATCAGCCCCTTGCGCATCGCCGCGTCCTTGGCGGCGCGCTCGCTGCGGTCTTTTTCCTGGATGCGCGCCGACAGCACCTGCAGCGCCTTGGCCTTGTTGCGGTGCTGGCTGCGGTCGTCCTGGCACTCGGCCACGATGCCGGTCGGAATGTGCGTGATGCGCACGGCCGAGTCGGTCTTGTTGATGTGCTGGCCGCCGGCGCCGCTGGCGCGGTACGTGTCGATGCGCAGGTCGGCCGGGTTGATCTGCACGGCCACTGTTTCGTCGGGCTCGGCCAGCACGGCGACCGTGCAGGCGCTGGTGTGGATGCGGCCCTGCGTCTCGGTGGCCGGCACGCGCTGCACGCGGTGGCCGCCCGATTCGAAGCGCAGCTTGCCGAACACGTCGTCGCCGACGATGCGGATCACCACTTCCTTGTAGCCGCCGAGTTCGCTGGCGCTTTCGCTCACGATCTCGCAGCGCAGCCCTACGCGCTCGCAGTAGCGCGTGTACATGCGCAGCAGGTCACCCGCGAACAGCGCCGATTCGTCGCCGCCGGTGCCCGCGCGGATTTCCATGAAGGCGTTGCGCGCGTCGTCGGGGTCCTTGGGCAGCAGCAGGCGCTGCAACTCGTCTTCGAGCTGAACCAGCTCGGCTTCGGCGCCCGCGATTTCTTCACGCGCCATCTCGGCCATGTCGGGGTCGTCGAGCATGTCCTTCGCACCCGCGATGTCGGCTTCGCGCTGCTTGTAGCGCTCGTAGCGGCCGGCGATCTGGGTGATTTCGGCATGCTCGCGCGAGATGGTGCGGTACTGCGCCATGTCGCTCATGATGTCTTCGCGCGAAAGCAGGAAGTCGAGCTCGCCCAGGCGCTGGGCGTAGCGTTCGAGTTGGTGGCGCAGAAAGGATTTCACGGCGAAAGGGGCTCGAAAAGAAAGAGGAGGGACGCCGCGATGCAGCGGCAGGACGCATCGAGAAAGAAGGCCGCGCCGTTGAAGGCGGGCCGCCGACCAGCGTCGCTAACGCTCTTTGCGCAGGAACAGGCGCGAGATGGTCTGTGCCGTCTGCTCGCGCGATGCGGCGTCGCCCGAATGCAGCTCGGCCATGGCGCCATGCATCATCTTCTGCGTGAGCCCGCGCGACATGGCTTCGAGCACCGCATCGACCGATTCGCCCTTGGCCAGCAGCTTGCGGGCGCGTGCCATTTCGGCGGCGCGCCATTCGTCGGCCTGGGCGTTGAGCTGCTGGATCAGCGGCACCGTGCCGCGCTGGCCCAGCCAGTGCATGAAGCTCTGCACGCCGGCGTCGATGATCACTTCGGCCTGGGCCACCGCGGCCTGGCGGTTGGCCTGGCCCTGCTGCACCACCTGCGCAAGGTCATCGACGGTGTAGAGGTAGATGTCCTCGAGCGCCTTCACTTCGGGTTCGATGTCGCGCGGCACGGCCAGGTCGACCATGAACATCGGGCGGTGCTTGCGCGCCTTCAGCGCGCGTTCCACGGCACCCAGGCCGATGATCGGCAGCGTGCTCGCGGTGCAGCTCACCACGATGTCGAATTCGGCGAGCCGCGCCGGCAGGTCGGCCAGCCGCATCGCCTCGCCGCCGAAGCGCGAGGCCAGCTTTTCGCCGCGCTCGAGCGTGCGGTTGGCAATGGCGATGGACTTCGGGTCCTTGGCCGCGAAGTGCGTCGCGGCCAGGTCGATCATTTCGCCCGCGCCGACGAACAGCACGCGCGTCTGGTGCAGGTCTTCAAAAAGCTGCCCGGCCAGCCGGACGGCCGCAGCCGCCATGCTGATGGAATGCGCGCCGATCTCGGTGGCGGTGCGCACTTCTTTTGCGACGGCGAACGAGCGCTGGAACAGCTGGTTGAGCGTGCTGCCGAGCGCGCCGGCGGTTTCGGCCGCGCGCACGGCGTCTTTCATCTGGCCGAGGATCTGGGCTTCGCCGAGCACCATCGAGTCGAGCCCGCTGGCCACGCGGAAGGCATGGCGGGCGGCTTCGTCGTCGTGCAGCGTGTAGGCATGCGAGCGCAGCAGGGCAGGGGCCACGCCGCCGCTCTGGGCCAGCCAGCCGAAGGTGTGGTCCAGCGCGATGTGCTCGGAGGCGCAATAGATCTCGGTGCGGTTGCAGGTGGAGATGATCGCGGCCTCGACCTGGGGGTGGCTGCCGCTGCCAAAGGAACTGCGCAAACTCTGCAGCGTCGGGGCGATCTGATCGAGCGCGAACGCGAAACGACCGCGCAGATCGAGCGGCGCGGTCGTGTGGTTCAAGCCGAGAGCCCAGACTGACATGGCCGTGATTATAAAATCAGCAGCCGCTCCCCGCGTGCCGAGGGACAAATGGCATTCCCTATGACAGCCATAACCTTCGCCGCATGTCCGCGGCCCCTCTGATGGACCTGCTGGCCCTCCTCAACCACCTGCTTAATTTTGTTGCACCCGCGGCCTTTCTGGCGCTGGTGCTGGTCTTCGCGGGCCGTTACCTGGGCGGCCATCGCGCCGGCGTGCCCCGCTGGTGGGTGCAATGGGCGTCGACTTTCGTGGCTGGCGTGCTGGTGCTGGTGGCCGGGCTGGTGGTGTTCGGGCGCGACGGGGCGATGGCGACCTATGCCGCGCTGGTGGTGGTGAGCGGCACCGTCCAGTGGCTGTCGATGCGCGGCTGGCGCCGCTGAAACCGCGTCAGTCCAGCCGCCGGGCCATGTAGACCGAGTCGCCGGGGTAGGTGGCGAGCCGGGCCTGCTGCGCCGGGCCGGCGGGTTGCGCGGCCGCATAGCCCTGGCGCTCCCAGAAACCCACCGAGGCCTGCACCGACACCAACGTCGATTGCCGCCAGCCCGCCTGCGCAGCATGGGCCCATGCGTGGCGCACCAGGCGCGGCCCCAGGCCCAGCCCCGAAGCCTCGGGGTGTACCGCCAGGTCGTGCAGGTACAGCGAATCGGGGGCTGGTGCGACCTCGAACTCGCCGTGCAGCGGCGTGAGCTTTCCGGCCGTCGACGGGTAACCCGCCAGGTAGGCCCGCACGCGGCCCTGGTGCTCGGCGACCCAGCCCGTGTGCGGCGCGGCGGCGAGCCGTCGTGCGATCAGCGCGCCGTCCTCCACGAACCCCGCGCCGTAGCAGGCGAGCTGTATCGCGAGCACGGCATCGAGGTCGTCGGCGCGCATGGCGCGCACCAGCGGTGCGGTATCCGGCGGTGCCATCAGGCCAGGAGCAGCTTGTCGTCGTCGAGCTTTTCGCCGCGCGTCTGCTCGAACATGCGAAGCAGGTCGGGCACGTCGAGGCCCGAGCGTTCCGGCCCGGCCACGTCGAGGATCACCTGGCCTTCGTGCAGCATCACCGTGCGCGAACCGTAGTCCAGCGCCTGCCGCATGCTGTGCGTCACCATCATCGCGGTCAGCTGGCTGCCTTCGACGATCTTGGCCGTCAGCTCCAGCACGAAGGCCGCGGTCTTGGGGTCGAGCGCCGCAGTGTGTTCGTCGAGCAGAAGAATGCGCGAGGGCTTGAGCGAGGCCATCAGCAGGCTCACGGCCTGCCGCTGCCCGCCCGACAGCAGGCCGATGCGGTCGGCCAGGCGGTTTTCGAGCCCCAGCTTCAGGATCGACAGCTTTTCGCGGAACAGCTCGCGCAGGTTGCGGTTCAGCGAGAAGCCGAAGCCCCGGCGCTCGCCGCGCTTCCATGCCAGCGCCATGTTTTCCTCGATGGTCAGCGCCTCGCAGGTGCCGGCCATCGGGTCCTGGAACACGCGGGCCACCATGCCCGAGCGCTGCCAGGCGTTCATGCGGGTCACGTCCTTGCCGTCGATCTCGATGCTGCCTTTGTCGACGATCAGGTCGCCGCTCACCGCATTCAGGAAGGTCGACTTGCCCGCGCCGTTCGAGCCGATCACGGTGACGAACTGGCCCGTGGGGATTTCCAGGTCGAGCCCGCGCAGCACGCGGTTCTCGATCGGCGTGCCCGGGTTGAAGGTCATTTCAAGGTGTTGGGCGCGCAGCATCAGTTGTTCCCTTTCGAAGCGCCGTTGCCATTGCTGTTTCCATTGCCGTTCCCGGAGCGGCCGAACAGCTTGCCCAGCTTGCGCTTGTAGGCCGGCACCAGCAGCGCGAACGCCACCAGCACGGCGGTGACCAGGTTCAGGTCTTGCGCCTGCAGGCCCATGAAATCGGTGTTCAGCGCCATCGCGATGAAAAAGCGATACAGCAGCGCGCCCAGCACGCAGGCCAGCGTGGTGAGACCCAAGCTGCGCGCCGGCAGCAGCGTCTCGCCGATGATCACCGCGGCCAGGCCGATCACGATCGTGCCCACGCCCATCGAGATGTCGGCCGTGCCCTGGCTCTGCGCGAACAGTGCGCCGGCCAGCGCCACCAGCGCGTTGGAAAGCGCCAGGCCCGCCATCGTGTGGAAGTCGGTCGAAATGCCCTGTGCCCGCGCCATGCGCGCGTTGCCGCCGGTGGCGCGCATCGCGAGCCCGGCTTCGGAGGCGAAGAACATGTCGACGACGATCTTGGCCGCGATCACGATCAGCAACAGCAGCAGGGGCTTGGCCCACTGCTCGGGCATGCCGCCGAAGCTGACCATGCTGAACACGGTCGGCTCGGTGATGAGCGCCACGTTGGGCTTGCCCATCACGCGCAGGTTGATGGAGTACAGCGCGATCATCACCAGGATGCTCGCCAGCAGCTGCATGATCTTCAGCTTGACGTTGAGCCACGCGGTGACCCAGCCCGACACGGCACCGGCGATGCAGGCCACCACGGTGGCGGGCACCGGGTTCCAGCCGGCGACGATCAGCGTAGCGGCCACGGCGGCGCCCAGCGGAAAGCTGCCGTCCACCGTGAGGTCGGGGAAATTGATGATGCGAAACGACATGAAGACGCCCAGCGCGACCAGTCCAAATATCAGACCGATCTCGATGGCGCCCAGCGATGCAATGAGGGACATGTGGGGGCTTCCGGCGAGGCAGAAACAGGCCCGCCGCCCGCGTTGAAGCAACAACGAGGACGGCGGCCTGCCGAGGCTTCTTACTTGGTGCTGACGACCTTGGCCGACTTCAGCAGCGATTCGGACAGCGTCACGCCCTGCAGCTTGGCCGCGCCGGGGTTCACCACCAGTTCGAAGTTGGTGCTGGTCTGCGAGGCGATGGTGCCTGGCTTCTCGCCCTTGAGGATGCGAACCACGATCTTGCCGGTCTGGCGGCCGATGTCGCTGTAGTTCAGGCCCAGCGCCGCCACGGCGCCGCGCTCGACGGTGGCGGTGTCGGCGGCAACCACGGGCAGCTTGGCCTGTTGCGCCACCTTCACGATGCCTTCGAAGGCCGAGACCACGTTGTTGTCGGTCGGCGTGTAGATCACGTCGGCCTTGCCCACCAGGCTTTGCGCCGCGGTCGGCACGTCCACGGTGCGCGCGGCGGCGGCTTCGACCACGGTCATGCCGGCGTCGGCGGCGGCCTTCTTCAGCGAGGCGACGATGGCCACCGAATTGGCTTCACCCGGGCTGTAGATCACGCCGATGCGCTTGGCGTTGGGCACCACCTGCTTGATCAGGCCGATGTGCTTTTCGAGCGGCGACAGGTCGGACACACCCGTCACGTTGGTGCCGGTGGCGTCCCAGTTCTTCACCAGCTTGGCGGCGACCGGGTCGGTGATGGCCGAGTACACGACCGGAATGCTCTTGGTGGCGGCCACCACGGCCTGTGCCGACGGCGTGGCGATGGCGACGATCACGTCGGGCGCGTCGCCCACGTACTTGCGGGCGATCTGGGCGGCGGTGCCCACGTTGCCTTGCGCGCTCTGGTAGCTGAACTTGAGGTTCTTGCCTTCTTCGTAGCCGGCCGCCTTGAGCTCTGCCTTCACGCCGTCGCGCACGGCGTCCAGCGCCGGGTGTTCGACGATGGCCGTCACGGCCACCGACTTGGTGTCGGCTGCGAAGGAGGGCGCGGCGGCCAGCATGCCGAGGGCCAGGGCGACGGCGCTGAAAGGAGTGCGAAGCAAAGCGTTTTTCACGTGGAAGGTCTCCAGATTGGGGGATTGATGCGTCTGAGTAGGCCGCCGGCGCGTGCCGGGGCAGGGAATTCAGCGGTCCGGAATCGCAGCGTGCAATTCCGGCAGCCTCGGAGTCTAGATCGTACTTTGCACAATTAAGGTGCATCAACCGGTAGTGCTTACCCCGCTTTAGGCAACATAATTTCATCTATCGGAGGATGTAAGAGATGAAATTGCATGAGATCGAACTCGACAGGATCGACCGGAAGATTCTGGAGCACCTGCAGGTGCACGGCCGCGCGTCGAACCTGGAGCTGTCGGAAGTGGCCAATCTGTCGCCCGCGCAGTGCCTGCGGCGGCATCGGCGGCTGGAGGAGCTGGGCCTGATCAGCGGCTACGCGGCGCGGTTGAATGCGCGGCACGTGGGTCTGGGGGTGATCGCTTTCATCCACGTGACGATGGCGCGCGGCCATGTGGACGAACTGCCGAAGTTCCAGGACCTGATTGCGGACCTGAAGCAGATCCTGGAGTGCTATTCGGTGACGGGCGATTTCGACTACGTGCTGAAGGTCGTGGCGCAGGACCTGGAGGCGCTCTCGCAGTTCCTGATGCACACGTTGATGCACATGCCGGGCGTGTCGGCGGTGCGCTCGAGCGTGTGCCTCAACGAGATCAAGTGCACTACTGCGCTGCCGCTGGATTGAGTCGGGGGCGGGGTCCGTTCAGGGCGCGTGCGACTGACGCATCCGGGGCGCGTGCGACTGACACCGGGTGCTCCCCTCCGCGAATGTCCCCCGCTTCGCTCCTCCTTTATTTCGCTGCGGGGAGCACCCGATGCCATTCTCACATGGACACGCTCTGAGTGCTTCGCTGATCAACCAGTGCTCTGAACTCGCTCACGCTGGCGGTGTGCTCTGCGC
>NZ_QAJK01000059.1 GCF_003852515.1 Variovorax sp. KBW07 | reverse complement strand
GCGCAGAGCACACCGCCAGCGTGAGCGAGTTCAGAGCACTGGTTGATCAGCGAAGCACTCAGAGCGTGTCCATGTGAGAATGGCATCGGGTGCTCCCCGCAGCGAAATAAAGGAGGAGCGAAGCGGGGGACATTCGCGGAGGGGAGTACCCGGTGTCAGTCGCACGCGCCCTGAACCGCAGCGCCCTGAACAGCAGCGCATCGAAAAAAGCAACCGAATGGTCCCCCGATGCTCGAGCTGAAGAACCTCAGCTACCGCTATCCGCACGCCGACGCAGCCGCTCTGTCCGAGGTGTCGCTGTCAGTGCCGAAGGGCTGCGTGCTGGGTCTGCTGGGGCCGAACGGCGCTGGCAAGACCACGCTCATCTCGCATCTGTCCGGCGCGCTCGCCGTGCAGTCAGGCGAGATCCGTATCGATGGGCAGCCACTGAAGCAGGTGCGCGCGAAGACCCCCACGCGCATCGCCGTGGCGCCGCAAGACCAGGCTTTCTATCCCATGCTCACCGTCGCCGAGAACCTTGCGTGCTTTGCCGCCGCCGGTGGCCTGTCGGGTGCGCGGAAGAAAGAGCGCATCGACACCTGCACGAACTTCTCGCAGCTCGAACAGTTTGCCGGCGTGCGCGCCGAGCGCCTGTCGGGCGGCCTCAAGCGGCGGCTCAACCTTGCCATCGCCTTGCTGCCCGAGCCCGAGCTGATGCTGTTCGACGAGCCCACCGTCGGTGTCGATCCGCAGTCGCGTGCCTTCATTCTGGATGCCATCAAGAGCCTGGCCCAGGCCGGTGCGGCCGTAATTTATGCGTCGCACTACATGGAAGAGATCGAGGCCATCGCCGACCGGGTGGCCATCCTCGACCATGGGCGCGTGCTGCGTGAAGGCCGGCTCGACGACCTGCTGTCGAAGAGCGCAATGTTGCTGACGCTGGCCGCCGACGGGCTCGATGCGCAAATGCTGTCGCGCTTCGGCACGGTGGAGCAGGGGGCCGCGCACTGGCGCATTCACCTGAATAGCGGCAGCGGCCCCGGCCCGGTACTGGCCGCGCTCGAAGCCGCCGGCATCGAGGTGCGCCATGCCGAGTTTGGCCGGCATGACCTCGAGCAGCTTTTCATGGCGCTCACCCACCGCTCGCTGCGCGACTGAATTTATTTCCATGCTCTTCGCGCTCATCAAGAAAGAACTGCTGGCACTCGTGCGCGACATGCACGGGCTGGCCGTGCTGTTCGTGATGCCGATGGTCTTCATCGTGCTGATGTCGCTCACACTGAAGGACATCTACAGACCGCCGCTCGCCGAGCTGACCTACGCGGTCGATGCGCGCGATGGGGCTACGCCCGCCAAGTGGCTGCTGCAGCTCTGGCAACGCGGCCATGGCGCGCCGCAACCGCTCGGCGCGGACTGGCAGGACCGGCTGCGCAGCGGAACGCTCAAGTACGTGATCGTGCTGGAGCCGGGCCTGTCGGAAGAGCTCGAATCGGCCGCGCTGTCGACCAAGGCTCACATCCGGCTGCTGGCCGAACCCGGCATCGACGCCAACCTGTTCAATGCGCTGCGCGCGGAACTCATCGGCGCATCGGGCGAGCTGAAGGCGCGTCTGGCGCTGGCGGTGCCTGGCACGGCCAGCCCGGCGCCGGACGCATCGATCCAGGCGATGGTGCAGGCCGAGCGTTTCTCCACCGCCGGCCCGCGGCCGACCTCGGTGCAGCAGAACGTGCCGGCCTGGCTGGTATTCGGCATGTTCTTCGTGGTGGCCTCGCTCTCCAGCCTGTTCGTGCAGGAGCGAAGCTCGGGCGCGCTGGGCCGGCTGCAAAGCCTGGGCGTGTCGCGCTCCATGCTGCTGGCCTCGAAGGCGCTGCCCTACCTGGGCGTGAATGCATTGCAGGCCGTGCTGATGCTGGCCGCCGGCATCTGGGTCATGCCGCTCATCGGCGGCGATGCGCTGTCGCTGGCGGGCATCCACTGGGGCGCCTTGCTGCTGTCGCTCGCGGCCATCAGCGTGGCCGCGGTGAGCCTGTCGCTGGCGTTGGCCTGCCTGGTTCGCAGCCACGCGCAGGCGGCCACGCTCGGGCCGATGGTCAACGTGCTGATGGCAGCCGCTGGCGGCATCATGGTGCCGAAGTTCGTCATGCCGGGCTTCATGCAGCGGCTGGTCGAGGTCTCGCCGATGAACTGGGGGCTCGAAGCCTTGCTGACCGTGCTGCTGCGCGGCGGCGGCGTGGCCGATGCGCTGCCGCAGGTCGGCCGGCTGGTCGTGTTCGCGGCGGCCATGTTTCTACTGGCTGTTTTTCTGTTTCGCAGGCGTGCCCCATGAGCGTTGTTTCTCCCGAGTTCATTGCCAGCCTCAAGACGATGGTGCTCGAAGCCGTCGAAAAAGAAGCGCCGCCCGGCGGCCTTGGCGACGACGAGCCCTTGTTCGGCCCCGAAGCCCGGCTGGACCTCGATTCGCTCGATGCCCTCCAGGTGTCGATGACGATCCAGCAGCGCTTCGGCGTGCGCATGCCCGACAGCAAGGAGACGCGGCGGGCCATGACCTCCATCGCCCATCTGGCGGAGCACCTGACACAAGCGGGCAAGGCATGAGCGCCGCGCCGGGCCGCCCCAAGCAAGCTCGCACCGCAGTGCGGAGCACGAAGGTACTTTGATGAGCTCCGGTGTTTACCTGGCCGGCATGGGCCTGGCCTGCGTGCTGGGCAATGACATGCCGCAGGTGCTGGCGTCGCTGCGGCGCGGGGGCGTGCCGCCGACCCCGGTGACCGTGGCTGAAGGCATCCAGTGGCCGGTCTACACGCTGCCCGCGCAAGAAGGCGACTGGACCCAACGGCTGCGCCAGACGGTGCGACACGTGGCCGCGCAGACCGGCGAGTGGGGCGAGCGCAGCGCGCCGCTTTTCGTGGCCTCGTCCTCACTCGACATCGGCTTCATGGAGCACACGGCGCAAGACCTGCGGCTCGGCGGCGACCTGCAGGACTTTGCCGGCGTCGTGGCGGCAGCGCTCGACTGGCAGGGGCCGGTGTTCACCGTATCGACGGCATGCACCTCGGCGCTCAATGCCGTGCTGGCGGCCAGCGACCTCATCCGCGGCGGCGAGGCCGGTGAAGCGCTGGTGATCGGTGCCGAGCTGGACAACCGTTTCACCGTCGCCGGCTTCGGCGCGATGCAACTGCTGGCGCCCGACAGCGCACAGCCCTTCGGAGCGGGGCGCAAGGGGCTGGTGCTCGGCGAGGCCGTGGCGGCGTTGCGGCTGCGTGCGCAGCCTTCGCGCTGGCAGCTCACGGGCGGCGCCAACGTGGTCGATGGGCGAAACCCCTCGGGCACCGAGGCCAGCGCGGTGCAGGCGATGTGCCTGGGTGCGCTCGCGCAAAGCGGCTTGCAGCCCGGCGACATCGATCTCGTCAAGGTGCAGGCCGCGGGCAGCCCGATCAACGACGCCATCGAGGTGGAGGCGCTGCGGCAGGTGTTCGATCCGCTGCCGCCGCTGGTGTCGCTCAAGTCGGCCATCGGCCACACGCTCGGTGCCGCGGGCGCGGCGGAGCTGGCGCTGCTGGTGGGCTGCATCGAGGGCGGCGCATGGCCATCGACGGGCTATTCGCTCGACGAAGCGTTGGGCATCGCGCTGAGCGAACAGCCGCCGCGGGCGCTGCGCAACATCCTGCTCAACGTGGTCGGCTTCGGCGGCGGCCACGCGTCGCTGGTACTCAGGGATTGCCACGCATGAGCAGTGCAGGCCCCTCGACCCTCTGGCGCACGGCCGCTCATTTCGTGGCGCATCCCCCGCCTGAGGACTGGCGCGACGATCTGGCGAAGCGCATCGGCCGACGGCCGCGCCGCGTCGGCCTGTGGACCGAGTTGGCGATGTACGGCGCACGCTGCTGCCTCGACGCAGCGGGCGAGGCCGCTTTGCCTGCCGGCGCCCGCCTGCGCGTGGCCAGCCTGCGCGGTGCATGGGGCGCGACGCATGCGGGGCTGGCGCAGCTCGACGCCGGCTTGCCGATGCCCTTCACCTTCATGCAGAGCCAGCCCGCGCTGATGCTGGCCGAGGTCGGCCGCTGCCTCGAATGGCAGGGCGACGCGAGCTTCATGCTGTGCCGCGACCCGCTGCAGTTGCTTCAGCTGTCGAAGCTCGGCGCCACGAAAGACGGCCTGCTGTTCGGCATCGTGGAGGAAGAGCGCAACGACGAACCGGCGCGCTCCGAGTGGTGGCGGCTGGTGCCGGCCTGATCAGGGCCGCGCGGCCTGGGGCAACGCTGTTACTCCCACCAGGCTTCCATCTGGATGCCGAAGGTGGTCGCGTTCCTGCGGCCGTTGGCGCCAAAGCTGCTTGCATTGGCCTCGCCCGCGGCCTTGTTCCAGCCGGCTCGCGTGGCGTAGATGCGGAACTCGGGTCGCGTCCAGAAGTCGGTGTTCGGAGAGAACGCGACCGCGATCGTTCCCTTGTTCAGCGTCTGCCGGGGCTTGTCGTCGGTGCTGCGGCGCGTGGTGGCCACTTCCGCCAGCAGCTTGGTGTACTTGGCGATGCCGTAGGAAACACGTCCGCCCAGCGAGAAGTCCCTGACCTCGGAGCCGTTGTCCGGACGGGTGGTCTGGTAGCCGATCAGGCCTTGCCCGCCGAAGCGTCCGATCTGGAAGTCGACCGAATCCAGGATGCGCCGCTGTTTGGCGCCGGCCTGTGGCGTTACCACGGTCCGCTCCACCAGCGGCGCAAAGAGGAAGGCGTTGTCCGCGCCGAAGCCCGGCGGCAGTAGCAGGCCCGTGGTCGTGGTGCTGTTGTCCAGGTTGTAGAACTTACCGCTGAGCGATGCGTGACCGCTCGATGCCTGCAGGATCACCGTGTTGTTCAGGCCCGGCACCAGGAAGTTCTTCTGGATGTGCATGAGGCCCAGCGCCCCACCGTCGCGGCCCTTGGCAAAGTCGCCGGAGACCAGGCCGCCCGTGACCGTGAGCTTGCCGTCGGGGTTGGTCGGGATGTCGCGCCATTGCAGGTTGATGCGCTTGGCGTTGTTCGGGTTGCCGTTCTTGTTGTCCACCGAGTCCGCGGTGTGCACGGCCACGTTGAGCCGGCCCAGGCCGCCCAGGGGAATGTCGTCGATGCCGGCACCGTAGTTGTCGCCGTCTTCCACCACCCACTTGTCCACGATGTGCACGTCCTGCACGCGGTGGTAGCGCTGACCGGCCCACAGGCTGGCGGCGTTGCCGAAGATGCCGCTCAGGGAGAAGTACGCCTGCGCTGTTCCGCTCTTGCCGTTGTAGATGGTGGGCATGTAGAACACGCCCCACTTGATGCCGTCGCCGAGGTCGAACTTCTTGCCGATGCCGAATTCGAGGTAGTTGTCGCCCTCGTTGCCGAGGCGGTATTTCTGCAGGTCGCCGCCGAGCGAGTAGCCACCCTTGAGCTTGCCCTTGCCGGCGCTGTAGAAGCCGCCGCGTCCGTAGCCCCAGAACTCCAGGCCGGTCGCGTCGTTGACCTTCTTGACGAAGGCCTTCGTGGGATCGGCCTGGGTTTCGGCTTGCGGCGGCTCGTCGGTTTGCTGGGCTTGTGCCTGGGCGTGGAGTCCGGCCAGCAGCAGGACGGCGGTGGCGAGTTGGGTCAGTCGGGTGTTCACAGGGGATGTCTCCTTGGTTGGGTTTGCTTATGGGAGCGGGGCTGTCATTGCTTCGGAAAGAAGCGGGCGGAAACGGGTGGAAAAAATGGACGTGCGCATCCCTCGCGGAAGGCCCTGGCCTTTCGCGCTGGTGTTGTCTGACGAGGGGGCGCGGGCGCGCTCAGCGACGCCGCGAGGCGTGCGCTACGGAGGCAGGTGGCGCGCGGGGTGCATCGCGGCAAACGGGCGAACAGGTCGTCGGCATGGGGTCGTGTCTCCTCAGTTGTTGCCGCTTCTCATGACGGCTTGCGATGGCGTCTGTGTGCGCTGTTCAGGGGCTTCCCGAGGGGGCTCGGTGCGTGACGGCCGCAGTGTAGGGGGGCGATTTGTCATCGCAGCGTGTGATTTCCCGCACGCAACACAGCGTTGGCAGCGCAACAAATTTGCGGCGCCAACGAGAAAGAAGACAGTGGAGAAGACGCGTCCCTTTTCAGGGCTTAGGCTGAGGAGATGGAGCGCCGCAGGTTGATGCGCGCCTGCGCTTCGAGTTGCGCATGCATGCGCGGCGTGGCGTAGATGGCCTCGCGGTCCAGGAAGCGCTGAAGAATCGCGCGGCGGCGCGGCAGCCGCACCTCTTCCGGCACGAAGGCGTACTCGGCATGCACCTGTCGCTCGTATTCGTCGAAGCGCGTGCGTTCGGCGCCAAGAATCGACAGGTCGATGTCGATCAGCAGTTCCGCATCGCGGCCTTCGGGCACGGCGTCATGGCGCGTGGCCATGACGAGGGCGTGCACGCGAGCGGCGGTGGCTTCGTTCGCGCCCGCATCCGTCAACGCGCGATGGGCCCAGTCGGCGCTGCGCGCTTCGTTGTCGTGCGCGTGCACGTCGTAGATGGCGTCGTGGAACCAGAGCGCGAGCGCCACTTCGCCGGGGCGCTCGGCCAGCGCCTTCTCGCGCTCGAACCAGGCAAGGCATTCGCCCAGGTGCTGCATCGTGTGGTAGTGGCGCTGCGGCTCGCCGTAGCGATGTTGCAGCGCGGTGCACAGCGCGCCGTCGGCCGGCGCGGCGATGCCGAGCGCGCGCCAGGCATCGTTCCAGTTTGCAAGCAGCGCTTCGGGTGTCATGCGGCTTGCTGCTGGCTACTGCTCCATCGCCGCCTTGACCTCTTGCCCGAGGTCGAGCACCGACATGGCGTAGTAGCTGCTCCAGTTGTAGCGCGTGATCACGTAGAAGTTGCGCGTGCCGGCCACGTAGGTCGGGGGCGCATCGGCGCCGTTCTGCAGTTCGACGAGCGCGAGCAGGCCCTTGTGCCTGGCGCCTTCGCTGTCGAGCACCGCGCCGGCGGCCACGAAGCTGTCCGCGCTGAAGGTCGGCAGGATGTCGGGTGCCAGCAGCAGGGCCTTCTGGAGCCGTGCTTCGTCGAAGCGCACCGGGTAGGTCGCGGGCATGCCGGGCTGCCAGCCGAAAGCCTTGAAGTAGTTGGCGACCGAGCCGATCACGTCGGCGGTGTTGTTGACGAGGTCGATGCGGCTGTCGCCGTCGAAGTCGACCGCGTACTTGGCGATGCTGCTGGGCATGAACTGCGGCATGCCCATGGCGCCGGCATAGCTGCCCAGCGGCGTCAGCGGGTCGTCGGAGGTGCGGCTCTCGGTGCTCAGGAAGCTTTCGAGCTCGCCGCGGAAGAAGGCCTCGCGCTCGGCCGCGCGCGGGTGGCCCTGCGGGAAGTCGAAGGAGAGCGTGGCCAGCGCGTCGATCACGCGGAAGTTGCCCATATTGCGGCCGTAGATGGTTTCCACGCCGATGATGCCGACGATGATCTCGGCCGGCACGCCGTACACCTGCTCGGCCCGCGCCAGTGTGTCGGCATTGGCGCGCCAGAAGCGCACGCCGGCCGCGATGCGCACCGGGTCGATGAAGCGGCTGCGGTAGGTCTGCCAGTTCTTCACCGTGCCGACCGGTCCCGGCAGCATCAGCCGGGGCACGTTGGGCAGGAAGCGCGCGTTGCCGATGGTGGCGCGCACCCAGTCGCGGTCGAGGCCGCGGCGCTCGGCCACGTCGTCGGCAAAGCGCATGGCATCGTCGCGCGTGGCGTAGGGGATGCTGCCCCGCACGGCGGTGACGGCCGCGCGGCCATTGGAGGACTTCTGGGCTACAGCCACCGTGGACCACGCGCAGCAGGCGGCGAGAAGGGCGGCTGCCGCGGCGGCGCGGGACGGCGTGGGAAGAAAAAATCGCATGGCACCGATTGTGCCGTCCGTGCGCGCGGCCCCTCTTCAGGGACACATGTGGTTTCAGCCGCGCGGGTTTGCGGTGGGCCAGTGGAGGCGGCGGAACTCGCGGCGCAGGGCGGCGAGCGAGTCAGATGCCTCCGATGTCCCGGGCGTGGCCTTGGCATAGCGCTGCGCTTCGAGCCTCAGCAGCCACTCGCGAACGGCTTGCGCGGTGGGGCCGAAGCGCGCATCGGCGGCCTGCGCCATCTGGCGCGGCGGTGTCGTCTCGGGCAGCCGCAGGCCAGCCTTGGCAAGGCGCGTGCGTGCCTGGCCCAGCAGGCGCAGCCACGGGTCGTGCCGGCTGCGCTCCCAGAGCGTCCAGGCCGCGCCGGCCAGGCTGGCGCCCACCAGCAGGTAGAGCAGCACGTAGGCCAGGTCTTCGAGGCTCGGCGCGCTGAAGCCGATGTTCTTCAGCAGGTTGAGTTGCCGGCTCTGCGTGTAGTTCAGCACCCACTGGTTCCAGCGGTTGTTCACGGCTTCCCAGGCGGCGCGGATGTTCTGCGCCAGCGTCGGGCTCATCGCGCCGATGGCGCCGGCGAACAGCCCCGGTTGCTGCACCAGCCGCTGGAACTGGCCGATGCGGCCGGGCGCCACCGATCCGGTCGGGTCGACGCGCATCCAGCCCACGCCCTCTTGCCAGACCTCGGCCCAGGCATGCGCATCGCTCTGGCGCACGACCCAGTAGTTGTCGACAACGTTGAGTTCGCCGCCCTGGTAGCCGGTGACGATGCGTGCCGGAATCTGCAGGTTGCGCATCAGCACCACGAAGGCCGAGGCGATGTGTTCGCAGAAGCCTTCCTTGCGGTCGAACCAGAACTCGTCGGCCGTGTCGTCGCCGTACACGCCGGGCTCCAGCGTGTAGGTGTAGCCGCCGGTGCGCAGGCGCTGCAGGGCGGCCTGCACGAAGGCGGGCGTCGTGGCCTGGTTCAAGGCCGGGTCGTTGCGCATCTCGGCGGCCAGCGCGGCGGTGCGCGGGTTGGTGTCGGGCGGCAATGCCAGGTAGGCCTGCAGCTGGCCGCCGGCGCGCTTGAGCGGGCCGCTCTGGAACTGGGTGTAGCTCTCGGCCCTGTAGCGCACCAGGTCGTTGACCGGGCGGTTCGCAAACCATTGCAGGTCGGGCGTGCCCGTGACTTCGAAGCCGGCTGCCTCGGGCGCGCGCTGGGCGGCGTCGAGCGTCAGCAGCCAGGGGCGGTTGCTGGGCTCGAGCGTGACTTCGTAGCGAACGGGTTCGCCGCTCACGCGCAGATTGGCGGACCACTGGGCGCCGCGTGCCCACGACGGCAGGGCCGTCCATTCGCGGCCGTCGAACTGCGCGAGCACCGGGCCGCGGAAGTACAGCTGGTTCTGCGGCGGCGCGCGGTTGCCGTCGAACTTGACGCGCGCGGCAATGCGGTCGTCGAGCGCCAGTTCGGCGATGGTGCCGACGCGCATGCTGTTCGACAGCCCGCTGCGGCCCGTCATGGCGTCGCTGGGCGTGCCCCACAGTGGCGCGAAGCGCGGGAACAGCAGGAACAGCGCGAGCATGATCGGCGCGCCGGCCAGGGCCATCCAGCCCGCCGTGCGGGCCGCCTGCATCAGCGGCGGCCGGCCGACCGGCATGTGCGCGTTGACCAGCGCCGTGAGCAGGCCCAGCAGCGCGAGCAGCATCGTGCATGCGGTCAGCAGCGACTGCGAATAGAAGAAGTTCGTGAGCATCGCGAAGAAGCCCAGGAAGAAGATGACGAAGGCGTCTCTTCGGGCGCGCAACTCCAGCGTCTTCAACGCCAGCAGGATGACCACCAGCGTCACGCCCGCGTCGCGGCCCAGCAGGGTGCGGTGGGTGGCGTAGGTGGCGGCCAGCGTGAGCGCAAGCAGGCCGATGCGCCACCACTTGCCCGGCAGCGGCTGGGCCTGCACGGCGAGCGTGCCGCGCCACAGCAATACCAAGGCGGTGATGGCGGTGCACCACCACGGAAGATGCTCCGCCTGCGGCAGAACGATCAGCGAGATGACGGCCAGCAGGAAGAGCGTGTCCCGGGCATCCCTTGGGAGGGCCGAGAGCCGTTGCATGAGCTGCTTCAACATAGCGCCAATGCCTCCAGGCAGGCCCTGCGATGCGCTTCGCCCTGGGAGGGCTTCACGACACGGCCCGCCACGCGCAGTCCGTAGTCCACGCCCAGCCGGTCGGCCATCAGCACCCAGGCGCAGAGCCGCGAGATGCGCGCCTCGCTGTCGGCCAGCCCGGCGGCCTGCGCATCGAGCCACAGCTCTTCGCGCTGCGTCTGCTGCGTGTCGCGGCTCACGAGGTCTTCGGAGCCGGCCGCCTGCGCCCGCGCGGCTTTCTTCCAGACCACGAGCTTCAGTGGATCGCCTCGACGGTACGCGCGCACGCCGTCGTACTCGCCGGCGCCGTGCGAACGCTGCGCGGCGGATGCAGCCGCCGGCCCCGACAGCGGCTCGCCCGGCGGCAACGGCGGCGGATGCGCTTCCGGCGTCGGGTAGACCAGCATCTGCGCGGCCGGCCGCCACACCGTCCACACACGGAAGGTGCCGAGCGGAAAGCGCGTCTCGGCCGTCAGCGGCGGCACCGGGTGCAGTCCGCGCCGCTCGGGCTGGAAGGCGATCTCGACGGTCGACGTGCCTTCGGCCGGCACGTCGGTCCAGGCCCATTGGCCGCTGCCGCGCACGGCCATGCCGATGCCGTAGCGCACGCTGCGCCGCGTGTTGTGCAGCACCACCCGGAAGACGGCCGCGGCACCCGCGTAGTGCGCGTCGGGCGGCACCATGTGCATGGCCAGGCCGCGCAGGGTGGCGTGGCACACGTGCATGCCCACGGCCACGCTGCCGGCCAGCAAAAAGGTCAGCAGGTAGCCCAGGTTGAGCTGGTAGTTGATCGACGCGACCAGCAGCACGAGCAAGGTGGCGGCCAGCGTCCAGCCGGCCCGCGTGGGCACGATGTAGACGTTGCGCTGCGTGAGTTCGAGCGTGTCCGACGGCGGCCGCCGCGACAGGAACCAGCCGTCGATGCGCGAGCGGAGGGCGCCGACAGGGCTCATCGCTGGCTCACGGCAGGGGCACGGCGGCAATCATCGCGCGCACCTGCTCGACGGCGCCGCGTCCGGCATCGCCTACGGGCGTGAGGCGGTGCGCAATCGTCTGCGGCAACACGGCCTGCACGTCGTCGGGCGCGACGTAGTTGCGGTTCGCCAGAAGCGCCTGCGCCTTGGCGGCGCGCAGCACGGCAATGCCGGCGCGCGGCGACAGGCCCTGCAGGAACCAGCGGCCCGAGCGCGTGGCCGCGATCAGGTCCTGCACGTAGTTGAGCAGCGCTTCGGCCGCATGCACCTGCTGCACGCGCTGCTGGATGGCGGTCAGCTCGCCGGCCGTCAGCAGGGCGGGCAGGCTGGCCAGCATTTCGCGGCGGTCGACGCCCGAGAGCAACTGGCGCTCGGCGGCGCGGTCGGGGTAGCCGAGCGAAATACGCATCAGGAAGCGGTCGAGCTGCGACTCCGGCAGCGCGAAGGTGCCGAGCTGGTCTTGCGGGTTCTGCGTGGCGATCACGAAGAAGGGCGTGGGCAGCGGGCGCGTCTCGCCTTCGATGGTGACCTGCTTTTCTTCCATCGCCTCGAGCAGCGCGCTCTGGGTCTTGGGGCTGGCGCGGTTGATTTCGTCGGCCAGCAGCACCTGGGCAAAGATCGGTCCGGGGTGGAACACGAAGGCCTGCTGCCCGCGGTCGTAGATGGCCACGCCCGACAGGTCGCCCGGCATCAGGTCGGCCGTGAACTGGACCCGCGAAAAATGCAAGCCGAATGTGTGCGACAGGGCGTGGGCGAGGGTGGTCTTGCCGACCCCCGGAACGTCTTCGATCAGCAGGTGCCCACCCGCCAGCAGGCAGGCCACGCAGTCGCGCACCTGCGCCTCTTTGCCCACGATCACCGTGTTAAGCTGACTCAGCAAAGTGGCTAGCTTCGCAGCAACGTCCATATTTGTATCCATATGCAAACGATACCGTAAGACTCTGCGGCCCCATGCCGCGTGAGGTCTAGGCGTGGCGACAGAGACACATGGGCAAGACAGGCTACTTCACACACCGCGATTTCTGGAAGCACGACATGGGCAACGGGCATCCCGAGTGCCCCGGTCGACTGGATGCCATCGAAGACCGCCTGCTGCTCACCGGCGTGGGCGACGCCCTCGAACACTGCGACGTGCCCCTGGCCACCCTGCAGCAGATCACGCGGGCCCACAGCACGGCGCATGTCGAACACCTCGAAGAACTGCACCAGCGCCTGGTGGCCGACGAGCCCGCTGGCGGCCCCGACCACGCGCAGGTCGACCCCGACACCGTCCTGACCCGCTTCACCCTGCTGGCCGCGCGCCGCGCCGCCGGCGCCGCCATTGCCGCGACCGACGCGGTGATCGCCGGCGACGTCGAGAACGCCTTCTGCTCGGTGCGCCCGCCGGGCCACCATGCCTGCCGCGAGCAGGCGATGGGCTTCTGCTTCTTCAACAACATCGCCATCGCGGCGCGCCATGCGCTGGACGTGCATGGCTTCGACCGCGTGGCCATCGTCGATTTCGACGTGCACCACGGCAACGGCACCGAGAACATTCTCTCGAACGACCCGCGCGTGCTGATGGTCGGCTTCTTCCAGCACCCGTTCTATCCGTACAGCGGCACCGAGCATCCGGCCCCGAACATGGTGAACATGCCGATCCCGGCGTACACCCGGGGCATGGACGTGCGCGAGATGATCGAGGCGGTCTGGATGCCGCGGCTCGAGGCCTTCAGGCCGCAGATGGTTTTCATCAGCGCCGGCTTCGACGCGCACCGCGAAGACGACCTGGGCCAGCTCGGCCTGAACGAAAACGACTTTGCATGGATCACCGGCCGCGTGCACGACGTGGCCCGGCGCCATGCGCGTGGGCGCATCGTGTCGATGCTCGAGGGCGGCTACAACCTCGACGCCCTGGCGCGCAGCGTCGAAGCCCATATCCGCGTCCTCGCGGACCTGTAACGCAGCCGGCGTCATCTCGACGGGCGCCATGCTTTCCCAACCGATGAACTTCAACGACTTCACACAACGACTGGGCCAGGTCGATGCGCGCGGCCTTTTGATCGAACTTGCCGCGCTGGTGGCCTGCGTGGCGCTGGCCTGGGGTATCAGCAAATGGTTCGGGCGCGACCAGCCCAAGGACTCGATCTGGTTCGGCGAACGCACCTTCGACGGCCTGCTGTTCCCGTTGCTGGCACTGGTGTTCACCGACCTCGCGCGGCGCGTGGTGATCGACTTCCAGACGGTGCTGGTGCTGCGCATCGCGGTGTCGGTGTTCCTGTCGCTGGCGGTCATCCGGCTGGTCGCGCGGGTGCTGCGGGCGGTGTTTCCCACGTCGAACCTGGTGCGGCTGGTCGAGCGGACCATCTCGTGGCTGGCCTGGATTGCCGCCGTGCTCTGGATCGTCGGGCTGCTGCCGCCGGTGCTGGCCGAACTGGACGACATCACGCTGGCCTTCGGCAAGACGCGCGTGAGCCTGCAGACCATCTTCCAGGGCGTGCTGTCCGCCGGGCTGGTGCTGGTGATCGCGCTCTGGATCGCGTCGACCATCGAGAAGCGCATCCTGCGCGAGGCCGTGACCGACCTGTCGATGCGCAAGGTGGCGTCGAACGCGGTGCGCGCGTTCCTGCTGCTGGTCGGGCTGCTGTTCGCGCTGTCGGCGGTGGGCGTCGATCTGACGGCGCTGTCGGTGCTGGGCGGTGCGCTCGGCGTGGGCCTGGGTTTCGGCCTGCAGAAGCTGGCCGCCAACTACGTGAGCGGCTTCGTCATCCTGCTCGAGCGCTCGATCCGCATCGGCGACAACGTGAAGGTCGACACCTTCGAAGGCCGCATCACCGACATCAAGACCCGCTACACGCTCATTCGCGCGGGCAACGGGCGCGAGGCCATCGTGCCGAACGAGTCGCTCATTACCAGCCGGGTCGAAAACCTGTCGCTGGCCGACCGCAAGTTCAACATCACGACCAGCATCGTGGTCGGCTACGAGAGCGACGTGACGCAGGTGCAGTCGATTTTGTGCGAGGCGGCCAAGGCGCAGCCGCGCGTCATGACCGATCCGGCGCCCGTGGCCTACCTGCTCAATTTCGCGCCCGACGGCCTGGAGTTCACCCTGAATTTCTGGGTTACAGATCCTGACAAGGGCAAGGACAACGTGCGCTCGGCCATCAACGTCGCCATTCTCGAAGGCTTGCGGGCGGCGGGCATTGACATTCCCTATCCGCAGCGGGTGGTGCGCGTGGAATCTTTGCCGCCGGGAATCGCGCCAGCGCCCGACGCTGTTTTATAATCGAGGAAAAGCACGATCGTTCTTTTTTAATGGCATGCGATGCCGGCGAGAAGAATGGAGAGGCCGCAAAGGTCGCGTCCTAGAATGACCGGTTGCCCTCGAAACCCCCTTTTTGCAATCCAATGGAGTCAAGTCAATGAAGGTTCTTGTGCCTGTCAAACGGGTCGTCGATTACAACGTGAAGGTGCGCGTGAAGAGCGACGGCACCGGGGTGGACATTGCCAACGTCAAGATGAGCATGAACCCCTTTGACGAGATTGCCGTTGAAGAAGCGGTTCGCCTGAAGGAAAAGGGCGTGGTCACCGAAGTCATCGCCGTGTCGTGCGGTGACGCCAAGTGCCAGGAAACCCTGCGCACGGCCATGGCCATCGGTGCCGACCGCGGCATCCTGGTCGAGACCACCGAAGAGCTGCAGCCGCTGGCCGTGGCCAAGCTGCTCAAGGCGCTGGTCGACAAGGAGCAGCCCCAGCTGATCATCCTGGGCAAGCAGGCCATCGATGACGACGCCAACCAGACCGGCCAGATGCTGGCTGCGCTGGCCGACCTGCCGCAAGCCACCTTCGCCTCGAAGGTCGAAGTGGCCGGCGACAAAGCCACCGTGACGCGCGAAGTCGACGGCGGCCTGGAAACCATCTCGCTCAGCCTGCCGGCCGTCATCACGACCGACCTGCGCCTGAACGAGCCGCGCTACGTCACCTTGCCCAACATCATGAAGGCCAAGAAGAAGCAGCTGGACACCTTCAAGCCTGAAGACCTGGGCGTGGACGTCAAGCCGCGCCTGAAGACCCTGAAGGTCAGCGAGCCGCCCAAGCGTGGCGCCGGCATCAAGGTGCCTGACGTTGCCACCCTGGTGGACAAGCTCAAGAACGAAGCCAAAGTGATCTGAGGAAGAAACGAACATGACCGCACTCGTCATTGCCGAACACGACCACGCCAGCATCAAGCCGGCCACCCTCAACACCGTGACCGCCGCGCTGGCTTGCGGTGGCGACGTCCACGTGCTCGTGGCCGGTGCCAACGCAGCAGAAGCTGCCAAGGCCGCCGCGCAGATCGTCGGCGTTTCCAAGGTCATCGCTGCTGACAGCGCATCCCTTGCCGAGAACCTCGCCGAGAACGTCGCTGCCCAGGTGCTGGCCATCGCCGGCAACTACAGCCACATCCTGTTCCCCTCGACCGCCAACGGCAAGAACGTCGCACCGCGCGTGGCCGCCAAGCTCGATGTGGCGCAGATCAGCGACATCACCAAGGTCGACAGCCCCGACACCTTCGAGCGCCCGATCTACGCCGGCAACGCGATTGCCACCGTGCAGAGCAGCGACGCCACCAAGGTGATCACGGTTCGCACGACCGGCTTCGACGCCGCAGCCGCCACCGGCGGCAACGCCACGGTTGAAACCGCTGAAGGCGTGGCCGACAGCGGCAAGAGCACCTTCGTGGGCCGTGAAGTCACGAAGAGCGAACGCCCCGAACTGACCGCAGCCAAGATCATCGTTTCCGGTGGCCGTGCCCTGGGCAGCGCAGAGAAGTTCACCGAAGTGATGGCCCCGCTGGCCGACAAGCTGAACGCGGGCCTGGGCGCCAGCCGCGCCGCGGTGGACGCGGGCTACGCGCCGAACGACTGGCAAGTGGGCCAGACGGGCAAGATCGTCGCGCCGCAGCTGTACATCGCAGCCGGCATCTCGGGCGCCATCCAGCACTTGGCTGGCATGAAGGACTCGAAGGTCATCGTCGCGATCAACAAGGACGAAGAAGCGCCGATCTTCTCGGTGGCCGACTACGGCCTCGTGGCCGACCTGTTCGTGGCCGTGCCCGAACTGGTGAAGGCGCTCTGACCGTATCGACGCAATGAGCCAGAGGGCATCGTTCGCGATGCCCTTTCTACATCTGCTGTATCTGGAGACAAGACAATGAGCTACACCGCACCCCTCAAGGACATGCTGTTCGACATCGAACACCTGGCCAACATCGGCGAGATCGCCAAGCTGCCCGGCTTCGAAGACGCCGGCCTTGAAACCGCGCAGGCCGTTCTCGAGGAGTGCGCGCGTTTCAACCAGGACGTGATCGCTCCGTTGAACATCGAAGGCGACCGCAACCCCTCGTCGTTCAAGAGCGGCGTCGTCACCACCACGCCGGGCTTCAAGGACGCCTTCGCCCAATACGTGTCGGGCGGCTGGCAGGGCCTGCAGCACCCGTCGGACTTCGGTGGCCAGGGCCTGCCCAAGACCATCGGCGCGGCCTGCGGCGAAATGCTCAACTCGGCCAACATGAGCTTCGCGCTGTGCCCGCTGCTGAGCGACGGCGCCATCGAGGCGCTGCTCACCGCCGGCTCCGACGAGCTGAAGGCCGTGTATCTCGAGAAGCTCGTGAGCGGCCAGTGGACCGGCACGATGAACCTCACCGAGCCGCAGGCCGGCAGCGACCTGGCCATGGTGCGCAGCCGCGCCGAGCCGCAGCCCGACGGCACCTACAAGGTGTTCGGCACCAAGATCTTCATCACCTACGGTGAGCACGACATGGCCGAGAACATCGTGCACCTCGTGCTGGCCCGCGTGACCGGCGCGCCCGAAGGCGTGAAGGGCATCAGCCTGTTCGTGGTGCCCAAGTTCATGGTCGGCAAGGACGGTTCACTGGGCGAGCGCAACGACGTGCACTGCGTGAGCATCGAGCACAAGATGGGCATCAAGGCTTCGCCGACCGCCGTGCTGCAGTACGGCGACAACGGCGGCGCCATCGGCTACCTCGTGGGCCAGGAGAACCGCGGCCTGGAGTACATGTTCATCATGATGAACTCGGCCCGCTACGCCGTGGGCATGCAGGGCATCGCGATTGCCGAGCGCTCCTACCAGCACGCCGTGGCCTACGCCAAGGACCGCGTGCAGAGCCGCCCGGTCGATGGCTCCATCAACGCCAGCGCGCCCATCATTCACCACCCCGACGTCAAGCGCATGCTGATGACGATGCGCGCCTACACCGAAGGCTGCCGCGCGATGGCTTCGGTGGCCGCTGCCGCCTATGACGCCGCGCACCACCACCCCGATGCGGACGCGCGCAAGCAGAACCAGGCCTTCTACGAATTCATGGTGCCGCTGGTCAAGGGCTACAGCACCGAGATGAGCCTGGAAGTGACCTCGCTCGGCGTGCAGGTGCATGGCGGCATGGGCTTCATCGAAGAGACCGGCGCGGCGCAGTACTACCGCGACGCCAAGATCCTCACGATCTACGAAGGCACCACGGCCATCCAGGCCAACGACCTCGTGGGCCGCAAGACCGCGCGCGACGGCGGCCAGACCGCCAAGGCCATCGCCGCGCAGATCGAGAAGACCGAAGCCGAACTGGCCAAGAGCGAGCATCCGGCCGCAGCCGCGGTGCTGAAGCGCCTGACGGCCGCGCGCCTGGCCTTCATCGACGTGGTCGACTTCGTCGCCGGCCAGACCAAGGCCTCGCCGAACGCCGTGTTCTCGGGCAGCGTGCCCTACCTGATGCTCGCGGGCAACCTGGTGGCCGGCTGGCAACTGGCGCGCTCGCTGATCATTGCGCAAGACCTGGCTTCGCGCAGCTTCGACACCGACTTCATGCTGGCCAAGATCGCCACCGCGCGTTTCTACGCCGAGCACATCCTGAACAAGGTGCCGGGCATCCGCGACAGCATCGTCGACGGTGCCGAGAGCGTCACGGCGCTGGCGCTCGACGCGTTCTGACGACGTTCCGGGCCAAGGCCCCTGTCGCCGATCTGACGTGCGACGAGGGCCTTGCTCTCTTATAAAAGCCAAACCCATTTCCGGAGACACCATGTCCAAGCTGCCCCCCGTCCTGGCGAACCTGCCGCTGCCCATCATCGGCTCGCCGCTGTTCATCATCAGCAACCCCAAGCTCGTGATTGCGCAATGCAAGGCCGGCGTGGTCGGCTCGATGCCGGCGCTCAATGCGCGCCCCGCGGCGCAGCTGGAAGAGTGGCTGATCGAGATCACCGAAGAACTCGCGGCCTACAACAAGGCCAACCCCGACAAGCCCGCCGCGCCGTTCGCCATCAACCAGATCGTGCACAAGAGCAATGATCGGCTCGAGCACGACATGGAGATGGTCGTGAAGTACAAGGTGCCGATCGTCATTACCTCGCTGGGCGCGCGCACCGACGTGAACGACGCGGTGCACAGCTACGGCGGCGTGACGCTGCACGACATCATCAACAACAAGTTCGCGCAGAAGGCCATCGAGAAGGGCGCCGACGGCATCATCGCCGTGGCGGCCGGTGCCGGCGGCCATGCGGGCGTGAAGAGCCCGTTTGCGCTGGTGCAAGAGATTCGCCAGTGGTTCGACGGCCCGATCGCGCTGTCGGGCTCCATCGCCACCGGCGGCGCGGTGCTCGCGGCGCAGGCCATGGGCGCCGACTTCGCCTACATCGGCACCGCCTTCATCGCGACCGAGGAAGCGCGCGCCAGCGACGACTACAAGCAAGCCATCGTCGATGGCACGTCCGACGACATCGTCTACTCCAGCCTCTTCACCGGCGTGCATGGCAACTACCTGGCGCCGAGCATCGTCAAGGCCGGCATGGACCCGGCGAACCTGCCCGAAGGCGACGTGAAGACCATGAACTTCGGCGGCGGCGAAGGCAGCAAGGCCAAGGCCTGGAAAGACATCTGGGGCTCGGGCCAGGGCATCGGTGCCGTGACCGAAGTGGCCAGCGCCGCGGCCTTCATCGAGAAGCTCAAGCGCGAATACCTGGAAGCAAGGCAACGGCTCGCGCTTTGACCTCCGTTGCACGCGACGTGCCGCCTGCCGGCACGCCGACGTCTTCATCTTCATCCGCGCTGGGGCGCATGCCGCTGCTCGATGCGGCAAAGGGCATTGCCTGCGCGGTGATCGTCGGCCACCACCTGTCACGCTACGGCCCCATGCCGGCCGGCGCGTACACGCTCGCGCCCGACTTCTTCGCCTGGCTCTCCAACGAAGGGCGGCTGGCGGTGCAGGTGTTCCTGGTGATCGCCGGCTTTCTTGCGGCCGCCAGCCTGGCGCCCGATGGCCTGCTGCGCTGCGACCGCCCCATTGCGCGCATCCTGCAGCGCTACGGCCGGCTGGTCATGCCTTACCTCGCGGCCCTGACCGTGTGCGTGCTGGTCGCGGCGCTGGTGCGGCCGTGGCTCGATGAAGAGGTGGTGCCGGCGGCGCCCACGTTGGGGCAACTGATCGCCCACGGCTTGCTGCTGCAGGACCTGCTGGGCTATGAGTCGCTGTCCACCGGCGTCTGGTACGTGGCCATCGACTTCCAGCTCTTTGCGCTCGCGCTGGCGCTGGTCGGCCTTCCGGCGCTGCTGCAGCGCTCCGGCTCGGCGCCCGTGAGCGCGCTGGCGCGCTGGGTGCCCGTGGCGCTGGTGCTCGGGCTGGCCGTGACCTCGCTCGCGCTCTTCAATCGCAATGCGGAGCTGGACGACACCGGCATCTACTTCTTCGGCACCTACGGCCTGGGCATGCTGGTGTTCTGGATCGGGCGTGCCACGCGCTTCAGCACCTGGCAGAGCGCGGTCGCGCTGCTGGCGCTGGTGGGGGCGGGCGCGCTGGCCATCGACTGGCGCAGCCGCATCGCAACCGCGCTGGTGACGGCGCTGCTCATCGCCATCGCGCAGCGCCGGCACTGGCTGTCGCCGGCGCGCTGGCCTGCCGCTGCCGTGCCGCTGCAGCGGCTGGGGCGCATGTCGTATTCGCTGTTCCTGATCCACTTTCCGGTACTGCTCGCGATGAATGCGCTGGTCGCCAACGCCGCGCCGCACGGCCCGTGGGTCGATGCGCTGGGGCTGGCGGGCACCTTCGGGCTGTCGGTGGTTGCCGCAGCGCTGCTGCACCGCTGGGTCGAAGTGCGCCCGGCCTCCTGGCGCGCGGTGTTCACGCTGTTTGCCGCGCTGCTGGTCAGCGGACTGGTCGTTTCTCATTAAAAAAGCCCGGCGCCCGAGCAGGCGCCCCGGCCGAATCTTCCTGAAATCTTCCTGAGCGGGTTGCGCTTGCGAGCTGGAGCGTGCAGGCTCCGGCTCGTCAGTCGCCTCCGTCTTCGGTATGATTGTGGAAATTTCAGTAAATACTGAAAATACACGAAACCAAGGAATGACCAAGCACTCGCCACCACGATCGCCACTGCGGGCCTTCGCGTCGCCAGATATCGGCAGCGTGGTGCAAGGTGTCGCCGCGCTGTTGTGGTTGCCGCAGGCGGCTTTGCTGGCCATGGCAATCCAGGGGCTGGCGTCGGGGCAGGGCATGGCGGCCGTGCTGTGGCCGGCCTGCGCCATCCTGGCGCTGGGGCTTTTGCGCGCGGGCTGCGAGGCCTGGGGCGCGCGCCGCACCTTCGGCCGGGCACGGGCACAGTTATCGGCACTGCGTGCGCAAACTGCCGCCGCACTGGCCGGCGGATCGCCCATGGACCGCGGCCGCGCACCCTCGGGCCAGGCGGCCAGCGTGCTCGCCGAACAGGCCGAAGCCCTGGTGCCGTACCTCGTGCGCTACCAGCCCGCGCGCTGGCGCGCGATGGTGGTGCCCTTCTTCATCCTCTTCGCGGTGGCTTGTTTTTCGTGGGTGGCCGCGCTGGTGCTGCTGGTCGCCGCGCCGCTCATTCCGATCTTCATGGCCATCGTGGGCTGGCGCGCCAAGGCCGCGAGCGAGGCGCAAATGGTCGAGATGGGCGGCATGAACGCCTTCCTGCTCGACCGCCTGCGCGGCCTGGCCACATTGCGCGCGCTCGATGCGGTAGACGCCACGGCGCAGCGCCTGGGCGATGCCGCGCAGTCGCTGCGCAGGCGGACCATGGCGGTGCTGCGCATTGCCTTCCTGTCGTCGGCCGTGCTGGAGCTGTTCTCGGCGCTGGGCGTGGCGATGGTGGCGGCGTATGTCGGCTTCTACCTGCTCGGCTCGCTCAACTTCGGTGCCTGGGGCCGGGAGTTGAGCCTGGGAGAGGGCCTGTTCGTCCTGCTGCTCGCGCCGGCTTTCTTCGAGCCGCTGCGCGAGCTCTCGGCCGTGTGGCACGACCGCGCGGCGGGTGAGGCGGCGCTGCAGGCGCTCGACGAATTGCAGCGCAACGAGCTGCCGCTGCCCGGCGCGAACGCCTCGCTGACACGCGCCGCGACCGGTTCGGCTGGCGCCGGCACCGCACCCGCCGTCGTGGTCCATGGCCTGCATTTTTCCTGGCCGAGCGAGCAGAGGAAGGTCTTCGATGGCTGCGAGCTTCGCGTCGCATCGGGCGAGCACGTGGCATTGACGGGCGCCAGCGGCGCCGGCAAGACGGCCTTGCTGTCGCTGCTCGCGGGCCTCGTGCCTGCAAGCCGTGGCGAGATTTCCATCGGGGGCGTGATGCTCACCGACCACACCGTGGCCGCACTGCGCCAGCGCATGGCCTGGATGGGGCAGGCGCCCCACGTGTTCGCCGGATCGGTCGAAGCCAACGTGGCCCTCGGGCGCACCGGCGTCGACACCCCGCGGGTTGCCGCCGCCATGCGCTTTGCTTCGCTCGACGACGTGGCGCAGGCGCACCCCGGCGTCGCGCTGGGCGAGGGTGGCAACGGCCTGTCGGGCGGCGAGGCGGTGCGGCTCGCGCTGGCACGCATTGCCGTGCATCCGCATGCCGACCTGTTGCTGGTCGACGAACCCACGGCGCACCTGGACACCGAAACGGCCGGGCGCGTGGCCGATGCGCTGGTGGCGCTCGCGCAGGGCAAGACGTTGATCGTCGCAACGCACGACCCGGTGCTCGCCGCCCGCATGGACCGCGTGCTGAGCCTCGGCGCCGAGCCGATGGAGAAGGCCGCATGAACAGCAGCAACAACAGCCCGCTTGCTTCCACCCGCTGGCGCGATCTGCGACTGGTGCTGCGCCCCTTCTTCGCCGCGCAGCCGCGCGCACTGCTGCTGGGTGGGCTGCTCGCGGCCGTCACCGTGCTCGCCGGCATGGCGCTGCTGGGCCTCTCGGGCTGGTTCATCACCGCGACGGCACTGGCCGGCCTGCACGCGGCCACTGCCTTCACCTTCGACGTGTTCATGCCGTCGGCCGGCATCCGCCTGCTGGCGCTGGGCCGCACCGCATCGCGCTACGGCGAGCGGCTCGTGACCCATGACGCGACCTTCGACGTACTCGCTTCACTGCGTGTGCGCCTGTTCCGCGGCTGGGCCAGGGCCGAAGCCGCGCGTGAACTGCTCATGCGTCCGGCGCGTCTGCTGTTTCGGCTGACGTCGGACATCGACGCGCTGGAGTCGCTCTACCTGCGCCTGCTCGTGCCCGCGGCCGCGGCGCTGGGCGCCGCATTGCTCGCCGGCGTCGTGCTCGGCTTCATGCATGCGGGCATGGGGCTGGCGCTCGCGCTCTGGTTGGTGGTCGTCGGCTGGGGCCTGGCATTCGTGGTGGCAAGGCGCGCACGGCGTCCGGCCGTGCAGCGCGCACATGCCATCGAGGCGTTGCGCGCACGCGCGGTCGACCTCGTGGCCGGGCAGACCGACCTCGTGATGGCGGGCCGCATCGATGCGCAGCGCGAAGCCTTGATGAATGCCGACGCGCATCTTGCCAAGGCCGACCTGGCCTTGAACCGGCTCGAAGCCGCGGCAGGCTTTGCGTATGGCAGCGCGGGCACCTTGACGTTGGTGGGCGTGCTGCTGGCCGTCGGGGCGCTGGTGAGCGAAGGCCTGATCGGTGCGCCGGCCGCGGCGCTGGCCGTGCTTGTCGCGCTCACAGCCACCGAGCCGTTCGCTGCGTTGCGTCGCGGTGCGCTCGATGCGGGACGCACGTGGCTGGCGGTGCGCCGCCTGGCGCCGCGCATGGCGCCGGAAGAAGGCAACGACGGTGCGACGCCGCGCGAAAGCGATGCACAAGTCGCGCTGCAACTGAATGGCATCAGCGTCGCGCACGCCGGCAGCCCGGTCGACGTCTTGAGCAACATCTCGCTGACCCTCGCGGCTGGAGAGCGCGTTGCATTGATCGGCGCCAGTGGCACCGGCAAGTCCACATTGCTCGCGGCCATCGCCGGCGAAATCACTCCGCGTTCCGGCAGCGTGCACGCGCAGCCCTCATGCCTGCTGACGCAGCGCACCGAACTTTTCCAGGACAGCCTGCGCGACAACCTTCGGCTTGCCGACCCCCAAGCCACCGACGAGCAACTGTGGGCCGTGCTGCATGCGGCCGGCCTCGAGGGCGACGTGCGTTCACTCGCCACCGGCCTCGACACGCGCCTGGGCGAAGGCGGCCTCGGCTTCTCCGGTGGCCAGTCGCGCCGGCTCGCGCTCGCACGGCTGCTGCTGCGCCCGGTGCCGCTGTGGCTGCTCGACGAACCCACCGAAGCGCTGGATGCGGCCACCGCCCACGACGTGCTGCATCGCCTTGCACGGCATGCCGGTGCGCGCACCTTGCTGATTGCCACGCATCTGCGCCGCGAAGCCGCGCTGGCCGACCGCCTGCTGTGCATGCGGCAGGGACGCATCGTCGCCGAGCTGCAACGCGGCAGCGAGGCCTTCGACGCCGCATTGCGCAGCCTGCGCCCCGATTGAGTACGGATCAGAAAACAGAACAGGGAACATAAAGGAAGAACCCCCATGGACCTCGACATCGTTGCGCTATCGCGCCTGCAGTTTGCCGTCACGGCGCTGTACCACTTCCTGTTCGTGCCGCTCACGCTCGGGCTCTCGATCATTCTCGCGATCATGGAGACGGTCTACGTGATGACCGGCCGCGTGATCTGGCGCGACATGACGAAATTCTGGGGCGTGCTCTTCGGCATCAACTTCGCGATGGGCGTGGCCACCGGCATCGTGATGGAGTTTCAGTTCGGCATGAACTGGAGCTACTACAGCCATTACGTGGGCGACATCTTCGGCGCGCCGCTGGCCATCGAGGGGCTCATGGCCTTCTTCATGGAAGCGACCTTCGTGGGCCTGTTCTTCTTCGGGTGGGACAAGCTCTCGAAGGTGGGCCACCTGACCGCCACCTGGGCGGTGGCCATCGGTTCCAACTTCTCGGCGCTGTGGATTCTCATTGCCAACGGCTGGATGCAGAACCCCGTGGGCGCGGCCTTCAATCCGCAGACCATGCGCATGGAAGTGACGGACTTTGCCGCCGTGCTGACCAACCCCGTGGCACAGGCCAAGTTCGTGCACACCGTGTCGGCAGGGTATGTGTGCGCAGCCGTGTTCGTGCTCGGCGTGTCGGCGTGGTATTTGCTCAAGGGCCGGCACATCGCGCTGGCCAAGCGCTCGATGACCGTGGCCGCCTCGTTCGGCCTGGCCGCCGCGCTGTCGGTTGCCGTGCTCGGCGACGAAAGCGGTTACCTCTCGGGCGAACACCAGAAGATGAAGCTGGCCGCCATCGAAGCCATGTGGGAAACGCAACCCGCGCCCGCGGCCTTTACCGTCATCGGCTTCCCCGACCAGGAGGCGCGCGAGACGCACTACGCCATTCATATTCCGGCGGTGATGGGCCTCATCGGCACGCGCTCGCTCAACACCGTGATGCCCGGCATCGACGAGCTGGTCAAGCGCGCCGAGGCCCGCATCCGCGAAGGGCTCAAGGCGTATGACGCGTTGCAGAAGATCCGTGAGGCAGGTGGCCCCAGCAAGGTGACGCAGGGCGTGCGCGGCGACTTCGAGGACAACGGCATCAACATGGGCTACGCGCTGCTGCTCAAGCGCTACGTGGACGACCCGCGCACCGCCACCGACGAGCAGATCAGCAAGGCCGCATGGGACACCGTGCCGCAGGTGGCGCCGCTGTTCTGGCTGTTCCGCGTGATGGTCGGCATCGGCATGCTGCTGATCCTGCTGACCGGTACTTTCTTCGTGCTGTCGGCGCGCCGCATGCTCGACCGCTACCGGTGGCTGCTCAAGGTCGCGGTGTTCGCGATACCGCTGCCGTGGATTGCCATCGAGTCCGGCTGGCTGGTGGCGGAGTTCGGCCGCCAGCCCTGGGTGATCGAAGGCGTGCTGCCGACCGCGGTGGCCGTGTCGAACCTCGGCGTGAAGACGCTGCTGCTCACGCTGGCGGGCTTCATTGCGATCTACACCACGCTGCTCATCATCGAGATGAAGCTCATGCTCAAGGCCATCCGCAAGGGGCCTGAGGCCGAGCACGCGCCCGACGAGGGCGACACGCGCTCGCACGTTCCGCCGGCGCACGCCGCCATTCCTGCTTCTTCGTCTTCTTCCGGGAGCGCCGCATGATCCTCCACACACTCCTCGACTACGACACCCTGCGCTTCATCTGGTGGCTGCTGATCGGCGTGCTGCTGGTGGGCTTTGCCGTGACCGACGGCTTCGACCTGGGCAGCGGCATGCTGCTGCCTTTTGCGGCGCGCAACGACATCGAGCGCCGCGTCGTCATCAACAGCGTCGGCCCCGTGTGGGAAGGCAACCAGGTGTGGCTGATTCTTGGCGGCGGCGCCATCTTCGCGGCCTGGCCGCAGCTGTACGCGGTGTCGTTCTCGGGCTTCTACCTGGCGATGTTCGTGATTCTCACGGCGCTGATCCTGCGGCCCGTGGCCTTCAAGTTCCGCAGCAAGCGCGAGTCGCCGCAGTGGCGCGCGCGCTGGGACTGGGTGCTGTTCTTCAGCGGCTTCGTGCCCGCGCTGATCTGCGGCGTGGCCGTGGGCAACGTGCTGCAGGGCGTGCCGTTCCGCTTCGGCACCGACATGCACATCTTCTACGACGGCGGTTTCTTCGGCCTGCTGAATCCGTTCGCCATCTTGTGCGGGCTGGTATCGGTGGCCATGCTGGTGATGCATGGCGCGGCATGGCTGCTGCTGAAGACGGCAGGGCCGGTGGCCGAGCGTGCGCGCACCTACGGCATCGTGGCGTCGGTGCTGACGATTGCGTTGTACGCGCTGGCCGGCGTGCTGCTCGCCACGAGCATCGGCGGCTACCGCATCAGCAGCGTGATCGATACGGTCGGGCCATCGAACCCGATGCTGAAGACGGTGGAGTTGCATGCGGGCGCGTGGACCGCGAACTATGCGGCGCATCCGTGGACGCTGGCGGCGCCGGCCGCGGGCTTCGTCGGTGCGCTGGGGGCGCTGCTCGGCCTGGTGTTGCGCCGCCCGGTGCTGGCATTGCTGACGGCGGCATTGGGCATTGCAGGGATCATCCTGAGCGTGGGCGCCTCGATGTTCCCGTTCATCCTGCCGTCGTCGATCGATCCACGCGCGAGCCTGACGGTGTGGGATTCGTCGTCGAGCCACCTGACGCTGTTCATCATGCTGGTGGTCACGGCCTTCTTCATTCCGCTGATCGTTGCCTATACGACGTGGGTCTATCACGTGCTGTGGGGCAAGGTCGACGAAAAGGCGATCCGCGACGAGAGCGGTCACGCATACTGAACGGAGGAAAAAACGATGTGGTACTTCGCCTGGATTCTTGGTTTGCCGCTGGCGGCAGCCTTCGCCGTACTCAATGCCATGTGGTACGAACTGATGGACGACGACGCGATCCGCAAGGAGAAGCTCGGGCTGCCTGAGTCGCCGGAGGGGCAGGAGCGGCTTTGAGTTGCCTTGGTGCGGAGTCTCGGTTCATTGCAGGCGCTGCCGTTCAGGGCGCGTGCGACTGACACCGGGTACTCCCCTCCGCGAATGTCCCCCGCTTCGCTCCTCCTTTATTTCGCTGCGGGGAGCAC
>NZ_QAJK01000058.1:68916-97106 GCF_003852515.1 Variovorax sp. KBW07 | reverse complement strand
CAGCGCTGCCAGTTGCGGCAGGTGCGGTAGTTGTCGGCGTTGATGTCGCGGATGGCGAAGGCGGTGGTGGTGTCAGTCGCACGCGCCCCGGACAACTGCGCCCCGAAGAACAGCAGCGCCAAAACACAAGCAATTCGCAGCACAACCAGCGCAGGAACCACTGACATGGGCGCACTGCCTCTCTTCTTCCGCCTGGTAGGCGCATCCATCGGCGGCCAGGCGCGATATCCGGCTTCGGCCCTGATGCTGACCCTGGGCCAGTTCCTGGGCAACGGCATCGAGGTGATAGCCATCTGGGCGCTGTTCCATCGCTTCGGTGACGTGCAGGGCTGGGGCATCGGCGAAGTCGCGCTGTTCTACGGACTGGTGAACTGCATGTTCGCCATCGCCGACGCATTGGGCCGCGGCTTCGACGTGCTCGGTACCGAATTCTTGCGCACCGGCGCCTTCGACCGCCTGCTGCTGCGCCCACGTCCGCTTGCGCTGCAGCTCATGGGGCACGACTTCCGCATCAGCCGCGCCGGCCGGCTGCTGCAGGGCCTGGGCGTTCTGGTCTTCGCCACGTACCACGCGGGCATCGCATGGACGCCGACAGCGGTTGCCGTCGCGCTGTTCGCCCTCGCCGGCGGTATCGCGCTGTTCCTCGGCATCCTGGTGTTGCAGGGCACGCTGGCCTTCTGGACCGTCGAGAGCCTGGAGATTGCCAACGTGCTCACCTATGGTGGCGTGCAGGCCGCGCAGTATCCGCTGGCGCTGTATGCGCGCTGGTTCCGCTGCGTGCTCACCTTCGGCGTGCCGCTGGCGTGCGTGGCCTATTACCCGGCTTTGACGATTCTTGGAAAGCCCGACCCGTTGGGCGCGCCCGAATGGGTGGGCATGGTGTCGCCGCTCGCGGGCTTCGTGTTCCTGGCCGCTTCTTTCGGCGTGTGGCGGCTGGGGTTGCGGCGCTACGCGTCGACGGGCAGTTGAGCCACCACCGTCGTCGGCGTCAGCCGATCAGGAAGCGGACCCGGTAGCGAAGCGTGCGCTTGCGCGTGGCGCCGCCCAGCTCTTCGAACTCATCGGCTGCACCGCCACCCGGCGACATCGACGCAGCAGCGGCGAAGCCCCAGGTGTGGTCGCCATACGCGCCCGAGTTTTCTGCTTGCGAGCCCAGTTCTTCGATCTGCGCGACAGCGCCCAGCGTGGCGCCGGCTTCCCGGGCGATGGCCTGGGCCTTGGCTCGCGCCTGTTGCACGGCCGCCACCTGAGCCGCGGCTTCCGCGCCTTCCGGCGCTTCGAAGCGGGGCTGTTGCATATCGACGGCCAGCGTGTAGCGGGCGTTCTCGAACAGCGGCTGCAGCGCATCGAGCGCCAGGTACAGGCGACGCGTTTCGCGGCAGCTGACCAGCACGCGGTGCGAGGCTTCCTGCCCGACGCTGTTGCGCTTGCGGAACCACGGTTGCCACGCTTCGCGCCCGCCTTCGCTGATTTCTTCGGGCGTCAAACCTGCATCCTTCAGCGTGCGGATCGTGGCGTTGCGCAGGCTGGTGGCCTCCGACATCGCCACCTCGGCCTTCGACGCCTTGACGGTCAGCGTCAGCGCCGCCCGTTGCTCGAACACCGTTTCGATCAACTGGCCTTCGCCAGACACCTGGATGTAGGTTTCCATGTTTTTTGCGTCTCTTTATCCCGCGCTCTGCAGCGCCAGCCCCGCGTGCTCGCGCAGCGGATGGAAGTGGATCTTCGGAAAGCGCTCCTGCGCCAGCCGCACGTCGTACGGCGAAGTGCACAAAAAGGCCAGCGTGTCGGCCGCGTCCTTGGCCATGCGCACCGGGTACGCGTTGACGAACTCGCGCAGCTCGGCCGGGGTGTCGGCCGTGATCCAGCGCGCGCCCGTGTACTGGCAGCCTTCGAGCCGCACGTCGGCGTCGTACTCGGCCTTCAGGCGGTGCTGCACCACTTCGAACTGCAACTGGCCGACGGCGCCCAGCAGCATCGGGCCGCCGACTTCGGGGCGGAACACCTGGATGGCGCCTTCTTCGCCCAGTTGGGCCAGGCCCTGCTGCAGCTGCTTGGTGCGCAGCGGGTTCTTCAAAATCACCGTCATGAACAGCTCGGGTGCGAAAAAGGGCAACCCGGTGAACTGCAGGCTCGCGCCGTCAGTGATGGTGTCGCCCAGCTGCACGCCGCCGTGGGTGGTAAAGCCCACGATGTCGCCCGCATAAGCCTCTTCGACCGCTTCCCGGCGCTGGCTCATGAAGGTCACGACGCTGGTGGGGCGCAGTTCTTTCGACGTGCGCTGCACCTTCAGCTTCATGCCCGGTGTGTACTTGCCCGAGGCCATGCGCACGAAGGCGATGCGGTCGCGGTGGTTGGCGTCCATGTTGGCCTGCACCTTGAAGACCACGCCCGCGAAGTCCTTGTCCTCGGGCTGGATCTCCTTCACCACGGGCTGGCGGTTGACCATCGTGGTGCTGGTGCGCGACTGCGGCGAAGGTGCCAGGTCGACCAGTGCGTCGAGCACTTCCATCACGCCGAAGTTGTTCACGCCCGAGCCAAAGAACACCGGCGTCTGCTTGCCGGCCAGGAAGGCTTCGCGGTCCCAGGTGGGGGAGGCGCCCGTGGCCAGCTCCATGCTGTCCATGGCGGCTTCGAAATCGGCGCCGAAGCGCTTGGTCAGCGTGTCGCGTTCGCTCAGCGCGATGGTCTCGAAGTCGTGCGGCAGCCGCTCGCTGCCCGACTCGAACACCGTCATCGTCTGAGTGCGCAGGTTCATGATCCCGCGGAAGGTCTTGCCCTGGCCCACGGGCCAGGTCATGGGCACGCAGGGCATGCCGAGCTCGCGCTCCACTTCGTCGAGGATGTCCAGCGGCTCGCGCACTTCGCGGTCCATCTTGTTGACGAAGGTGATGATGGGCGTGTCGCGCTGGCGGCAGACCTCGATCAGCCGGCGCGTCTGCGCTTCCACGCCGTTGGCCGCGTCGATCACCATCAGCGCCGAGTCGACGGCCGTGAGCACGCGGTAGGTGTCTTCCGAGAAGTCCTTGTGGCCGGGCGTGTCGAGCAGGTTGATGACGTGGTCGCGGTACAGCATCTGCATGACCGACGAGGCCACCGAAATGCCGCGCTGCTTTTCGATTTCCATCCAGTCGGAGGTGGCGTGGCGCGAGGCCTTGCGCGCCTTCACCGAGCCGGCAATCTGGATCGCGCCGGAGAAAAGCAGCAGCTTTTCGGTCAGCGTGGTCTTGCCGGCGTCAGGGTGGGAAATGATCGCGAAGGTGCGACGGCGGCGGGTTTCTGAGACAAAAGACAAGGTGGGCAATCTGGCGGGGGAATGCCGCGATTTTAGAAGGCCGCCCGCAACGAGTCGTTCCCGCCCCGTTCCCGGCTCTCCCGAGGCCCTAAAACGCCTCCGTCATCCCGTACGCCCGCATCTGCGCCTCGAAGCGGGCCACGTCGTGGCTGAGCACCACCAGATCGTGCGTCACGCCTTGCCGGTCTTTCACGTGCCGGGCCAGCAGCGCCTCGGGGCGGAAGCCCAGGGCCTGGAAGACGGCGATGGCGCCGCGCTGGTCGACGGTCATGCGGGCGACGAGTTTTTCCGCGCCGCGTTCGATGGCCAGTGCGCAGACCTCCCGCGCGAGCCGGTGGCCCAGGCCGCTGCCGCGCAGCTCGGGGGCGGCCAGCACGCGCAGCTCGGCCACGTGGCTGGACCACGAGTGCGGATCGCGAATCACGGCCGCGCAGGCGAGCACCGCATCGCCGCGCACGGCCAGCAGGCTGTCGATGTCGCCGCGTTCGATGGCGCGCACCCAGGCGCCCATCACCTTGGGCTGCGTGATGTCGCGCGGCAAGAAGAGCAGGTCGTGCGCGGGCAGCGCCTGCGCAAAGGCCAGCACGGCGGGGGCGTCGTCCGCGGCCATCAGGCGCAGGACGATGTTGCCTTCGCTGGTGGTCACGGTGCGCGGATAGGTGCGCGAGAAAGAGTCGGAAACCGCGGTGATGGTCATGTCGATCGCACTCCAAGCCATTCGTCGAGTTTGGGCCACAGCCTGCGCACCGCATTGGCGCCCGCGGCCAGGCTGACGTGGCCGCCCTTGAGCACGATCTCTTCCTTGTCGGCGGAGCCGATGTTGGCAACGAGCGGCTGGCCGGCCTCGTACGGCACGATGTGGTCGTGCTGCGCCAGCGCATGCAGCACCGGCACCTTGATGTTCTTCAGCAGCACCTTGCGGCCACCAAGAACCAGTTCGTTCTTGAAGAGCTTGTTGTCCCACATGAGCTCTTTCACGGTCTGGCGGAAGTACTCGCCGGCCAGCGGCAGCATCTCGGCGCCCCAGCGGTCGAACATGCGATACGACTTGACGAATTCGTCGTTGGCCATGTTGTCCCACAGCTGCACCATGCCGGCGCCGCGGCCCGCAGGGCGCAGCATGTCGAAGGAGGCGAACAGCATTTCGGGCGGCACGTTGCCCACGGTGTCGATCAGCCGGTCGACGTCGAAATAGCGCCGGTCGGACCACGCATGGAAGAGCTTCATGCGGCTGAAGTCGATGGGTGTGGTGAAGAGCGCGAGGTTCTTTATCGGCCCGTCGGGGTGCAGCGCCGCGTAGAGCGTCGAGAGCACGCCGCCCATGCAGTAGCCGACGAGCGTGACGTCTTCCTCGCCCGAGCGCTCTTGCACGCGCCGCACCGAATCGGAAATGAAGTCGAGCACGTAGTCGTCGATGCGCAGGTGCTTTTCCTGCGGGCGCGGCGCGTTCCAGTCCATCATGTAGACGTCGTAGCCCTGCAGCAGCAGGTGCTCGACCATGCTCTGGCCCGGCGCGAGGTCGAGGATGTAGCCGCGGTTGGTGGTCGCCATGACGATCAGCAGCGGCACGCGGTAGATCTCGTCGACCAGCGGGCGGTAGTGGTACAGGCTGAGCGTGCCGCGGCGGTGGATTTCGTCCCTGGCCGTCTGCCCCATGGCGGGCGCGGCCGAGGTCAGGAAGTCGAGGCCCTTGATGTTGCGCTGGATCGCGCGCTCGATTTCGGCGCCGATGTCGGGCAGGGCGAGATCGGCGGGAGAAATCATCTGGTGCGCTTTCCGGCGGGGCGCTTCGGCGCAGGGGCTGCGGCCGCTTTTGCTGGCGTGGCGGAGCGTGTCGCGCCGGGTGGTTGTTTCGTCCGGCGAGGTGCGAGAGGTGCAACAGGTGCCCCGGCCATCGCACTGGCCGCCGGGCTGCCGCGCCCGCCGCCTTCCATCGCGCGGCTGATGTTCGCCAGGTGGTCGTCGATGCGCTGCAACTGCTCGCCCAGCGCCTGGATGTCGGCGCGCGTCGGCAGGTTCAGCAGCGTGAGGTAGCGCGCCATCAGGTCGCCGAGCGCCTTCTGTGCCGTCAGCGAGGCGTTCATGCCGCCATGCATGCCCTGGCGGAACGGGTCCGAGGCCATGGTCTCGTTGGCGAACTCGTTGGTGCTTTTCTCCCACTGGGCTGTGAGCTCGCGCCACATGGCCATCGGGTCGAGGGGCGAAGACTGGGGCATGAAAAAAACCTCGTCGTCAGTGATCGCGGTGCTGTGCCGCGTGCGCGGTGTGCGCCGCAATGGCGCCGACGATCTGCGGCCACATCGGGATCGGCAGCGCGTGGCCCATGCGCGGAATGCGCAGCAGCTGCGCGTCCGGAATGGCATCGGCCACGTCGACACCGCAGGCCACGGGCACCAGCGGGTCGACATCGCCATGGATCACCAGCGTGGGCACGCGCACGTCGCGCAGCGCTGGCTTGCGGTTGCCCGACGCGAAGATGGCGGCCAGTTGGCGCGCCACGCCGCCGGGGTTGAGCCCGCGCAGGAAGGTGAGCTGCGCGCGCTCGGCATCGCGTGCCTCGTCCAGCGGAAAGGCATCGGGCCCGCGCAGCACGCGCCACACCTTGGCGTGGTGCGGCAGGTAGGCCTCGAAGGTGGTGGGCGAGGGCGAGAACAGCACCGCCATCGCCTCGGGCGTGGGTGGCGGCAGGCCGGGGCTGCCGGTGGTCGACATGATGCTGGTGAACGAGTGCATCCGCTGCGGATGGTGAATGGCCAGCTCCTGCCCGATGGCACCGCCCATCGAGGCGCCGACGATGTGCGCGCGCTCGATCTTCAGTGCGTCGAGCAGGCCGATGCAGTCGTTGGCCATGTCGCGCAGCGTGTAGGGCGCCTGCAGCGGCTTGCCCGCCATGGCCTGCAGCATCAGCGCCTGGATGTCGGGCACGCCGAGCTGCGGCAGGTAGGTCGAGTGGCCGATGTCTCGGTTGTCGAAGCGAATGACGCGATACCCGCCCGCTTCGGCCAGGCGGGCGCAGAACGCGTCGTCCCACGCCACCATCTGGGCGCCCAGGCCCATGATCAACAGGAGCGGCGGTGCGCTTGGGTCGCCGAAGCTGTCCCACGCGATTTCGATGCCGTTGGCGCGCGTGCGGTGTTCGATGTTGTGCGGGACTGCGGTCATGGCACTGCTGGCTTGCTTACTTACTTGCGCTGCAGCAGCTTGGTGACTTCGTCCACGTTGGACTGGATGCGCTGGCGCACCACGTCGAAGGCATCGGCCTGCGACTTGGCGGCAAGGTTGGCCAGTTCCTTGATGTCGTCGATGGCCCGCTGGAACGACTGCCGGCCGAGCTCGTCGAGCTTGGCGAGGTTGGCCTTGGCGTCCTTGCCGGGCATTTCCTTGGCGGCCGCCTGCCATTCGGTGATGGCGCTCTTGATCATTTCGGTCTGCCGCTGCACCACGGTCTGCAGGCCCTGGTAAGACTTTTCGTTGGCTTGCATCAGCGCCTGCAGGTCCTTGCGGCCGCTTTCGAGCAGCTTGCCCGCACCGCCGGTCAGGTTGAGTTCCTGCAGGCGGTCGGTCATGCCCTTGAGGTTCTTCAGCGGGTTGAGCATGTCGGCGGCGCTCGGGGCCGCGGCCTTGCTACTGCTGCTGTTGCTGCTGGCAGTGGTCTTCTTGGCGGCGGCTTTCTTGGCTGTGGCCATGGTGCGGTATCTCCTGTGCGGGTGAACGGATGGATGGCAAGGACCGGCCGGACGGCAAAAGTCCTTCGCCACGATACGCCGCACCGGCGCGGGCGAGGTCACCGCAGCGACAAAAATGCCTGCGGGATTTCCCTTGGGTAATTCGCCTACATCGGCGGTGCGAAGCCGTTGCGGCCGGCCGTGACACGCAGCGCCGTGGGCGTGCCGTTCTTTTCCTGCGCATTCACCAGCACCTTGGCACCGGGCACCAGCAGGGCCTCGGTGCCGGGGCGGAAGGTGACCACCGGCACGTCGGGCGGCACGATCACGGTCTGCTCGCCGCCCTTGTAGGTCAGGCGCAACTGCTGCCCGCCGCGCACCGATTTCGGTGCCGCGGCCAGGTCGGCCACGGTGGCGTTGGTCATGGTGCTTTGCGGCAGCAGGTCCCAGGGGCGATGGCCTTCGCCGGTGCCGCGCGCGGCCTCGGGGAACACCACCACTTCGAGCGCCTTCTGCGTGCCGTCGGCCTGCGGCATGGCGGCGGTGCCGATGAAGCTGCCCTGCCTGATGTCGGACAGCCTGATGCGGTAGACCTCCGATACCGCCATGTCGGCCGGGCGCGCCAGGCTGACGACTTCGCCGCCACGGTCCTGCACGACCAGGGTGTGGGCATCGACGCGCACCAGGGTGCCGCGGATGCGGACGGATTCGGAGGCCTGGGCAAATGCCGAGGTCGGCAGCACGGCGGCGCTCAGCCACAGGGCGGCGGTGGTGGCGAGCAAGGCCTTGGAGGTGCTGGGCAGAAGCGGCATGGAGGCTTTCAGGGTGGGTGTGAAGTCAATGTACGCCGCCGCGGCAAAACGTGCCGGCCGCTGAGTTAGCTGGCAATGAGCAGGCGTGAAATAAAAAAAGCTGCACGCCGCGCGACGCGGCATGCAGCCTTTTGTTGGCAAGCGAAAGCGTCAGTCGATCAGGCCGATCTCGAGCGCGCCGCCGGTGGCGGGGTTGCGCGAGCCGACCATCGCGAAGACCTTGCTGCCCTGGCTCGCGAAGTGCATTTCAGGGCCGCTGAACGAGGCCAGGCGCATGTTGACCGGACCGTTCAGGCCCATCGTGACCAGCGTGGCGCTGCGTGTGGCCGCCGTGCCATCGGGCAGCACCTGCGTTCGCGCATAGCCGGCGGCGCCGATGGATGTGCCGCCCCAGCTGCCGTTGGTGGCACCGCCGCGTGCGGCGATGCCGGGCCATGTCGCGCGCTCCGGCAGGCCGATGCGGAACACCGAGGTGGTGGGCGTCGAGGGCACGATGCCGGCCGAGAGGTACACGTTGTCCCCGCCGATGCGCGCGATGCCGAAGTTGCCGTTGTCCGCCGGGTTGGCCACGTTCACGATGTGCCAGGTGTCGACGGTCGGCCCGGCCGACACGGCGTATGTCCGCACCGACGCCGCGGGGCAGTTGTCGATGCGGTACACCACGCTGTCGTTGCACAGGTAGAGCGTGGTGCCGCCGTTGGCGACCTGGATCTGCGTGATCGACGAGTCGGCGCTCGCGGCCGTCAGGTTGATGCCCAGGCGGTTGTAGACGCCATCGAGCTCGGCCTGCGCCTTGACCAGTGCACGCGAAGCGACGAACGGCCGCACCGCGTAGCTGGCCGGCGTGACCTGCGCCACCGCGAACGGGAACGCGCCGACGACCGTGTCGGCCGCCAGCCGGAAGCGCGCGGTGTTCACCGGGCTGGCAATGCGGCTGCTGTCGAACACGAAGCTGCCTGCCTCGGCACTGTCGGCGGTGAAGCTGCCCGATGCGGTGGCGCCGGTGTCGTCGGTCATCTCGTAGCGCAGGCTGTCCATGTTCAGCGCCAGCGTCTGCCGCGAGCCGTTGGCCGCGTAGACCTTGTAGCGGCCGTTGCGCGCATCGGGGGCGGTGCCGGTGTCGATCAGGTTGATCTGGACGTAACCCTGCGTGTTCGGATTGCGCGTGCCGACCACCACCGACAGCAAGCCGTTCTGCATCGCGTAGTACTTGCGCGTTCCGCTGGCGTTGACCAGACGGATACCTTCGGGCTGCGACGAGAAGGTGCCGCCCACCGAAAGCGCCAGGATGCCGTAGCTGCCATCCGGGTTGGTGGCCGTTCGCACCGAGTTCGCGGTGTCGATGAGGTTGCTGCCCCAACTGCCCTCGGTCGATGCGCCCAGACCGCGCGTGGTGGGCCAGTTCGGCGATTCGGGCAGGGCGATCCGCAGGAACTGAACCGCCGGCGTGGTGCTCAGGCCCGCGCTCAGGTAGACGTTCTGGCCGCCGATGCGCGCCATGCGGAAGTTCGCGGTTTCGTTTGCGTTGGCGGTGTTCGTCGCGACCCAGGCGTCGTCGGTTCCAGCCGCGACCGTGTAGGTTCGTTTGGAAGCGGCGGGGCAGAGGTCGATCTTGTAGATCGCGTTGTCGAAGCAGAACTCCAGCAACGTGCCGCCGCCCGAAATGCGCATGGCGAGCATCTGCGAATCCGGCCCACCGGGACTGCGCGTGACACCGAAGCGGTTGTAGGTGCCGTCCAGTTGCGCCGCCGTGGTCAGGAAGCTGCGTGCGGCCACGAAGGGCTGCACCGCGTACGCGGCAGGGCTCGAATACGCCGTCTGGAATGGGAACGCACCGACGATGGCATCGGCCGCCACGCGGAAGCGCGCGGTGTTCGCCACCGCCGTAACGCGGCTGCTGGCAAAGACGTAGGTGCCCGGTTCGGTGAAGTCTTCGCTGAAGCTGCCGGATTCCGCCACGCCGAGGTTGTCGGTCATGGTGTAGCTGCCGGTGTCGAAGTCGACCGACAACGCCTGCTGCGTGCCGTTGGCCGCGTAGACGCGGTAGCTGCCGCTGCGCACGTCGGCGCCGGCCAGCGTCTTGTTGCTCATCGTGGCCGCAACCGCCACTTCCGCTTGCGGCGGTGCATTGCCGCCGCCGGACAGCGGGAGCCCGCCGCTGGGGGCACCGCCACCTCCGCCTCCCCCACAGGCCGCCAGCAAGGCGGCCAGTCCACAACCCGCGAGATATCTCGTCATCCTCATGTTGAGCCCTCTTCTTTTTGCGATGGGCCCGGCAGCGAGCCGGCTGGCTCCTGAACCGAACCAGGGAAAATCGTAAAAAGAGGTGTCTTCAACGCTGAGGCTGACAAATGCCGGCCCAAACCCCCCGGGTTGGCTCGGCCTTGCGCCCCGTCTACAATGCGCCGTTCCGAGGAGCGTTGCAGCGCCGTCAGGCGTGAGGCTCGGACCACATCGCAACCACGCTCACCCGCTGTTCTCGCGGTGAGTTTTTTCCCCGTACGCAGTGGCATCTTTCAAACCAGTTTTGGAGTTCTCATGAGCGCTGTTCTCAAGCCGACCCCCGTTTCGACCGCCGACCAGGCGATCGCCGATCTTTCCCTCGCCGCCTGGGGCCGCAAGGAAATCCGCATTGCGGAAACCGAAATGCCCGGCCTGATGGCCATCCGCGAAGAGTTCTCGAAGGCGCAGCCGCTGAAGGGCGCGCGCATCACGGGCTCGCTGCACATGACCATTCAAACGGCCGTGCTGATCGAGACGCTGCAAGCCCTGGGCGCCACCGTGCGCTGGGCCTCGTGCAACATCTTCTCGACGCAAGACCACGCCGCCGCCGCCATTGCCGCTTCGGGCACGCCGGTGTTCGCGATCAAGGGCGAGTCGCTCGAAGACTACTGGGGCTACACCCACAGCATCTTCGACTTCGGTCCCAAGGGTTCGAAGGGCGAAGGCCCGAACATGATCCTGGACGACGGCGGCGACGCCACGCTGCTGATGCATCTGGGCCAACGCGCCGAGAAGGACCTGGGCGTGCTGGCCAACCCGACCAGCGAAGAAGAACGCATCCTGTACGCAGCGATCAAGGCCAAGCTGGCTGTCGACAGCACCTGGTACACCCGCAAGTCCGCCGAGATCATCGGCGTGACCGAAGAAACCACCACGGGCGTGCACCGCCTGAACGAGATGAGCGCCAAGGGCACGCTGCTGTTCCGCGCCATCAACGTGAACGACTCGGTCACCAAGAGCAAGTTCGACAACCTGTACGGCTGCCGTGAATCGCTGGTGGACGGCATCAAGCGCGCGACCGACGTGATGATCGCCGGCAAGGTGGCTTGCGTGGCCGGCTACGGCGACGTGGGCAAGGGCTCGGCCCAGGCACTGCGCGCACTGTCGGCGCAAGTGTGGGTGACGGAAATCGACCCCATCAACGCCCTGCAGGCCGCGATGGAAGGCTACAAGGTCGTGACCATGGAATATGCCGCCGACAAGGCCGACATCTTCGTGACGACCACGGGCAACAAGGACGTCATCACGCACGACACGATGGCCAAGATGAAAGACCAGGCCATCGTCTGCAACATCGGCCACTTCGACAACGAGATCGACGTCGCGTCGATCGAGAAGTACGAGTGGGAAGAAATCAAGCCACAGGTCGACCACATCACCTTCCCGGACGGCAAGAAGATCATCCTGCTGGCCAAGGGCCGCCTGGTGAACCTGGGCTGCGGCACGGGCCACCCGAGCTTCGTGATGTCGTCGTCGTTCGCGAACCAGACCATCGCCCAGATCGAGCTGTTCACCAAGCCCGACGCTTATCAAGCCGGCAAGGTCTACGTGCTGCCGAAGCACCTCGACGAGAAGGTCGCGCGCCTGCACCTGAAGAAGGTCGGCGCCATGCTGACCGAACTGACGGACGCACAAGCCGCCTACATCGGCGTGAGCAAGAACGGCCCGTACAAGCCGGACACGTACCGCTACTAAAAGTACATGCGCGCTGATCAACTGTTGGTGGAGCGCGGCCTTGCCGCGTCGCGTTCGCAGGCCGTGCGGCTGATTGCCGGCGGCATGCGCTGGCGTGACGCGGGCACGAGCGACGCGTGGCGCTCGGTCGTCAAGAACAAGGACGACGTGCCCGAGTCGGCCGAGCTGGAGCTGGTCGATGCGGCCGAGGCGCGCTACGTGTCGCGCGGCGGCCTGAAGCTCGAAGGGGCACTGCAGGCCAGCGGGATCGATCCCGCCGGCAAGCTGTGCTTCGACGTGGGCCAATCGACCGGCGGCTTCACCGATTGCCTGCTGCAGCGCGGCGCGACGAAGGTCGTGGGCGTCGATGTCGGCCACGGGCAACTGCATGCGAAGTTGCGCGAGGACGAGCGCGTGGTCGCCATCGAAGGCGTCAATGCACGAGCCCTCTCGCCGGACGATCTGGAAGAAGAAGGCGAGTCGCGCTTCGACCTGATCGTGGGCGACCTGTCGTTCATTTCGCTCACGCTGGTGTTGCCGGCCGTGGTCGAATTTCTGGCCGACGACGGGCGCCTGTTGCTGCTGGTCAAGCCGCAGTTCGAACTGCAGCCCGGCCAGGTCGGCAAGGGCGGCATCGTGCGCGACGAAACCATGTATGCGGTGGTCGAAAAGCGGTTGCGCGACGCCTGCGAGGCGCTCGACCTGCGCGTGCTGCAGTGGTTCGACAGCCCGATTGCCGGCGGCGACGGCAACCGCGAGTTTTTCATTCATGCCGTTCGCGCGGACGCTGCGAACGGTTCTTAAGGAGACGCAGGTGCGCCTTCCGCTGAGCTTCGAATTCTTTCCGACCAAGACGCCCGAAGGCGCGGTCAAGTTGCGCGCCGTGCGCCAGCAGCTGTATGCGCGCAAGCCGCAGTTCTGCTCGGTCACGTATGGCGCGGGCGGCTCCACGCACCAGGGCACCTTTGGTGCGGTGCAGGAAATACTGTCCGAAGGCGTGGACGCAGCGAGCCATTTCTCGTGCATCGGCGCCACGCGCGCCACGGTGCGCGAGCAGCTCGCCGAACTGAAGGCCATGGGCGTCAAGCGCCTGGTGGCACTGCGCGGCGACCTGCCGAGCGGCTACGGCATCGGCGGCGAGTTTCTCTACGCGAGCGACCTGGTCGCCTTCATCCGTGAAGAGACCGGCCGCGACTTTCACATCGAGGTGGCCTGCTACCCCGAGATCCATCCGCAGGCCCGTTCGCCCGAAGCCGACCTGCAGGCCTTTGCCGCGAAGGTGAAGGCGGGTGCCGATTCGGCCATTACGCAGTATTTCTTCAGCCCCGAGGCCTACTTCCGCTTCGTCGACGACGCGCGCAAGCTGGGGCTCGACACGCCCATCGTGCCGGGCATCATGCCGATCACGAGCTCGACGCAGCTGATGCGTTTCTCGGACGCCTGCGGCGCCGAGATTCCGCGCTGGATCCGCCTGCGGCTGCAGGGCTTCGGCGACGACACGGCATCGATCAAGGCCTTCGGCCTCGACGTGGTCACCGACCTCTGCGCGCGCCTGCGCGACGGTGGCGCACCGGCGCTGCATTTCTACACGATGAACCAGTCGGCGGCGACGCTGGCTTTGCTGGAGCGCCTCGATTGAGGGGGGGCGCGGCCGGAGCGGCGGGTTCGCTGCGCGCGGGGCTTCGTGTGGCCCTCGTCGCCGCGACCTGCGCTCTTGCGGGCTGCGCCATGCCGCCGGCCACCGAGGCCACGGCCGATGCCCAGTTGAAGCCCCTGGCACGCGGGCTTGCCGTGCCGCCGGGCGTGCCGGCGCGCTCCAACGTGCCTTCGGTGCGCTACGACCTGGCCGTGTCGGGCACCGGCGAGCTGACGCCCGATGACGGCGTGCCCGGCGACGACGGCCCGCGCGAGATCTTCGAGCGCGGCGGTGCCTCGTGGTACGGCATCCAGTTCCACCAGCGCAAGACCGCCAGCGGCGAGCGCTTCGACATGACCGCCATGACGGCGGCCCACAAGACCCTGCCTTTCAACACGCGCGTGTGCGTGCGCAGCCTGGTGAACGGCAGTGAGGTGCTGGTGCGTATCAACGACCGCGGCCCCTACGCGATGGGCCGCGTGATCGACCTGAGCCGCGCGGCGGCCGACCGCATCGGCCTGACCGGCCTGGGCATCAAGCAGGTGGCGCTGAGCATCGTTGACCGCGAGGGCATGCGCTGCGGCGGCTTGCCGGTCGAGGCGAGCGATGCGCAGGCGCCCGCACCGGTGGCCGATCGCGCCAGGGCGCCGGCGCCCGCACGGCGCAAGGCGGCGGTGCCGCCGCGTCGCCGCCGGTAAGAGGCGACAAGAAGCCGCGGCGGGAAGCCCGGCTTCAGCCGCCCGAATCGAGCGAGAAAGTGGCGTGCCGGTCTTGCGCCAGGCGCTCCACCAGTTGCGGCAGCGCGGCCGCGAGCAGCGGCTTCAGCGTGTAGGGCGGGTTGATCAGGAACATGCCGCTGGCCGGCAGGCCCGGCCGGTGCGTTTCGCCCGAGGCGTCCGTCGTGATCTTGCTGGACTTGACCGTCAGCGTGGCGTGCAGCCACGGCTTGCCGGCCTTGGTGGCCATGGTCTTCAGGCGCCGTGGCAGGTCGTGCGCCTCGGGGCGCGGAATGATCGGATACCAGATGGCGTAGGTGCCGGTGGCGAAGCGCTTGAGCGCCTCGGCCGCGAAGTCGAGCACGCGGCCGTAGTCGCTCTTGATCTCGTAGCTCGGGTCCATCAGCACCAGTGCGCGGCGCGAGGGCGGCGGCAGGAACTTGGTGGCGCTGCCGAAACCGTCGTCGCGCAGCACGGCGATCTGGCGGCCAGCTTCGAGCTGGGCAATGTTGGCGTCGAGCGTGCGCGCGTCGGTCGGGTGCAGCTCGAACAGCTTCAGCTTGTCGTGGTCGCGCAGCAGGTGCTGCACGATGAACGGCGAGCCCGGGTAGACGCGCGCGCCGCCCTTGGGGTTGAAGTCGCTGATCACGCCGAGGTAGCGCGCGATGGCATCGGCCAGCGGCACTTCGGCAGCGGGCGCTGACTTCTTGGCAGCCGTCTTCGCAGCGGGGGCAGGGGCGGGCGCTGCGGGCTCTTTCTTGTCCGACAGCAGGCGCAGGATGCCCTCGGCCGCTTCGCCGCTGGTGCCGGCGTAGTCGCCATCGAGGCGGTACAGGCCGGCGCCGGCGTGGGTGTCGATGACCGTCAGTGCTGCTTCTTTTTCAAGCAGGTGGTCGAGCGTGGCAATCAGCACCGTGTGCTTGAGCACGTCGGCATGGTTGCCGGCATGGAAGGCGTGGCGGTAACTGAACATGATGGGAATGAACCTGAAAAGTGAGTGGGTGGAACGCTAGACTCACGCGCCGCAACATTGAATTACAAAAAGGGGCATCGATGCGAGGAGCTGGATGGCGATTTTGGGGCCTGTGCGTCGGCGCGGGCGTTTTGTCTATTTTGACCGGCTGCGCATCGGTGACGCACGGCACCACGCAGAACGTGAAGATCGAGACCATGACAGCAGAGGGCAAGGTGGTCAACGGCGCGAAATGCCTGATCAGCAACGACCGCAACGACGCGGTGATGCGCTCCGGCGACAGCGTGCCCGTGCGGCGCTCGGGCGCCAATCTGTCGATCGAATGCACCCAGCCCGGACTCGCGCCCGCCAACGGACAGGCCGTGTCGCGCGCCAACGTGGGCATGGCGGGGAACATCCTCATCGGGGGCCTGGTCGGCGCGGCGGTCGATGCGGGGACGGCCGCGGGGTACAACTACCCGAGCTGGATCCAGTTGATCTTCGGCGAAGTGCGCAGTGTCGACCGCAGCGCGCAGTCGGGCGATTCGCCCACGTCCGGCGTGAAGATCGGAACGACTGAAGTGGCGGCGGCACCGAAGGCCGTGGCGGTGAAGCCGGCTGAAGAGGCGCGCCCGGCGCCCGCTGTGCCCGCGCCGCCGCAGCCCATCAAGGTGGTAGCGCCCGCTCCCCCGGCCCCGCCGCCAGTCCAGGCTGTGGCGCCTCCTTCGCCTTCTCCTGCGCCGGAGCCGAGGCCCCAGACGCGCGTATCGATGGACGACCTGAGCGGCTTGCTGCCGGCCAAGCCATGAGCGGCCCGGTGAAGTCTTTGCCGCCGCTGCGCGGGGTCTCCATGTGCCTGGCTCCCCTGGCATTCCTGGGGCTGGCCCTGGCGGCGGGGCCGGCCGCCGCGCTGGAGCCGGAGGCCCTGTTCAGCAAGGTATCGGGCAGCGTCTGGTCGGTTCGCACTTTCGACGCCCAGGAACGCCCCCTGCGCGCGGGCAGCGCCGTGGTGATCGCACCTGGGCGCCTCGTCACCAACTGCCACGTGCTGGCCAAGGCGAGCAGCTTCGTCATCAAGCAGGACAACGTCACCTACGGCGCGACGCTGGAGTTTCCGGACCCGGCGCGCGACCTGTGTCAGATCAAGGTGGCCAACTTCACCGCGCCGCCGGTCGCGCTGGCGCCGGCGGGCAGCGCGCGCGTAGGGCAGCGGGTGTATGCCATCGGCAATCCGCGCGGGCTGGAGAATACGCTCAGCGAAGGCATCCTGTCGGGCCTGCGCGGCGGCGGCAGCGGTGGTGCTGGCGGCGAGTCCGAAGCACGGCTGTTGCAGACCACCGCGGCCATCTCGGCGGGTTCGAGCGGTGGCGGGCTGTTCGACAGCGAAGGGCGCCTGCTCGGCATCACCAGCTTTGCCGCGCGCGACGGCGGCAGCCTCAATTTCGCGATGCCGGTCGAGTTCCTGTCGGAGCTGCCCACGCGCGCCAAGGCGGTGCTGGAGGCGCGGGCCAGCGAGCCCGCGGACAGCGTCCGCCGGCGCGCGGGCGGTGCGGCGCTCACCGAGCCGCTGCGGCCCGGCGACGCGCTCGAGTACGTGCGCACCGACAGGCTGACCGGCACCCGTTCGACCGTGCTCTACCGGGTCGACCGCGTCAACGGCGACGAAATCGTCTTCAACGGCGGCGGCAAGGTCGAGAAGACCGACGGGCAGGTGGTGTCGGTCACGTCCCCGGCCGGCGGGCTGTTCGATTCGTCCTCGCCTCCTGGCGGCTGGGCGCGCGCCAACCTCCTGCCCGGCATGCGTTGGCAGGCCGACTACACCGCCGCCGCCGAAAACCAGCGCTACGAGCTGATCGCTACTGTGGGCGGCGAGCGTTCGGTCCGCGTGGACGGGGTCGAGCTCCAGGTGCTGCGCATCGGCTACGAAGGCTGGATCTACGCCTCCAGCCTGAGCGCGCCGCTCGCCAGCGGCAGCTCCCGCTTCACGGGAGCGGCCTTGTACAGCCCGGAGTTGCGCCGCGTGGTTCGCTTCGAGGCGTCGTACCAGCGAGGCATCATTTCGGGCGGCAACGAGGTCCTGGAACTGGTGCGAATCCAGCGCTGACAGCCGTCGAAAGACGAGGAATTGGTCAAAAAGCCGATTCTTCGTATAATCGAGGGCTTCGCAGCGTTTTTGTAGCCCCGCGGCGAAGGCATGTTCACTCGCTCTTCACTGGGCGGGCAGGCATGAAAACCCACCTAAGAGATTCCCATCAGAGGAACGCCGACCGTGGAAAAGGGCTCGCCAAACCCTCTTCAAAGAGAAAAACTCATGACCAAAACGTTCAGCGCCAAGCCCGCTGACGTGACGCACGAGTGGTTTGTGATTGACGCGACCGACAAGGTCCTCGGACGAGTAGCCAGCGAAGTTGCTCTCCGTTTGCGCGGCAAACACAAGGCCATTTACACGCCTCACGTCGATACCGGTGACTTCATCGTCATCATCAACGCCGCGCAACTGCGCGTCACCGGCGCCAAGTCGATCGACAAGGTGTACTACCGTCACTCGGGCTATCCCGGCGGTATCACGGCGACGAACTTCCGCGACATGCAGAACAAGCACCCGGGCCGCGCCCTGGAAAAGGCTGTCAAGGGCATGCTGCCCAAGGGCCCGCTTGGTTACGCGATGATCAAGAAACTCAAGGTGTACGGTGGTGCAGAGCACCCGCATACCGCCCAACAGCCCAAAGTGCTGGAACTGTAAGGAGCCTTGAGAATGATTGGTGAATGGAACAATGGCACCGGCCGTCGCAAATCGAGCGTCGCCCGTGTGTTTCTGAAAAAAGGCACCGGCAAGATCACGGTCAACGGCAAGGACATCCAAGAGTTCTTCGGCCGCGAAACCTCGATCATGATCGCCAAGCAGCCCCTGGCGCTGACCAACAACCTCGAAGCTTTCGACGTGATGGTCAACGTGAATGGTGGCGGCGAATCGGGTCAAGCCGGCGCAACGCGCCACGGCATCACCCGTGCCCTGATCGACTACGACGCAACGCTCAAGCCAGTCCTGAGCCAAGCCGGCTTCGTGACGCGCGATGCGCGTGAAGTCGAACGTAAGAAGGTCGGTCTGCACTCCGCCCGTCGCCGCAAGCAGTTCAGCAAGCGCTGATCTGTTCACTGCGAACAAAAAAGCCGCCTCCGGGCGGCTTTTTCATTGGGCGCCACCTGTTCCGGGCGGCACCCGACCCCACTTGCGTTGGGTGCACGCCGCAGCCAGCCAGCCGAAATTGCGGCATTGCAGTAGCATTCGTTCCATTGGCCGCTTGTCCGGCCCCCAAGGAGTAACCACCCCATGAGCGCCGTAGCCGAAAACATCCAGACCCAGATGCCCGAGCCGATCGTCTTCACCGACAGCGCGGCAGCCAAGGTCGCCGACCTGATCGCCGAAGAAGGCAACCCCGACCTGAAGCTGCGCGTGTTCGTGCAGGGTGGCGGCTGCTCCGGCTTCCAGTACGGCTTCACCTTCGACGAGATCACCAACGAAGACGACACCACCATGACCAAGAATGGCGTGTCGCTGCTGATCGATGCCATGAGCTACCAGTACCTGGTCGGCGCCGAGATCGACTACAAGGAAGACCTGCAAGGCGCCCAGTTCGTGATCAAGAACCCGAACGCCACCAGCACCTGCGGCTGCGGATCGAGCTTCTCGGCCTGATGCCCGACTGCTGGATGCCACTGGTCCAGCCTCCCCACGAAGCCGCCTCCGGGCGGCTTTTTGCTGCCCGCCGTTTCTTCATCACTCTTTCCGCTTCCCTATGACGTCCGAGGCCGCTGTTCCTCCTGCCGAGCCTGTCGATCCCGCCCGCAAGAGCCTGCTGTGGCTCGTGGCCGTCGGCTTCTTCATGCAGACGCTCGACGCGACCATCATCAACACGGCGCTGCCGGCCATGGCCGCGAGCCTGGGCGAAAGCCCGCTGCGCATGCAGTCGGTGGTGGTGGCCTACGCGCTCACCATGGCGATGCTGATCCCGGCGTCGGGCTGGATTGCCGACCGCTTCGGCACGCGGCGCATCTTTTTTTCGGCCATCGTGCTGTTCGCGCTCGGCTCGGTGCTGTGCGCGCTGTCGCACAGCCTGGGCCAGCTGGTGGGGGCGCGCGTGGTGCAGGGGCTCGGCGGGGCGCTGCTGCTGCCCGTGGGGCGGCTCTCGCTGCTGCGCACGGTGCCGCGCGGGGAGTTCCTCCAGGCGATGAGTTTCGTGGCCATCCCGGGGCTCATAGGGCCCTTGCTGGGCCCCACGCTGGGCGGGTGGCTGGTCCAGTACGCGTCCTGGCACTGGATTTTCCTGATCAACGTGCCAGTGGGATTGGCGGGCTGCATCGCCACGCTCAAGTACATGCCTGACCTGCGCGGCGTGGTGCAGAAGCGTTTCGACAGCGTGGGCTACGCGATGCTGGCCTTCGGCATGGTGGCGATTTCGCTGGCGCTCGATGGCGTTTCCGAACTCGGGCTGCGCCAGGGTGGCGTGATGGTCGTGCTGATCTTCGGCTTTGCGAGCGTCGTCGCCTACTGGCTGCGGGCCTCGCGCACGCCCGAGCCCCTGTTCGCGCCCTCGCTCTTCAGCGTGCCGACGCTGAGCATCGGGCTCATCGGCAACCTGTTCTCGCGGCTGGGCAGCAGCTGCATGCCTTTTCTGGTGCCGCTGCTGCTGCAGGTGTCGATGGGCTACTCCCCGGTGCGCGCCGGGCTGATGATGCTGCCCATCGCGATGGCCGGCATGGCCATGAAGCGCTTTGCCACGCCGCTGATCACGCGCCACGGCTACCGCAAGGTGCTGGTGGTGAATACCGTGTTGGTCGGGCTCACGATGGCCAGCTTCGGCCTCACCGCGCCGGGCCAGCCCATGGCGCTGCACGTGCTGCAACTGCTGGCTTTCGGGGCGGTCAATTCGCTGCAGTTCACCGCCATGAACACCATCACGCTGAAGGACCTGGACGGCAGCATGGCGAGCAGCGGCAACAGCCTGCTGTCGATGGTGCAGATGCTGGCCATGAGCCTCGGCGTGGCTGCGGCCGGCGCCGTGCTGTCGGGCTACAACGGCATTTTTGGCACCGAGACGGCGGCGCACACGCTGGACGCTTTTCAGGCTACTTTTGCCAGCATGGGGCTGATCACGATCGCTTCCGCAATGATCTTCTGGCATTTGCCCGGTGAGGTACGCGCCGCGCACCCGGCGCAGCCGGAAGTTTCCGGCCAGGGCTGAGCTGGCGCCGCCCTCGCGGGCGGGCGGCGGGGGGCGTTCAGGCCGGGTAGATCGCGCCCAGCACCCGGGCGCCGCGCGCGCCGGTCACGCTCGCCAGGTTGCCGGGCTCGCGCCGCACCGTGCTGCGGGCCAGCCAGGCAAAGGCCGCCGCCTCGACCTGCTGGGGCGGCAGGCCATGCGCGTTCGATGCCGCCACTTGCACGCCGGGCAGCAGCGCGCGCAGCCGCCCGAGCAGATGGTCGTTCAACGCACCGCCGCCACAGACGATCAGCAATTTGCAGTCTTTTCCGTAGCGTTGAACGTCCGTGGCACATACGTGCGCGGTCAATTCGGTCAGCGTCGCCTGCACATCGGCCGGCGCCATGGCCGTGGTGCCCAGTTGCGCGGCCAGCCAGGTTGGGTTGAACAGGTCGCGTCCGGTGCTCTTGGGCGGCGCCTTGCTGAAATACGGGTCGGCCAGCAACTGCGCCAGCAGGTCGGGCAGCACCTGTCCGCTGGCGGCCCATTGGCCGCCGCGGTCGAAAGGCTGGCCAAGGTAGGTCTGGCACCAGTGGTCCATCAGTGCATTGCCGGGGCCGCAGTCGAAGCCGCGCACGATGGCGCCGTCGGGCGCATTGGTGGCCGGCAGCAGGCTCAGGTTCGATATGCCGCCGATGTTCAGCACGGCCACCGTCTCGTCGGCGCGCGCGAACAGGGCGCGGTGAAAGGCCGGCACCAGCGGGGCACCCTGGCCGCCGGCGGCAAGGTCGCGGCTGCGAAAGTCGCCGACCACGTCGATGCCCGTCAGTTCGGCCAGCAGCGACGGGTTGTTGACCTGCAGGGTGTAGCCGACTTCGTCGAACTCGATGGGGCGGTGGCGCACCGTCTGGCCGTGCGCGCCGATGGCGGTGATCGATCCGGCGCCGGTGCCGCTGTCGGCCAGAAGCTGTTGCACCACGCCGGCATAGGCCCGGGCCAGCCCGTTGCCGGCCAGTGCCGCGCGATGCAGTTCGTTGTCGCCCGGTGTGTTCAGTGCCAGCAGTTCGGCCCGAAGAGACACGGGAAACTGCGCCGTGACGTAGGCCTGCACCGCGATGCGGCCGTCGGAAAAGTCGGCAAGCACACCGTCGACGCCATCGAGCGATGTGCCCGACATCAGGCCGATGAAAAGCTCGGCTGGCATGGCGGTTTCAGGAGGCCGGAAAGCCGCGTGGCACGGCTGCCGTTCAGTCCGCGCTGGCCTGGATGACCGAGAACGCGGCCGCCAGTTCGGTGCGGGCGCCGACGGCGATCCGCTCGAAGGCCGGGCGCAGGGCCGCGGTGATCGGGGCGCCGCCTTCTTGCGCGATGGAGGCCGGGTCCTGGTAGACGCCGCCAACGCGGAATTCGAAGTGCAGGTGCGGGCCGGTGGCCCAGCCGGTGGAGCCCACCGCGCCGATGGCCTGGCCCTGGCTCACGCTCTGGCCGGCCTTGACGTCGACGCGGCTCAAGTGCGCGTACGCCGTCTGCTGGTTGTTGCGGTGATTGATGATGACGATGTTGCCGTAGCCGTTCTGCGTGCCCGCGAAATCGACCGTGCCGTCGCCGACGGTGCGCACCGAGGTGCCCGTGGGCGCCGCGTAGTCGATGCCGTTGTGCTGGCGCCAGCTGTTCAAGATCGGATGCATGCGCATCGCGAAGCCGCTGGACACGCGCGAGAACTCGACCGGCGTGGCCAGGTAGGCCTTGCGCAGGCTGTCGCCGTTCGGGCGGTAGTAGCTGCCCTTCTGGTTGGCGCCCGGAGGCTGGAACCACACGGCCTGGTGGACCTTGCCGTTGTTCTCGAACTCGGCCGACAGCACGCGGCCGCTGCGCAGCGCCTGTCCGTCGGCTTCGAAGGTTTCGTACACCACGGCAAAGCGGTCGCCCTTGCGCAGGGCGCGCACGTCGACGTCGCCCGCGAAGATGTCGGCCAGCTGGCTTGCCACGGCATCGGGGATGCGCGAGTCGTCGGTGGCGGCGAACAGCGAGCTGCGGATGGTGCCGCTGGCCAGGCGCGTGCCCGGGGTCAGCAGGTCGCGCTCGGTGACGCCGGCAAATCCGGTGGGGGTGCGCTCGATCACGAAGCGCTTGAAGCCGCCGTCGCCATCGGGAATCCAGCGGGCGCTGAGCTTCTTGAGCTGGTTTTCCTGCGTGGCTTCGGCCGTTACCGTGCGGCCGGCACGCGCGAACAGCGCATTGCGGGCTTCGGGGCTGCCGCGCACGAAGGCGGTGGCGGCGGGGTCGGAAATGCCCAACCGCTTCATCAGGGCTTCGGCCGTGTCGCTCGAACGGGTGACGTCGGTGCGAAACAGCGTGAAGCTGAAGTTTTCGAGCGACTCGGACTGGTCCGCGAAAGACACCGGGGCCGTCGCTTCCAGGATCTGGTGGACGGGGAGGTCGGAAGCGTCAGGACCCAGCGAGGCCACCGCGAGGGTGCCCGCGCTCAACAGAGCCGCCGCGATGACCGCGGTGATCTGCTTGGGGTAGGTCCGGAACGTATAGGCCACGCGAGAAGCGAGTAGCTCCTCGGCGGCAAGAATGCCGTTGATCAAACTTTGAATTCCAGCTCAGGTTCTGCAAATCCGTGCTGCAAAGCCCAGTACGTTCAGGGCGGCAGGACGGTGCGGAAAAAAGCGCCGCTTAGAATTCGGCGCTTGAAAAGTCGGGCTCAGTATAGCTTCGGCACTCCAAAAGTCAGCCAAAAAAGCCCATGAACGCCGAATCTGTTACATCCATGAGCCTCTCAAATAGTGTAGGACGCGCGCTCGAAATATCCCTCCGCGGGGCTGACGAGCTGCTGCCGCAGGACGAGTGGGTGAAAAAACTCCAGCGCTCCGAAGCCACCGGCACGCCGCTGCGCATCAAGCTGGGCCTGGACCCGACGGCGCCGGATATTCATATCGGCCACACCGTGGTGCTGAACAAGATGCGCCAGCTCCAGGACCTGGGGCACACGGTCATTTTCCTGATCGGGGACTTCACCACCACCATCGGCGACCCCTCGGGCCGCAACAACACCCGGCCGCCGCTCACCCGCGAGCAGATCGAGGCCAACGCCCAGACTTACTACAAGCAGGCCAGCCTGGTGCTGGACCCCTCGAAGACCGAGATTCGCTACAACTCCGAGTGGAGCGACCCGCTGGGCGCCCGCGGCATGATCCAGCTCGCGGCCAAGTACACGGTCGCCCGGATGATGGAGCGCGACGACTTCAACAAGCGTTTCAAGGCCGGCCAGTCGATCTCGGTGCACGAATTCCTGTACCCGCTGATGCAGGGCTACGACTCGGTGGCGCTCAAGAGCGACCTCGAACTGGGCGGCACCGACCAGAAATTCAATCTGCTCGTCGGCCGTCATCTTCAACAGGAGTACGGACAGGAACCGCAGTGCATACTCACTATGCCTCTGCTGGAAGGGCTCGATGGCGTCGAAAAGATGTCCAAGAGCAAGAACAACTACATCGGCATCAGCGAAGACGCCAACACGATGTTCGCCAAGGTGCTGTCGATTTCCGACGACCTGATGTGGCGCTGGTACACGCTGCTGAGCTTCCAGTCGCTGGAACAGATCGAGGCACTGAAGGCCGAGATTGCGGCCGGCCGCAACCCGAAGGACGCGAAGGTTGCGCTGGCCAAGGAAATCACCACCCGCTTCCACAGCGCGGCGGCGGCCGAGACGGCCGAGCAGGATTTCATCAACCGCAGCAAGGGCGGCGTGCCGGACGAGATTCCCGAGGTTTTGCTGAGTGGCGCGCCGCTGGGCATCGGGCAGTTGCTCAAGCAGGCGAACCTGGCGGCTTCGGCGGGGGAGGGCAACCGCCTGATCGACGGCGGCGGCGTGCGAGTCGACTCGGCGGTGGTCAGCGACAAGGCGCTCAAGCTGCCCGCGGGTAGCTACGTGGTGCAGGTCGGCAAGCGCAAGTTTGCGCGCGTGACGCTGAGCTGACCCAAAAAGAACAGGCCCCTCGGGGCCTTTCTTGTTTTTCCCGTCAGATGACCGGTCAGCGGACTTCGATGGTGACGCGCCGGTTGCGCGGCTCGTCCACTTCATCGGCGGTCGGCACGGCAAGGTCGCGCTCGCCGCGGCCCACGGCCTCGATGCGGTTCGCCGGGAACTGTCGTTCCACGAAAAGCTGAACCACTTCCTGCGCCCGGCGGCGCGACAACTGGTCGTTCTGGTCGCCGGCGCCCTTGGTGTCGGTGTGGCCCGTCACCACGATGTCGCCACCGCTGCGCGCCTGCGCCGCGGCCAGGGCTTCGGTCATGATCTGCAGCGAGGCCGGCGTCAGCACCGTGCCACCCAGCTCGAAGTACACCGTGTAGCGCTGCGGCGGAGGCGGACGCATCTCGAACAGCGGCTTGTTCTCGGCCTGCACCTTGGCCTCGTCGGCCTTGTCGACCACCGGCGCACCCTTGGCGCCCACCGACGCCGTGGCGCGCTGGTAGGGCTGCGAGAGGATTTCTTCACCGTCCTTGGCGCGCACCACCACGGCGGACGGCTTGCCGTCGGCTTGCGGCAGCAGCACCACCCGCGTGCCCGGCGTCGAGCAGGCGGCGAGCAGCCAGGCCGTCAGCGCGGCCGCAAGAAGGGAGGCGCCGCGCGATGTGTTCACCGTCATCTTCATGGCTGGCCGTCTGCCTGCACGATGAAGTCGGTGCCGCGAATGCCGATGGTGGCGGTTTGCGTCTCGACCCGCACTGCGTCGGGGTTCGTCTTGCCGATCAGGCCGGTGATCATCCGCATCGAGCCGCGCAGCAGCGAAACCAGCAGCCCGCCCTCGTGCGTGGTGCCGTCGAAGTGGAATTCCTTCAGGTCCAGGCGCGAGGAAGGCCCGACCACCATGGTCGTGTCGTCGCGCAGCACGACGGCGGCGGAGGAATCGGGGCCGGTCACGATGCGGTCGACGGCGCCCAGTGCGTCACCGGGGCTGGCCTGGCGCGTGGTGCCGGCGGCGCCGAGCAGTTGCACGTTGCCGCGCACCGACTTCACGAAGCCCGCGCGGAGTTCGGCGGGGGCAGCGGCCACGGGCGTTGCAGCCGCTGCGGGCGCGGCGGTGTTCGCGATGGCGGGCGCGGGTGCTGCAGGCGCAGCAGGGGCTGCGGGGGGCACTGGCGGTGTCTGGGCTTGTGCCAATGTGGCCGAGACCACAATGGCGAGACCGCCCAGGGCGATCAAGAAATTTTTCATCGTCTGGCTCTCTGCGACTGGAATGTTCGCGATTGTCGTAAATGGTAAGGCGAAGGCGTTACATATGGACACGAGGCCGATAATTCAGTCGGTTCTTGCGGCCTTTTACCGCTTTTCGCGTGGCCTTTTGCCCAAAACCCAAGCAAATTTGCATGACGCTGACCCCCAAAACCCTGCTTCGCGTGTCTGTCGTCGTGGCCTTGATCACCATCGTGCTCAAGGGGCTGGCCGGCTACATGACGAATTCCATGGGCCTGATCTCGGACGCCATGGAGTCCTTCGTCAACCTGGCCAGCGCCATGTTCGCGCTGGCCATGGTGACCATCGCCGAGCGCCCGGCCGACGACGACCATCCCTACGGCCACCACAAGGCCGAGTACTTTTCATCCGGCTTCGAGGGCATCCTGATCGTCGGTGCCGCAATCGCGATCCTGTGGGTGTCGGTCCAGCGGCTGTTGTCGCCGCAGCCGCTGGAGCAATTGGGCTGGGGCCTTGCGCTCTCGGTGGTCAGCTCGGGCTTCAATGCGGCGCTGGCCTTCGTCCTGTTCCGCGCGGCGCGCACGCACCGCTCCATCGCGCTGGAGGCCGACGGCCGCCACCTGATGACCGACGTCTGGACCTCCGCGGCCGTGGTGGTCGGCATCGTCGGCGTGCATTTCAGCGGCTGGCTCTGGCTCGACCCGCTGCTTGCCATCGGCGTGGCGCTGAACATCGTGCGCGAGGGCGTCAAGCTGGTGTGGCGTTCGTCGCAAGGCCTGATGGATGAGGCGCTCGACCCCGAGACGCTCGCCACCGTGCGCGCCACGCTCGATGCATTCGCCGCGCGCCAGCCCGAGGGCGGCCGGCTGCGCTTCGACGACATGGTGACCCGCGGCGCCGGCCAGCGCCGCTTTGCCGACCTGCACATGCACGTGCCCGGCGACTGGACCTTGCAGCGCGCCGCAAAGATGCGCGACGAACTCGAACAGGCCCTCATGGACGCCGTGCCCGGCCTGCGCGTGACCATTCAACTGCTGCCGCTCACCATGGAAGCGCGCGCCACCCAACTCGAGGAACATCACCCATGAAAGCCGTGCTCCAGCGCGTGGCCCACGCCCGCGTCGACATCGACGGCCACACCGTCGGCGCCATCGACGGCGGCCTGCTCGTGCTGCTCTGCGCCGAGCGCAACGACGTCGATGCGCTGGCCGACCGCATGCTGGCCAAGATCCTCAAGCTGCGCATCTTTTCCGACGACGCCGGCAAGATGAATCGCAGCGTGCAGGACATCGGCGGCGGCCTGCTGGTCGTGAGCCAGTTCACGCTGGCGGCCGACGCCAGCGGCGGCAACCGCCCCAGCTTCACCCAGGCCGCGCCGCCCGACGAGGGACGAAGGCTCTACGAATACTTCGTGGCGCAGGCGCGCACCGCGCACCCGGTGGTCGCGACAGGCGAGTTCGGCGCCGACATGAAGGTGCACCTGCTCAACGACGGACCGGTCACGATCCCGCTGCAGATGAATTGACTCAGAGATTCATCAGGGCCGCTGTGGCAGCGGCTCCAGCACCGCTTCCCACGCGACCTTCGGGTGCGCGTAGCGGTCGATGGTCACCTCTTCGAGATGGCGGATGTGCCAGCCGTCGGCAAAGAGCCGCTCGACTGCCGCGCGGTCGAAGAAGCGCTTGGGAAAACCGTCGAACAGGTAGAAGCAGTCTTCGTCCCTGCCGGTAGCCGACGACGCTGATGACGAAGGGCCGCGTCCCCCGTAGTGCAGGTCGTTGACCGAGTTCAGCCGGCACAGAAGCACCCCGCCCGGACGCAGCACGCCGTGAATGCGTCGCACCAGTTCCAGCGTCGCGTCCCATTCGAAGTAGTGCAGCGACAGGCTTGCCAGCACCACGCCCACGGTGGCATGGGCCGGCGTCAATGGAAACGGATCGCGAAAGTCCTGGCAATGAAACTGCGCACTGTTCGGCACCAATGTGCGGGCGCGTTCCACGGCTTTCGAAGACAACTCGATCGCCACGACACCCAGGCCCGCATCGACCAGCGTGGCCGTGTCGCGGCCTTCCGCGCAGCCCAACTCGAGCACCGGGTCCGAGCCCGCGCGCTCCGCGAGCAGCGGCAGCCACCGCACCAGCCAGGGGTCGGTGCCCGTGCTGGTGTTCGTGTTCGTCGCGGTGGTCGTCATCGACATGCCGCGTCGTTACTTGCCGTAGGGGCTGCGAATCCCCATCTCCGCAAGAATTTCGATTTCGTACGCTTCCATTTCATCGGCGTCGGCTTCGCTCGTCTCGTGATCCCAGCCCTGTGCATGCAGCGTGCCGTGGACCAGCAGGTGTGCGTAGTGGTCGGCCAGCGTCTTGCGGTTTTCCTTGGCCTCGCGCGCGACCACGGGCGCGCACAGCACGAGGTCGGCCATGACGAGCGGGCTTTGCGCATAGTCGAAGGTGAGCACGTTGGTCGCGTAGTCCTTGCCACGAAATTCACGGTTCAGCCGTTGGCCTTCGTCGGCATCGACGATGCGCACGGTGATCTCGCCGTCGATGTCGAGCGCATGCCGAATCCAGCGCGTCACGCTGTGGCGCGGCAGTGCGGCGCGGTGCCGTTCGACGCCTTTGAAGCGGCCGAACTGAAGGGAGAGCGAGAGTGTGGGGAGTGCCATCTCAGTGGCTTCCTTGCGTGTTGTGCTGTTGTTCGGGACGGGGTCCTTCGGGGCGCGTGCGAACGACACCGGGTACTTCCCTCCG
>NZ_QAJK01000058.1:0-68860 GCF_003852515.1 Variovorax sp. KBW07 | reverse complement strand
GCCATTCGCACGAGGGCGCCGTCGTGGTGCTGGCCGATCAACGACTGCTGCGTACAACGCTCACGCTGGCGGTGTGCTCTGCGCAGCGAAATAAAGGAGGAGCGAAGCGGGGGACATTCGCGGAGCAGAGCACACCGTCGGCGTGAGCGCTGCCCTGAACGACATACGCCAAACACGACACGACGAACAAGAAAGCACGCGCGCATCAGTGAGCCCCGGCACGCTTGCGCTGGCCGTCGTAAGCGTCCACGATCTTCGCCACCAGCGGATGCCGCACCACGTCCGCACTCGTGAAATGCGTGATCGCGATACCGCTCACCCGCTTCAGCACCCGCTCCGCGTCGATCAGCCCGCTCAACTGCTGCTTGGGCAAATCGATCTGGCTCACGTCGCCCGTCACCACCGCGCGCGCGCCGAAACCGATGCGCGTCAGGAACATCTTCATCTGCTCCGGTGTCGTGTTCTGCGCCTCGTCCAGGATCACGAATGCGTTGTTCAGCGTACGGCCGCGCATGAACGCCAGCGGCGCGATTTCCAGTGCGTTGCGCTCGAACGCCTTCTGTACCTTCTCGTAGCCCATCAGGTCGTACAGCGCGTCGTACAGCGGGCGCAGGTACGGGTCCACCTTCTGCGTCAGGTCGCCGGGCAGGAAACCCAGCCGCTCGCCCGCTTCCACCGCCGGGCGCGTCAGCACGATGCGCTGCACCGCCGCGCGCTCCAGCGCATCCACCGCGCAGGCCACCGCCAGGTACGTCTTGCCCGTGCCGGCCGGGCCGATGCCGAACGTGATGTCGTGCTTGGCGATGTTTTCCAGGTACAGCGCCTGCGTCGGCGTGCGCGCGCGCAGGTCGGGGCGGCGCGTGACCAGCATGGCCGCATCGTCGTCGCCGTCGATCATCGAGCCGTCGCCCGCCAGCGTCAGCTGCACCACGGCCGGGTCGATGGTGCGCTGGGCAATTTCGTACAGCGCCTGCAGCACGTCCATTGCGCGCTGCGCGGCGGCTTTCGGGCCGTCGACCTTGAACTGCTCGTGGCGGTGCGCGATCTTCACGCCCAGGGCTTCCTCGATGCGGCGCAGGTGCGCATCCAGGGGGCCGCACAGGTGGCCGAGGCGCGAATTGTTCAGTGGGGTAAAGGTGTGTCGCAGAATCACGCCGGACATTTCAAGGAAAAAGGGCACCCATGATAGGCAAACTCACCGGCACGCTGGCCGAACGCAACCCGCCACAGGTCGTGGTGGACTGCAACGGAGTCGGTTACGAGGTCGATGTGCCGATGAGCACGTTCTACAACCTGCCGAACGTCGGCGCGAAGGTGTCGCTGCTCACGCACTTCGTCGTGCGTGAAGACGCGCAGATTCTCTACGGCTTCGGCACCGCCGAGGAGCGAGCGGCTTTTCGCCAGCTGATCAAGATCACCGGCGTGGGCCCGCGCACAGCGCTTGGCCTGCTCTCGGGCATGAGCGTGGGCGAGCTGGCGCAGGCCATCACGCTGCAGGAACTCGGCCGGCTGGTGAAGATCCCGGGCATCGGCAAGAAGACCGCCGAGCGCCTTCTGCTCGAACTCAAGGGCAAGCTGGGCGCCGACATGGACCTGCCGTCGCACGCGGCCTCCGACGCGCAGGCCGACATCCTGCAGGCGCTGATCGCGCTGGGCTACAGCGACAAGGAAGCCGCGCTCGCGCTCAAGGCGCTGCCGAAGGACGCGACGGTGAGCGACGGCATCAAGATGGCGCTGAAGGCGCTGGCCAAGTAGGGTTGCGCGGACACCGGGCGGCCGCTTGCTCGAGCGTCTGCCAGAACCCGCTCGTGCGGCTTCAGGGGTGGATCTTCTCGCCCTTGGCGAGCATCTCGACGAACTGCGCGATGCGCCTGGCGCGCGTCTCGGGTTTCTTTGCGCCCTGTGTCCGGAACAGGATCGCGAAGCGGTTGCGCGCATCCAGCTTGGCGAAGAACGCGGCGGCCTTCTTGTTGGCATCCAGCGCGGCCTGCAGGTCGGGCGGCACCTTCGCCACGCTGGCCGCTTCGTAGGCTGCGTCCCATCGCCCATCGGCTTTCGCGCGCTCCACCTCGGCCAACCCGGCCGGCTGCATGCGGCCTTCGTCGATGAGCTTCAGCACCTTGGCGCGGTTGATCTGCGACCACGTGCTGCGCTGCGTGCGCGGCGTGAAGCGCTGCAGGAAGTACTGCGTGTCTTCGCTCTTGCGCTGCCCGTCGATCCAGCCGTAGCACAGCGCGATCTCGAGCGCCTCCGGGTGGTCGACGGAGGCGATGCCGCTCGCCTTCTTCGCGATGCGCAGCCACACGCCGGCATGGGTGGCGTGGTGGCGCTTGTACCAGCGCACAAGGGCGGCGGCGTTGGCGCATGCCATCGGCGTGTCGTCCACGGTGCGCTCCGTCTTGAGCGACGCGGTCTTCGCGGTTTTCTTGACGGCCGCAGTGCTCACGGCACCCACCAGTAGCGCAGTGCGTGGAAGTAGATCGGCGCGGCGAAGATCACCGAGTCGAGCCGGTCGAGCATGCCGCCGTGGCCTTCGATCATCGAGCCCCAGTCTTTCACGCCGCGGTCGCGCTTGATGGCCGACATGACGAGCCCGCCGAAGAAGCCCATGAGGCAGATCGTGAGCGCCATCAGCGCGGCCTGCCACGGGTTGAACGGCGTGGCCCAGTAGAGCGCGGCACCCATCGCGGTGGCGCTCGCCACGCCGCCGATCAGCCCTTCCCAGGTCTTGGAAGGCGACAACTCGGGCGCCACCTTGCGCTTGCCGAACAGCTTGCCCCACACGTACTGCAGCACGTCGCTGCCCTGCACCACGATCACCAGGAAGGCGATCAGCAGCAGGTTGCGGCCCTCGAAGCCCGGAATCTGCAGCGTGAGCAGCGCGGGCACGTGGCTGATGCAGAACACGCACACCATCAGGCCCCACTGGATCTTGGTGGTGCGCTCCAGGAAGCGCTGCGTGTCGCCGCCCAGCGCCGCAAGAATGGGCAGCAGCAGGAAGGCGTAGACCGGGATGTAGATCGAGTACAGCCCGTACCAGTCGATCCAGATCAGGAAGTACTGGCCCGGCAGCGCCACGAAGAAAGCCAGCGCGATGGCGCCGTGGTCGCCGCGCCGCGTGTAGGCCAGGCTGATGAACTCGCGCAGCGCATAGAACGAGATCAGGTAGAACAGCACGATCACGCCGCCCTTGCCGAACGCGAAGGCCAGGCCGATGACCGCCACCATCACCCACCACGCATTCACGCGCGAGTTGAGGTTGTCGATGACCGAATGCGGCTGGCCGTGCGCGACGCGCCACTTGAGCATCGCGCCGATGGCCGAAGCCAGCACCAGCACGCCGAAGACGCCGCCGAAGAGCTTGAAGGTGGTCCAGGCGAAAGGAGACATCTCGATCATGATGCGGCGCCCTCGGCCTTGTCGTTGCGGTCGTATTCGGGGCGAAGGTCGAGCATGGCGTTTCGCGCGCGGGCAATGAAGGTGTTCTTGTCTTCGCTTTCTTCCAGCCTGATCGGCGCGCCGAAGCGCACCGTGCAGGCCAGCGGAATCGGCACCAGCGTGCCCTTGGGCAGCACGCGCTTGAGGTTCTCGATCCACACCGGCACCAGCCGCACGTTGGGGCAGGCGCGCGCCAGGTGAAACAGGCCGCTTTTCAGCGGCAGCAGGATGTCGTCGCCCGTGTTGCGCGTGCCCTCGGGGAACATGATGAGCGAGTCGCCGCCTTCCAGCGCTTCCTTCATCTGGTCGACCGGGTTGCCGCCCTGGCCCGAGCCGTCGCGCCGGATCATCAGCGCATTGAACACGTCCTTGCCGATGAAGTTGCGCAGCTTCGAGGCCTCCCAGTAGTCCTGCCCCGCCACGGGCCGCGTGAGCGCGCGCAGGTCGGGCGGCAACGTTGCCCACAGCAGCACGAAGTCGCCGTGGCTGGTGTGGTTGGCAAAGTACAGCGTTTGCTCGGCCTTGGGCGTGGTGCCCGACCAGATCGCGCGCACGCCGGTCAGCAGGCCGGCCACGCCGATGATCAGCTTGCCCGCGACGATGGCCAGCCCGCGCCGCAGCACCGTGCTTTCCTGCGGGGTGGCCGGTGCCGGCACGGGTGCTGGCGCCGGTGCGCTGTCGTTTTTCTTGTTGTTGTCTTCTTCGTTCAAGAGAGGTCCTGTGTCATCAAGGCAAGGAGAAACATGGCGCTCTGGCAGGCGACCACGATGGCATGGCGCTGCATGAGCTGCCGGGTGCCCTGCACGCGGTCGTCGAGCGGCCGGGTGGCGTGTTGCGATGGTGGCGCGTCGCGCAGGCCGAGCGCGGCAAGCGCCTTGTCCAGTGCTTCCAGCGAGGCGACGGTGTTGCGCGCCAGGCCGTCGAACAGCGCCTGGTCGAAGCGCAGCCGGAACGCGAAGTAGCGCTCCAGCGCGCCCAGGATCACCACCGCGCCGAAGCCCATGGTGGCGGTGGTCGAGAGCGAGCGCAGCGTCAGCGCGAGCACCAGCGCCGAGATGCAGGTGAGCGCGAAGCCCCACAGGGCCAGCACGGTTACCGCGCGCAGCAGGCTGGCCAGCGCGGCGCAGGTGGTTCGTTCGTTGTTGTCATCGGTCATGGCGCGGTACCTCCGGTAAAGGTTGCAGCGGCTCCAATGACATCCGCCAGGCATCCCGCAGCACGATCTGCGGCCGTGCGCGGCGCACCGTGTCCTCGGCCTGGGCGATGCCACCGGCCTGGCCGTAGCGGCCCAGCCAGGCGACCACCGCCGCGGCGCTGCGCGAGAAGCCGAGCGCGCAGCACACCCACACTGTGGCACCGTCGGCGTTCCGGCGCTGGCCTTCGATGACGGCCGCCGCACGCTGCAGCCGTACCGTCGGCGGCACCGTCAGGTCGAGCAGCGGCACGCAGCGCGCAAGCGGCGCCGCGCCGGCCGGAACCTGCAGCTCGGCGCACAGGCTGACGAGGCGGGGCTTGCCGGCCGCGAGCCATTCGGCGTGCGTCGGCCGGCGGCCCAGGCGCACGCCCGGCACCACCTCGACCGAGGCCGGCAGCTTGCGCGTCCAGAGCCAGGCGTTGATGGCGGCGCCCAGCCGGTAGGGCGCGAACATCCAGCGCGCGGCCCAGCCCATGCGCCCGCGTCCGTTCATCTGGAAGCCGCGTGCACCGAAGCCGATGTAGTTGAGCGCCACGAAGGCCAGCGACGCGGCCGGCCACGCCAGCCACAGCCATGCGCCGCCGCCACGCAGCGCGGCGGCCAGGAACAGCGCCGCGCCCACGGCATAGAAGCCCGCGAGCTTCCAGCGTTGCCTGTCCCGGGCAAAGCGCGTGACCCGCCAGGCGCGCCGCATCGACACCACGCGCTCCAGCGGCCACAGCCACACGCACACCAGCCCGAGCAGCGCGCCGGTCGGTATGTCGATGAAGTGGTGCTGCCAGGTCGTGAGCACCGACGCGCAGATCGCGAAGGCCCACACGTGCAGCACCAGCCGCGCCCACAGCGGCCGGATGAATTGCCTGTACCAGTCCCACAGGATCACGGCGAGCGCGATGTGCAGCGACGGCGCCTGGTTGAATGGCTGGTCGAAGCCGCGCAGCGCGTTGAACAGAAAAGCCGGTGCGCCATCGACCGGCGGCTGGCCGAAGCTGAAGTGCAGCGGCCACACGATGAAGCAGGTGCAGGCGATGAGCGTCGCGGTGACCAGCCGCAGCGCATGCCGGTCGAGCGTGTGCTTGCTGCGCGCCAGGAACAGCGACAGCGCGTAGAACACGTTGATCGTCCAGTACGGAAAGATCGTCCACGGCCAGAACGGTATCTGCCGCTCCCAGTCGAAGGCCATCGACGGCACGTTCGCGCGGGTGGTGGCCCACCAGTTGGCGAAGCCGTAGGTCGCGTAGAACAGCGGCCCTAAAAACACGAGCCATGCGGCGGCGCGCTTCCAGGGGCGTTGCCCGAACCAGGCTTTCATCGCCCGGTGCGCACCGCCAACGAAACCGTGAAGATGCCCCACTCGTCCACGCGTTGGTCGATCTTGCGGAAGCCCGCTTCTTCGACCAGCTGGTCCATCTCGACCTGCGTGCGGCGGCGCATCACCCAGGCCTCGCCCTGGCGGTGGCTGGTGAGCGCGCGGGCGATCATCTCGAGCTGCGGATGCCACGGCTGGCCGGTGTAGACGAGGTAGCCGCGGTCTTCCACCGCGTCGCCCACGCCCGCGAGCGAGCGCTTGACCATCTCGTTGTCGGGGAACAGCTCGTACAGGCCCGACACCACGGCCAGCGTGGGCCGCGGCGTCACGCTCGCCAGGCTGATGCGGTCGAAGGCATCGGCCTGCACGAACTGCGCAACGTCTTCCAGGCCCTTCTCGGCGATGAGCGCGCGGCCGTCGCGCACGTTGATGTCGCTGTAGTCGCGCAGCAGGATCGACGCCGCCTTGACGGGGCTCGCCAGCACCGCGTCGAGCACGTAGCGGCCATGGCCGGCGGCGATGTCCATCACGCGCACTTCGCGGTGCATTTCGGCCAGCCGCTCCATGGCGATGCGCAGCAGCTCCTCGACGTGGATCTTGCGCTGGCGGATGCCGCGCCAGCCGATGGAGTTCAGGTAGGTGTTGTCGATCGACCGGCCCAGCGCGCCCTTGCCCTCGGGGTGGTTGCGGTAGACGTAGTCGAGCGTGCTGCCCGAGTCGAAACCGGTGGCGTGGCCCAGCGCGATGCCGCTGGACAACGCGCCGCCCACGCGCAGGCCGCCGCGCGTCATGGCCCAGTAGGCGCCGCGGGGCGACAGCGGCGACAGCGGTTCGGCCAGCGCGCGCGATTCGTCGGCTGTGTCGCCGGCGAGGTGCGCCTCGCGGCGGTCGACCGGCACGGCCGGCTCGTCGAAGCGCTGCAGGATGAATTCGCGGATCTGCGCCACCGCGGGCGCCCGGTCTTTTTCGCCCAGCGTGTCGTGGAAGAAGCCCGGCAGTTCGGTCTTGGTCTTCACGGCGCTGCCCAGCCGCTCGAAGAACTGGTGCTGCGGCTTGTGATGCACCACCCAGTCGGCGCCGGAGATGAGCAGTTGCACCGGCAGCGTGATCGCGTTGGCGTCGGCCACCACGCGGTCTGCTGCTTCGTACAGGCCCAGCAGGATGTTGACCGCGATGGGCCGCGAGATGAGCGGATCGCTCTCGTAGCTGGCAATGCGCTGCGGATCGTGCGTGAGGAACTTCGCCTTCACGTAGCTGTTGACGAAGAACAGGCCGCGCAGCTTGTGCATCAGCCCCAGCCCGGCGCGCGCGAACGGCACGTAGAGCTTCACCTTGAAGGCCGGCGAGGCCAGCGTGAGCCCGCGCACCTTGGGCGCGTAATCGTGCGCCCAGGTGGCGATGAGCACCGCGCCCACGCTCTGCGCCACCACGTGGATGTCTTGCTCGGGCACGCCGTGCGCGCTGCCGATGTGGTGCACGAAGGTCTGCACGTCGCGCACCGAAGTGCCGAAGCTCGGACTGTAGCCGCGCTGGCCCGGCGAGCGGCCGTGGCCGCGCGCGTCCCAGGCGAAGAAGTCGAAGTCGGGCAGGTTCAGCTCGTCGACCAGGTGCGCCATGCGCGCGCCGTGCTCGTGGCCGCGGTGGAACAGCACAATGGCGCCGCGCCGCGCGGCGCCCGTGGCCGGCCAGTGGCGATAGAAAAGCGATTCGCCGTCGTGCGTCTGGAAGTGACGCTCTTCGGCAATGCGTGGGGTGATGTTTTCTGTCATTGAATCCCTGTGAATCTTGTCTTGGTATGTATGTGTGTGTGTGGTCAGCGGCCGGCCGCATCGGCTTCGGCCAGTGCGCGGCGAATGCGGTTGACGGTGGTCCAGGCCACCAGCGCCGCCAGCAGCGGCATCAGCCAGGCCGTCCAGCCCGGCAGCGGTCCGCCCAGCGCCACGTAGAGGCCGAGTGCGCCGAACACGAACGCCCGGTCGCTCTTGCCCAGCGGCCCGTCGTAGCGGCGCGAGGCGCCCACCGTCGGGCCCAGCGCGCCGGCGAATTCGCTCAGGCCCGCCAGCACGATGACGGTGCCGACCCAGAACGGGCTGAACGGTGCCACCAGCGCGAACGGCAGGTAGAGCGCGGCGTCGGAAACCACGTCGGTCAGTTCGTTGAGAAAGGCGCCCAGCTTGCTTTGCTGGTTGTGCTCCCGCGCCAGCATGCCGTCGATGGCATTGAAGGCCATGCGCAGGAACATCCAGGCCGGAACGAGCCCGAAGGCTGCAAGGGACGAGAGGTGGTGCGCCGCGAAGAAAAGCCAGAGCCCGAGCGCGACCGATACGACGCATGCCGCCATCGTGACCTGGTTGGCGGTGACGCCCATCGCATGCAGGCGGACCACCAGAGGCCGCAGCAGGGCCTGGAAACGCGGCTTCAGTTCGTAGATCGACACGTGCTGGCTTCCCCTCGTTCGTTATGTGGCCGAAGCATTCTGCCAGTGAAGAATGGCCCCCACGCTCGGCACTTCGTGTCCTTGCTGCCCCCCGAGGGGGCCGCTCGCTTGCTTGGGGCAGCCCGGCGCGGCGCTCGGCACTAAACTCAGTCTGGAAACCCACCAAATGACCATCCAGACCGACGATTTCGCGCCCGCCCCCCAACGCGTGGTGTCCGCCGCCCCCGCTTCGCCGAACGAAGAGGCGATCGAGAGGGCCTTGCGCCCCAAGCTGCTCGACGAGTACGTCGGCCAGGCCAAGGTGCGCGAGCAGCTGGAAATCTTCATCGGCGCCGCGCGCAAGCGCAAGGAGGCGCTCGACCACGTGCTGCTGTTCGGCCCGCCCGGCCTGGGCAAGACCACGCTGTCGCACATCATCGCGGCCGAGCTGGGCGTCAACCTGCGCCAGACCTCGGGCCCGGTGCTCGAAAAGCCCAAGGACCTGGCGGCGCTGCTGACCAACCTGGAGCCGAACGACGTGCTCTTCATCGACGAAATTCACCGCCTGAGCCCGGTCGTCGAAGAAATCCTGTACCCCGCGCTGGAGGACTACCAGATCGACATCATGATCGGCGAGGGCCCCGCGGCGCGCAGCATCAAGCTCGACCTGCAGCCCTTCACGCTGGTGGGCGCCACCACCCGCGCCGGCATGCTGACCAACCCGCTGCGCGACCGCTTCGGCATCGTCGCGCGGCTGGAGTTCTACACACCCGAAGAGCTGGCGCTGATCGTCACCCGCAGCGCCCGCCTGCTGAAGGTCGAGACCGACGAGACCGGCGGCTTCGAGATCGCCCGCCGCTCGCGCGGTACGCCCCGCATTGCCAACCGCCTGCTGCGCCGCGTGCGCGACTACGCCGAGGTGAAGGGCAACGGCCGCATCACCGAGGACATCGCCCACAAGGCACTGGCCATGCTGGACGTCGATCCGCAGGGCTTCGACCTGATGGACCGGAAGCTGCTCGAGGCCGTGATCCACCGCTTCGACGGCGGCCCGGTCGGGCTGGACAACGTGGCCGCCAGCATCGGCGAAGAGCGCGACACCATCGAAGACGTGATCGAGCCCTACCTCATCCAGCAGGGCTACCTGCAGCGCACGCCGCGCGGGCGCATCGCCACGCTGGCGGCTTACCGCCACCTGGGCGTGACGCCGCCGTCGAGCCGTTCGGACGGGCAAGACCTCTTCGGCGCCTGAGTTCGAGAGACAGAGAGATAAACCCATGCACACCCATGACCTGAGCGCCTGGCAGCACGACCACCACTTCGGCGCCGACACCGCCTCGGCCGAGCGCAGCACGCGGCTCGTGATGTGGATCACCGCCGCGATGATGGTTGTCGAGATCGGTGCCGGCTGGTGGTTCAACTCGATGGCGCTGCTGGCCGACGGCTGGCACATGAGTTCGCACGCGCTGGCCATCGGCCTGAGCGCCTTTGCCTATGCCGCCGCGCGGCGCTACGCACGCGACCCGCGCTTTGCCTTCGGCACCTGGAAGATCGAGGTGCTCGGCGGCTTCGCGAGCGCGCTGGTGCTGCTGGGCATCGCGGCGCTGATGGTGGTGGGCTCGCTGGAGCGGCTGTGGTCGCCTTCGGCCATTCACTACCCCGAGGCGATTTCGGTGGCGGTGCTGGGGCTGGTGGTCAACCTGGTCTGCGCGCGGCTGCTGGGCGGCACCCACCATGGCCACGGGCACGACCATGCGGGGCACGGGCATGACCACCATGCGCACGATCATCACGCGCACGACGATCATGGCCACGACCTGAACCTGCGCTCCGCCTACCTCCACGTGGTGGCGGACGCCGCCACCTCGGTGCTGGCCATCGCGGCGCTGCTGGGCGGCTGGTTCTATGGCTGGGCCTGGCTCGACCCGGCCATGGGCATCGTCGGCGCGGTGCTGGTCGCGGTCTGGGCCAAGGGGCTGCTGAAGGAAACCGGCAAGGTGCTGCTCGACCGAGAGATGGACCACCCCGTGACGGCCGAGATCCGCGAAGGCGTCGAGACCATGCTGGCCGATTCGGAAACCCGCGTGGCCGACCTGCACGTGTGGCGCGTGGGCCGCGGCGCCTATGCCTGCGCGCTCACGGTGGTCACGCACTCGCCGACGCTGACGGCCGACGAGGTGCGCGCCTGCTTCTCGATGCACGAAGAGATCCGGCACTCGACAGTGGAAATCCAGCGCTGCGCGGACTGAGCCCATGGCGCTCCATTCTTCCGCAGAAGCAGTGGTGCAGCGCCAACTGGCCGCCTACAACGCCAAGGACCTCGAGGCCTGGCTGGCGACCTATGCCGAAGACGCCCGCCAATACGAACTGGCGGGAAAGCTGCTGGCTTCCGGGCACGCAGAGCTGCGCGCCCGCTCCGAGGTTCGCTTCATGGAGCCCGACCTCCATGCGCACCTGCTGCAGCGCTCGGTCATGGGGAATGTCGTGATCGACCACGAGGTGGTGACGCGCAATTTTCCAGAGGGTGTGGGGACCGTGGAGATGGTTTGCGTCTACGTGGTCAAGAACGGCCTCATTCAAACGGCATCGTTCGAGATCGGCTCGCCGAAGATGGGCCGGCTGCCCGCCTAGCGGCGCTGCATTTCTTTCTTGCTCCTTCCCCTTCGGTGGAAGGCTGGGATGGGGGCTGACGGCCCTCGCAAAAGCAGCGATCTTCAAAGGCCGCTGGCCCCCACCCCGACCCTCCCCCGGGAGGGAGGGAGGAATTCAAGACGAGGCAGCCGGGCGTGCGTGCCGCACGATCAATACCTGCGCCACGTAGTACGTCGCCAGCACCCACAGCGACGCCAGCGGCAGGGGCGTCACGAACCGGTTCGTCGCCAGCAGCGCGTCGCTCAGCATGAAGAAGCACGCGCCCACCGCCACCCACCGCGCCGACGGGTCGGCATCGTGCAGCACAGCGGCCCGCCCGATGGCCTGTGCCGCCATGCAGGCGATCACCAGCACATAGACACCGACCGGAATGCGCAAGGCCGGCGGCAGCCCGCCCTGCCAGAGAAACGCATACATCGCCACGCCGATCAGCAGCGTCACCGCCAGCGCGCCGCGGCGCGGGAACAGGCCGACGCCGATGCGAAAGAGCGCGATGTACGCCAGGTGCGCGAGCAGAAAGCACACGAGGCCGGGCACGAACAGGCGGGCGGAGCCCATCAGCAGAACATCGCCCGCGAGCGAGCCGACCAGCCCCGCGAGAAGCAGTCCGTCGAACAGGCGGTGGCTCCGTGCGCCTGCCCGCATGGCCCGCCGCGCCGCGAAGAAGATGGCAATCGACAGCGCCAGCGGCTTGAAGATGTAGTGCAGCCACGCAATGTCCAGCGCCGCGCTGGCGGTGGCGAAGGCGGCGGCTTCCACCAGCAGCACTTCGGTGACCGAAAGGCGCCCCTGCAGCACGCCACCGATGGCCCACAGGCTCGCCGTCAGCGCAGCCAGCCAGACAGACGAGCGTTGCAGCGGCATGTCGTCGGAAAACCAGAGAAAGAGGGCCACGCCCGCCAGCAACAGCAGGAACTGCAGGCCGGCAAACCATTGAACGCCGCGGCTCACGGGCGGCTCGTAGCGCGTGACCTTGGTGATGTCGAAGGCCGGTTTCGGAAAGCGCACCGCCACGTCGGCCGGGCGCCAGCCCGGCGGCTTGAGCCACACGCGCAGCTTGTCGGCCCAGCTGCGCGCGTGCCACGAGTCTTTTGCCAGCGTCCAGTACACCTCGGCGTTGGCCCACAGCGGGTCCCAGCTGCGCAGCTCGCCGCGCGTGCCGTAGACGCAGCGCTCGTCTTCTTCGCGGAAGGTGCCGAACATGCGGTCCCACACGATCAGGATGCCGCCGTAGTTGCGGTCCAGGTAGCTGTCGTTCACGGCGTGGTGCACGCGGTGGTTCGATGGCGAGCAGAACCAGCGGTCGAACCAGCCGAGCTTTCCGACCTGCTCGGTGTGCACCCAGAACTGGTAGAGCAGGTCGACCAGCGACACGATGGCGAACACCACCGGCGGCACGCCCGCCACCGCCATCGGCAGGTAGAAGAGCCAGCCGAACAACGCACCGCTCGAGGTCTGCCGCAGCGCGGTCGACAGGTTGTAGTGCTGGCTCTGGTGGTGCACCACGTGCGCCGCCCACAGCACCGCCGACTCGTGGCCCATGCGGTGCAGCCAGTAGTAGCAGAAGTCGTAGAACACCAGCGCCAGCAGCCAGCCGTACCAGGTGGTCCAGAAATCGCGGGCCGCCTCTTGCGGAAACAGCGCCACTGCCGAATACACGGCGGTGTAGATGCCGATGCGCAAGAGGCCGGTGAGCACCGCGCTGATCTGGCTCAGCATGCCCAGCCCGATGCTGTTGACCGCATCGGCCAGCCGGTAGGTGTCGTGCCCCGTGCCGCGGCGCGCGCGCACGCGGCCGACCGCGAACTCGATCGCAATCAGAAGAAAGAACACAGGGGTCGCAAGAACGATGATCTGGCCAGGGCGCATCGCGCGATTGTGGCGTTGCCGGGCGGCGACAAGTCACCGGGATGTCACGGGGGCGCCATCGTCCGGTCACGTGGCAGTGGGAGCCTACCCGTCCATGCAACGCGACGATGCTTTCCTGCGCGCATGGCGCGACACAGCGGTCCAGTCCCCGATTCAGTCGGAACCGGAGGACGAAGATCGCCAGCGTCCACCGCTGCACTTCCGCACGCTCTGGATCTCCGACCTGCACCTGGGCACGCCCGGTTGCCAGGCCCGCGCGCTGCTCGACTTTCTCAAGCACACCGAGTGCGAGACCCTGTTCCTGGTCGGCGACATCATCGACGGCTGGCAGCTCAAGCGCCACTGGTACTGGCCGCAGGCGCATAACGACGTGATCCAGAAGCTGCTGCGCAAGGCACGCAAGGGCACGCGCGTGATCTTCATCCCGGGCAACCACGACGAGTTTGCCCGCAAGTACCTCAACCACAACTTCGGCGGCATCGACGTTGCCGACGAATGGATCCATGAAACCGCCGACGGCCGCAAGCTGTGGATCATTCACGGCGACCTGTTCGACGGCGTGATCCAGTGCGCCAAGTGGCTCGCCTACGTGGGCGACTCGCTCTACGAATTCACGCTCAAGCTCAACCGGCACCTCAACTCGCTGCGCGCGCGCATGGGGCTGCCGTACTGGTCGCTTTCCAAATACCTCAAGGGCAAGGTCAAGCGCGCCGTGAGCTACGTGGGCGACTTCGAGGCAGCCGTGGCGCGCGAGGCCCGCAACCGTGGCGCGCAGGGCGTGGTCTGCGGCCACATCCACCATGCCGAGATGCGCGACATCGACGGCATTCTTTACTGCAACGACGGCGACTGGGTCGAGAGCCTGACGGCCCTGGCCGAGCACGCGGACGGCACGCTGGAAATCATCGACTGGGCGCAGCACATGCCGGTGCCGTCGAAGGAGCCGGCGCCGCGAGAGGTTGTGGCGGCCTGAAGGCCTGAAAGCCGGCGTAGCGGCAATGCCGCGCTTCGGTGCTACCGCTTGCATTGCCCCACACGTATGCATGTTGCAGACGGGGCTTCATTCGATGACTCGTTTGCTCGATGGTCCGAGCCCATCGGCATGAACTTCCAGGGTTCCCTGCATTCCTGACGCGTGAATTTTGGGCATTCTTGTGCGCCCATTCTTGTGATGGTGGTCGTTTGACTATTGTTTGCGAATGTGGACGTCCCGCGTGCCCCAGACTTTTCGGATTGCCATCCATGAGGTCTGTTGCGCGTGTCCCAAACTCTTTCGGTTACCGGCCCGGCCATCCCATTGGTTCAAGGGCGTCCCGCGCTGGAGCCCGTGCGGTTCTCCGGCCGCGAAGGCGTCAACAGCCTGTGTGAGTACGAACTCATCCTCAAGACCCCCGATGCACTGACCCACGGTGCAAGCGGCGCGGCCGATTTCAACCTCAACGACTTCGTCGGGCGTGAGATCACCTGTGCGATAGAGCTGGATGGCTCCGGCGAACTGCGGGTCGGCACCGTGGGTGCCAGTACCAGCGGCATGGGTGCCGGTGTGCGGCAGATCAGCGGCATCGTGACAGAAGCTTCCATGGAAGGAGAGGCGGGGCGCCACGTCGTCTATCGCTTCGTCATCCGCCCGTGGCTGTACCTTGCAACGCGCAATTGCGATTGCAAGATCTACCAGGACCAGACGGTCGTCAGCACGCTCGACCAGTTGCTGGGCGACTACTCGTTCCCCGTCGAGAAGCGGCTGTACGACGCCTATCCGGTTCGCGACTATTGCGTCCAATGGAACGAGAGCGACTTTGAATTTTTCGAGCGCCTGTGCCAGGAGTACGGCATCAACTACCACTTCGAGCACAGCGACGGTGCGCATCGCCTGGTCTTGTCCGATGCGATGGCGGCCTTTCGGGAATGCCCCAGTGCCGCCTACGCGAACCTCGAATTTCATACCCCGGGCTACAAGACCGATGCCGAGTACATCCATCACTTTGCCCCGCGCAGTCGGCTCACCAGCGGTGCTTACGTCACGCGAGAGTACGACTACACGCGCAGCAAAGCCCAACTGACTGCACGAAACAGCGATCCGCGCCCCACGAGCCAGGCCAACGCTGAGGTGTACCAATACCACGCAAGCGTTGGCGGCAGTCATTTCGCGCAGCCCGAGGCCGGAGCGGCCGGCCCCAACGATCCGTCCACCGAAGGCCGAGCCGTCGCCCGGCTGCGCATGGAGAACCTGCGCACCGATGGCGCGCGAGCACAGGCCGCAGGCAATCTGCGGGGCATGGTGCCGGGCTGCACGTTTCGCATGCACAAGCACCCACGCGAAGGTGCGAATGCCGAGTACCTGATCCTGGATACGGACTTCGTGATCGAAGACGTCGGCCAGGACAGCCAGACGAGCGATGCGTCCCCCGGCGGTTCGCAGAACTGGAAGGTAAGCGTCGACTTCACCGCGCACCCGATCAAGGAAGAGTTGCGCCCCGCGTTCACACGCCCCAAGCCCAAGACGGGCGGTCCACAGAACGCGGTCGTCGTCGGCCCGCCGGGCCAGAACATCTGGACCGACGAATACGGCCGTGTCACGGTCCAGTTTCCCTGGGACCGGGACGGCCAGTTCAACCAGAAAAGTTCCTGCAAGGTGCGCGTGTGCGCCCCGGGAGCGGGCAACCAACTCGGCGCAATGCACCTCCCCCGCATTGGCCAGGAGGTCGTCATCGAGTTCTTCGGTGGCGACCCCGACCTGCCCATCTGCATGGGGCAGGTCTACAACCAGATGAACATGCCGCCGTACAAGCTGCCCGAGCAGGCGGCGTTGTCAGGGTATCGCTCGCGCGAACTCGTCGGCGGTGGCGGCAATGGCTCGGCAGGGCGCAGCAACCAACTCGTTCTGGACGACACGGCCGGGGCAATTCAGGCCCAACTCAAGAGCGACCACCAGTGCAGCTCATTGAGCCTGGGCGCCATCACCCGCGTTGAAGACAATGCCGGACGCAAAGACCGACGTGGCCACGGCTACGAGCTGCGCACCGATGGCCACGGTGTCATGCGCGCCGCAGACGGCATGCTCATCACCACCGAGGCCCGCATGGATGCCGCTGGGCATGCCAAAGACCTGGGCGATGCGCTCTCGCGCCTCACGCTGGCCCGCGATCTGGTCGAGGGGCAGTCCGATGCGGCCCGCACCAGCGAGGCTCAAATCAAGGGCGACCAGGATGCGATCGCCAAGGCCCTCAAGAAGCAGAACGACACCATCAAGGGCAGCGGTGGAAATCCGCAACAGGGTCAGTTCCCGGAGTTGGCCGAACCGCATCTGGTGCTTGCCAGTCCGAGCGGTGTTGCCGTCACCTCGGGCGGTTCCACGCACATCGCCAGCGTTGAACACACGCAGATCACCAGTTCCAAACACACCAGCATCAACAGCGGCGGCAGTCTGATCGCCGTTGCGCTGGAGGCGTTCAAGGTCTATGCCATGCAAAACGGCATGGAGGTGATTGCCGCCCAGGCCGACATCGAAATCAAGGCACTCAAGAACTCCATCAAGCTGATGGCCAAGGACAAGATCGAGCTGACCGCCGACGTCATCAATATCACGGCCAAGACCCGGCTGACGATCAATGGCGGGGGCAGCTATGGTGAATACAGCGCTGGTCGCATTACGAAGGGCACCACTGGCAAGTACACCAACCATGCGGAAGTCCACAGCCAGGTTCCTGCGGACTCTCAGCCCACCAAGCCGGTGAACGGCAAGGCCTGCGCTACCAAGGAACACGCTGCGGACAAGGGCGGAAACTCGGTCGAGCGCCGATGAACGACGACGCAGTTACCGAAGGGAACAGCGCCCATTTCTCGGGGTTGGTCGATGCGTTGATCCAAGGCTGGAGTGCCTCGACTGTTCCCGCGTCTACGGACTCGAGCGAGGTGGCATCCAGAACCTCAAGGGAGCCGGTTCTCCCGCGGGCCTACCTGCTGTTCAACCGCTGCGAAGAGAACCCTTTGGTGCAGGGGCTGGCCGATCAGTTTTCCAAATGGATGCGCGATCGCGTCATCGTGCCTGACGGCTACTTCGAGCACCGCGAAGAGCACGCCCCTGTCTTGCTGGAGTTGCCTGAGGAGCTGATCGCTCCTACCCCAGGATTCAAAACCGGGGTCTTGCGCGCATGGTTGGCGCGTTGTCTGGAGTTCGCTGCGCAACAGGCTAACGAGCGCGTCACGAAACAGGATTTTTGTGGTGTCGTCATCAGCCCCGCTTCGCCCCAGGCCATCGTCCGACATTGGGTCAACCTGGGCGATCAGCGCCCACCCCGCGAGGAAGACAGCGTGCTGTTTCGCTACCAGGACCCGCGCGTCATGCAGCGCGTTTGGCCTGCCTTGAGTTCGTCCCAGCAAGCAAGGTGGCTCGGCCCGGTGACCCATTGGTGGTCAGTGATGCAGCCCTGGGGTCCATTCAGCGATCCCGCAGCGCCCGCCCAATGGTTTCACGCCAAAGCGCCGGTACCGCCCCATGGCATTCAGGCCGGTAGCTCGCCGTGCAATCTGTTCAACGAGGCGCAGTGGTTCCTCTCGGGCGTCTCGCCGGACGCCAATTCGATCTGGCGCAGCTATGCCGACAACAACATACCGGTCGAAGTACAGCCCGATCCGGACAGCCTATTGCAAATGCTGGCCGACGCAGCGCGCATGGGACTGCAAGAGCTCAATCTCGAAGACTACGTGTGGATCACCTGGAAGTACATGCCCAAAGAAGGCGCCGCACGTGCCATGGACTGGAAGCAGCCTCATCTGGACACGGCGCTGAGCCGGATTCAAGAACTGCTTCGGGATCAACCCGATGTTCGATTTTCTACCCACTTCATTAACGCCACTCGGCGTTGAAACCAAGCATCATGGCCTGTAAAACCGCTTGCAAGGAATGCGCCCAAACGGGCCTGCCGATTCTTTTTGCGCGCTATGGCGTCGCCTACAGTTCGACGAAAGAAGGAATGGCGGCACTGGATGTGCTCAAGCTCACCGGCCAGTTGCAAGTCACGCCGGGCAGTGTGGGCATGCAGATCGCCAAATACAACCTGCGCATGCTTCGCGCCGGCTATTTGTACATCCGAACGGAAGCACCGCACCGAACTCCCGAGTGGCTTGCCTATGTCGTGCACCCGCATGGCTATCTGACGAAGATCGACATCAAGCACCCGGAAAAGACCGACAACCTTGCGGCGTGCAGCCCAGGTGAGTGGGGAGCCAACAGAAGCCTCGTATGGGTGAAAGATGCGAAAGACATCACCAAGCTCCAGTACATGTTTCATCCCGACCCGATCGATCCGGTGCACCTGGAAACGGTGATCGGGAAAGACCCGGACAAATATCTGCAGCGTTTCAACGTGTCGGGCTGGGCGAACGGCAGCAAAACGGGTCCTGACACCGCGGTGCCCAACAAGGATGCAAGCCAGTGGACGGTGGCGGAGTTCAAGGCGCTGCAAGACGAAAAGGTGCGCAATGCACTGGAGCCGCAGTTGCATGGCCTGATGGGCAGCAGCGTGATGGAGCGCGGTTGGGGCGACTACGAAGACAAGCGTGTCGTGGAAACCGACAGCTATCTGGTCACGGGGGAGTACGCCGGGAAAATTTCTGTCGAGGAGTCATCCGTAGTCAAGCAGCTTGACTACGCCGGTGCACACGGCAAGCGCCTTCAAAACATCGCCAGGTTCCTGGACGACAACGGCGGGGCGATTGTCGCTTGCGAAGACGCCATCGGCATTGCGCAGGAACTGGGTCACCTGCAGGCCGAGGTGCAAACCGGCTACACGCGGTGGCAACTGACCCAGGCCGATGGTGCTGCCAACGGCGTCACCAATGAATGGGTGTACCAGACAGCCATCGCGGCGCAAAGTCTCAGGGGGCTTATCAAGAAGGGGGCGGTAGGCCGAGTCAACAAGCGCATCGCGCAGTGGGACAAGATGCTTGATCAGAGGGGCCAGGACGACGTCATGCTCTCCCGACGCAACCCGGAAGTGTTGACTCGCAATGCGGAAACACGGGCCATAGCCCATGCCAACCAGCAACGCGAAAGAGACGCCGCACTGGCGGCCGGCGATAAGGCGTATGAAGAATTGTTCGACAACGCAGGTGCGGCCAACATTCTTGAAGCGCAGCGTATTGCCTACGAAGCCAGCTCCGCCCGATTGTCCCAATTCGGCATCGACCATGTGGCCTGGCTCAAAGCGCCCAGCCTGATGCAGGCCATCAGGCGCTACAGCGCCGAGAACGACGTGATTAACGGGCCTGGTGGTGGGGGCGCACTCACCGTACAAATTTCGCACTGCATGGCTGGTACCGAATGCAACAGCACGGGGCAAGACTGGATCAAGCAGACCGACCTGTTCGGCATCAATCCGCTGAGCTCCGTCATCAGCTTCCACAACAAGGAACTCAAACGCACCCTCCAGGACATGTTCAATGAAACCTTGCCCGCCAGCTTGCCAGGCGCCGATCCCTCCACCGCATGGTCGGAAAGTCTCGTGGACAAAGTGCTCAAACCTTACGGTGCGCGCTTCGCGCTCGGCGACAAGGCCATCGACTTCGCGTCAGACAGCAAGCTCAAGCCCCTTTGCAAAAGCGCGCTCATGCGAAAGATGGCCTGGCCGCTGCATCTGGCCAGCTTGTTCAGCGTCAAGATGATGCAAACCGTAAAGAACCTGCCGGTTCTTGAGGCCGAGGCCAGGATCATCAAGTTCGTGGCCCTCACAGGCCTTGTGAGCATGGGAAAGACCGCCGCCGCCTATGCCCAGACCTTGAGCCAAGCCGACGCGGACCGTCTGCGCAATGCGACGCGTGCCATCGAAAAGGCAGGCCGCACCGAAGGCATGACCTTCGCCCGCGAAGGTGCACCATATGTCCGCGGCGCTGCCGTCGCCGGTGTGTTCGACGTTGCCAACGCCCTCGTCAAGGGCTACCAGTTGAGTGTCAAGAAAGACGTGCGCACCAGCTGGGAAATGGCGGGCAGCCTGATGCAGGGCACCGGTTCCCTCCTGGACTGGCGGGCCAAGGCGTATGAGGTGACCATCTTCGAAGGTGCCAGGGGAGAAAGCATTTTTGTGGCGACGTCGCAGCATGCGGTTGCGGACACCGTGAATGCTCTGCGCTTGCGCGGCATGCGGATGACGGCGTTCAGGTTCTTGTTGCCGGCGGCGATGGTCGGGGTGTACTGGGATGCGACCGATGCGCTTCAATCCGGTCAGCGAGGGAACTATGCGTTGGCAGCGGCTCAATCGGCCAGCGTCGCTGGAGCCGCTTTCAGCATCACCGCCACTGGCATGGCTGCGACAGGTGCGTTGTTTGGTATTTCTGCGGCCACCTGGGCCATGACGGCCTGCATCTTGGGTTTGGTGGGGGCTGCATTCACGGTGATTGCAGTGGTCGCCATCATGTTTCTCAAAGATGAAGAGTGGAAGGACTGGCTCAAGGACATCCCACTCAACAAGAAGAGAAGGGGGAAGAAGCCTGTTCACGAGAACCTTAAAGAAACCTTGCAAAAGCTTGCCAACGCCCAGGCTTCGGCCGCTTAAGGAGCACCACCTTGTTTAATGCAGAAAATGGCTATGCCCGGCAGCAGCGCAAGTCGGTAGAAAAGGGGCGCAAGGAACTCAACCTGAATGGGCAGCGCGCATGGAGGGTTGATGAAGCGAGTGATGCTGAAGGCATCGATATTCCTGGCCGCTGTGTATTTGCGCAAAACGAGGCTTATCTGGAACTGTGTAACCCTGGTTGGGATGTGCAGTGGCGCACTACGTTGGGCACACTGATCGTGGTGCCCTTTGCTTCGCTGATTATTTGGATGTGGTACGGGTTCGCAGTGAGTCCGTTGCTCTTCAACAGGTTCATCATGTTCTGGCAAATCAACCCGTATGAGCATGATGGCGATGGACTACTCATTTGGTTCGGTTGGCTCCTGCTGTTCCCTCTCGCCCTTGGCGTCGCCTTTCTTCTCTACGGCTGGTTCTTCGGCATGGGCGCTCGCACCAACTACTTCACCTATGCCCGCGGTCGAGTGCGCTTCAATCGCCTGACCCGCAAGGTCTATGTGCTGCGCCCCGGCTATTGCGGCGGCAACAAGGTATTCGATTGGGACCGGCTGGTAGCCCTGCCCAGCCGCGTGCCCGACGGTCACCCGATGGCCTCGGAGATCATTGGCTCGCTGGCGCTGTACCAGGCCCCATTGAAGCCCGACGGCAGCGACGAAGACGCTATCTATGTCGGCCCCAGCCTGACGCTGAACCCGGCGGCCCAGGCCCTGCGGCTGTGGGAGTACATCCGGCTGTACATGCAGGAAGGCCCCACGGAGGATCAGATCCCGGCCAACGTGACGAAGCACTACAACAAGGTTCCGCGCTTCGTGCCGCACGCCTACGGAACCTACTGCGGGTTGCCGAGCTTGTCGCAGTACGAGCTGGAGCAAGGGCCCGACTTCATGCGGGTTCTGATGCACAAGATCAGTCAGATGACTTGCTCATGGGCCAGGTTCCCTGCGGAGTGGAACAGCGACAGCGGGCTGGGCGAGCCCGAAGACCGGCCCGTGCAAACAGGTGCCGCGATGACGGCGTTGGTGTATCGGGCGCAGGGCCGGTTGGGCTTGGCGGATGAAATTGAACTCCTCAAACACTACGGCACTGCCGAGGCGTTGGCGGAAGCGCAGGCGAGGTTGACGAATGGAACAGGCGGAGGCACCACGGATTCACCATGAGCGCAAACCAGATCATCAAAGACCACGACAAGTGGCGCAAGGGCGCCGACGGCGCGCAAGCCGGCCTGTCTGGCGAGAGCGACAGCGGCAGCTACTCCGGGCTCGACCTCGATCTCATCACCATCGCATCGACCCGCTTCAACGGCAGCAGCTTCACGGCGACCACCTTCAGGGACGCGAACTGGTCATCGAGCCAGTTCACCGGGATTCTGTTTTCCGGTTGCGATATGGCAAGGCTGCGCATCACGGGTTGCACCTTCACCAACTGCACTTTCAGCAACTGCAACATGCAGAAGATGGAAATGACGCAGTGCACGCTGGAAGGCAGCAACTACGACAAGTGCACGATGAAGGACTCGCACATGTCCGACTGCACTGGCGGTGGGGGTGGCTCCATGAGCGACTGCGACATGAGCGGGGCCGGCATGTCGGGCTGTACCTTCACGGGCGCGACGTTGGCCGGCGCGGTGTACTCGGGCACTCAATGGTCAGGCTGCAAATTCCAAAGCTGCACCTGGAAGAACCTGGGCTTCGTCAACTGCCAATGGACCCATGTGGAAATTCTCGATTGCCACTGTGATGGCATCAAGGGTGACAGCGTCAAGGGGGAGAAGGTGACTTACTACGGCAGCTTCTTCGAGAACTCCGAATTCAGGAACAGCGCCATCAACACAGCCTGAGCTACGGGTGACGGTAGCGCTGTCGCGTTGTCTCTCCCGCGACTCATTCGTCCAATCCGACGATGCCGGCGGCACGTGCGGGCCTCACACTGCGCCGGTGTATCCCGATGCGAGAGACAACACCATGGCCTGGACCCTCAGCGCGGCGGAGACCGCATTCCGAGACGAGGTGCGCGACTTCCTCGCGCGCGAGCTGACGCCCGACTTGCGCACGGCGGGCCGGCGCTGCTCCGGCATCTTCACCGACTACGAATGGAGCAACCGCTGGCACCGCATCCTCGCGGCACGTGGCTGGAGCGTGCCGCACTGGCCGATCGAGCATGGCGGCACCGGGTGGACGCCGATGCAGCACTACCTCTTCGCCAGCGAACTGGCCGCGGCCGATGCGCCACCGCGCGCGCCGATGGGCCCCGGCATGGTCGCGCCGGTGATCATCGCCTTCGGCACCGAGGCGCAGAAGAGCGCGTGGCTACCGGGCATCCGCTCGGGCGAAGACTATTGGTGCCAGGGCTATTCGGAACCGCAGTTCGGCTCGGACCTGGCCTCGCTGCAATGCAAGGCCGTGCGCGATGACGACAGCGATGGTGGCCACTACGTCCTGAACGGCACCAAGATCTGGACCACGCACGCGCAGTACGCCAACCGCATGTTCTGCCTGGTGCGCACCGCCTCGGGCGGCAAGCCGCAGCAGGGCATCAGCTTCCTGTGCTTCGACCTTCCCGCGCCGGGCGTCACGATCCGGCCGATCATCAGCATCTCGGGCGACCACGAACTCAACCAGGTGTTCTTCGACGATGTGCGTGTGCCCGCCTCGGGGCTGATCGGCGAAGAGAACCAGGGCTGGACCATCGCCAAGTACCTGCTGCAGCACGAACGCGGCGGTGCCTGGGCTCCGATGCTGCGTGCACGCCTGCGTCGGTTGAGCGCGGCGGCCGATGCTGCGTTTGCAACCTCCGGCCGTGACGACGACAGCGAGGCCGGCGACATGGCCTTGCGCCTCGCCGAGATGGACTGCGCCATCGATGCCCTCGAAGCCACCGAGCTGCAGTCGCTGCGCGCGCAGGCACGCGGCGAGCCGCACGGCATCCGCCCATCGATGGGCAAGGTGCTGGGCTCCGAGCTTCGCCAGCGGCTGACCGAACTCGGCGTCGAAATCGCCGGCCATTACGCTGCCGCCAACCTGCCGCTGGACGACGGCCTGCAAGGCGAGCTGCCGATCCCCGAAGAGGCGGTGTTCTCGATGTCGGCCTACCTCAACGACCGCGCCGCCTCCATCTACGCCGGCTCCAGCGAGGTGCAGCGCAACATCGTCGCGAGCCACCTGCTGTCGCGCTGAGGTCCCGTCCATGAGCAAAACCACCACGACAACAACAACCACGCTGGCCGAGCAGGACGACACCCTCGCGATGCTGCGCGACAGTCTTGCGCGCTACCTCGACGACCACCACGGCTTCGAGCAGCGCCTGCACGCGCTGGCCCATGCAGACGGTGCGGACGATGCCGACGATGCGCCGCCGCCATTCTGGCAAGGCCTGTCGCGCGAGCTCGACCTGCTGGGCGCGGCCTTGCCCGAAGCGCAAGGCGGCCTGGGCTTCGGCATGCCCGCACACCTCGCGCTGATGGAAACGCTGGGCGGCGCGCTGGCGGCCGAGCCGTATCTCTCCACGATGGTGATCGGCGCGGGCCTGCTGCAGCGCCACCCTGGCGCGCAGGCCGATGCCTTGCTCGCGCGCGTCGTCGCCGGGCAGGCGGTGCTGGCCTTCGCGCACGCCGAGCCGCAAAGCCGGCACGACCGCGCCGACGTCCAGGCGCGCCTCGTGCGCGAAGGTGACGGCTTCCGGCTCGATGGCCACAAGGCGGTGGTGCAGGCCGCGCCCTGGGCCAGCCACTTCATCGTCTCGGCGCGCGGCAGTGGCGGCCCGTGCGATGCGAACGGACTCTCGCTGCTCGTGGTGCCCAAGGACACACCGGGCCTTCGCCTGCGCGCCTACCCCACGCGCGATGGCGGCCGCGCCGCGGACATCGCCTTCGACAACGTGCGCCTGCCTGCCGATGCCCTGCTCGGTACCGAAGGCGCGGCCCTGCCGCAGATCGAGCGGGCGCATGACGAGGCCGCGCTGGCCATCTGCGCCGAATCCATCGGCGTCATGCGCCGCCTGATGCACGACACGCTCGACTACGTGCGCCAGCGCAAGCAGTTCGGCGTGCCGATCTCCAGTTTCCAGGTGCTGCAGCATCGGCTGGCCGACATGCACATGGCATTGGAGCAGGCCGCCGCGCTCACCGCGAGCGTGGGCGAAACCATCGACGCCGCCACGGCGCACGAGCGCGCCCGCGCCGTGTCTTCCGCCAAGGTGGCGGTCGCGAAGGCGTGCAGGGCCGTGGGGCAGGGCGCGGTGCAGTTGCATGGCGGCATGGGCATGACGGAAGAGCTGGCGGTCGGCCACTACTTCCGCCGCGCCACGCTCATCGAAGGCCAGTTCGGGCCCTTGTCGTGGCACCTTCGCCGCGTGGCACGGCTTCGCGCCGCGAGCAACGGCACCACGTAGCTACAGACAGTCACAGTCAGCCACTCCCACGGCAAGCGCGCGCCGCATTCGTCGCTTTGGACGATGCAACCCCGTCGCCGCCGCGCCAAGATCGCCCCACGCAACAGGAGACAGACCATGGCAGGCCCATTGCAGGGACTACGGGTGATCGAGATGGCGGGCCTGGGCCCCGGGCCGTTCTGCGCGATGCTGTTCGCCGACATGGGCGCGGAGGTCATCCGCATCGAGCGCCCCGGCACGCGCACCGCGCCGCACGACATCCTGGCGCGCGGCCGCAGCACGCTGCAGGTCGACCTGCGCGCGGAAGGCGCGGCGCAATCGGTGCTCGATGCCATCGCCAGGGCCGACGTGCTCATCGAAGGCTTTCGCCCCGGCGTCATGGAGCGGCTGGGCTTGGGGCCGGCCGAGTGCCATGCGCGCAACCCGCGCCTGGTGTACGGCCGCATGACCGGCTGGGGCCAGCACGGGCCGCTGGCGCACGCGGCGGGCCATGACATCAACTACATCGCGATCAGCGGCGCGCTGCACGCCATCGGCCGTGCCGGCGAGCCGCCGGTGCCTCCGCTGAACTACGTGGGCGACTTCGGCGGCGGCGCGATGCTGCTGGCCTTCGGCATCCTTGCCGCGCTGCACGAGGCCAAGGGCTCGGGCCAGGGCCAGGTGATCGATGCCGCCATGACCGACGGCGCGGCGCTGCTGTCGGCCATGATGTACGGCTTCAAGTCGGCCGGGCAATGGAGCAACCAGCGCGGCGAGAACATGCTCGACGGCGGCGCGCACTTCTACGACACCTACGCCTGCGCCGACGGAAAGTATGTGGCCGTGGGTGCCATCGAGCCGCAGTTCTACGCACTGATGCGCGAGCGCTGCGGCATCGCCGACGACCCGGCCTTCGACGCGCAGATGGACGCCGACCGCTGGCCGCTGCTGAAGCTGCGCATGGCCGATGTGTTCCGCACCCGCACGCGCGACGAGTGGTGCGTGCTGCTCGAAGGCAGCGACGCCTGCTTTGCGCCCGTGCTCGACTGGGACGAGGCGCCCGTGCATCCGCACAACGTGGCGCGCGGCACCTTCGCGACTGTCGGCGGCGTGGTGCAGCCGGCGCCCGCGCCGCGCTTCAGCCGCACCGCACCCGTGCTGCCGCCCGCCGTGGCGCACGACGACGGCCAGGCCGTGCTGCGCCGCTGGGGCGTGGCCGCCGAAGCCATCGCGCCGCTGTGCGCCTCCTGAACAACAAGAACGCAGACGGAGACACCACCCCATGTTCCTCACCCAACCCCTGCACAAGGGCCGTCGCGAAAAAGGCAAGGCCACCGCCGTGGTCTGCGGCAAGCAGCGGCTGAGCTACAGCGAGCTGGCCGACCGCGTCGCGCGGCTCGGCGCCGTGCTCAGGCAGCTCGGCATGCAGCCCGGCGACCGCGTCGGCATGATGAGCCTCAACTCACACCGCTTCGTCGAATACTTCTTCGGCACCTGGTGGGGCGGCGGCGTCATCAACCCCGTCAACATCCGCTGGAACCCGAAAGAGGTCGCCTATTCGCTCGACGATTGCGACACCCGCATCCTGCTGGTGGACGACCTCTTCGCGCCGATGGCCGCCGAGCTGCGCCGGCTCTCCACCTCGCTGCGCACCGTGGTCTATTGCGGCGACGGCGCCGTGCCCGAAGGCATGGTCGGCTACGAGGCCTTGCTGGCCGATGCATCGCCCATCGACGACGCACCGCACAGCAGCGACGAGCTTGCCGCCGTCATGTACACCGGTGGCACCACGGGCCAGCCCAAGGGCGTGATGCTCACGCACGGCAGCCTGTGCATCAATGCATTGGGCACGGTGGCCGCATTGCCGCGCGACACGCAAGACGCGGTGGCCATCGTCGCGGCGCCCATGTTCCACGTGGCCGGCTGCGGCATCGCATTGCAGAGCGTGCTGCGGCTGGTGCCCGTGCACGTGGTGCCGATGTTCGACGAGCTGGCGGTGCTGCAGGCCCTGCAGTCGGCGCGCGTCACCGAAATGTTTTTGGTGCCGACCATGATCAAGCGCGTGATCGAGCATCCGCGTTTCGCCGAGTTCGACCTGTCGGCCCTGCGCCTGCTGTCGTACGGCGCGGCGCCCATCGACGCGGCGCTGCTCGACCAGGCCATGCGTGCCTTCCCCAAGACGGCCTTCGCGCAGGTCTACGGCATGACCGAACTGTCGCCCGTGGTCACCGCGCTGCCGCCGCATTGCCACCAGCCCGGCCCCGACCGCGACCGCCTGCTGCGCTCGGCCGGCACGCCCGTCTCCATTGCCGAGGTCCGCATCGTCGATGGCGAAGACAACGAAGTGCCTTTCGGCCAGGTCGGCGAAATCGTCGCGCGCGGGCCGATGGTCATGAAGGGTTACTGGAACAAGCCGAAGGAGACCGAGGCCGCGTTGCGCGGCGGCTGGATGCACACCGGCGACGGCGGCTTCATGGACGAAGACGGCTACGTCTTCGTGGTCGACCGCATGAAGGACATGATCGTGAGTGGCGGCGAGAACGTGTATTCGGCCGAGGTCGAGAACGCCATTGCCCAGCTGCCGCAGGTGCTGATGTCCGCCGTGATCGGCGTGCCCGACGACAAGTGGGGCGAGCGCGTGCACGCGGTGATCGTGCGGCGCGAGGGCATGGCGCTGGAGGCCGACGCCGTCATCGCGCACTGCCGCGAGCAGATCGCCAGCTACAAGTGCCCGCGCAGCGTGGAGTTTCGCGATGCATTGCCGCTGTCGGCGGCCGGCAAGCTGCAGAAGTTCCAGCTGCGCGAACCCTTCTGGGCCGGCAAGGGCCGCCGCGTCGGCTGACGAAGCCGCGACGCCGACGCCGACACCGACGCCGCGAAAAGAACACAACCAAGGAAACCAGCATGCCCATCGACTTCCACCGCTCCTGGAGCGACGAAGACCTGGATCTGTACCGCGACAACGTGGTGCGCTTCGTCGAGACCGAGGTGCTCCCGCACGACGAAGAAGCGCGCAAGCGCGGCCACGTGGGCCACGAGGTCTGGCGCAAGGCCGGCGCGCTCGGCCTGCTGTGCGCCGACATTCCCGAGCAATACGGCGGCGCCGGCGGCGACTTCCGCCACGAAGCCGTGGTGTACGAAGAGATGTCGCGCCGCGCCCTCACCGGCATGGCCACGTCGGTGCATGCCATCGTGGCGCACTACTTCTTGAACCACGGCACCGAGGAGCAAAAGCGCAGTTACCTGCCGCGCATGGCGAGCGGCGAGCTGGTCGGCGCCATCGCCATGACCGAGCCCGGTGCGGGCTCCGACCTGCAGGGCGTTCGCACGCGCGCCGAGAAAACATCCGATGGCGGCTACCTCATCAACGGTTCGAAGACCTTCATCACCAACGGCTACCTGGCCGGCGTGGTGCTGGTGGTGGCCAAGACCGACCCGGCGCAGGGCGCCAAGGGCACGTCGATCCTCATCGTCGAGACCGAGGGCTGCAAGGGCTTCCGGGTCGGCCGCGTGCTCGACAAGATCGGCATGAAGGCACAGGACACCTCCGAGCTTTTCTTCGACGACGTGCGCGTGCCGGCCGATGCGTTGCTCGGCGGGCAGGAAGGGCAGGGCTTCTTCCAGCTCATGAGCGACCTGCCGTACGAGCGCACCATCATCGGCCTGAGTGCGCTCGCCGCGATGGAAGGCGCCTACCAGGCCACGCTGGACTACGTGCGCGACCGCAAGGCCTTCGGCAAGCCGATTGCCGAGTACCAGAACACCAAGTTCAAGCTGGCCGAAATCGCCACGCAGATCAAGGTGGGCCGCGCCTTCATCGACCGCTGCATCGAAGACCTGGTGGCCGGCAAGCTCGACACCGCCACCGCCTCGATGGCCAAGCTCTGGGGCTCCGAAACGCAAGGCCGCGTGATCGACGAATGCCTGCAGCTGTTCGGCGGCTACGGCTACATGAACGAATACATGGTGGCGCGCATGTACGCCGACGCGCGCGTGCAGCGCATCTACGGCGGCACCAACGAGATCATGAAAGAGGTGATCTCGCGGGCGTTGTGACGCTGGAAAAAGCGGCCGCCTAAGAGAGCCGCCGCAGCTCCGCCCGCGCGATCTCGCGGTGCGGGTACGAGGGCGAAAGGCCGATGAAGGTCGAGTACTTCTCGCGCGCCGCCGCCGTGTTGCCCGCGTCTTCCAGCTCCAGCGCCTCGATGGTGAACTGCGTGAAGAGCCGGTTGGCGTCTTCTTCCCGCGGCGAGGCGGCCAGCGATTTCGGCTGCAGCTCGGGCTGCCGGGCGTAGATGCGGCGTTGCACTTCGATCATTTCGATCAGCGCACGGCCGATGCCTTCGATGTTGTCCGAGAGCGGTGCCAGGTCGGCCGTGCGGACTTCCGCCGCGGCCTGGTCCAGCAGGTGCGAGGCCACCCGCAAGAGGTTGTGAAGAGGCTTGAGCGTCGTCGTCATGGGCGCGCTGTTCGTGAAAGAAAGGCCGCCGCGGCGGGCGCGCGCTGGCTGTCGGGCTTCGCTGCTCGGGCTGCGAAGCCGGTGGGGTATCGGTCCATCAGGTGTCCTGTTTCGCGCCGGGGGCCGTGCGGCCGCGCGACTTCTTCGAGTGTGGTGGTTGTTGCTGTTGCTGCAGGGCAGATGCTGGGGAGTCCGGTGAACCCAGGCCGCGCATCTTTTCCGCGAGCTGGTTCGCGCGCTCGGCAATCGCCAGGCGCTTGGCCACATCGGGGCCGTGTTCCTTCACCGAGAACGCCTTGCTCACGCTGCCCTTGCCCGCCGTGTAGGTGATCGCCAGCCAGTAGCCGGGGTGCGCCGGGTTGGGTGTCTTGAAATGAACGCCGCTCACGCCGCTGGTGTTGTTGCGCCGGGTGATCTCGGACTTGGAGCGCTTGGGCGCGCGCGGGCCGTGCGGATGCGCCGACAGGCCCATGCGGATCGCTTCCTCGGCCGGATGCAGCCGCGCCAACCCTTTCATGCGCTTGAGCTGTTGCGCGCGTTCCTGCACGGCCAGCGCATGCGCCGCTTCGCCGAGGCCATCGACGGGAAAGTCGGCGCGCAATATCTCGTCCTGCGCGATGTAGGTCTTGGCCATCCAGCCGCGCACCTTGCCGCCCGGCGCCAGTTGATGGAACACGCCCGGTATGCCCGTCGTGTTGTTGGCCCGGGGCTTCTGCGCCCGCACGCGCCGCTCGACCGGCGGCACGCTCCTGACGATGAAGTCGCGCCAGTCCTGTGCATGAAGCAGCGCCTGTTCGGCACTGCCGTAGCTGGCCTTGCCGAAAAGCTTGTGGTGGCGGATGCCGTTGCGAACCAGGGAAACTTCGAAACCCCAAGACCTGGAGTAAATGCCGTACATGGCTGCCGGATTGGGGATACCTTTGGGCATTCTCGACGCGCTGAATCTTTCAGCATTGCTGCTTCTCATGAGCTCCCCGGACCGCGTGGCGCTCATTGGCGTGCGTGTTTCGCCGCTATTTTGGCCGAAGCCACATGACAGTTCTGCCCGACTGTATGTTTTTGGCGCAACGAAATTCCCGGCGGCAAAAGCATTGCCGCCGGCCCTCGTGGCGGGCACGGAGCCCGCCCTGCCGCACGAAAGCATTACAGGTCCGGCCTGGCTTCGGCGGTGGCCAGGTGCGACTGGCGGATCTCCGGGCGGTAGGGAACGGATACGCCTGTAGCGTTCAGTTTCGCCTCGAGCTGGCGCTCGCGCTCCGCAATGGCCATCTGCTTGGCCGTGTCCGGGCCGTGCTCCTTGATGGAGAAGGCCTTGCTCACGCTGCCCTTGCCCGCGGTGTAGGTGATGGCCAGCCAGTAGCCCGGGTGCCCGACGTTGGGCGACTTGAAGTGAACGCCGCTGACGCCGCTTGAATTGGTGCGCCGGCGGATCTCGGACTTCGAGCGCTTGGGCGAGCGCGGCTCGGCGGGGTGCGCCGCGGGCGCCGTGCGAATCGCTTCCTCGGCCGGGTGCAGCCTGGCCAGGCCGGCCATGCGCTCCAGCTGGCGCGAACGTTCCTCGATGGCCAGCGCCTGCGCCGCACTGCCCATGGCATCGACGGGGAAGTCGGTGCGAAGTACTTCGTCCTGCCCGATGTAGGTCTTGGCGACCCAGGCCCGGATCCGGCCGCTGGAGCCGACCTGGCAGAAGACGCCCGAAACACCGGTGGTGTTGTTGATGCGCAGCTTTTCGGCCCGTGCGCGCCGCGGCACGGGGGGCACGCTGCGCACCACCTCGTCGCGCCAGTCCTGCGCCTGCAGCAATGCCTGTTCTTCGCTGCCGTAGCTGGCGCGGCCGAACTGCTTGTAGTAGCGCGTGCCGTTGCGCACGATCGAGACTTCGAAGCCCCACGTGCGGGGGGAAATGCCATACATGGCGGCCGGGTTGGGTATTCCTCTGGGCATGGTGACTTCGTGCTTTGCAGCGCTCCCGGTATGGACGACTCCCCGAACCAGTTTCTGGGCTCTCTGAAGGGAATGCTAGGGATTGCGCGGGGGCGGCGGTATCACCGGAATCCGTAGTAGTGAGGGCCACCGGGAGGCCCGGACTACCGCTGCTACCCATGCCGGGCGCGCGCGGGTTTCAGGATGTACGGCGCGTGGCGGCGTTTTGGCGGCGCGCCGGGCCGTCAGCGGATCACGCCGATCTTCCGCGCGATCGCCACCGCCTGCGTCCGGCTCTTCGCGTCGAGCTTCATGTTGATGTTTCGCAGGTGCGTGCGCACCGTGCTGTCGGACACAAAAAGTTTCTCCGCCATCGCGTTGTTCGAGTACCCCTCGGCCAGCAGTTGCAGCACGCGAATCTCCTTGCGCGTGAGCGGCTCCTTCATGGCATCGCCGGCCGGCGCCTCGGCATCGGCCGGCGGCGCCATCGGCCCGATCAGCTGCAGCAGCCGCTGCAGGTGGTCGGCCAGGATCGGGTCGTTGCTGTTGCTGTTGCCGCCGCGCGACGCGGGCGCTTCGTGCATGGCCGTGGCGTACCGGTGGATCAGCGTCCCCACGGCCGGACCTTCGTCGAGGATCAGCCGCACGAACCCTTCCTGGCTCGCCGTCTGCAGCACTTCGCCGATTTCCTCGATGGCCGCGGCCATGTCGCCGGCGCGTTGCAGCGCCATCGCGCGCAGCACCCTGAGCTTGAGCGCGCGGCGGTTGCTGCCCGCCGCGCGCGCGGCATGGAGCTCGGCGTCGAGCACGTCCAGCGCGGCGCGCGGGTCGCCGAAAGCGATGTCCCAGCGCGCCCTGGCCAGCGCCAGGTAGTCGAGGTCGTGCGCGGGCAGGCGCTGGCGCCGTGCGCGCTCCCACAGCGCCGGGTCGTCGGCGCGCAGCAGTTCGTCGTGCGAGGCGGGGCCGTTGCCCTGCAGCAGCAGCATGCGCGAGCGCTCCAGCTTGGCGCTGGCCACCACGCGCGGCAACTGCCGGTGGTGTCCCAGGTATTCGAGCTCGGTCAGCGCCTGGAAGGCCGCGTCGATGTCGCCGGCGTGGAACGCGATGCGCGAGCGCATCACGTGGCTCAGGATCATGTGGTCGGGCAGGCCGACGTCGCGCGCCAGCGGCAGGTACACGTTCAGCAGGTGCTCGGCCTGCACCAGCTGGTGCGTTTCGTACACGGCACCGGCATACAGCACGCCGGCCCAGGCGTTGCCGTGGCTGTGGTTGTACGACACGGCGTGGGTCGAATCGACCGCCATGCGCAGGCGCGCCGTGGCCTGCCGCAGCCGGCCTTCGTGCAGGTCGAACAGCCCGGCCAGCGATTCGGTGTACATGCGGTTGAAGGTGCTGCTGCCGTGCTCGCGCGCGGCTTCGAGCATGCGCCGCGCCTCGTGCTGGTCGCCGCGCACGGCCAGGATGTGGGCCATGGCATTGAGCAGCACGCTGTCGGCAAAGGCCAGGCCGGTGGGCAGGCGCGCCAGGCTCTGGCGGCCGGCTTCGTAGGCCTCGTCGTGCCGGTCCTGCATGGCCAGCAGCAGCGGCACCAGCGAACGCGCGCTGGCCCGCACTTCGGGAATGGCGCTGTCGATGCAGCCCGATTTTTCGAGCATGCGCATCGCGTCCCACGGGCCGTGGGTGAAGCAGGTGGCCCACAGCGCGATGGGCTGCAGGAAGGGGTGTTCGCGCAGCTGGTGGTCGGGAATGGCCGAGAACCAGCGCGCCAGCATGCGCATGCGGCCCTGTTCGAGAAACTGCGCCGCATAGCTGTCGAGCAGCGTCAGCGCATATGGAGCGTCGCCGCCTTCGATGGCATGGTCGATGGCCGGCACCGGGCGGTCGTGCGATTCGTACCAGCCCGAGGCCGCGAGGTGCAGCCGCTCTATTTCTCCGGGTTGCTCGCGCGCCAGCTGCGCGCGCAGGAAGTCGGCGAACAGGCTGTGGTAGCGCCAGGCGCGGCCGTCGCCTTCGGCGCTCACGGGCGTCAGGAAGAGGTTGGACGCGGCCAGTTGTTCCAGGATGGCCGCGCAATCGGCGCGCGGGTTCAGCGCCTGGCACACCGAGGCGTCGAGCTGCCGCAGGATGCTGGTGCGCAGCAGGAAGTCACGAATCTCTTTCGGTTGGTGCGCGAGCACGTCTTCGGCCAGGTACTCGGCCACGGCGCGGTCGGAGCCCGAGAAGCGCTCGACAAAACCGGTCTCGGTGCCGTGCCGCTCCAGCGCCATCGACGCCAGCCAGATGGCCGCCACCCAGCCTTCGGTCTTGCGGTGCAGCTGCGAGAGCATGTCGGCGGGCAGCGCCTGCATGGCCGGGGCGGTGCGCAGGCCGAAGAAGGCGCTGGTTTCTTCCAGGCTGAAGCGCAGGCGGTCGGTGTCGATCTCGATGAGCTGCCCGCGCGCGCGCAGCCGGCCCATGCCCAGGTCGGGCAGGCCGCGCGAGCCGATCACGATCTGTCCGCGGCGCGGCAGGTGCTCGACGATCTCGCGCACCAGGCCCAGCACCGCCGGCTCCTGCACCACCTCGAAGTCGTCCAGAAACAGCGTGAAGGGCGCGTCGTGCGCGGCCAGTGCGGCCACCGCGTCGAAGGGGCCGTTGGCGCGCGGCTCTTCCACGCCCAGGCGCAATGCGGCCTCGGCCAGGCAATTGAGAAAGCGCGACACGTCGTTGTCGGCGCGGTCCAGCGTGAGCCACGCGGTGGCGATGCCCCGGGCCTCCATGCGCGCGCGGATCTGCGCCATGGCCGTGGTCTTGCCGAAGCCGGCCGGTGCGCGCACCAGCACCAGCTTCACGGTGGCCGCGGCGGCAATCTCTTCGCTGATTGCGGTGCGCGGCACCTGCGTGGCGGTGGTGGCCGGCGGGTTGAGCTTGGTTTCGAGAATCCTGGCGGTGGGAGGCGACATCGCGAGCGAACGGACGAACTGGCGAACGGAAAAAGGACAGGGCGGCGCACGGCCCGAAGCGGCCCGGATTTCCGTCGTTTCCGACGATGCCGCCGTCGATTCTGCTTCCTAAACTGGCCGGCGACAAACCGTTCACGCCATTGCCGACTACTCCCTGCAAGGAACCCTGATGCAACTCGATTCAAGTATTGCCGCCGTCGTCACGGGCGGCGCCTCGGGCCTGGGCGCCGCCACCGCGCGCCGCCTGGCCAGCCACGGCGTGAAGGTCGCGTTGTTCGACCTCAATGCAGAGCAGGGCGAAGCGCTTGCCAAGGAACTGGGCGGTGTGTTCTGCAAGGTCGACGTGACCTCCGAAGAGCAGGTTGACGCGGCCTTTGCCAAGGCCCGCGCCGCGCACGGGCAGGAGCGCGTGCTGGTCAATTGCGCCGGCACCGGCAACGCCGTGAAGACCGCGAGCCGCGACAAGGCTACGGGCGAGATCAAGCACTTTCCGCTCGCCAATTTCGACCGCATCATCCAGATCAACCTGGTGGGCACCTTCCGCTGCATCGCCAAGTCGGCGGCCGGCATGCTCACCCTCGACATGCTGCAGGACGGCGAGCGCGGCGCCATCGTCAATACCGCTTCGGTGGCGGCGCAAGACGGGCAGATGGGCCAGGCGGCCTACACCGCGTCGAAGGCCGGCATCGTCGGCATGACGCTGCCGATTGCGCGCGACCTCATGAGCGAAGGCATCCGCGTGAACACCATCCTGCCGGGCATCTTCGACACGCCGTTGCTGCAGGGCGCGCCCGACAACGTGAAGGCGGCGCTGGCGGCATCGGTGCCATTTCCCAAGCGGCTGGGCAACCCGGCGGAGTACGCGACGCTGGCCGAGCTGATGATCACCAACGGCTATTTCAACGGCGAGAGCGTGCGCCTCGACGGGGCCATTCGCATGGCGCCGCGCTGACCCGTTCGCCCTCTCATTTCCTCAGAAACCCAGGAGAAATTTCATGCCCGAAGCCTATATCGTCGCCGCCGCGCGCACCGCCGGTGGCCGCCGCAACGGCCGCCTTGCCGGATGGCACCCGGCCGACCTTGCCGCGCAGGTGCTCGATGCGCTGGTGGCGCGCACCGACGCCGACCCCGCGCTGATCGAAGACGTCATCATGGGCTGCGTCGGCCAGGCCGGCGAGCAGGCCTCGAACATCGCGCGCAACGCGGTGCTGGCCTCGCGCCTGCCCGAGTCGGTGCCGGCCACCTCGGTCGACCGGCAGTGCGGCTCGTCGCAGCAGGCGCTGCACTTCGCGGCGCAGGCCGTCATGTCGGGAAGCATGGACATCGTGATCGCGGCCGGCGTCGAAAGCATGACGCGCGTGCCGATGGGCCTGCCCACCACGCTGCCACTGAAGAACGGGCTGGGCTTCTACGTGAGCCCGCTGATGGCGAAGCGCTACCCCGACATCCAGTTCAGCCAGTTCACCGGCGCCGAGATGATCGCGAAGAACTACGGCATCGAGAAGTACGAACTCGACGCCTACGCGCTGCACAGCCACAAGAATGCCATCGAGGCCACCAAGGCCGGCCGCTTCGCGCAGGAAATCGTGCCGGTGGCGGTGCGCATGGCCGACGGCACCGAGCCGGGCGACATGCACACCACCGACGAAGGCATTCGCTACGACGCCACGCTGGAGAGCATCGCCGCCGTCAAGCTGATCGCCGAAGGCGGGCGCTGCACCGCGGCCACGGCCAGCCAGATCTGCGATGGCGCGAGCGGCCTCATGGTGGTCAACGAGCGCGGCCTGAAAACGCTCGGCGTGAAGCCGCTGGCGCGCATCCATCACATGAGCGTGATGGGGCACGACCCGGTCATCATGCTGGAGGCGCCCATTCCCGCCACGCAGCGCGCCTTGCAGAAGGCCGGCATGAAGATCGAGGACATCGACCTGTACGAAGTCAACGAAGCCTTTGCGCCGGTGCCGCTGGCCTGGCTGCAGACGATGGGCGCCGACCCGGCGCGGCTGAACGTGAATGGCGGCGCCATCGCGCTGGGCCACCCGCTGGGCGCTTCGGGCACCAAGCTGATGACCACGCTGGTCCACGCGCTCGGCCAGCGCGGCAAGCGCTACGGCCTGCAGACCATGTGCGAAGGCGGCGGCATGGCCAACGTGACCATCGTCGAGCGGCTCTGAGCTTCGGCGGGGCCGCGGGCTATGCTCGCAGCCACATGCCGTTCGACGACACCGCTTTCTCTTCTTCTTCACTGCCGGGTGCGCGCGCCGTTGCGTTCGCGCTCGGGCTGGTGCTGGTGCAGGCATTGGCCTTCACCGGCAGCGCCTGGGCCATGCCGGGCTGCCTCGACACCGCCGTGCAGGTGCCGTCGCCGCCGCGTGCGCTCGCGATGGCCGATGCGGCGTTGCTGGAGCACCAGGCTTTCGGCGGCCAGGCCATGGATGCCGAAGGCCGCCTCACCCAATCGGGCGATTCCGAGGCCGAGGACACGCGCCGTTCGGCCAAGGGCCCGGCACCCTGGCAGCGCGTGCTCGGCTATTGGCGCGCCATCGATCCGCAGGACAGCAGGCTGCCGTCGCTGGTGCGCTTCGGTGGCACGCACCCCGCGGACCGGCGGCTGCTGACGCAGGCGCTGAACCAGTCGGCCGCTCTTTCGTTGCAGAGCCCTGGCGGCGGTCCCGACCTGGGGCTCGATGCCAACGGCCTGCGCGCGGCCGAGGTCGCGCTGAACCGCGTGGCCGTGATCGATTCGCCCTGGTCCGCCGCGTTCATCAGCTGGCTCGCGCGCCGTGCCGGGCTGAGCGACCAGGAGTTCGTTTTTTCGGAAGCGCACGTCGACTACGCGGGCGCCGCCTGGCAGGCCGGCGTGGCCGAGTCGGCCGGCCAGCCCACGCGTTCCGCCATGCGCGCCTGCGACCTGATGCGCACGCCGCCGCGCGTCGGCGACCTGGTGTGCCAGGCACGGGGCACCGCCGGCGCCGGGCTCAATACCTTCGACAAGATCGGGGAGGTGCTGGCCACGCGCCCGACCGGCGGCGAGGCGCTGCCGATGCATTGCGATGTGGTGGTGGCCATCGATGCCACGGGCTTCGACACCGTGGGCGGCAACGTGCTGCAGTCGGTCACGTTGCGGCGCCTGGACTTTGCGCGCGGCACCCAGCTGCTGGACCCGAGCTACCTGCCCGAAGGCTGCGCGCTGAGCCGCGCGCCCGGGTGCGTCGACCGCCACATGAGCCGCCAGCCGTGGTCGCTGTTGCTGCAGTGGCGCTGAGTTGCTGAACGGCTGAACCGCCGCGCGGTGGCGCTCAGCGGTAGAACGCTTCGACCTTGCCCTTCAGCTTGAGCAGCAACGGGCGGCCCTTGCGGTCGACCGTCTTGCCCGAGGGCACCTTGATCCAGCCTTCGCTGATGCAGTATTCCTCGACGTCGAGGCGTTCCTTGCCGTTGAAGCGGATGCCGATGTCGCGCTCGAAAAGGGCCGCCACGTGGTGCGGGCTGCGCGGGTCGGTGGACAAGTGGTCGGGAAGGGGTGGGAGGGGAGTGGCTTCTGTCATGGCGCCCGATGATAGGACCTGGCGGCCGGCCATTTCACCGGCGGGCCGTGCTAGCGGCGTTTCTTCTTTTTCGTGGCCTTGGCGGCGGGCTTGGGCGCAAAGCCCAGGGCGGCGCGTGCCAGCGCATCGGCCTCGCCATTGCGGTGGCGCGGAATCCAGCGGATGCTGGCCTGCTCGAAGGTGCCGAGCAGCGCGCGGGCGTCGTCGAACAACTCGGCCATGCGCGCAATCGGCCTGGCGGGCTGCGCCGTGCCGAGCTGCTCGACCAGGATGCTGTTGTCGCTGTAAGCCTGCACGTTCGTCGCACCCTGGGCCCGCAGTTCGTGCAGGGCCAGGGTCAGCGCCCGCAGCTCGGCCTCGTTGTTGCAGCCCGTGGTGTGCGTGGCCTGCGACAGCGTGCGGCGGCTGCCGTCGGGCGCCGTGATGACGGCGCCGATGCCCATGCGGCCCGGGTTCGGCATGGCGCTGCCGTCGCAATAGACGACCCACGGAAGGCTCTGGCTCATTCGCTTGTTCGTTCGGGAGGCTTCGGGACGTGTGCGGCCGCTAGCAGTTGTTGCGCTTGATGCCCGCGAGATTGCACGGCCGCTGGCCGGGCGGCGGGCCTGGGTCTTGCGCACGCGGCGGCGGCCGGCGCGCGTGGCGCCAGCCGTCGTAGTACGGGTCCGGGCTCAGGATGACGATGCCCGGGTCTTGCGCGGGCTCCTGCGCAGGGCGGGCGTCGGGGTTGCGCGGAATGATCGACGGACCCGACGGCGTGTTCTGCGCCAGGGGCGATGGCGCGGCATGCGGTGCCGGTTGCGGTGCAGCATCGGCGCGGCGCGCCTCGTCGGAGGGCGAGCGTGGCGCCGGCGGTGGCGATTCGAGAATCGCCACCGGCCGCGACTGCCGGCTGCCCGACGGGCAGGCGCCATCGGTGTACGAGATGGCGCCGTTGGCGTCGGTGCAGCGAACCACCTCCGCATGCGCGCCCGGCCCCATCGCCAGGGCCGAGAGAAAAACCGAAAGCGAAAGGGCTGCGGTGCGCATGGTGTCGTGAGGGCGGACGCTATTCCGCCGAGGGTTCGCAGAACCGGATGCGGTTGCTGAAGGGATCGATCACTGTCATCTCTTTCCCCCAGGGCTGTTCCTCGATGCCGGGTTTCATGTGGGCGTAGTTCCTGCCGGCCAGTTCCTTCTGGTAGGCCACCACGCCGCTCATGGTGACATAGGCGGTGGCGCCGGGGCTGGCGTCGCCATGATGACCACTGAGGTGGAGTGTCATCCCGGAACGGGACACCTGGCAATAGAGCGGAAAGTTGTCGCCGAACCGGTGCTCCCAGTCGAGGCGGAAGCCCAGGAAGTCGATGTAGAACTCCTTGACCTTCTGCTCGTCGAAGATCCGGAAAATAGGCGAGGGCGCATGCAGCGCAATGCCGCTGGAATCCGTGGCCGCTTCGACGGTGGCCGCATCGATCTTCGCGGCCAGCACGTTCCAGTCGGAGAAGCCGAATTGAGCAGCCACCGCTTCGAGCGCCTGGCTGTGCGAGATGTCGATGTCCTGCTGCTTGAGCGTGGCCTTGAGCGCCTTGGCCATGGCCTTGGCATCGAGAAAATTACGCATGGTGTGATCCATCCTTCCGATGGCGAAGAATCGAGGTCGGTGCTCGCATTGCCAACGTCTTCGCCATGGAGGTTGGAGAGGAACGCGGGAGAAAAGAAATACTTTCACCATGCCCCGGAAGGGCGCGAGCGGCAGGCAGTATCGGCCGGGTGAAATGTTAGCGGGGTTGGGAGGCCGGGGCAACCGGCCGGGAGCGTCTTGCCGCTCCCGGGCAAGCCTTCGACGAACACCACGCGGCGCCGCACGATGGTTCACTGCGCCAGGTACGCCTCGACCGCCGGGCCCCAGAGCGCAGGCTGCGTGTACAGCATGTGGCCGTTCATGCCCGGCTCGAGGTCGAAGGCCTTGAAGCTTCCCTTGCCACCTGCCGCGGTGAATGCCTCGAAGTTTTTCCGGCTGTGCGCGATGGCGTAGAAGCTGTCCTTCTCGCCGTACAGCCAGAGCGTGGGTTGCGAGAACGCGGCGCCGCGCCTGAAGGTGACCGGGTTGATCGCATCGGCGGCGTTGCCGGGGCACTTGTCGCTCATCCAGCCGCCCACGAAATTGATGGCACCCTGAAAGACGTTTGGCCGTGTGCCCGCGTAGGCAATGGCAAGGATTCCACCGCGGGACCAGCCCGCGATCTCCATGCGCCTGGCGTCCACGTCGGGGTTGCGCTGCAGCCATGCGGCGGCCGCGTCCAGGTCGGCGAGTGCGTGCTCGAAGCCCGCCAGCGCCAGGGCCGGTTCGCAGCTGTAGTGGTCGCGCTTGGCGGTAAAGCCTTCGTCGTAGAGCCCGTCCGATTGGCCGCGCCCGCGCCGCTGCGGAAACGCCACCAGCCAGCCGCGCTGCGTGAACCAGCTCGCCAGGCGTTCGGGTGCCCAGGTCTGCTTGAACAGCGAAGGGTCGTTGCCGATGCCGGTGGAGCCGTGGTTGAACATGACGGCCGGGAACGGGCCGGCGCCCTCGGGCTTGTAGACCACCATCTCCAGCGTGACGGGCGCGCCGTTCTCGACGAAGGGCGTGGGCACGCGCACCGTGCTGCGCTCTTGCGCCGCGCACACCGCCGCGGCGAAGAAGAGGCAGGCGGCGATGAAGAGGCGCTTTGTCATGGGCGGTGGTGTCCTTGAAGATACGCCGCATTCTGCCCGCGCGACCTGAAGCCGCTACCCAACGCCACTGCCTTGTGCCGCTATGGCAACGGCTGCGTGGCCTTCGCCCCGAAGCGAACCGCGCCGCTCGCCAGCACGACGCCCGGCACGACCAGCCCCAGCGCGAGCAGCACCGCGCCGGTGACGGGTTCGTCCATCCAGTACGCCGCGCCGAGCGTGGTCAGCACCGGCACCAGCGCGGCCGACAGCGAAGCACGCGACGCACCCAGCCGCGCGACCGCCACCATGTAGACCACCAGCCCCAGCAGGCCCGCGACCACGCCTTGCCCCACGGCCTGCAGCGCAACGTCGGGCCATGGCGCGCTGAGCAGTTTCGGCGCGCCGGCGAAGCACAGCACCGGCAACAGCAGCAGGCTCGACCATCCGTTCACGAAGGCGGCACCTTGCCACGGTGTGAATCCGCAATGCGCGAAGGCCAGCGAATGCACGGCCCACAGCATGGCCGCCGCGAGAAAGAGAAGGTCACCCCGCCAGTCGAGCGAGCCGCTGCGGAAGCTGCCCGCCGCGAACAGCACCATGCCGGCCGCGATGCAGGCCAGCCCCAACAAGCGGATGCCGCCGACTTTCTGGCCCTTGTGAAGCCATGCCCCCACCGCCGTGAACAGCGGCAGGCTGCCCGCCATGAAGATGCCCATGTGGCTCGCGGGCGCCCAGCGCGCGCCGGCCAGCACCAGCAGTCCGAAGGGCAGGCCACCGCCGATGACGAACAGCACGAGCGTCAGGCGCGGGGCGTTCGGCGGAATCAACCTTTCTTTGCTGCCGAGCCACAGCGGGCCGAGCAACAAAGCGGGAATGCCGTAGCGCATCAGCGCCAGTTCCATCGGGCCGAGCGTGGTGGTCACGCCGTGGCGCGAGACGAGTTGCCAGGCGCTGCCGACGAACGCGGCGGTGAGTGCGGCCAGGAGGCCTGCGAGAAGATTGCTGCGGTCCATCGCGGCGAGTCTCGCGACCGCGCCGCACGGTGGCTATCAGATTCGTGCGCCCAGCACGCGCCGTGCTTCGCCCAATGTGGCGCCGGTTTCGCGGCGGAAGATCGCGCCCAGGTGGCTCTGGCTGCAGTAGCCGAGGTCGTGCGCGATGCCCGCGAGATCAAGGTCGCCTTCGGCCAGTCGCTCCATCGCCGCCGCCAGCCGCAGGTGCTGGCGGTACTGGTGCAGGCTCAAGCCGGTCTGCTCGCGGAAGCTGCGCGCCAGATGAAACGGAGAACGCGACACCGCGTCGGCCAGGTCGTGCAGGGACACGCGCGAGCCACCGTTTTCTGTTTCCGCCAGCAGCCGCCGCGCACGGGCGACCGCACCCGTCAGCGGCGCTTGCGGGCGCGACCGGTCGAGCGCCTCGACCAGTGCCCCGAGGTCGCCGGCACCCGTGCCGTTCGCCAGCAGCTGGCGCTGTGCGGCATGAAGCCGGTACAGCAAGCCCGGCCGCAGGAAGCAGAAGCTGGGCGTGCCATCGGCAGGCTGTGGGGACGCGTGTCCGCTGACCACCAGACTCTGGCGCGCGGTGTCGGCGGTGGGGCGCATCTGGTAGACCGCCGCATCGCCGAAGCGCATGGCGGTCAGGCTGTCGACCAGCCAGGTGTGATCGCCCGAGCGCACGTCGAGCATCGTGCGGCCCATCGGGAAGACGATGCGCCGCGAGGCCACGGTGTAGGGCGTGCTCCACTCGGCGCGCTGCGCATGGAAGCGCACGTGCTCCACATCGAACCCATGTCCGGTGTGGAGAAGCGTTCGGTCCTTGGGCATCGCGTGGCGTGTGGGGTGATATGGGGTGGCGGGGAATGGTGGCGGGGGTTCCAGTCGCATTCTGCTGCCGGCGGGCCATTGCCGCACGTCAAGCAAACGGATAAGGCCCCGCCATCGCGCCGATATGGCTCACATGGCTCACCATGCCGTGCGCTTCGTCCCACAGGTGCAGCATGCAGCCCGGCCGGCCCAGGTACGAGGCGGGTGCCGCATCGGCCTTCAGCTGCAGCGCGATTTCCGTCGTGCTGCTCGGGCACGAACACACGACGGTGCCGGCCCAGCGCCGCAGCATCGTGCGGTGCACGTGCCCGCACAGCACGCGCTCCACGTTGCCGGCCCCGCGCACGATGGCTTCGAGCGGCGCGGTGTCCATGTAGCGGTATGCGTCCATGTAGGGAATGCCGCTCATGAACGGTGGGTGGTGCAGCATCAGCAGCGTCGGCTTCTTGCGATCGGCCTGCAGCGTGCGTTGCAGCCATGCGAGGCCTTCCGCATCGACACCGCCATGGTGGAGCCCGGGAATGCACGAGTCCAGCGCGACGATGCGCACCGGGTGCTCGTCGACGCAGTAGTGCAATGCGCCGGTGCGCGGCAGGTAGGCATGGTCGGCGAAGGCCGCGCGAAAGTTCTCGCGCTCGTCATGGTTGCCGGCAATGACGAGGTACGGAATGTCGAGCTTCGCGAGCCGCGTACGCACTTCGGCGTATTCGTCCGGCCGGCCTTCGTCAACGAGGTCGCCTGTCAGCAGCACCAGGTCGGGACGGCGGTCCAGCCCATGCAGGTGCGCGATGGCTTCTTCGAACATGCGGTTCGAGTCGACAACGCCCTGGTAGAGCTGCCCGGCGGGCCGTACATGGGGATCGGAAATCTGCGCGATGAGCATGGTGAGAGCAAGCCTCGTGGTTTCCCATCGCCAAGCAGGTTTCGTTCCGGGCCTTTCAGATGCCGGTGAACTCCGCCACTTCGTGCAGCCCCGCGCGCTCGGTCACCAGCGCATCCAGCGGCCTGCTGCGGTCGGCGTGGCCGATGGCCATGCCGGTGAACAGCATGCGTTCGGGTGGCAGCGAAATGAACTGGCCGATGGTGCGCGGGTAGATGGCCCAGCACTCCTGCGGGCAGCTGTCGAGCCCTTCGGCGCGCAGCAGCAGCATCACGTTCTGCAACATCATTCCCAGGTCGGACCACTGCGGTGGGCCCATGCGGCGGTCGACGCTGCAGAACAGCGCGAGCGGCGCACCGAAGAACTGGTAGTTGCGCGCAAACCATTCGCGCCGTGCCGCCTTGTCTTCACGCGGAATGCCCAGGCGCGCGTACATCGCTTCGCCGACTGCGAAGCGGCGGTCGCGGTAGGGCGCCACCAGTTCGCGCGGGTAGATGTCGTATTCGCTGCCTTCGCCGGTGGGCGCTTCCTGCACGCGGGTGCGCATGATGGCCTTGAGCTGTGCGAGCTTGTCTCCGCCCACCACGTGCAGGTGCCAGGGCTGCAGGTTGCCGCCCGAAGGCGCGCGCAAGGCCTGCGCGAGCACGCGGCGAATGACGTCGCCATTCACCGGCGTGTCTAGAAAATCGCGCACCGAGCGGCGGGTGGCCACGGCGTCCTGAACGTTCATGAAAAAAGAGTCCTTGTGATGTGCCCGCGCAGGGGCTCGCGCGGCACGGCGGGGCCATGTTAGGGGCAACCCTCGGGTGTTCTCAATCGTCCGTTCCGACGATGGGGCGTGGCAGGCGGCCTGCCTACCATCTGCTGCGATTTCCCACGCCCAGGAGACACACACATGCTCGGACTGATGCAAGACCGCCCGCTGCTGATCTCGTCGCTGATCGACCACGCAGCCACTTTCCATCCGCACGCGGAGATCGTCGGGCGCACCGTGGAGGGGCCGGTGCATCGCACCAACTACGCGGAACTGCAGCGCCGTTCGAAGCAGGTGGCGAATGCAATGAAGGCGCTGGGCATCGAGTCCGGCGACCGCGTCGGCACGCTGGCATGGAACACCTACCGCCACCTGGCGCTGTACTTCGGCGTGTCGGGCGCGGGCGCGGTGCTGCACACGGTGAACCCGCGGCTCTTTCCCGAGCAGATCGACTACATCGTCAACCACGCCGAAGACAAGGTGCTGTTCTTCGACGCCAACTTCGCGCCGCTGGTCGAGAAGCTGGCGCCCGGCCTGAAGTCGGTGCGTGCCTTCATTGCCATGACCGACCGCGCGCACATGCCCGCCATCGACGTGCCCAACCTGCTGTGCTACGACGAGCTGATCGGCGCGCAGAGCGAGGACTACACCTGGCCCGAGTTCGACGAGCGCACCGCCTCGTCGCTTTGCTACACATCCGGCACCACCGGCAACCCGAAGGGCGTGCTGTATTCGCACCGCTCCACGGTGCTGCATTCGCTGATGGAATGCGCGCCTGACACCTTCGGCGTGAATTCGCAGATGACGCTGCTGCTCGCCGTGCCGATGTTCCATGCCAATGCCTGGGGCATGCCTTACGCGGCGGCCATGACCGGCATGAAGCTGGTCATGCCCGGCCCGCACATGGACGGCCAGAGCCTGTACGAGTTGATGCGCGACGAAAAGGTCGGCTTCTCGCAGGCCGTGCCCACCATCTGGCTGATGCTTTTCCAGTACTTCGACGCGCACCCCGAAATCGACACGCGTGCCCTGGGCCTGAAGCGCATCGGCGTGGGCGGTGCCGCCACGCCGCGCGCCATGATCGAACGCTTCGAGCGCGACTTCGGCGCCGACTTCGTGCAGGGCTGGGGCATGACCGAGACCAGCCCCATCGGCGTGATCGGCAACCTGCTGCCCAAGCACCTGTCGATGCCCAAGGAAGAGCAGATGCGCGTGAAGATGCGGCAGGGCCGCGGCGTGTGGGGCGTGGAGCTGAAGGTCGTCGGCGAAGATGGCCAGCGCCTGCCGCACGACGGCAAGGCCTTCGGCCACCTGCACGTGCGCGGTCCGTGGATTGCGAGCGGTTACTTCAAGGGCGAAGGCGGCTCGGTGCTCGACGCCGAAGGTTTCTTTCCGACGGGCGACGTGGCCAACATCGACGAAGACGGTTATGTGCAACTGGTCGACCGCGCAAAAGACGTTATCAAGTCGGGCGGCGAATGGATTTCTTCCATCGACCTGGAGAACGCGGTGAGCGGGCATCCGGCCGTGGCCGAGGCGGCCGTCATCGGCATCGCGCACCCGAAGTGGCAAGAGCGCCCACTGCTCATCGTGGTGAAGCGCGCGGGTGCGGAGGTCACGGGCGAGGAACTGCTCACTTTCCTTTCGACGCGCGTTGCAAAGTGGTGGCTGCCGGACGACGTGGCCTTCGTCGACAGCCTGCCGCATACAGCCACCGGCAAGCTGCTCAAGACCAGGCTGCGCGAAATGTTCAAGGGATATGTCGCGGCAAAGTCAGTTTGATGACTTGTTCGATTTTTCTGTGGACAACTCTGTGGGTTGTCGGGGGAGGCGAGGCGGCGAAGCGAGGATTGACGGGGCTTCCCACCACGTTGCCTGTTGAATAAGCAGCGCCTTCGGCTGGGGAAAAAAGAGGGTTGCCGGGCGCGAAGGTATTCAGAAAAGCGTGATAGGGGATGGGCGGATTTTTGTTGCGGCCCGGCGCTTGACCCGGCCCCAGGGGCACCCTCTAAAAATGGAAGATCGAACCAAAGGAATCATCCATGCGATCTTCAGCCCCGTACCTGAATCCGTCCGAAGCGGCGCGCCGACTCGGCGTGTCGGCCAAGGCGTTGCGGCTCTACGAACAGCGTGGTTTGCTGGAGCCCGTTCGAACATCGGCCGGGTGGCGCGCCTATGGTCCCGACGAGATGGCGCGTGCCTCGGAAATCGTCGGCCTGCGCGCCTTGGGCTTCAGCCTTGCGCAAGTGGGGCGCGTGTTGAAGGGCGATGCCCAAGGCCTGGAGCAAACGCTGGCGGTGCATCAGAAAGCACTTGAAGCGCAGCTTCGCCAGCTCGCGCACACCGCCCAAAAAGTTCGCGACCTGCGAAGCGATGTGGCGCAAGGCCGCACGCCGACGCTCACGGAGTTGGCCGGTTTGCTGGCGCCCGTTTCTTCAACGGTCAGTGCCGCATTCGATCTGCCGTGGCCTTGGGGTGGCGAGCGCTTCGAGTGGCGTGGCATGCGGTCCCTGAACTACATCGTCGGCCCGCTCGGCAGTGGCAAGACGCGGCTGGCGCAACGCCTTGCCGAAGCGCTGCCCCATGCCGCGTGGCTGGGGCTCGAAAGGCTGGAAGATGGCGGTGCCGCCGCGCGGTCGAAGCTGGACAACGATCCGTTGTTGAGAGCGCGGGTCGATGAGGCCATGGCCTGGCTTGTCGAAGACGGTGCCGTGCCATCGGATGCCCTGGTCGCGTTGCTTGCCGCGCTGGAAGCGGAAGGCCCAGCGGCCTTTGTCGTGGACATGATCGAACAGGGCCTGGCGCAGGCCACGCAGGAGGCGTTGATGGCGTGGCTGCGTGGCCGTGGACCGGGCGCGCGCCCGATCTTCATGCTCACGCGTTCCTGCGCCATCCTCGACCTGGCGGCCGTCGGCGCGGACGAAGCCATCGTTCTTTGTCCCGCGAACCACAGTCCGCCGACGCAGGTTGCGCCGTACCCCGGCGCGCCGGGCTACGAGGCTGTGGCCACCTGTCTCGCGTCGCCCGAGGTGCGGGCCCGAACCGCAGGGGTCATCGCGTGGCGGCCGCCGGTGGTGGCCACTTGCCCCGCACCAGCGCCGCCCGCCCGAACGGCGTGATGCGCCGCACGATGGCCAGCTCGCGCGGGGCGCTGCCGTCTTTCCAGTTCAGCGCGGGGCTGATCGATGCATCGACAAAGCCGGCCTGCTTCAGCGCCTCGATGCAGTTGATTTCTTCGGGCTCTTCCACGCGCAGCGGAAACGGCGAGTGTTCGATGCGGTGCAGGTAGGCCATGGGCTCGAGGCTTTTCTTCTTCGCGGGCTTCGGTGGCTTCGACGGTGTTTCGTCGCCGTGGCCTCGCATGCGGGCGATCTCGGCATACCCCTCGTCGGTGATGCAGACCACCAGCGCGGCCTGCGCCAGCCTGTAGTTGCCGCCCGGATCGAACGCCGGGTCGATGGACGCCTCGATGAGGCTGGTGGCTTTCAGGACCGAGACGCGCCGGACATCGTGCGCGTCCGTCACGTGCATCGGCAAGCGAGCGTGCTCCAGTTGAAGAAGGTAAGTAAGCGGCACCGAAGATCCCCTGTCTGCGCCCCTCCCGCCCACTGCTGCCGACGTCGTTCCTGTGCCGCGCCACCTCGCTGAAGCGAGGGCACCGCAGGAACGCCGCCACCTTTTCTGAACAACCCGCACGCGCTGGCATATCGACCCGCGAAGGGCAATCACCGAAGCACGTAGGAATTGTTAAAAGTTGTTTTCCTCGGATGATTCTTGTGGAGCCGGGCGGTGGTGCGCCATCCCCGAAACAGGGTATTCGGTGGTATTTTTTTTCGGGATCGCGCTACCGCCCGCCGTCAGCCGCGTGCCGGCTCAATGCTTGTGGTCGCCATGCCCCGCGGCCGGCTTCGCCGATGCATTCAGCGCGCGCACGGGCGCCTTCACTTCGACCGTTTCGCGCTTGCCGTCCTTGGCTTCGAACACCAGTGTCAGCGGCACGGTGTCGCCTTCCTTCACCTGCTGCTTCAGGTCGAGCAGCATCACGTGGTAGCCACCGGGCTTGAGTTCGACGGTCTTGCCGGCGGGCACGTCGAGCGCCGGAATCTGCCGCATGCGCATCACGTTGTCCTGCATCGCCATTTCATGCACTTCGACGACGGGCGTGACGGGTGAGCTGGCCGACACCAGCTTCGTGTCCTTGGCGGCGCTCAGTTGCATGAACGCGCCGGTGGCCTTCTGCTGCGGCACGGTGGCGCGCACCCAGGCTTCCTTGACGGTGACTTGGGCGTGCGCGCTGGCCACCAGGAACGAGGCGGCGGAGAGGGCGAGGATGCGTGCGATGGGGGTCATGAGAAGAATCTCCTTGGAGTGATCGATGAGTGATCGATGAGTGCGTGAATGGAGGGATGAACGGATCGGGTGGAAGCTCAGGCGGATGTCTTCAAGATCTGCCGCAGGTCTTGCGCGCATTCTTCCGCGCCTTGCTCGTGGCGCAGCACCAGCCGTATCTTTCCCTCGGGGTCGAACACGTAGCTGAAGGCCGAGTGGTCCATGGTGTACGACGAGCCTGTGGGCACCTTCTTGTAGAAGACCTTGAAGTCCTTGGCGGTCTCGGCGGTTTTCTGCAGGTCGCCATACAGCCCGATGAAGCTCGCATCGAAGGCCTGCGTGTAGGCCTTGAGCACCACGGGTGTATCGCGCTCGGGATCGACGGTCACGAAGATCACCTGCAAGCGCTGGCCATCGGTGCCCAGCATGCGGCGGATTTCCGCGGCGCGCACCAGCGCGGTGGGGCACACGTCGGGGCACTGCGTGAAGCCGAAGAACATCATCACGGCCTTGCCCTTGAAGTCGGCCAGCGTGCGCTCGCGGCCATCGGGATCGGTCAGGCGAAAGTCCTGCGCGTACTTGGCGCCGGTGATGTCGACGCCGTTGAAGCTGGCGGGCAGCACCTTGTCGCAGCCGGCAAGGGAGGCAAGCGACAGCGCGGCCAGCCCGCCGCCGGCCAGCAGCAGCGCGCGGCGGCGTGATGAAGGCGCGCCGGGAATGGGAGATGCCGCGCGCGTTGCGTGCGACGGAAGGGTCTTGTTCATGAAAGCTCTCTCCAGCGCCCACGGGGGCGCCGACTCATTGCAGGAACGTGCGATGCGGCATCCGCCCGAGCGGCGGCATCACGCGCTGATGAAGAACTGAAAAGGAGTCAGGAGAAAGCAGGAGGCCCGCGCGCCGGCATCGGCGCAGTGGCCATCGCGGCGATGTGCACCGACTGAAGCGGCCGCGGCGCATGGGCCGGCGGCATGAACACGGGAAGCGACACCACCGGTGCGGCGGGCGGCGCGCCGGACAGCACGCACAGCGGGCAGTCCATGTGGCCCGCGCCCAGCTCTTGCGCACCATCGTCGGTGTGCACGATGACCTTGACCGAGCCGATGCTCGAGCAGACCAATTCCATGGCCTGCGGATGCACCACCGGCGAAGCCACGGCCGCGCCGATCGACAGCGTGAACCACAGCAGCACCCAGCGGACCAGGTCCGTGCCCGGACGCCGCATGCCCGCGCGGGTGGCGGGCCGTTGGTGCGGGGCGTGGCGAAGGGAGCGCATCGGCGCGGATTATCGGCCACCCGCGCGTGCCGCATGTTCCGTAGGTGCTTCGGGGAAAGCCCTTCGGACTGCGGGACTGCGGGGCCTCGGGACTTCAGAGCTTCAAGGTCGCGCCCGCCGCGGCGCGAATGCGGTCCGCCGATTGCCGCGCGCGGCGCATGATGCCCTGCGTGTCGTAGGCCAGCAGCCGCCCGTTGCGCTTCACGATGCGGCCATCGACCATCACGGTGTCGACGTTGGCGGCACTGCCGCTCTGCACGATCGCCGTTTCCACGTTGCCTATCGGTCCCATGTTCAGGTCCTGCGTGCGCACCAGGATGATGTCGGCGCGCTTGCCTTCGGTGATGGAGCCGGTGACGTCGCCCAGCCCCATGGCGATGGCGCCGTTGAGGGTCGCCATCTCGATCACCTCGGGCACGCCGACGGCCTTCGACCGTTCGCTCGGCGTGCCGGCCCACGGCACGCCCAGGTTCCAGGTGAAGCGCATCGCCTCGAACATGTCCGGCGGCGCGATGGAGGTCGCATCGCTCGACAGCGAAATGGCCAGGCCCGCGTTGCGCATCGCGAGGAGCGCGGCGCGCGCATCGCCGGTGCCGCTGAGCCGCAGCTCGGAGTGCGTGGCAAAGGTCAGCGGCGTTTTCGTGCGCGCCATGGCCGCCAGGTCGGCCGTGCTGGCGGGCACGTAGTGGGCGATCATGAAATCGGGGCCCAGGTAGCCGCGCCGCTCGTAGTCGACGGCATCGACGTTGTTGGGCGCCTCCTGCGGTGCGTGGATGGCCATGGGCAGCCCGCTGGCCTTGGCGAACTTCATCTCTTCGTGGAACACGGCATCGGTGCTCTGCTGCGGGCCGCGCAGGTTCAGCCCCAGGTGCACCAGCCCGTCGAAAGGCGAGCGCTCGCCGAACCATTCGCGCCGCACGCGCGCCAGGTCGTCGTAGCGGTTGATTTCGTCGGCGGGCATCTTGTCGACGTGGCCGTAGGCATAGCGGGCGCGCAGCAGCGACTGCCGGTGCGCACGCAGCTCGGCATCGGCGTGGGCCGGCGAGCGCGTGTTGTGCGACCAGTTGTGCACGGTGGTGGTGCCGCCGTTGGCCAGCTCGGCGCAGCCCAGCAGCACGCTGTTGTAGAAGTCGTCGGGCGTGTACAGGGTCGAGGTCGCGTTCTTGGCGGGGTAGTACGAAAAGCCGCCCTCGCTTGCGGTGAAGCTGCGGCCGATGGCGCTCCACATGTGATAGTGGGAATTGACGAAGCCCGGCATGACGATCATGTCGGTCGCATCGATGATCTCCGTGCCGGCCGGTGCGCGGAGGCCCCGCCCGATCTTCTCGATCACGCCATCGCGAACCAGCACATCGGCGCGCGGCAGCACGCCCTTCGCGCGGTCCACGGTGATGACCGCGCCGTTGCGCACCAGGTAGCTGCCGCGGCGGATGCGGGGCGCTGCGGGCGATGCTGGCGAGCGGGCCGTGCGGGCTGAAACCGACGCCGCGCCGACGAGCGCCGGGGCACCGGTGGCGGCGACCATCAGGGCGCCCACGAAGCGGGTGAAGTCTCTCTTGGTTGTTTTCATGTTTTCGACCCAGTGATTGAAATGACGGAAGAAAGAAGAGAAAGCGAAAGCCCGTTCAGTACGCCTTGACGAGAAAGGCCGCGGTCATCGCCAGCCCCGTCAGCACGACGAAGCCGCGCACCACGTCGGGCTTCAGCCGCCGCGCCGCCATGCCGCCGGCATAGCCACCCAGCGTGGCAAAGAGCGCCATCCACAGCGCGTGCGTCCAGACGATCGCGCCGCTGGCCGCGTAGATGCCCACGGCGATCAGCGTGAGGATCGCGGAGACGAAGTTCTTGATGCCGTTCATGCGACCCATGTCGGTGTGGCCCAGCGCGCCGAGCACGGCGAGCAGCAGGATGCCCAGGCCACCGTTGAAGTAGCCGCCATAGACGGCGACCGCGACGATGCCCAGGTCGGCGACCCATCGGCCGCGCGGTTTGCCGTTGCTGTTGCTGTTGCCTGCGGTGGCGAGCCTGCGGCGCACCAGGCCGGGACCGATCGCGAAGAGCAGCGTCGCGGCCAGCAGCAGCCACGGCACGATGCGGGCAAAGGCATGGTTCGAGGTCGACAGCAGCAGCGCCGCTCCGGCCGCGCCGCCGAGCACCGACAGCACGCCCAGCCGCATGAGAGATGGAGACATCGGGCCCGACAGTTCCTTGCGCAACGCCCAGGCGCCGGCCAGGTAGCCCGGCAGCAGCGCGGCCGTGCCGGTGGCGTTGGCCGACACCAGCGGCACGCCGACCATCGCCAGTGCCGGCAGCGTGAGAAAACTGCCACCGCCCGCCACCGCGTTGAGCGCACCGGCCAGTGCCGCGGCGCCGCCGAGCAGCGCCCAGTCGAGCAGCATCACGGCTTGCGTGCCGGCAGCGACATGCGATCGGTGCGCAGCAGCATGGTGAGCACCACGCCCACGGCCGCCAGCAATGTGATCTGCGCGAGCCCGGCCGTGCTCCAGCCGAAGCGCGAGGCGATGCCGCCGATGACGAAGCCCGCGATGGCGCCCGCGCCGTACAGCGTGGTCACGAACACGCCGGTGGCGCGGCTCGTGAGCGAGGCATGCACCGACTTGATGTGATAGCCGGCCAGGTTCACATACAGCACGCCGCTCACCACGAAGCCCCAGGCGAAGGACAGCACCGATTGCATCAGCATGTCGGTGGGGCCCGAGAACATCAGGAAGCCCAGCAGGCCGGTGCCCACGAAGCTTGCCGAGAGCACGAGCTTGGGGTGGAAGCGGTCGCCCAGCCAGCCGCCGAAGATCGACGCGAACACGCCGAAGCCGAAGATGCTCATCACGCGGCCGGTGTCCGACGGCGTGTAGTGCAGGTGCTCGCGCAGGAAGGTCGGGTACATGCCCAGGTAGCCGTAGATGCAGAGCCCGCCGATGACGCTCATGCCGGTCAGCAACGCCGTGTTGCGGTTCCACAGGGTGGTGGCGCCGCGCTGGTCGCTGCGCCCGCCGGTGGCGGCCACGTTCTCGGTCATGCGCTTGCTCACGGTGAGCGCAATGAGCGCCATGGCCGCGAAGCCCGCGAGGCCGAACACGATGAGCGGCAGGCGCCAGTCGCGCTCGACGCCGATCAGGTGGCCGCCGAGCAGCGGTCCCAGGATCGCGCCGATGCCGAAAGAGAAGTTGATGGCGCCCACCGCGGTGGCGCGGTAGCGCGCAAAGTAGCTCGCGGCAATGGCAATGACCACCGTCAACTGCATCGCTTCGCCGATGCCGGTCACGGCGCGGTAGACGATCATGTCGGCGAAGCCATGCGAGTAGGCCGCCAGCAGCGTGCCCAGCGAGAAGATCGCGATGCCGATCTGCAGCACCGTCTTGCGCGACAGCCGCGCCAGCAGGTAGCCCGTGGGAACGCCGGCCACGGCCATGCCCAGCGTGAAGATGGTCGACAGCAGGCCGGTGTCGGCCAGGCTGAAGCCGAACTCCTTTCGCACGTCCGCGGCGATGAGCGGAAAGATCTGCCGGTCCATCGCGTTGAGCGCGTACGAGGCGAGCAGCACCAGGAACATGCCGATTTCCAGCGCGGTGATGGGCGCCTCGCGGCGCGCGTCACCGGCCGCCGGGGAAATGACCGAGGTTGGGGAATGCACGTGTTGTCTCCTTCTCGTCGAGCGAGAAATCTGTTTGTTGTTCGTTCGTTCGTTGCCTTGGGGCGCCGGTGGTGCGCCGGCGACAGGTCACGCAGTGGTGGTTGCGGTGCCGTACCAGTCGAGGATCTGCTCGCCGGTCATGAAGGCGACGTCGTCATGCGTCTTGATGTGCGCCAGCGCCTCGCGGAAATAGCGCAGGCGGTGCGGTGCGCCCATGATGTACGGGTGTACCACCAGCGCCATGACGCGGGCCGAATCTTTCGCGTCCGAATAGAGCTGCTCGAACTGGTCGATGGCGCGGTCGCGGTACTCGCTGGCCTTGTGGTGCTGGATGAGCATCATCGCCACGTCGTTGCATTCCTGCGTGTAGGGCACGTTGACGATCGCGCCGCCGTCGCGCGTTTTCAGGCGCACGGGCTGGTCGTCGAGCACCCAGTCGCACACGTACTCGTAGCCTTGCTCGGCCAGGATGTCGGGCGTGTGCCAGGTCTCGGTGAGCCCCGGGCCGAGCCAGCCGCGCGGGCGCTTGCCGGTGTAGGCGCGAATGGCTTCGGTGGTCTTGGCGATGTCCTCGACCTCGTCGGGCACCTTCTGCATGTTGCGCTGCCCGAAGCCGTGGCCGATGAACTCCCACTGGCGTTCCTTCGCGGCCTTGGCGATGGGCTCGTAGGCGCCGATGGCCGAGCCGTTGATGGCGAGCGTGGCGCTGATGCCCAGCGCGTCGATCACTTCCAGCATGCGCCAGAAGCCGACGCGGTTGCCGTACTCGTGCCAGGCCCAGTTCGGGATGTCGGGCATCGGCGAGCCGCCGGCCGGTGGCGTCAGCACCGTGCGCGGCATGGTCTCGTCGATGTTCCATTCCTCGACGTTGACGATGACCCAGACGGCCAGCCGCTTGCCGCCGGGCAGTTTGAGTGCGGGACGGTCCGCGATGGACGAGTACGAGATGCGTTCGAGTGGTTTCATGGTGTCTCCGTATTCAGTTCGGTGCGATGCGGCGCCGGGCTCAGACGATTTCGACCTGCAGGGGCGCGAGTCCGTCGATGCGGCCGGTGAGCTTGTCGCCGCGCTGCACCGGGCCGACCCCTTCCGGCGTGCCGGTGAAGATCAGGTCGCCGGGCAGCAGGCGGTATTGCTTGGACAACTCGCTGACGATTTCATGGACGTTCCAGATCATCTTCTCGAGCACCGAGTCTTGCCGCACCGCGCCGTTCACCGAGAGGTTGAGCGTTCCCGAGCGGATGTGCCCGACCTTCGCCACGGGATGGATCGGGCCGCAGGGCGCCGAGTGGTCGAACGACTTGCCCTGTTCCCATGGCAGGCCGCGCTTGTTGCATTCGCGCTGGCGGTCGCGCCGCGTCATGTCGAGGCCCGCAGCGTAGCCGAACACGTGGTCCAGCGCCTTGTCGGGCGACACGTTCGACGCGTCGCTGCCGATGGCCACCACGAGTTCGAATTCGAACTGGAAGTCGTCCGTCAGCGTGGGGTAGGGCACGCGCCCGTCGGTCACCACCGAGTCGGAGGGCTTCTGGAAGAAGAACGGCGGATCGCGCTCGTCGCCTTCCTTCATCTCGCGGATGTGGGCCAGGTAGTTGCGGCCCACGCAGTAGACGCGGCGCACCGGAAAGCGCTTGTCGCTGCCCACGATGTCGATGGAGATGGGCTGGACCTGCAGGGTGTCGGCGGGGGTATGGGGAGCGGTCGTGTGCGCGAGGTCGGCCGTCGGCTGGGGGGACATGGGTTTGTCTCTCTGGATGGTTTGGAAAGGAGTGGCTAGAGTCTAGGAACGGGGCCCCCCGGCCTCAACGCACAGGCTTGCGCAAAGATATGCAATCCTTGCGATCTTGCGACCGGCCCTTTCATGCAACCCACGTCTTCCTCGATCGAATTCAAGCCGCCCCGCGCCGGTGCGGCGCGTGCCGCCATCAGCAACTACACGATGGCGGCGCGGGCACAGCGTGCCTATTTCGGTATTCACGACCAGAGCAACTGCCTGCCCAACCCCGTGCCGCACCGGCACGAGTACTTCCAGATCTACGTCAACACGCGGGGCGAGACCACGCACTACATCGGCGGCAGCCAGCGCGCCATCGGCGCCGGCACCGTGAGCTTCGTGCTGCCGTTCCTGGTGCACTACATCCCGAACGCGGCCGACGGCGTGTTCCACGTGATCAACATCAGCAAGGACTATCTGCTGCCGTCGCTGGAGCTCGATGTGTTCGAGCTGTCGGAGGTTCCGCTGTCGCGCGCGCCCGAGCTCGCACCCTTCCGCTTCCAGCATTGCCTGGACTTTCGCTTCGACGAAAGAGAGACCCAACAGCTGCAGGACCTGTGCGAACGCATGGCGCAGGAAGCACAGCGGCCGCCCGACGAAGACACCGCCAGCCACCTGCTGATTCGCAGCCATCTGCTTCACTTGATCGGCATGGTGTGGCGACGCTACGGCGAGGAATTTCGCAACTGCGAGGCGCAGGGGCTGGCCCTGCAGTCGTACCGGCCGGCCGTGCTGCGCTGCATCCGCTACATCAGCCGCAACCTCGCGCAGGAACTGACCCTGGGCGACGCGGCGCTGGCGAGCCATGTGTCGGCAACGCACCTGGCCCATCTGCTGAAGAGCGAAACGGGCAAGACCTTTCTTGAGCTGGTGACCGAGCGCCGGATCGAGCGCGCCAAGACGCTGCTGGTTTTCACCGGCGCCTCGGCGGCGGAGATCGGCGAGAGCACCGGCTTCGGCGAGCCGACACAGTTCGCGCGCCGCTTCGGGCAGATCGTGGGGGCCACGCCTTCGGCGTACCGGCGGCAATTCCAGCGGGGGAACAGCCGGACCTGGGATTGACCCTGGCCGGCGCCCGCGTGGCGTCGATGCCCGGTTGCTGAACCGGCCACAACAGGCGTCATTCGTTCATTCATCGCCTCGCAACGAGGCGATGGCCGCGCCGACCGGCGGCGCTGCATGCCCGCGCGCATTGCGCGCAAATCGGCTCATTTATCACTTGTTCAGGGGATATCTGAGCGTTTACAAAAAATGTCAAATCGCTCGTTTCTCGGGTGTTTTGTTACATATATGCATTTTTTGTTGCATTCCTAACTGCGTCCCGAGCCCAGGCATTTACTACCCAGGAGCAATTGATGGACCGCAGAAGGTTTTCTCTCACGATGGTTGGCGCGGCCGTGTTGGCCGGATGTGGCGGTGGTGGCGGCGGAGGCGGATTTGCATTTCCTCCCGTCGCGGCACTTCCTCCCGCTGCGCCGCCGCCATCGGATCCCCCACCACCTCCGCCGCCGCCACCGCCCGTGGCAGGCCCCGAACTGGCAACGCCGACGACACTTCCCGCGGGGGTTGCGTTCCTGCAGACCATTGCGGCCACGGACGGCGATGGTTCGCAGGCACCCGGGCAGGCCAACATCTGGGACCTGAACAATGATTTCTCCCTGCAAGACGGTGGCAACGATCAGGTCGACACTGCCTTGGCTCTCTCGGTGAGCGTCGGCGCGAGCCCCGATTCATTTCCTTCAGACCAGCTGTATTCGGAGCTGACAGCGCTGGGCCCGGAGATGGGCGTGGCGGACGGCGAACTCCAGGTTTCTTTCGCTTCGGATCCCGCCTTCGGGGGGACGGGTGGGTATGCGTTCCTGCACCCGGGTACGGAAGTGCGCTTGCAGCAAACCTTGAACCTTGGCGCTGCCGCCGGGGGCGTTTCGTTGTCCTGGAGCGGCAATGGCCTTCCCGACTTCCTCAACGCCAAGGAGGGTAACTTGAAGGACCCTACGGAGTTCAGGCAGGTTGTCGTGCGCGACGCTGCTGGAGTGGTGCAGTCCACGCTCTACAGGGCGGACCCGGGCGGCGAAACGGGGACTTGGGGCACGGCTTTGCTCACCCCGTTCGTTGGGCAGACGGTGGTGCTGTCGTTCGAGCAGCGGCTCTCGGCTGGTTTCGGGGTCATCGACGACGTTTCGGTGACGGACGCTTCCAGCCATGAGTTTGTCGTCAACGGCGGTTTCGAATCCCAGGGCACGGGCTGGCATGTGCCGTCCACCAAGGTTTCGCAGAACCTGCGCTCCGGCGTGCGCACCTTGAACGGCCTCGAGGTGCAGCGAAGCTTCTATACGCAGCCCAATCTGCTGTGGGGGCGATTCACCGACGTCTTCCACAACCCGAGCGCCGCAGCCATCCAGGCCGAGGTGACTTACGACTCCAACCTGGGATCGGACAGCAGGGGCATCATCTATCCCACGCCCGGCGCAACCCAGAAGGCTTTGACCAGCTGGGATGGGGACACTGGCGATCGCGATATCGGTTTCGTGTTCGGAGCAGCGGACGCCGTGACCTACCAATCCGCCACGGCATTGCACACCAGCGACGGCAGTGACTTGATGGTGTTCAAGTTCAACATCTCGGTGCCGGCGGGGGGCAGCGTCACGCTGATCAATTTCCTGTTGATGAATGGCACGGACACCGGGCGTGCCGCAACCGACATCACGGCGCGGGCGACCGAGATCGACACGCTGGCCGCGGACATCGCCAACAACTTCAAGACCAACTTCGTCTACCAGCGGGGCCTGACGCAGGTGCAGTTGGATACGCTGAAGAACTTCTGAGCGTTCCTGCAAACCGCAGCCCTGGGCTGCGGTTGCTTTCCAGGCATGCAAAGAAAAAAGCCTTGCAAGTCGTTGACTTGCAAGGCTTTTTGATTTTGGTGGCTCTTCACGGATTCGAACCGCGGACCTGTGGATTATGATTCCATCGCTCTAACCGACTGAGCTAAAGAGCCGTTTCAGTACCAAGTTTTGCAGAATTTCTGCGGTTTTGCACTGAGCCCAAAATTATAGCCCAGGCTTTGGGCCGAGTTCAACTCCCGGCCGGCAACTTCCTCAATTCTTCCGTCACCAGCCGCACGATCAGCTTGTCCAGCGTCTGCACCGAGTAGTTGCCGACGTCGTGCACGGTCTGCGTTCCCGGGCCGCTCGCGGGGTTCGCCGCCTCCTTGTAGGTCAGGAACACGAAGCGCCCGCCGGTGTACTGCGCGATCTGGCGCTGGATGTATTCGCCCTGCTTGTCGAGCCCCGAGGCGCCGACGCTGAAAACCTTGATGCCCTTGCCCAGCGCCGCGACCATGTCGTCGTCGTACTGCGGGCCGCCGTAGTCCAGGTGCGGCGGCGCATCGGCCAGCAGCACCACCAGGCGCGTGGTGCCGGTGCCGCGCCAGCTCAGCTTGTGGACGGTTTCGTTCAGCGCCTCGTTCATGGCCTCGGGGTAGTCGCCGCCGCCCGCGGCCCGCAAGGCATCGAGCACGCCCTGGAAGGCGTTCAGGTCGTTGGTGAAGTCGTGGCGGCGCACGATGAAGTCGTCGCTGCGGTCGCGGTACGCCACCAGGCCGAAGCAGGTGTCGGGGCGGCTCGGCAGGCGCGCGACCTGGTCGGCGATGGTGCGCAGCGTGGCCTTGAGCCTGGCGATTTCATCGTCCATGGAGCCGGTGGCGTCGATCAGGAAAACCAGGTCGAGCTGTGCGCGCGCCGGCGCCGCGCCCGGTTTGTCGAGCACCACGTCGACCGCGTTCTTCTGGCCGCGCTGCAGGAAGGCGGTGCTCTGGCGGCCGTTCTTGCGCACGGTGACCTCGTACACCTGGCTGCGCCCGGCGTTGTCGAAGGCATTCGGATGCAGCCAGGCGCGGCCGCCCGCGTCGGTGCGGGCCCACATGGCGGCGCCGTTCGGGGCCTGCACGGCGACTTCGGCATCGGGCACGACGGCGCCGCGCGCATCGCGCACCTGCAGCAGGTGGCGCTGGCCGATGTCGCGCTCGCGGTGGACGACCTGGGTGCGGCCGCGGAAGGCCAGGTATTCGCTGAAGTCGGCGTTGTCGTCGACCATGCCGGCGGTGACCGGCTCGTTGGCGGGGCGTGCGGCCTGCACGGGTGCGCTGTTGCTGACGCGCGGGGCCGTCGGGGCCGGCAAGGCCATGGGTGGGGGAGCGGCTTCCGCAATGGGAGCGGCAACTGCAGGGGCCGAGGGCACAGCAAGGGCAAGGGCCGGCGAAGACGGGGCCGCCAGCTCGCTGGCCGCGGCGCCGTAGGCCTTCGCACGGCCAGCGGCTGTGGAAGGCGCTGGCTTGCGCAAGGCGTCGGCCCGGGGCGCCTCGTCACGCGACGCGTCGGCGAGCGTGGCCCTTCTGCTTTCAAGCCGGGCCTGTCCCATGCCGGGCGTCTCGTGGGTCTGGACCGGCCGCGCGCAATGCGTGGCGGACGGCGCCTCGAAATTCGGCATGGTTTGCTGCACCGCCGGTGACACGGCAACGGGCGCCGGCGTCGGCCAGCGCGCGGTGCCGCTGCCACCCTGGCTGACGGCCAGGGGCTCGGTGGCACCGCAGGCCGTGAGCATCAGTTGGGCGCAAAGCAGCGCGACGAGCGGGCGGTGAAACCGGGGGGCGAAGGGCTGGTTCATGAACGAACTCCGGGTGGTTGGATGCAGGCTGATACGGCCGGCCAGCGGCCACGGGGTTAGCCCGCGCCACTTTTTTTGCCGATGCCAACCCCGATGCCCTCCGCCGTCCGTACAAGCTCAGGTGAAAATCCTTCGATGTCCGCGCTTCCCCGCGCCCCTTCCGCCAAGAACGCCCCCGAGCGCGAAGCCATGCCCGACGACCAGTTGATGCTGGCCTACGCGCACGGCGATGCCGCCGCGTTCGACGTGCTCTATGCGCGCCACGAGGGCGGGCTGTTCCGCTTCGTCAAGCGTTTGCTGGGCGCGCGGCTCGCGGCCCAGGCGGACGAGGTGTTCCAGGACACCTGGGTGCGCATCATCTCGGCGCGCGAAAGCTTTTCGCCGCAGGGCGCCACCTGGCGCACCTGGGCATTCACCATTGCCCACAACCTGGCCATGGACCGCCTGCGCGTGAGCGGGCGCGAAGTGGCGCTCGATGCGCACGGCGCGGACGACGACAGCGACCCCGTGCCCGCGCTCGACCGCGGCGTGCGCGGCGCCGTCGATGCGGCGGCGCACCCGTCGGCCGAAGAGCTGGCGTTCTGGCGCGCCGCTGGCCGCCGCCTGCTGGCCTGCCTCGACGAACTGCCGGCGGACCAGCGTGCCGCCTTCTTGCTGCATCACGAAGACGGACTGACCGTCGAGGCGCTGGCCGCAAGCCTGGAGATCGGCTTCGAGACGGTGAAGAGCCGTCTTCGATACGGCCTGCAGAAACTGCGCGGCTGCATGGAACGCTACCTGTCGGTGCTGGAGCAACGCGCATGAGCAGCAGCAACGGCGGCAATGGCACCCCCATCGATATCAACGGCGACGGCACCGGTGACGGCGATCTGCGCGATCCGCTGCTGCGCCGCGCGCTGGCCCACGCGCCCGACAGCGAGGCCACGCCCGATCCCCGCACGCGCGACGCCATCCGCAAGATGGCGCACAACCTGGCCGCGACGCCCGTGTCCGCGGCGGGCGCCGCCGCCAACAGCGCGAATGCCGCGCCTTGGTGGCGCCGCCTCCTGTTCGGTGGCGGCGAGCCGGGCTCGCGCATGCCCTGGAACGCGGCCTTTGCGACCGTGCTCGTGGCGACCTTCGTGACCGTGCTGTGGCATCGCGAGCCGATTCCCGATGCGCAACTCGATGGCGAGGCGCGCGTCGGGGGAGCGGCGGCGCCTGCACATGCACCGGCACCAGCGCCGGTTCAGCCACCCGCGGAGGCTGCGTCGCAGGCCAGTCCGCCGGCGGTTGCGGCGGCGCCGGAGCCGGCACCTGCGCTTGCGCCTGCGGTCGCTGACCAACAAGCGCCCGCTGCTGCCTCGGCGCGCGACGAGGCGCCGCGCAGCTCGCGTTCCAAGGAGTCGGTCGAAGCTAGCACGGTGGATGCGGCCCGCAAACCTGCCGCGGCACCGCAGGCATCCGCCAAGCAGGCGCCCCGTGCGCCCGAGAACGATCAGAAGAAGGTGGAGGCACCGGCGCAAGCAGCGGCACCGGCACCTGTGCTGGCTGCGCCTGCGCCGCCTGCACCTGTACCCGCACCCGCACCCGCACCCGCACCCGCACCCGCACCCGCACCCGCACCGATCGCGCCCGCGACGCCACCAGCCATCGTGGCCGAGGCACCTACCGCGGCACGCGAGGATCGGCGCGAAAACGACGTGAACATCGAGCGGCGTCGCGCCTACAGCGCGGGAGCCCCGGCTGCCCCGATGGCAGCCCCAGCCCCCGTGGCGCCTGCAGCTCCCGCAGCTCCTGCAGCACCGGCCGCTGCGCCACCCGCCATAGCGCTTGAGCGGAGCCCGCCGCCATCGCTGGAGCTTGCAGCGCCGCCGCGTTCGGCGTTCGCGCGCAAGGAAATACAAGAGAACAGCAGCAGCTCATCGCTCGCTGGCCAGGCCAATACAGACCAGGCCAATGCGGAAGCATCCGGTGCACTGCGCCAGGCGGCACCGCGTGCCGTTGCCAAGGCCTCGAAGCCGCCGGTGCCGGGCACGGCTGCCTTCGCTGCACTCGACCGGTGGACTTCGTTGGACCTCACGCGCTCCGGTCTCGGCGTGCGCCATGCGCGTGGCGACATCGAAGGATTGGCGGCACTCGTGGGCACCGTGGCCCGCTCGGCCACGTCCATGGACCAGCCGCTGGCCGTGCCGGTAGAGGCGCGCCTTGCGCTCTACAGGGGCGAAGCGCTCATCGCCGTGCTGGAGATTGCCGGCGACCAGGTGCGCTGGACGCCGCAGCCCGGCGGCACCGCGATGGTCGGCACGCCGCCGGCCCAGGCACTCGCGGCGCTGCGTTCATTGCTGACGCGCTGAACACCGACAGCGAGGTAGCGGCGACAGCGTCAGCCGCGGCGCAGCGCACCGCACTGCACTGCACCGCGCCAACCCAATCAGGCGTTCTTGAAATCCGGCTGGCGCTTGTTGAGGAAGGCGTCCATGCCTTCCTTCTGGTCCACCGTGGCGAACAGCGCGTGGAACAGCCGGCGCTCGAACATCACGCCGTCGCTCAGGCCGCTTTCGAACGCGCGGTTCACCGATTCCTTGGCCGCCATCACTGCGATCTGCGAGTAGCCCGCGATGATCAGCGCTGCGCCCAGTGCTTCGTCCGCCAGCTTTTCGAATGGCACGACCCGGCTCACGAGGCCCGCGCGTTCTGCTTCTGCGGCGTCCATCATGCGGGCCGTGAGCGCCATGTCCATCGCCTTGCTCTTGCCCACCGCGCGCGGCAGGCGCTGCGTGCCGCCGGCGCCGGGGATCACGCCGATCTTGATTTCGGGCTGGCCGAACTTCGCGTTGTCGGCCGCGATGATGAAGTCGCACATCATCGCCAGCTCGCAGCCGCCGCCCAGTGCAAAGCCGCTCACGGCCGCGATCACCGGCTTGCGGATCGAGCGGATGGTTTCCCAGTTGCGCGTGATGTAGTCGCCCTTGTAGGTGTCGATGAAGCTGTACTTGGCCATCGCGGCGATGTCGGCACCGGCCGCGAAAGCGCGTTCGCTGCCCGTGAGGATGATGCAGCCGATGGCATCGTCGGCGTCGAATGCCTTCAGGGCCTGGCCCAGTTCGGTCATCAGTGCGTCGTTCAACGCATTGAGCGCCTTCGGGCGGTTGAGGGTGATGATGCCGACCTTGCCTGCTTCGGTCCGCACTTCGATGTTTTCGTAGCTCATGGTGTCTCCGGGGGAAGGGAAAAAACGCGCTTCACTATACCCAGCATGGCGCCGGCTTGCCGTTCGGGCTCACAGGTCGGGGAGGGCGTCAAATTCGGGGGCGATGTCCTTCGGGCGGCACGGGGGCTCCTTTCGCTCGCATAGCGCGCACTGGCAAGTGCCCCTAGAGTGCGCGGCAATGACATCCAACTACGCCTTCCTGTTCGTCGCCATCGTTGCCGAGGTGATCGCCACCAGTTTTCTCAAGGGGTCCGAGGGCTTCACGAGGCTGTGGCCCAGCGTGGCGTCGGTGGCCGGCTATGCGGTCGCTTTTTTCTTCCTGTCGCTGACGCTGCGGACCATTCCGACGGGCATCGCCTACGCCATCTGGTCGGGCGTGGGCATCGTGCTGATCTCTCTCGTCAGCTGGCTGTGGTTCGGCCAGAAGCTCGACGGGCCGGCCATCCTGGGGCTTGGATTGATCATCGCGGGCGTGGTCGTGGTGAACGTGTTTTCCAAATCGGTTGCCCACTGAAGAAGCCCGAATGATGGGTTTCAGTTGAGAATTATTCTCAACTAGAATGCCCGCCATGGAGTACCCGATGCAAGAACATGCCGTGTTGCTGCGGGCCTATGCCCGGGTGCAGGAGCGCTGCTCGCGCCTGCTGGTCGAGCAGGCCGCGCTCGTCGAAAGGCTCGAGGCACAGATCGTGCGCCTGCGTGGCGCGCTGGTCGCGCGCGATTCGGCCATTGCCATCGTGCGCGAAGAGCTGGCGGCCCGTGCCGCCGCGGGTGGCGCGGTGCCGAAGCGCCTGCACGCACTGCTGGCGCCGGGCAGCCGCCGCCATGTTGCGGGCAAGCCGCCGGAACAAAAGGCGTCCGCCGACCTGCGCGAAAAAGCCGTGCTGTGCGTGGGCCGCGAAGAAGAGGCGCCGTCGCTGGCGCGGCAGCTGGTCGAAATTGCCGGTGGGCGCTATCTGCACCACGACGGCGGCGACGATGCCGACGACCCCGCGCTCGAAGCCGGCCTGCGCGCCGCCGACCTGGTGATCTGCCAGACCGGCTGCGTGAGCCACGGCGCCTATTGGCGTGTGCAGGACCATTGCCGGCGCACCGGCAAGCCATGCGTGCTGGTGGGCGAGCCGCAGCCGATGCTGTTCGTGCGGCACCCCGCCACGGCGGAGCACCTCAGCTAGCTCACCCAGGCGCTGTTCAGCGCTGCGCCGTTGGCGCGAGCCAACTGGCCACCTTCGTGGCGTCGTGTGCGAACAGCCGCCAGGTGGTCACGCCCGTTGGCAGCGCCAGCGGCAGCTTCAACAGCTTGCGGTCGCGCGCCACGATGGCGGTGAACTTCGTCGCATCGCCCAGGTACAACGCCAGGTCGTCGAGCTTGGCAATGCGCCAGGCTTGAGCGGACCGCTGCTGTCCCTTCTTGCCGACGGCCGGCAGTTCGATGCCGAGCCATTCGTCGTTCGCGGAAAAGCCGGCCTTCTCGGCCGCGCCGCCGCGCAGCACCACCTTGACCTGCACGCTGCCGTTGGCCTCGGCCACGCGCAGCCCGAGCACCTGCGCTTGCTGCGAAGGGTCTTCCAGCGTGGCGACGCCGTGCGCGCGCAGCAGTTGCGCCAGCGGCAGCTCTTCGGTCGAGTGCACCCAGCGCGCGAGCTCCGCCGCATACGACCGGCCGCTCACGGCTTCGAGTGCCGCGGCAATGTCGGCTTCGCTGATCGGCCCGCCGCCGCTGTGCGTCCACAGGTGGCGCATCACGTCGTCGAGCGTGCCCTTGCCCTCGTGGCGCAGCGTGAGGTCGAAGCACAGCGCCACCAGCGCGCCCTTGGTGTAGTAGCTGACGGTGCTGTTGGGCGTCTGCTCGTCCTGGCGGTAGTACTTGACCCAGGCATCGAAGCTCGCGTCGGCCACAGGCTGCACGAGGCGGCCCGGCGTCTGCATCACCTGGTTGATGGTCTTGTTCAGCAGGCGCAGGTAGGCCGCATCGTCGATGCGGCCGGCGCGGCGCAGCAGCAGGTCGTCGTAGTAGCTGGTGAAGCCCTCGAAGAACCACAGCAGCTGCGTGTAGTTCTCGCGGCTGTAGTCGTAGCGGGCAAACTCCGCCGGCCGCATGCGCTTGACGTTCCAGGTGTGGAAGTACTCGTGGCTGATGAGGCCCATCAGCGTGGTGTAGCCCTCGGGCTGCTTTTTCTTTTCGCCGCGCTGCGGCAGGTCGCGGCGGTTGCAGATCAGCGCGGTGGAATGCCGGTGCTCGAGCCCGCCGTAGCCGTCGTCGACCGCGTTCAGCATGAAGACGTAGCGGTCGATCGGCAGCTTCGGGCCGCCACGCTTGCCGGCCTTGTCGCCGTGCCAGAAGCGCATCTCGGCTTCGCAGATGGCCTTGGTGTCGGCCACCAGGCGCTCGCCGTCGAACGAGGCCGCGGCGCCCGCGATCACGAAGCGGTGGGGCACGCCGCAGGCGTCGAACTCGGCGCTCCAGAAGGCGCCCATCTCGACAGGGCTGTCGGCCAGCTCGTCGTAGCCGGCGGCCTGGTAGCTGCCGAATCCGTGCTTGTCGGTCTTGATGGGAACGAGGGCGGTGGCGCACGACCAGCGCGCGCCGTCGTCGGCCGTGCTGGCCGGCGCGACGATGTCGATGGCGTGCGGCGCATCGGTCTGGCCTTCGACCCGCAGGCACACGCTGGTGCCGTTGAAGAAGCCGCGTTCGGCATCTAGCCAGGCGGTGCGCACCGAGTTGTCGTACGCGCAGACCTGGTACTGCAGCACCAGCGGCTGGCCCGGCGCGCATTCGACCAGCCAGCTGCACTTGTCGAGCTGCGTCAGCACCGTCTTGCGGCGGCCCTGCGTGGCGCGCAGGCCCTGCAGGTTCTTGGCGAATTCGCGCACCAGGTAGCTGCCCGGAATCCACACCGGCAGCGTCACGCGCTGCTGCGCGGCGGGCGCGTCGATGGTCAGCGTGACGGCGAACAGGTGCGCATGCAGGTCCGCGCATTCGACGCGGTAGCGCACGCCCGCGGCAGGCGCTGTGCGTGGGGCAGTGGCTGCGCGCCGTGTGGTGGTGGCCTTCGTCGCCATCAGCTGGACGAGGCGGCGAGTTGCTTCTCGACCTGCTCGGCGGGGATGGCGCCCGGCGTGCGCGTGCCGTCGCTGAAGATCAGCGTGGGCGTGCCGGTGATGTTGTACTTGCGGCCGAACTCGACGTTGCGCTGCAGTGCGGTCACGTCGCAGCTGCTGGACGCGGTGGCGGGCTTGGTGTTGGCTTCCATCCAGTCGCTCCAGGCCTTGCCCTTGTCCTTGCTGCACCAGATGTCACGCGACTTGACCGACGAATCGGGTCCGAGCACCGGGTACAGGAACAGGTACACGGTCACGTTGTCGACCGACTTCATGTCTTTCTCGAAGCGCTTGCAGTAGCCGCAGTTCGGGTCTTCGAACACCGCGAGCTTGCGCTTGCCGTTGCCGCGCACGATCTTGAATGCGTCTTTCAGCGGCAGCTGGTCGAAGGCGATGGCGCTGAGTTTCTCGACGCGTTCCTCGGTCAGGTTCTTGCGGGTCTTCACGTCGATCAGGTTGCCCTGGATCAGGTAGTTGCCCTGTTCGTCGGTGTAGAAGATCTGCGAGCCGTTCACGCGCACCTCGAAGAGGCCGGGTACCGGCGACTTCGACACTTCGTCGATGGCCGGGAACTGCGGAATGCGCGCGGGCAGGTTCTTGCGGATCTCGGCTTCGCCGGCGGTTGCGGTCACGACCGCGCCCAGCGTGCAGGCGGCGAGAAGAAGGTTGCGGGCTAGAGTCATCGGGAGATCCGTTCGGGTTCGGGTGTGTTCGGTTGCGTGGCGTCAGGCCTTCAGGCCCATGGCCTGGGCGGCGATCCAGTGCTTCACGAGGCGCGTGCGGTCGAAACCGCGCATGCCCCAGTTGCGCAATGCAGGGAGTGGACCCACGTTGTGCGAGAAAAGTTGCTGCAATCCGTCGGTTGCCAGGCTCATCTGCAGCACATCGGCGCGGCGGGTGCGTTCGTAGCGGCGCAGCAGGCGGGCGTCGCCCACGCTGCGCCAGTAGTCGCGGTTGCGGATCACCTCGGCCAGCACCGCCGCATCGGCCAGGCCGAGGTTCAGGCCCTGGCCCGCGAGCGGGTGCACCGTGTGCGCGGCGTCGCCGGCCAGCGCCCATGCGCGCGTCGGCTGCCCGGGCATCACGCCGGTCCAGCGGTCGGCAATGGCGCGTTGCAGCGGCCAGGCCGCGCGATCGCTCGTCAGGCGCAGCGCGCCGAGCGCGCCATGGCTGGCTTCGCTCACGGCGGCGTTGAATTCTTCGTCGCCTTGCGCCAGCAGGGCCGGCGCGCGCAACTGGTCAACCGACCACACCAGCGCGAGCGACTTGCCGTGCGTGCCGCCGAGCGGCAGCAGCGCGAGCACTTCGCCCTTGTCGTTGAACCACTGGCGGGCGATGCCGTCGTGCGACTGGTCGGCGTCGAGGCGGGCGGCCACCGCATGCTGCGGATAGCGCGTGACCTCGTAGCTCACGCCGAGCGCATCGCGCGTGGCGCTGGCCTTGCCTTCGCACACCACGGTCAGCGGCGCGGGAACGGGCTCGGCCACGACCTCGATCTGGGGCTGGAAGCGCACCGCGTCGGCCAGTTGCTGTTCGAGCGCGGGCACGTCGACGATCCAGGCCAGCGCATCGACCTTCTGGCGCGCGGCGCGGAACTGCACGCGGCCGCCTTCGTCGCCGTGCACCAGCATTTCGCGCACCGCCGTGGCATGGGCCGCATCGGGCCAGGCGCGCAGCGATTCGAGCAGCGTGCGGGAAGCGGTGTTGAGCGCATAGGCCCGGATGTCTTCCTTGCCCTGCGTGGCCGGCGGCACCACCAGCGCGACGCGCGCACGCTCGCGCGCGAGCAGCAGGGCCAGCGTACGGCCGACGATGCCGGCGCCGCGAATGCAAACTTCTGGGGGGAGGGCCATTTCACAATTGTAGGAGTTGCCTGCCCGGGAGCGAGCGGCGCCTGTCCCCCGGTGCACGAAGGTCTTCCGGCCGGTGCGATGCAGGACAATCGCAGCCGATTTCCAAGGAACCCCACTGTGTCCCAGCCCGCTTTCGACCTCGAAGCCACCATCGCGCGCCTGTTCATCTACCCGGTCAAGTCGTGTGCCGGCGTGGAGCTTCCCGAAGTGCTGCTGACCGAGACCGGGCTCGAATTCGACCGCGCCTGGATGGTGGTCGACGCCGAGGGCGAATTCGTCACCCAGCGCCAGTTGCCGCGCATGGCGCTGATCAAGCCGCAGATGAAGCACATGGAAGTGGTGCTGCGCGCCCCCGGCATGCTGGCGTTGCACCTGGCGTTCGACCGTGTCGAGAAGCCGGTGCGCGTGCGGGTGTGGAAAGACGAAGTGGCCGCCTACGACATGGGCGACATCGCCGCCCAGTGGTTCAGCGATTTCCTTTCCGAGCCGGGCAAGCCGCAGGCCTTGCGCCTGGTGCGTTTCGACCCGGAGCAGAAGCGGCTGTCGAGCCTGAAGTGGACGAACGGCGTCGAAGCGCAGACCCAGTTCGCCGACGGCTACGCGCTGCTGGTGGCGAGCGAAGGTTCGCTGGCCGAACTGAACGAACGGCTCGCGGCGCAGGGCCATGGTGCGGTGGGCATCGAGCGGTTTCGTCCCAACATCGTGCTGGCGGGCATCGAGTCACACGACGAGGACCGGGTCGACGCGCTGCACGTGACCACGGGCGAAGGCGAGGCGGAGTTGCGCCCTGTCAAGCCTTGTACGCGCTGCCCGATTCCTGATATCGACCCGGCTACGGCGGTCAGCAGCCCTGAGGTGAACGACACGCTGCGCACTTACCGCGCGGATGCGCGAGTCGATGGCGGCATTACCTTTGGCATGAACTGCATCGTCATTCAGGGCGTGGAATACATGCTCAAGGTCGGGCAGTCCGTTGGGGCTAACTACCAGTTCGAGTGACGGGGTCGGGGTCGGGTTCGGGGCGGGGTCATTCGGGGCGCGTGCGACTGACACCGGGTGCTCCCCTCCGCGAATGTCCCCCGCTTCGCTCCTCCTTTATTTCGCTGCGGGGAGCACCCGATGCCATTCTCACATGGACACGCTCTGAGTGCTTCGCTGATCAACCAGTGCTCTGAACTCGCTCACGCTGGCGGTGTGCTCTGCGC
>NZ_QAJK01000057.1 GCF_003852515.1 Variovorax sp. KBW07 | reverse complement strand
CGGCGTGAGCGTCGCCCTGAAAGGAGGCAACAAAGAGCCGACACAAGACAGCCCGTCACCGATCTCCAGCAAAATCGCCGCCATCCACCGCAACGACGAGAGAACACCCGTGAGCGAGCGCCCCCAAGATCCTGAGATGGTCCTGTGCATTCCCGGCCCTTGGGAGAACACCACCGAACTCATCCGCCGACTCATCCAGCACGGCGACGGCTACCTCTTCGCAGGCCGCATCCTCATGCACACCGAGACGCGCTTCAGCTGCGAACTGATCTTCGAGGGCCCCGATGAACGCATGTCCAGGGCCTTCTGGGCCACCGCGCCCCATTGGCGCGACTCGGCCGAGATGACGGCCATTGCCACGCATCGGTCGGTGGTCTACCTTGTCGGGCCCGGCGGGAGCCAGCAGAACGCCGAATCGCTCATGCAAGCCGGCGCCGCGCTGGTGCGCGCAGGCGGGCTTGGCGTGAAGGTCGAGAGCACGGGGCTGTCGCATACGCCCTCCGCGTGGCTCGACCACTGCGCACACCTCTATCTTTTCTTTGCGCATCGGGCGCTGGTGATCTATCTCACGGGCGAAGACGTGTGCTCCTGCGGCATGCACAACCTCGGCTTGAAAGACGCGGTGACCGGCAGCCTCGACGACCCGACGGCCGCCACCGAACTGCTGCGCGCTTTCACGCACTACCTGTTCACCGAGCAGCCCACCATCCGGCATGGCCAGACCTTCTCGGTGGCTGCGGACGCGCGGGTCTACCGCATCGAAGAAGAAAGCAGCCAGACCTACGAGGAAGATTCGCTCTTCCACAACCCTTACGGTCTCTGGCGGCTGGTGCCCCTGGCGGGCTGAGACAAAAAAACCCGGCGCCAGAAAACCGGCACCGGGTCGTCGCAATCGCCCGAGGGTCCGTCAGAGCTTCGCGATCGAAACCTCCGTCGACTTCACGAGGGCAACCACGTCGGAGCCGATCTTCAGCTGCAACTCGTCGACCGAGCGCGTGGTGATGACCGAGGTCACGATGCCCCAGGCGGTTTCGACATCGACTTCGGAGACGACGTCGCCGCGGATGATCTCGCGGACCTTGCCCTTGAACTGGTTGCGCACGTTGATGGCTTGGATAGACATGATGGTTTCTCTTTCGGATGGAATGAGTGAATGAAGGAATGGCTGTCTGTCTGGATGGAAGCGGAAGCGTGGCGCGTCAGACGATCTGCGCCACTTCGTCGAACGCCAGCCGGGGCCCGCGTTCGAAAGTACCGGCGTGGTCGGCCACACCGAGGTTGACGAGAAAGTTGGCGCGATAGCGGCCATCGGGAAAGAAGGCCTTGTCGACCAGGTCGGCGTTGAAGCCCGACTGCGGCCCCGCGTCGAGCCCGAGCGAGCGCGCCGCCAGGATCAGGTAGGCGCCCTGCAGGCTGCTGTTGCGAAAGGCCGTGGCCTGCGCGGCTTCGGCGCTCTTCTCGAAGAAGGGCTTGGCGTCGTAGGACGGAAACTGCGTGGGCAGGTGCTCGTAGAAGCGCGAGTCGTGCGCCACGATCACCGTGACGCCGGCCTGCAATGTCTGCGCGGTATTGCCGGCCGACACCGCCGGCTTGAGCCGGGCCTTGGCCTCTTCGCTGCGCACGAACACATAGCGCGCCGGCTGGGCGTTGTAGGCGGTCGGGCCCCACTTCACCAGGTCGTAGAGCTTGCGGATCACCTCGTCGGTCACGGGCACCGGCTTGAAGGCGTGCACGGTGCGCGCCTTGCGGAACAGCTGGTCGAGCGCCGACTCGGGAATGGCGTTGAGCGTTGTTGTTGTCATGGTTCTGCGTTCAAGGAAGGAGATCAATCAGGACGCCGCAGCAAGCGCCACGTCGAGGTCGGCGATCAAGTCGTCGATGTGCTCGATGCCGACCGACAGGCGCACCGTGTCTTCGGTCACGCCCGCCTTGGCCAGTTCTTCGGGCGACAGCTGGCGGTGCGTGGTCGAGGCCGGGTGCGTGGCCAGCGAGCGCACGTCGCCGATGTTCACCAGGCGCGTGAAGAGCTTGAGCGCGTCCAGGAACTTCGCGCCACCCTCGCGGCCGCTGCCGATGCCGAAGGTCAGCACGCCGCTGGAGCGGCCACCGAAGTACTTCTTCGCCAGTGCGTGGTCGGGGTGGTCTTCGAGCGCGGCATAGTTGACCCAGTTCACGGCCTTGTGCGTCTTCAGATGCTGCGCCACCGCGAGCGCATTGCTGCTGATGCGGTCCATGCGCAGCGCCAGCGTCTCGATGCCCTGCAGGATGAGGAAAGCGTTGAACGGCGAGATGGCGGCGCCCGTGTTGCGCAGCGGCACCACGCGCGCACGGCCGATGTACGCGGCCGGGCCCAACGCTTCGGTGTAGACCACGCCGTGGTAGCTCACGTCGGGCTCGTTCAGGCGCTTGAAGCGCTGCTTGTGTTCGGCCCACGGGAACTTGCCCGAATCGACGATGGCGCCACCGATGCTGGTGCCGTGGCCGCCCAGGTACTTGGTGAGCGAATGCACCACGATGTCGGCGCCGTGCTCGATGGGCCGGCTCAGGTACGGCGAAGGCACGGTGTTGTCGACGATCAGCGGCACGCCGTGGCGGTGCGCAATCTCGGCGATGGCGGCGATGTCGGTCACGTTGCCCGCCGGGTTGCCGAGCGATTCGACGAACACCGCCTTGGTCTTTTCGTCGAAAAGCTTTTCGAAACTGTTCGGGTCGCGGTGGTCCGCGAAGCGCGTGGTAATGCCGAACTGCGGCAGCGTGTGCGCGAACAGGTTGTAGGTGCCGCCGTACAGCGCGGTGCTGCTGATGATGTTGTCGCCGGCCTCGGCGATGGTCTGGATGGCGTAGGTCACGGCCGCCTGGCCCGAGGCCAGTGCCAGCGCCGCAATGCCGCCTTCGAGCGCGGCCACGCGCTGTTCGAGCACGTCCTGCGTCGGGTTGTTGATGCGGGTGTAGATGTTGCCCGGCACCTTCAGGTCGAACAGGTCGGCGCCGTGCTGCGCGCTGTCGAAGGCATAGGCCACCGTCTGGTAGATCGGCGGCGCCACTGCGCGCGTGGTCGGTTCGGGCGAATAGCCGGCGTGCACCGACAGGGTTTCGAATTTCCAGTTCTGCGACATGGGCTGCCTTTCAGGGTTGGAGGAATGAAAAGAAGAAGATGAAGAAAAAAGAAATCAGATGGCCCAGCGCAGCGCGTGCGCGGGCGTGCCGAGCCAGCTGGCATTGGCGCTTTCGGGTTCGGGCTCGTCCGGCTTCTGCAGTACGCGGTCGAGAATCCGTTTCTCGATGGCCGCGAACGCCGGGTCGCCCTGCGAGCGCGGGCGGGCCAGCGCGATGTTCTCGTCGAGCGCAATGCGGCCGTCTTCGATCAGGATCACGCGGTCGGCCAGTGCCACGGCTTCCTGCACGTCGTGCGTCACCAGCAGCGCGGTGAAGCGATGGCGCTGCCACAGGTTCTCGATCAGCCGGTGCATCTCGATGCGCGTCAGCGCGTCGAGCGCGCCCAGCGGTTCGTCCAGCAACAGCAGGCGCGGGTGATGCACCAGGGCCCGTGCCAGCGCCACGCGCTGGCGCTGCCCGCCCGACAGGCGCGCCGGCCATTCGTTCTCGCGGTCGGCCAGGCCGACCTGCGCCAGCACTTCCTTGCCGCGCGCCTTGGCATCGTTGGGCAGGCCCAGCGTCACGTTGTCGAGCACACGGCGCCAGGGCAGCAGGCGCGCCTCCTGGAACATGATGCGGGTGTCGTCGTGCAGGCCATGCACGGCCTTGCCATCGGTGTACAGGCCACCCGACGAGGCTTCCTCGAGCCCCGCGATGAGCCGCAGCAAGGTGCTCTTGCCGCAACCGCTGCGCCCGACGATGGCGATGAACTGGCCCGGCTCGATGGTGAGCTTGGTGTTGCGCAGCACTTCGCGCGCGCCGTAGCGCTTGTGCAGGCCGCGCGCCTCGAGGCGCACGCCGCCCGCGATGGCCGGCGAGGAAATGTCTTTCAGAACGGCACTCATGAATCAGGCTCCGGGTTTGAACAGCGCCACGTCGAGCGCATTGATTTTTCTGGGCAGCAGCTTTTCCGAGAAAAAGGCATCGGCAATGCGTTGCTGCTCGCCCAGGCCTTCGGCCACCACCGGCCGCACCGCGTAGCTGCGGCGGTTGTTGGCCTGCTCGATGGTCGCGGCGTCCAGGCCCCACACGGGCGACAGCAAGGCGGCGGCTTCCTTCGGGTTCTGCTTGACCCACTTGCCGGTTTTCTCGAGCTCGGCATACACCACGCGCAGCACGTCGGGCCGCGCCTTCGCGAACTTGCTGCGGGCCAGGTAGTAGCGCTGGTACGACGCAATGCCCGCGCCATCGGCCAGCACGCGCACCTTCGACTGGCGCTGCGCCGCGGAAAGAAACGGGTCCCACACCACCCAGGCGTCGATGGCGCCCTTCTCGAAAGCGGCACGGCCATCGGCGGGCGTGAGGTACGCGGGCTCGATGTCCCTGAACGACAGGCCGGCCTTGTCGAGCGCGGCAATCAGCAGGTAGTGCACGCCGGCCGCCTTGGCAAAGCCGATCTTCTTGCCCTTGAGGTCGGCCACGGTCTTGATGGGCGAGTCTTCGCGCACCACGATGGCTTGCGCGGCGGGCGAAGGCGCCTCTTGCGCCAGGAAGGTCAGGTCGGCACCGGCAGCCTGCGCAAACACGGGCACGGTGTCGGCCACGTCGGCGCTGATGTCCAGGTTGTCGAGGTTCAGCGCTTCGAGCAGCGGCAGCCCGCTGGTGAACTCGTGCCAGCTCAGCGTGGCGTTGAGCGGCGCCAGTTGCTTTTCGAGCGTGCCCTGAACCTTGAGCACGGCAATCAGCGTCGAAGACTTCTGGTAGCCGAGCCGCACCGAAATGGGCCGCGTGGCCGCGCCTTGCGCCAGCACCGCGCCCGGACCGATTGCAGCCAGCGCGCCCAGCGAGGCGATGGCCGTGCGGCGGGAGAATTTGAATGTCGTTGTCATGCGGCGCCCCCTCAGCCCGGCTTCTTCTGGTAGCCGGGATGCCAGCGCAACCACCATTGCTCCAGGCCGCGCGCGAACAGGTCGGCCAGCTTGCCCAGCAGCGCGTAAAGCAGGATGCCCACCAGCACGATGTCGGTCTGCAGGAACTCGCGGGCGTTCATCGTGAGGTAGCCGATGCCGGCCTGCGCCGAGATGGTTTCGGCCACGATCAGGATCACCCACATCAGCCCCAGCGAGAAACGCAGGCCCACCAGGATCGACGACAGCGCGCCCGGCAGGATCACCTCGCGGTACAGCTGCCAACGCGACAGGCCGTAGGTGCGCCCCATCTCGATCAGTTGCAGATCGACGTTGCGAATGCCATGGAAAGTGTTCAGGTAGATCGGAAAGAACACCGACACCGAGATCAAAAACAGCTTGGCCGACTCGTCGATGCCGAACCACAGAATCACCAGCGGAATCAGCGCCAGCGCCGGGATGTTGCGCACCATCTGGATGGTCGAGTCGAGCAGCGTTTCGAAGAACTTCACCGAGCCGGTCAAGAGGCCCAGCGCCAGCCCTGCCCCGCCGCCGATGGCCAGGCCCGCGAGTGCGCGGCCCGCGCTCACCTTCACGTGCGTCCACAGCTCGCCCGACACGGTGAGCGTCCACGCGGCCTTGACCACATCGACCGGTGCTGGCAGCACGCGGGTCGACAGCCAGCCAAGCGACGACGCGATCTGCCAGAACACGATCAGCCCGACCGGCACGAGCCACGGAATGAGCCGCTTCGCGACGTTGATGCCAAAGCCCTTGAGGCTGTTGCCCATACCGGTGGACGGCGCGGCCGCCGGCAGTTCCTGCACTTGTTCCGTCATGGAAATCCTTAGCTTTGCGAGACGAGCCGCGAAGGCGCATCGAGGTTGGCGACGACTTCGCCGAACGGACCGCTGAGCGAACCGCCGGCCAGCCGTGCCTGGGCCTTGCGCGACAGCAGCGGAAACACCAGCTCGGCGAAGCGGTAGGCCTCTTCGAGATGCGGGTAGCCCGAGAGAATGAATTTGTCGAGGCCGAGCGCGGCGTATTCCTCGATGCGCGCGGCCACCGTCTTTGCATCGCCCACCAGCGCGGTGCCGGCCCCGCCGCGCACCAGGCCCACGCCGGCCCACAGGTTGGGCGAAATTTCCAGTTCGGCGCGCGAACGCTTCGCGCCGCCGGCGTGCAACGCGGCCATGCGGCGCTGGCCTTCGGAGTCCATGCGCGCAAAGGCGGCCTGCGCACGGATGACGGTGTCGTCGTCCACGCGGCTGATCAGTTCTTCCGCGGCTTTCCAGGCGGCGTCTTCGGTCTCGCGCACGATCACGTGCAGGCGAATGCCGAACTCGACCTTGCGGCCCTGCTTCTCGGCGCGCGCACGCACGTCGGCAAGCTTCTTCGCCACTTCGGCGGGCGGCTCGCCCCAGGTGAGGTACGCATCGACCTGCTCCGCGGCAAGGTCGTGCGCCGCGGCCGAGGAGCCGCCGAACCACACGGGCGGGTACGGCTTCTGCACCGGCGGGTACAGCAGCTTGGCACCCTTCACGCTGAGGTGCTTGCCCTCGAAGTCGAGGCTTTCGCCATCGTGGCTGCGCGCAAGAATCTCGCGCCAGATGCGGATGAACTCGGCGGACTGCTCGTAGCGGGACGCATGGTCCAGGTACACGCCGTCGCCTTCCAGCTCGGCCTGGTCGCCACCGGTGACGAGGTTCACGAGCAGTCGCCCGCCCGAGAGCCGGTCGAAGGTCGCGGCCATGCGCGCGGCAAGGCTCGGCTGGTGCAGGCCCGGCCGCACCGCCACCAGGAACTTGAGCTTCTTCGTCGAACCGATCAGGCTCGATGCAATGACCCACGGGTCTTCGCATGAACGGCCGGTGGGGATCAGCACGCCCTCGTAGCCCAGGTTGTCGGCGGCGCCCGCAATCTGCTGCAGGTAGGCCAGGTCGATGGGCCGCGCACCTTCGCTGGTGCCCAGGTAGCGGCTGTCGCCGTGCGTGGGAAGAAACCAGAAGATCTGCATCACGCGACTCCCGCGCCGGCGGCTTCGAGCACGTTGATCTTTTTAGGGATCAGCTTCAGCTCGAAGAAGGTGTCGGCAATCTTCTGCTGTTCGGCCAGGATGGCCTTGTTGATCGGCGTGATGCCATAGGCCGTGCGGGCCACGGTAACGTCGGCCACGGGCTTGGGCAGGCCCCACAGCGCGGCCAGCTCGGAGGCAAGCTGCTCCTTGTTCGCGGCGCCCCAGGTGTCGACCTTGTTGATTTCTTCCACGGCTATGGCGAGCACGTCGGCATTCTTCGCCACGTAGTCGAGCGACGAGAAGTAGTAGGCGCGATTGCCCACCACGCCCGTGGCGTCCACGAGGATGCGTGCGTCGAGCGACTTCTCGGCCGCGGCCAGGAACGGGTCCCAGATCACCCAGGCGTCGACCGAACCTTTTTCGAAAGCGGCGCGCGCGTCGGCCGGCGGCAGGTACACCGGGTTCAGGTCGGCATACGACAGGCCGTGTTTTTCGAACAGCTTGACGATGAAGTAATGAACGTTCGAGCCCTTGTTGAAGGCGATCTTCTTGCCCTTCAGGTCGGCCACGCTCTTGATAGCCGAGGCCTTCGGCACCAGCACGGCCTCGGTCTGCGGGCGATGCTGCGTGGCCGCCACGTAGGCCAGCGGCGCGCCCGCCGCCTGCGCGAAGATGGGCGGTGCTTCGCCGACGTCGCCGAAGTCGATCGAGCCGACGTTCAGCGCCTCGAGCTGCACGGGGCCGGCGGTGAACTCGGTCCACTTGACCGTGACGCCGAGCGGCGCGAGCCGCTTCTCGAGCGTGCCGCGGCCCTTGAGGATGTTGAGCGTGCCCTTCTGGTTGCCGATGCGGAACTGGCGCGCGGGCGCGGGCGCCTGCGCCAGTGCGGCGAAAGACGAAGGTAGTGCAATGGCGGCGGCCGCGCCCTGGATCAGGCGTCGTCGGGGAATGGAGATGCGGGTCATGGTGTGGGTCGTTCCGATGAATGCGTGAAGAAGATGAAGGGCTGCTCAGGGCCGCTCAGGGCTGCGCCGCAACCACGGCGTCGCTGACCCTGATGGGCTTTGGAATCAGCTTCAGCGCGAAGAAGGTGTCTGCAATCTGTTGCTGGCCGGCCGCGACGGCGGGCGTGATCGGCTTCACGTTGAACTCGTAGCGGCGCAGCGCCAGCTCGACCACGTCGACAGGCAGGCCCTGCAGCGGCGCAATCAGCTCGGCCGCCTGCCGCAGGTTCTTCTTGAGCCAGATGCCCTGCTCCACCGAGTCGGCGAAGAGCGCGTCGATGACCTTCGGGTTGTTCTTCACGAAGCCGCGTTCGCCCAGGTAGAACTGGTAGTTGTTGACCACGTCAGTGGTGCCGTCGGCGAGCACGCGCGCACCGGTGGCTTTTTCTGCGGCGGCCTGGAACGGATCCCAGATCACCCAGGCATCGACGTTCTTGCTTTCGAAGGCGGCGCGGCCGTCGGCCGGTGCCAGGTACACGGGCTGGATGTCGGAGAGCTTCAGGCCGTTCTTTTCCAACTGCTTCACGAGCAGGTAGTGCACGTTGCTGCCCTTGTTGAGCGCGACCTTCTTGCCCTTGAGATCAGCGACCGACCTGATCGGCGAATCCTTGGTGACGAGGATGGCTTCGGCGCGCGGCGCGGCCGGGTCGTAGCCGAAGTAGACGAACTTGGCGCCCGCGGCCTGCGCGAAGATGGGTGGCGCCTCGCCGACATAGCCCACATCGACCGCGCCGACGTTCAAGCCTTCGAGCAACTGCGGCCCGGCCGGGAACTCGACCCACTTCACGCCGAAGCCGAGTGGCGCAAGCTTCTTTTCGAGCGTGCCCTGCGCCTTCTGCAGCACGAAGAGGCTGGCCGATTTCTGATAGCCGATGCGCAGCTCGCCCTTGCCCTGGGCATGGGCCGATGCGGCGGAGATGAAGCTCACGATCAGCGCAATGGCCGTGACGACGACGGCGCTGATGGCCAGGTCGCTCAGCGCGCGCCAGATGGAACGCGGTGGCACTTCGAGCACGGAGTCTTCGGTGGCGACGGGGTTCATGCGGGAATTCCTTGGTGCAAAAACTTTGGGCAAAGCTGTCCCCTTGCCGCGCGCACGCGGTTTCAAGAAACGGGGACTGGGATGGGTCTGGATGAACCCGGGCTCGATGGCGAGCCCGGCTTTCAGACGCTACATCGCACGCGGGAGAAGGGCACCGGCTCGAAGCCGTGGGTCGCGGGCAGCTTCAAGCCTTCGGTGGCGAGCACCTCGACGGCCTCGTTGAGTCGCTCGGCCAGGTCGTTGTGCACCTGGTAGGCGTTCTCGGGCGTCAGCGCAATCTGCGAATCGCTGGCGTAGACGCCCGGCAGGATGTGGCGCGCCGACAGCGACTGCAGCACGGGCCGCAATGCGTAGTCGAGCGCGAGCATGTGGTGCGGGCTGCCGCCGGTGGCCAGTGGCAGCACCGTCTTGCCCTTGAGCGCGTTCTGCGCCAGCAGGTCGAGAAAGACCTTCAGCACGCCGCTGTAGGCCGCCTTGTAGACCGGCGTGGCCACCACGATCACGCGGGCCGCCGCCACCTGGGCAATGGCACGTTCGATGGCCGGGTGGTTCCACTCGGCCAGCAGCAGCGCCTGCGCCGGCAGATCGCGAATGGAGAGCCGCTCGATCCGCGCATGGCGTTTGGCCAGCCGCTCGCCCACGGCCTCGAGCAAGGCGGTGGAACGGGACGGGGCCGAGGGGCTGCCAGCAATCAGGAGAACGGACACAAGAGGCTTTCGGTTTTCTTCAGGAATTCAGGGCGAACCGGTCCATGGCGCCCATCGGAATGGGCGCCATGTGCCATCGGGTTCGATGGCTGTTGGCTTACTTCTGCTTGGCTGTGTAGATCTGGTCGAAGGAGGCACCGTCTGCAAAGTGCTCCTTGTCGGCCTTCGCCCAGCCGCCGAAGGCCTGGTCGATGGTCACCAGCGTCAGCTTGGGAAACTGCTTGTCGTACTTGGCCTTCGCCTTGTCCGACGTCGGGCGGTAGAAGTTGCGGCCAGCAATGTCCTGGCCTTCGTCGGAGTACAGGTACTTCAGGTATTCCTCGGCCACGGCGCGCGTGCCCTTCTTGTCGACGACCTTGTCGACCACCGCCACGCTGGGCTCGGCCAGGATGGAGATGGAAGGCACCACGATCTCGAACTTCTCGGGGCCGAATTCCTTCAGCGCCAGGAAGGCTTCGTTTTCCCAGGCCAGCAGCACGTCGCCCACGCCACGTTGCACGAAGGTGATGGTCGAGCCGCGCGCGCCAGTGTCGAGCACGGGCACGTTCTTGAACAGGTTGCCGATGTATTCCTTGGCCTTGGCATCGCCGCCGTACTTGCGCTTGGCGAATTCCCATGCCGCAAGGTAGTTCCAGCGGGCGCCGCCCGAGGTCTTGGGGTTGGGGGTGATCACCTGCACGCCGGGCTTGACCAGGTCGTCCCAGTCCTTCAGGCCCTTGGGGTTGCCCTTCTTCACCAGGAACACGATGGTCGAGGTGTAGGGAGCCGAGTTGTGCGGCAGGCGCTTCTGCCAGTCGGCCTTGACCAGGCCGCCGTGGGTGACGAGCGCATCGACGTCGCCGCCCAGCGCCAGCGTGGCCACGTCGGCGTCGATGCCGTCGATGATCGAGCGGGCCTGCTTGCCCGAGCCGCCGTGCGACTGCTTGACCGACACGTCCTGGCCGGTCTTGGCCTTCCAGTACTTGGCGAAGGCCTGGTTGTAGTCCACGTACAGCTCGCGTGTCGGGTCATACGACACGTTCAGCAGCGTCACCGGGGCTGCGCCGCCCTGGGCAAACGCCGGCAATGCCGACAGGGCCATGGCACCGGCCACGCCGGCGCCCAGGGAAAGCTTGATAAAGTCGCGGCGAAGGCTCATGGTGTCTTGCTCTAAAAAGGCATATCAATGAAGCTGCGTATTCTCAATACGACATATAGAAACTGGAACGACCAAGTTTTCAGTTCTAAATAGCAAAATCAACTAAGCAACCGCTTTCCCCACCTGAGGCAATCGAAATGGCACGCATGGTTCAGTGCATCAAACTCGGCAAAGAGGCCGAAGGGCTCGACTTCCCGCCCTACCCCGGCGATCTGGGCAAGCGCCTGTGGGAAAACGTCAGCAAGGAAGCCTGGGCCGCCTGGCTCAAGCAACAAACGATGCTGGTCAATGAAAACCGGCTGAATCTGGCCGACCTGCGCGCCCGCCAGTACCTGGCCCGCCAGATGGAAAAGCACTTCTTCGGCGAAGGCGCCGATGTGGCACAGGGCTACGTGCCCCCTCCCACTGCCTGAGCGCCCACCCCCGTCGTGACCGCCGAGCCAGTGGCCTGGCGCGCTGACGGGGTTCCCCGCAGCGAACGCTTCGACGACATCTATCACACCGAAACCGGGGCACTGGCGCAAGCTCGCCATGTGTTCCTGGACGGCTGCGGCCTGCCTGCGGCCTGGTCCGGGCGCCAGCAATGGCGGATTCTCGAAACCGGCTTCGGCCTGGGCCTCAATTTCCTGACAACCTGGCAGGCCTGGCGTGCGGACGCCGGCCGGCCACGGATGCTGCACTACGTCTCGGTCGAGGCCTACCCGGTCGCGCCCGAAGACCTTCTGCGCGCCGCCGGCGCCTATGCCGAGCTGCGGCCGCTGGCCGAGGAACTGGCCGCGCAGTGGCAGGGGCTGCTGCCGGGCTTTCATCGGCTGGCCTTCGACGGCGGGCGTGTGCTGCTCACGCTGTGCATCGGCGACGTGCAGGCGATGCTGCGCGCGCAGCGCTTCGAGGCCGACAGCATCTTCCTGGACGGCTTCAGCCCGCAGCGGAACCCCGGCATGTGGTCGCCCGACACGCTGAAGGCAGTGTCGCGCTTTGCCCGCCAGGGCACGACGCTGGCCACCTGGACCTGTGCACGCGCGGTGCGCGATGCGCTGTCGCAGCACGGCTTCCAGCTTGAAGCGCGCCCAGGCTTGCCGCCCAAGCGTGACTGCCTGGGGGGCGTGTTCGCGCCGGCCTGGACGGTGCGGCGGCGCGGGCCGGTGCCCGAGCATGTCGAGGTGCCGGGGCACTGCGCGGTGATCGGCGCCGGGCTCGCGGGCGCCGCCGTCGCGGCCAGCCTGGCGCGGCGCGGGTGGCGAGTGACCGTGCTGGATGCAGCCGACCACCCTGCTTCCGGCGCTTCAGGCTTGCCGGTCGGCATGCTGGCGCCCCATGTGTCGCCCGACGATGCGCTGCTGTCGCGGCTGACGCGTGCGGGCATTCGTGCGACTTGGCAAGAGCTGCAGCGGCTGCTGGAAGAAGGCGACGACTGGCGCGCCAGCGGCGTGCTGGAACGCCGCCCCGATGGCGATGCGCGCGTGCCTGCCGGCTGGAGCGACAGTGGCCCCAATGAATCATGGCCTGCGAGCGCGGTGCGACTGGCAGCGGTCGATCTGCCAGCCGATGCGCCGGCGCTCTGGCACGCGCGGGCTGCGTGGGTGAAGCCTCACCGATTGATCCGCGCCTGGCTGGGCGAGGCCGGCATCGAGTTTCGCGGCAAGACCTCGGTTGCGCGCCTTGCGCACCGTGCCGAGGGAGGCTGGCAGTTGTTCGACGCGTCGGGCCAGGTGCTGATCGAGGCGGACCGCGTTGTCATCGCCGCAGGCTTCGAATCCGGCCGCTTCGCCCCCGTGCTCCCATTGCAGCCCGTGCGCGGCCAGGTCGCCTGGGGGCGCTCGACTGCCGACACCGCGCTGCCGACCACCCCGATCAACGGCGACGGCCACCTGATCGCCCACGTCCCCGATGGAGAAAACGCCCCGCTCTGGCTGGCCGGCGCCACCTTCGACCGCGACAGCACGGACCTGTCGCCGAACGCCGCCGACGCAGCGGCCAACCGCGACCGGCTCGCTCGCCTGCACCCGGCCGCAGCCGCTTCGCTGGCCCCGGCGTTCGAGGGCGGCGAAGCCAACGCATGGGTCGGCGTGCGCTGCGCCTCCGGCGACCGCCGGCCGCTGGTCGGCCCCGTCGGCCCGTTAGGCGACGAGGCCGCAGGCCTCTGGGCCTGCACCGCCCTGGGCTCGCGCGGCCTGAGCTTCGCGGTCTTGTGCGCCGAACTGCTGGCGGCGCAATGGCATGGCGAGCCGCTGCCTTTGCCGGCAACGCTCGCCAAGGCGCTCGGCACGCAGCGGCTCTGAGCGCGCGCCTCGCCCCTCGCTCGCAGCGGCGTTCTCAGGCCGAGCCGGCGGCCCGGTACGCCATCAACAGCGCCATGCACACCACCAGCACCAGGAAGTACTTTCGCAGCGCGCGCTCCTCGAGCCGCGTGGCAAACCGCGCGCCCATCGCAGTGCCGGCCCACAGCCCGACCACCACGCACGCCAGCAGCACCCACGGCAGCCCGTTCGCCAGGCTGGCATAGACGAACACCGCCGGCAGCGCCAGCGGCAAGGCATTGATCGCCAGGCTCACCGCCTGCGCCCGGTGCTGTGAGTAATGCAGCGCCACCGTCAGCAGCGCCGTGATGGCCAGCCCGCCGCCGATGCCGAGCAGGCCTGACGAAGCACCGGCCACGATGCCCACCACGACCAGCGCAACAGCCGAACCGCGTGGCTCATCCGCAGGCACGGTCCCCTCACCGGCGGCGCGCGAAGCCGGCGACTTCAGCACCACGAGCGCCGCCAGCACCAGCAGGTAGCCGACGAACATCCACCGCAAGGTCGCGTCGGCCATGCCATGCGCACCGCGCGCCCCCAGGTAGGCCCCGCCCAGAAAACCCAGCGAGATCCACACCACCGTGCGCCATGCCGCCCCGTGCCCCGACACCCGGTAGCGCAGGAACCCCGCCAGGCTGGTCGGCATCAGCTGCGCCGCGAGCGAAATGGCCTGTGCATCGTGCTGGCCCAGCCCCGGCATGAGCGCCAGCGCGGGCACCAGCACGCCGCCAGGGCTCACGCCCAGCAGGCCGGCCACCGCGCCCGAAAAAACACCGATCGCCAGCCCATCCAGCACCTGGACGAGGCCGAGCGATTCGGTCATTTGCGGCTCACGCCTCCGCCTGGCCCGAGGGCGCCAGCATGGAGTCGATCCGGCTGTCGCCGCAGGCGCGCGCCACGTCGGCGATGACCACATCGTCGAACTGCTTCCTGGCGAAGATGAAGGTGGCGGAGTACATGGCGACCGTCGTCTCTTGGGCGAAGAGAAAAAGGCCCGAAAGCCCGGGCGGGCGCCGATTCTGCGGCATTGGCCCGCGGCAAGCCACCACTTGTCTTGCGAACGCGTGAGAATGCACCGCATGGCCATCCAGTACGACATCACGCACACCACCGTCTACCGCTACAAGAAGCCGGTTACCTTCGGCTTGCACCGCGTCATGTTCCGCCCGCGCGACAGCCACGACCTGCGCGTGCTGGCCACCGACCTGCAGGTGAGCCCGCAGGCCTTCACGCGGCTCATTCAAGACCCGCACTCCAATTCCGTCGCACTGGTGCAGCCGATGGGCGAGGCGACCGAGCTGCGCATCGTGTGCTCGTTCACCATCGAGCACGTGCCCGCGCAGCAAGACCAGCTGGCGCTCGACCCGGCCGCTGAATTTTTGCCCTTCGCCTACTCGGTTCAGGAGCGCCTCGACCTCGAGCATTACCTGCGCCCGCACCACGACGACGACAACCAGGGCACGCTGATCCGCTGGGCCCACCAGTTCCTGCACACCGACCAGCCCAACAGCACGCGCGAGGTGCTCGCGCGCATGAACGCGCACATCGGCCAGAGCCTCGAATACAAGGCGCGCGACGAAGAAGGCACGCAAACGCCGCTCGCCACGCTGGCGCTGGGCAGCGGCAGTTGCCGCGACTACGCACTGCTGATGATGGAAGCCGCGCGCCGCCTGGGCATTGCCACGCGCTTCGTCTCCGGCTACCTGTACGACGCCGCGCTCGACCGCGCCAACCAGGCAGCCGGCGAGTCGATGACCGGCGCGGGCACCACGCACGCGTGGCTGCAGGCCTACCTGCCGGGCATCGGCTGGCTGGCCTTCGACCCCACCAACAACCTGATGGGCAGCGGCCAGTTGATTCGCGTGGGCGTCACGCGCGACCCGGCACAGGCCGCGCCGATCTCGGGCAGCTGGTACGGCGACGCCGAGGCCTACGAGGGCCTCGAAGCCACGGTGGTCGTCACCCGCCGGGGCGGCAGCCTCCCGGGGCAGTGACGACACCGCGGAAAATGCCGTGGCAATTGCAATTGCACTTGCGCGCCGCCCGCGCCGAAGAGGCCGCGCTGTTGAGCGACATCGCGCTGGCTTCCAAGGCCCATTGGCCGTATCCCGCCGCACAGCTCGCGCGCTGGCGCAATGACCTGAAGGTCGAGCCCGCACAGCTCGACGAACGGTATGCACGCGTGGCCGAGGTTTCTGGCGAGGTCTCCGGCGAGGTCGCGGGCTTCGTCGTCATCGTGCCGCCGCAACGGCAGGCCGACACCAACGCCGAATGGCTGCTCGACCACCTCTGGGTCGTTCCCGGCCACATGGGCCGCGGCATCGGCCGGGCGCTGCTGATGGCCGCCCGGCAACTCGCTGCCGCGCAGGGGGCGAGCAGCCTGCACATCGATGCCGACCCGTACGCCGAAGCCTTCTACCAGGCCTTCGGCGCGCAGCGCATCGGCGCCATTGCGGCGCCCATCGAAGGGCAGCCCGAACGCCAGCGGCCCCAGCTGCGGCTCGTCACGACCGATTGACCGGCACGGCCGCCCGCGCTGCGGCCAGCTTCGCTTCGAGTTCCGCCACCAACGCCCTCGCCTCGTCGCCCTCGGGAATGTTCCGGCCGCTGTCGCGCCACGCGACGGCGCTCTTGAAGCCTTCCGCCTCCGCCTGCCGCCGGAACCACATGCCTTCCGGGTTGTGGCGCGTGATGCCGTCGAACACGGTGGCGAACATCTGGCTCTGCTCCAGCCCCATCGAATGCCAGACCTGGTTGACGACCAGCTTGTGCATCATCAGGTGCGAGCGTGGCACGCCCGCGATGCGTTGCGCCAGCTTCAGCGTGGCGTCGTCGAGCTGCCCGGCCGGCACCGAAAAATTGGCCAGCCCCCATTCGGCCGCCTGCGTGCCGGGGATGGTGTCGCCGGTGAACATGAGCTGCTTGGCGCGCATCGCGCCCAGGCGGTAGGTCCACATCGCGGTGGTCGGGCAGCCCCACACGCGCGTGGGCATGTAGCCGATGCGCGCGTCGTCGGCCATGGTCAGCAGGTCGCAGCACAGCGCGATGTCGCTGCCGCCGGCCACCGCGTAGCCATGCACCTTGGCGATGGTCGGCTTGTTGCAGCGCCACAGGGCCATGAAGTCTTCGGTGTTGCGCTTCATGGCGGCGTAGTCGAGCATCGGGTCCCAGGGCGTCTTCTCTTGCCGGCACGGGTGGTCGCCCTTGCCTTCGCGGCCCTGGCCCTCGGCGTAGTCGCCAAGGTCGTAGCCGGCGCAGAACGCGCGTCCCGCGCCCTCGACCACGATCACGTGCACCTCGTCGTCGGCCTCCGCCCATTCGACCGCGCGGCGGATCTCCGAAGGCGTGGTCTCGCCGATGGCATTGAGCTTCTCGGGCCGGTTGAGCACCAAGCGTGCAATGCGCGGGTGCCGCGGGTCCTTGTCGATCAGGACGGTGTCGAAAACGGGCATGTCTCTTGTCTCCTGTGGTTGGGTCGCATCGCTCTTGTAGCATCGACCGTCGCCCTCAGGCAAACCCCTCACCACTGCAACACATGACCGCGAAATTCAGGATTTCCGAAGACGACTACGCAGCCGCGATCAGGTTGACCAACAGGCTGGGCCGCATGCGCCGGGCGCTGTTGATCGTCATGGCGGTGCTGGCCGTGCCGGGCGTGGCACTCGGCGGCAGGCTCATGTGGCCCGTTGCGCTGGTCGGTCTGTGCGCTTGCGCCGCCATGATCTGGCTCAGGTTCTGCCTGATGCCGATGCTGGGGCGCCGGCACTACCGCAAGTACAAGGGCATGCAGGAAGAGTTCGGTGCCGAGCTGCTCGACACCGGCGTGCGCATCGTGTCACCGCATGCGGACGGCACGATCGTCTGGGAGAACGTGCTCAAGTGGCGGCAGAACGAGCGCTTCGTGCTGGTCTACCCGATGCCCCAGCTCTTTCACATCCTGCCCAAGTCTGTGGTCGAACAGGGTTTCGATCTGCCTGGACTCATCGAGCGGCTGAACCGGCACGTCGGCCCCGAAGCCTGAAGCGCGGCATCAACCGGCCGTCACGGCACCGCCTAGCTGGAAGCGGAACACCGCGCCCTTGCCCGCCTGCTGCACCAGCCGGATGTCGCTGCCATGCAGCTGCAGGATGCGCTGCACGATCACCAGCCCCAGCCCGCCGCTGCCCGAACCGTCGCTGCGCGCGCCGCTCATGAACACGGGCCGCACGAACAGCCCCTTCTGCAGCTCGCCCGGAATGCCCGGGCCCGTGTCGCTCACCTGCACGGTCACGCCGGCGTTGGCCGGACCGGGCCGCAGTTGCACCTCGATCTGCCCGCCCGACGGCGTGTGGCGAATCGCGTTGTCCAGCAGGTTGGTCAGCACGCGCTCGATCATGCCGAGGTCGGCCGACACCACCGGCAGGCCGGGTGCGATGTCGGGCTTGAGCCGCTGCTGCCGTGCCTCGGCCGCCAGCTCGAACTTCTGGAACACGTCCTGCACCAGGTCGGCCAGGGCAAAGCTTTCTTTCTCGGGCTTGACCACGCCGTATTCGAGCCGCGCCAGTTCGAACACCTCTTGCGCAAGCCGGCCGACCTTGCGGCTCTGGCCCAGCGCGATTTCCAGGTGGCGGCGCCGCTCTTCCTCGCTCAGCGTGCCGGCCTTGAGCAGCAGCGTTTCGAGGTAGCCGTGCAGCGACGTGAGCGGCGTGCGCAGGTCGTGCGAAATGTTCGCGAACAGCTCGCGGCGCTGCTGGTCCTGCAGGGTCAGCTCGCGCCATTGCTCGGCGATGCGGCGCGTCATCTGCGTGAAGGCCTGGCCCAGCTGCGCGATCTCGTCGCTGCCCTGCGACAGCCGCTCCAGCGTGGGTACTTCGCTCTCCAGTGAAGCGATGCCCTCGGTCTCGAAGCGCTTGACCGCCGAGGTCAGCTCGCGCAGCGGCCGGGTGATGAGCCTGAACGCCGCCAGCCCCGCGAGCAGGCCCAGCAGTGCCACCAGCCCCATCGACCAGAGCGTGGTGCGCAGCACGTTGTCGGCCGCGACGTTGGCCGCCAGCGCGTCGTGGTCTTCGCCTTGCAGCACCACATAGACGTAGCCCACCTCGCGCCCGCCCATGCGCAGCGGCGCGGCGCTGAACACCTTGGTGGCATCGGGGCTGCGCGGATCGTCGCCCACGATGGGCAGCGGCGCGCCCGAAATCAATTGGCGGATGGGCTCCACCGCGACCCTGTCGCGCTTCAGGTGGCCGGGCGGCGCGGCCTGCGCCTCGATGCGGCCGTCCGGCCCCAGCAGGTAGACCTCGACGCTGGGGTTCACGGCCATCAGCTTGTCGAACAGGTCTTTCACCTTGTCCTGATCGAGCCCACCGGGCTTCATGAGTTCGGCGTTCTCGGCAATGTGGGCCGCGAGGCCGCCCGACAACCGCTGGATCACCTCTTGCTCGTGCCGCCCGTTCGAGCGCATCTGCAGCCACGCCGAAGCGCCGCAGCACGCCAGCAGCAGCACCGCGAACACCATCGAAAGGCGCCGCGACAGCGTGGCCCAAGCCATCACTGAAGCCCCCTTGGCGCTTCGCGCCTTCCCGCCAAGCGGGAGCGAGCTTGCTTGGGGCGGCCCGGCGCGGCGCTCACGCTGCGCCCTCCTCGCTGGCACCCGCACCCGTCGGCGACAGCTTGTAGCCGCGTCCCCACACCGTCAGGATGCGGCGCGGCTCGGCCGGGTCGGCCTCGACCTTGGTGCGCAGCCGATTGATGTGCGTGTTGACCGTGTGCTCGTAGCCGTCGTGCTGGTAGCCCCACACCTGGTTGAGCAGGTCGAGCCGCGAGAACACTTTGCCGGGGTTGCGCGCGAAGAAATACAGCAGGTCGAACTCGCGCGGCGTGAGCTCGATGAGCTTGCCGTCGACCCGCACCTCGCGCGCCAGCGGCTCGATGTCCAGGTTGCCCAGCGTGAGGCTGCCCGACTCCATGCGCGCATTGCGCGCCAGCGCGTCGGTGCGCCGCAGCAGCGCCTTCACGCGCGCCACCAGTTCCAGCACCGAGAACGGCTTGGCCAGGTAGTCGTCGGCGCCCAGCTCCAGCCCGAGGATGCGGTGTACCTCGCTCGACCGCGCGCTGATGATGATGATCGGCGTGTAGCGGGCCATGGCGCGGGCCCGGCGGCAGATCTCGAGGCCGTCGATGCCGGGCAGCATGAGGTCGAGCACCAGCGCGTCCCAGTTGCCGCGCTCCAGCTCGCGCAGGCCGGCATGGCCGTCGGCGGCGTGCTGGACCTCGTAGCCCTCGTCGCGCAGGTGCATGCGCAGAAGTTCGGCAATGTGGGCGTCGTCTTCGACGATCAGCACGCGCTTGAGGGTGTCCATGGCCCCGATTGTCCTGCGATACGGGGTTGGGAGTTATCACGATTAATTGAACTTTGCGTGATGAATCGGCCATGGGGTGCGCCCAACAATCCGCTCCATGAACAGCACCGCCCTCACCGGAAGCACCGCCCCCGATGCCCGCCCCGTCCACCCGCTGTGGATGCGGGTGACGCACTGGCTCAACGCCCTGGCGGTGCTGGTGCTGGTAACAAGCGGCTGGCGCATCTACAACGCGGCGCCGTTCTTCCCGTTCCGCATTCCGAACTCGATCACGCTGGGCGGATGGCTGGGCGGTGCGCTGCAGTGGCACTTCGCGGCGATGTGGCTGCTGGTGTTCAACGGCTTCGTGTACCTGGCCATCAACATCGCCAGCGGACGGCTCGCCGCCAAGTTCTTCCCGGTGACGCCGGCGGGGATCTGGCACGACGCGATGGCCGCGCTGAAGGGCAAGCTGTCGCACGCGGACCCGCGTCGCTACAACAACGTGCAGAAGCTGGCCTACCTGTTCGTGATGCTGGACATCGTGGTGATCGTGCTGTCGGGGCTGGTGCTGTGGAAGTCGGTGCAGTTCGCGGTGTTGCGCGATCTGCTGGGCGGCTACGAATTTGCTCGGCGCATTCACTTCTTCGGGATGGCGACGCTGGTTGCTTTTGTGGCTGTGCACCTGGTGATGGTGGCGCTGGTGCCCCGGACTCTTCTCACCATGATTCGCGGTCGGGCGGCGAAGGACTGACATGACTTGCTGTCTTTCTGTTCTTCGTGTCGCGTTTGGCGCGGTTGTTCAGGGCGCCGCTCACGCCGACGGTGTGCTCTGCTCCGCGAATGTCCCCCGCTTCGCTCCTCCTTTATTTCGCTGCGCAGAGCACACCATCCGCGTGAGCGTCATCAGAGTGGTCGTTGATCAGCGGTACACCA
>NZ_QAJK01000056.1 GCF_003852515.1 Variovorax sp. KBW07 | reverse complement strand
ACAGCTGCGAGCCCTGTCCGCGAAACGCTGCGCTCCTCGGCGGCCCAGAGGGGCTGACCGGGCCGTACCGCATACCGGGCGCTGGTCGTGGCGTTGATGCTGTGGCCCTCACCCCAACCCCCTCCCAGAGGGAGAGGGAGCAAGACAGGGAACGGGGTCCGAAGAGGGGCGATCAACTACTGCTCTGACCGCGGCGATGGGTGCTGTGTCCTTGGGCGGCCGTTGAGGCACCGCCGAGCAGCGGAGCGACGGGCGGACAGGGCTCGCAGCTGTTTGAGCGCAGCGAGTTCTGCGAGACCCCGCCCGTCGTGAGCAGCGCAGGGAAGCCGCGAAGCGGCCGGTGACGTCGGCCGCCCAAGGGCACAGCGCCCATCGCCGAGCCCCCGAACAGCAGGTTCAGAACAGCACGCGGCTCCGAATAGTCCCGTTCACCTTCGCCAGCTTCTCCAGCGCCAGGTCCGAAGAGGCAGCGTCGATGTCCATCACCACGTACCCGACCTTCTCGTTCGTCTGCAGGAACTGGGAAGAGATGTTGATGTTGTTGTCCGAAAAGATCTTGTTGATCTCGGACAGCACGCCCGGCACGTTGCGGTGAATGTGCAGCAGACGGTGCTTCCCGGGATGCGCGGGCAGCGCCACCTCGGGGAAATTGACGGAAGAAGTCGAGGTGCCGTTGTCGCTGTACTTCACCAGCTTCTCGGCCACTTCCAGCCCGATGTTGGCCTGCGCCTCCATCGTCGAGCCGCCGATGTGCGGCGTCAGGATCACGTTGTCCAGCCCGCGCAGCGGCGACTGGAATTCGTCCTTGTTGCTGCGCGGCTCCACCGGGAACACGTCGATGGCGGCGCCCAGCAGCTTTTTCTCTTTCAGGCCCTTGGCCAGTGCTTCGATTTCGACCACCGTCCCGCGCGACGCGTTGATCAAAATCGAACCCGGCTTCATCGCGGCGATTTCGGCCTCGCCGATCATCCATTGCGTGGCCTGCGTCTCGGGCACGTGCAGCGTCACGATGTCGCTCTGTGCCAGCAGCTGGTGCAGTTCGCGCACCTGGCGGGCGTTGCCCAGCGGCAGCTTGGTGACCACGTCGTAGAACGCCACGTGCATGCCCAGCGCCTCGGCCAATACCGACAGCTGCGCGCCGATGGAGCCGTAGCCCACGATGCCCAGCGTCTTGCCACGGATTTCGAAAGCGTTGTCGGCCGACTTGAGCCAGCCGCCGCGGTGCGCCACCGCGCTTTTCTCGGGCACGCCGCGCAGCAACAGGATGGCTTCGGCCAGGACCAGTTCGGCCACCGAGCGGGTGTTGGAATAGGGGGCGTTGAACACCGCCACGCCATGCTCGCGGGCAGCTTCGAGGTCGACCTGGTTGGTACCGATGCAGAAGCACCCGGCGGCCACCAGCTTGTGCGCGGCGGCAAAGACCTCGGCCGTCAGCTGGGTCCGCGAGCGGATGCCGACGAAGTGCACGTCGGCGATCTTGGCCTTGAGTTCGGCGTCGGGCAAAGCGCCCGGCAACGACTCGATATTCGTATAGCCGGCGGCGCGCAGCACCTCCACGGCCGAAGGGTGGATGCCCTCGAGCAAAAGGAACTTGATCCTGCTTTTGTCGAGGGAGGTTTTGCTGCTCATGACGGTCTCGCGGAAGCCCCGGCCACGGCAACAGGCTAGGCCGAAAAAAGGGGAAGGCGATGCTAGCATGGTGCAACGCAACATGCAGGGCCAAGGCCCGCGCCGGGCTCCGATGGCAACAAGGCCAAGGGGGTTTCCCCGATTGGAATAGGCCCCGGGTCCGTGCGCCAATGTGACGCGGCCGTGTCACTTACATGCCCTAGCATCCGCGCTTTCTATTTTTCCCTTCAGGAGTCTTCATGCGATTCAAGACGCTCGCGCTGGCATCGGCGCTGGCCGCCACGCTGTTCAATGCAGCCCAGGCCCAGACAGAGATCCAGTGGTGGCATTCCATGACCGCCGTCAACAACGAGTGGGTCAACGACCTGGCCAAGCAATTCAACGAGAGCCAGAAGGAATACAAGATCGTGCCGACCTTCAAGGGCACGTACGACGAATCCATGACGGCGTCCATCGCGGCCTTCCGCGCCGGCAACGCACCGCACATCCTGCAGGTGTTCGAAGTGGGCACCGCCACCATGATGGCCAGCAAGGGCGCGATCATTCCGGTCGGCCAGGTCATGAAGGACGCGGGCGAGAAGTTCGACCCGGCCGCCTACATCCCCGCCGTGGCCGGTTATTACACCGCCCCCAACGGCCAGATGCTGAGCTTCCCGTTCAACAGCTCGACCACCATCTTCTATTTCAACAAGGACGCCTTCAAGGCGGCCGGCCTGCCGACCGACAAGGCACCGGCGACCTGGCCCGAAGTGGTGGCAGCCGCCGCCAAGCTCAAGGCCAGCGGCCACAAGTGCCCGTTCACCACGGCATGGCAGAACTGGACGCAGGTCGAGAGCTTCTCGGCCTGGCACAACGTGGAATTCGCAAGCAAGGCCAACGGCCTGCAGGGCCTGGACGCCCGCCTGAAGGTGAATTCGCCGCTGCACCAGCGCCACATCGAGAACCTGGCCAGCATGTCCAAGCAGGGCCTGTTCATCTACAAGGGCCGCGGCAACGTGCCTGAAGCGTCGTTCGTGTCGGGCGAGTGCGCCATGATCAACACGTCTTCGGGCTTCTACGGCAACGTGGCCAAGAACGCCAAGTTCGCCTACGGCCTGGCACCCCTGCCCTACTACCCGGACGTGCCGGGCGCACCGCAGAACACCGTGATCGGCGGCGCCAGCCTGTGGGTCATGTCGGGCAAGAAGGCCGCCGAATACAAGGGCGTTGCCAAGTTCTTCAGCTTCATCTCGACGCCTGAAGTGCAGTCCGCCAGCCACAAGCGCACGGGCTACCTGCCTGTGACCACCGCTTCGTACAAGCTCACCGAAGACTCGGGCTTCTACAAGCAGAACCCCGGCACCGACGTGGCCGTGACGCAGATGATCCGCAAGGTCACCGACAAGAGCCGCGGCATCCGCCTGGGCAACTACGTGCAGATCCGCGCCATCGAGGACGAAGAGCTCGAACAGGTCTGGAACGGCAAGAAGACGGCCAAGGAAGCCCTGGACGCCATCGTGACGCGCGGCAACGAACAGCTGGAACGCTTCCAAAAAGCGAACAAAAGCTAACGATTGATAACCCGGGCCCTCGTGTCCGGCTAATATCGCCCGCCCTGCTCCCCTTCCCGAAGGCGAGCACGGCGGGATTTTTTACGTAGAGGGTTCATGGAAAAACGCGTTTTCTTTCGCTCGGGCTGGCTGCCCTGGCTGCTGCTGACACCGCAGATGGCGGTGATCCTCGTGTTTTTCTTCTGGCCGGCGGGGCAGGCCATCCTGCAGTCGCTGCAGCAGCAGGACGCGTTCGGCACCTCGGTCGAGTTCGTCGGGTTGCAGAACTTCAAGGAACTGTTCAACGACCCGGCCTATGCCGAGTCGTTCAAGACCACCGCGCTGTTCTCGGTGCTGGTGGCCGGCATCGGCATCAGCCTGTCGCTGATGCTCGCCGTGTTCGCCGATCGCATCGTGCGCGGCGGCATGTTCTACAAGACCATGCTGATCCTCCCGTACGCCGTGGCGCCCGCCGTGGCGGCCGTGCTGTGGGTCTTCATGTTCTCGCCGTCGCTGGGCGTGGTGGCCTACGCGCTGGGCAAGATCGGCATCAACTGGAACCACCTGCTCGACTCGGGCCATGCCATGACGCTGATCGTGATGGCCTCGGTGTGGAAGCAGATCTCGTACAACTTCCTGTTCTTTCTGGCCGGGCTGCAGTCGATTCCGAAGTCGCTCATCGAGGCCGCGGCCATCGACGGCGCGCGCCCGTGGCGCCGCTTCTGGACGGTGCAGTTTCCGCTGCTGTCGCCCACCACCTTCTTCCTGCTGGTGATCAACGTGGTCTACGCCTTCTTCGACACCTTCGCGATCGTCGATGCGGCCACCCAGGGCGGCCCGGGCAAGGACACGACCATCCTGGTCTACAAGGTCTACCACGACGGCTTCAAGGGCCTGGACCTGGGCGGCTCGGCCGCGCAGTCGGTGGTGCTGATGGTGATCGTGGTGGCGCTGACCGTCATCCAGTTCCGCTACGTCGAGAAGAAAGTCCAGTACTGATGAAGCAACAAGAAAAAACCGAACTCGGCGGAGCGCGACATGGTTGAGAAACGCGGCACCCACGGCATCCTGGCCCACGTCATCATGATCCTGGGCGTCCTCATCGTCGCCTTCCCGCTCTACCTGGCGTTCGTGGCCTCCACGCACACCGCGCAAGAGATCGTGCAGGCGCCGATGCCGCTGCTGCCCGGCTCGAACATCGTCGACAGCTACAAGGGCGCGCTCTTCGGGCGCGAGAACAGCGCGGGCTCCAACGCCCCGGTGGCGCACATGATGTGGGTGAGCTTCGTGACGGCCATGGTCATCGCCATCGGCAAGATCACCATCTCGCTGCTGTCGGCCTTCGCCATCGTCTACTTCCGCTTTCCGTTCAAGAAGATCTGCTTCTGGGCCATCTTCGTGACGCTGATGCTGCCGGTGGAGGTGCGCATCCTGCCCACCTACAAGGTGCTGTCGGACCTGAACATGCTGAACACGTACGCGGGCCTCACGGTGCCGCTGATCGCGTCGGCCACGGCCACCTTCCTGTTCCGCCAGTTCTTCCTGACGGTGCCGGACGAGCTCACCGAAGCCTCGCGCATGGACGGCGCAAGCCCCATGCGCTTCTTCTTCGACGTGCTGCTGCCGTTGTCGAAAACGTCGATTGCCGCGCTGTTCGTGATCCAGTTCATCTACGGCTGGAACCAGTACCTGTGGCCGCTGCTCGCGACCACCAGCGAAGACATGTACCCCGTGGTGGTCGGCATCAAGCGAATGATTGCCGGCGGCGACGGGCAGAACGAATGGAACGTCGTGATGGCCACCGCCATCCTTGCGATGCTGCCACCCGCGCTGGTGGTGATCCTGATGCAAAAGTGGTTCGTCAAGGGCCTTGTGGATACCGAGAAATAAAAAATGGCAGCTCTTTCCCTACGCAACGTCATCAAGCGCTACGGCCACGGGCCGAAAGCCAACCAGGTCATCCACGGCGTGAGCGCCGAGATTGCCGACCATGAATTCATCGTCATCGTCGGGCCCTCGGGCTGCGGCAAGTCCACGCTGCTGCGCATGGTGGCCGGCCTGGAAGAAATCTCGGCCGGCGAGATCTCCATCGGCGGCAAGGTCGTGAACGAACTGGAACCGTCCGAGCGTGACATCGCCATGGTGTTCCAGAACTACGCGCTCTACCCGCACATGACCGTGTTCGCGAACATGGCCTACGGCCTGAAGATCGCCAAGGTGCCGGTGCCCGAGATCAAGGTGCGCGTCGACAAGGCCGCAAAGATTCTCGAACTGGGCCACCTGCTCGAGCGCAAGCCGCGCGAGCTGTCGGGCGGCCAGCGCCAGCGCGTGGCCATGGGCCGTGCCATCGTGCGCCAGCCGCAGGTGTTCCTGTTCGACGAACCGTTGTCGAACCTCGACGCCAAGCTGCGCGCGCAGACCCGCCTCGAAATCCAGAAGCTGCACCGCGAGCTGGGCATTACCTCGCTGTTCGTCACGCACGACCAGGTCGAGGCCATGACGCTCGCACAACGCATCATCGTGATGAACGGCGGCGTGATGGACCAGTTTGCGACGCCCGAAGAGGTGTACTCGCGCCCTGCCACCACCTTCGTCGCCAGCTTCATCGGCTCGCCGCCCATGAACCTGCTACGGCACGCACCGGGCGTGCGCCCCGGCCAGATCCTGGGCATCCGCCCCGAGCACATGAAGCTCGACGAAAGCGGCTGGACGGTGCAGGTCGAGCAGGTCGAACTGCTGGGCGCCGAGCGCCTGGTGTACGGCCGCATCGGCGACGAGCAGATCATCATGCGCACCGACGAAGGCGACCATCCGCCAGTGGCCGGCGACACGGTGAAGATCGCCGCGCGCGAAGACAAGCTGCACTGGTTCGACGCCGGCTCCGGCAAGCGCGCGGACTGAAGGCAGGCGGGACCGATGGCGGCACTGAAACCCTGGCCCTACCCCCGCTGGGTCGCGCATCGCGGCGCCGGCAAGCTCGCGCCCGAAAACACGCTCGCGGCTTTCAAGCTCGGCGCCTCGCACGGCTACCGCATGTTCGAGTGCGATGCCAAGCTCAGTGCCGACGGCGTGCCCTTCCTGATGCACGACGCCACGCTCGACCGCACCACCAGCGGCCAGGGCATCGGCGGCGCGCAGCCCTGGAGCGCGCTGTCGCAGCTCGACGCGGGCGGCTGGCACTCGCGTGCATTCGCCGGCGAGCCGCTGCCCACGCTGGAAAACCTGGCGCGCTATTGCCGTGCCAACGAGCACCTGCTCAACATCGAGATCAAGCCGACGCCCGGCACCGAGCGCCAGACCGGCGAAGTGGTGGCGCGCGAAGCCGCGCGCCTGTGGCAGGGCGCGGCCATTCCACCGCTGCTCACGTCCTTCCAGGTCGAGTCGCTGAAGGGCGCGCTCGCCGTGCAGCCCGAGCTGCCGCGCGGCCTGCTGCTCGACACGCTCTGGAACGGCTGGCTCGACACGGCCCGCGACCTCGGCTGCGTGGCCATCGTCTGCAACCACGCGCTGTGGGATGCCGCCGTGGTCGCGCAGGTGCACGGTGCCGGCCTGCGTGCGCTGAGCTACACCGTCAACGACGAATGGGCCGCGCAGCGGCTGATCGACCTGGGCACCGACGGCATCATCACCGACCGGGTGGACCTGTTCAGTCCGGCCAGCTGAAGCTGCACTGACGCACTTACTTCTTACCGGCCCTTACGACATGGCGGCTTCTATGATGCGGCCATGAGTTGGACCCTACGCCTCGCGACCTTCTGCCTCGGCGCCCTGCTGACGTACGGCGGCGCGATGGCGCAGCCAGACAGCAACCTCAATGGCGCCAACAGCGCCGCCCCCGCGGTGCCGGCGCCCACCGTGGCCGAACTGCGCGCGCAGTTCACCAAGCTCTCGGCCGAGGCCGAAACCGATGAAGACGCGCGCAAGCTGCTCTCGCAGATCAACGACATCGGCACGCAGGCCGACAAGTTCGTCACCGCGCGCACCGGCGAGCTGGCCGACCTGAATGCACGGCTCGGCGAGCTCGGCAACCCGCCGGCCGCCGGCGCCACCGAAGACCCCGACATCACGCGCCAGCGCGCGCGCCTGACCAAGGAGCGCAACGCGCTCGACGCCGACATCCGGCTGGCGCGCCTTCTGTCCGTCGACGTGCGCCAGCGCGGCACCGACCTGGTCAGCCAACGCCGGGCGCTGTTCGAGGCGCAGCTCACCGAGCGCGCGGCCTCGCCGCTGACGGGTGAGTTCTGGAGCGACCTGAAGGAAGCCTGGCCCGACGACCTGGAGCGGCTGAAGGCCATGGTGGCCTCGGCGGAAGGCAGCCTGCGGACCGCCCTGCAGCCCGAGACTCGGCTGCAAATATTTGCCGCCCTCATTGCTGCCCTGCTGCTCGCGGTGCTCGGCACGTGGGCCGCCGAACATGCGCTGACCCGCATGGCCGCGCGCTTCCTGCCGGCCGGGCGCCTGCGACGCTCGGTGCTGGTGATCGGCATCGTGGCGAGCCACGTGCTGCTGGTCGCGGTGGCCGCGCATGGTTTTGTCGAAGTGCTCAAGGAATACGCCACCTGGGAACCGAAGGCGCGCAAGGCGCTGCAGTCGGCGGCACAGGCCATGGTGTTCATGGCCTTCGTGATCGGGCTGGGCCGCGGGCTGCTGGCCACGCGCCGCCCTTCGTGGCGGCTGCCGCCGATTCCCGATGCCATGGCCACGCGCCTTGCCGCCCTGCCGTGGCTGGTCGCGCTGGTGGCGGCGCTGGCCTGGACGCCGGCCGAGGTCAATGCGCTGATCGACGCCAGCTTCGCGGCCGTGGTGGCCACGCACGTGCTCACGGCGCTGGTGCTCACCGGGCTGGTCGGCGTGGTGCTGTACCTGCTGAAGCCGCTGCGCGCCGATGCGCCCGAAGCCGGGCTGCCCGAGCGGCCGATGTGGGTCGGCCTGCTGGTGGCGCTGATCGGCGCGCTGATGATCGCGATCTGGGTGCTGGTGGCGCTGGGCTACGTGGCGCTGGCGAGCTTCATGGCCTCGCAGATCACCTGGAGCGGCATCGTGGCCGCGGCCTTCTACGTGCTGTTCAAGTTCGCCGACGACGTGTTCATGGCCATCGTGTCGTCGCGCAGCAGCTTCGGCCAGCGGCTGCAGAAAACCTTCAACCTGGCGCCGCAGACGCTGGACCAGGCCGCCACGGTGCTCTCGGCAATCAGCCGGGTTGCGCTGTTCTTCTACATGCTGGTGGCGCTCGCCGCGCCGCTGGGCACCGGCCCCGGCGAGGTGTTCCAGCGCAGCGGCAAGTTCGGCTCGGGCGTGAAGGTGGGCGAGTTCCAGCTGGTGCCCGGCGCCATCCTGAGTGCCCTCACGGTGGCGGTGGTGGGCTTCATCGTGCTGCGCGTGTTCAAGCGCTGGCTCGAGCGCAGCTACCTGCCCAACACGCAGCTCGAACCCGGCATGCAGAGCTCGATCACCACGCTGCTGGGCTACGTGGGCGGCATCCTGGTGATCGCGTTCACGCTGTCGGCGCTGGGCATCGGCGTGGAGCGCATCGCGTGGGTAGCGAGCGCGCTGTCGGTGGGCATCGGCTTCGGCCTGCAGGCGATCGTGCAGAACTTCATCTCGGGGCTGATCCTGCTGGCCGAGCAGCCGGTGAAGGTGGGCGACTGGGTGGTGCTGGGCACGGCCGAGGGCGACGTGCGGCGAATCAACGTACGCGCCACGGAGATCCAGCTGGGCGACCGCTCGACGCTGATCGTGCCAAATTCGGAGTTCATCACGAAGACGGTTCGCAACATGACGCTGGCGAATGCCGAGGGCCGCGTGCTGATCCGCCTGCCGATGCCGCTGACGACGGATGCACAGCGGGTGCGCGAGCTGATCCTTGAGGCCTGCCGCGCGCACGAAGGGGTGCTGGAAACGCCGGCACCGTCGCTGACGCTGGAAGGCATCGAGAACGGGCTGCTGATCTTCCAGGCAATCGCGTATGTAGCGAGCCCACGGTTGGCGGGCGGTGTGCGCAGCGACCTGCTGTTCGTGATCCTCGACGAGCTCAAGAAGGCATCGCTCCCGATGGCGACGCCGACGACCTTCATGATGGCGCCCAGCGAGCCGGCTGCTGCGCCTGCCGTGCCTTCGACTACCAATTCGCCGATTCCGGGCGTGTCTGGCTGACGCCTATCTGCCATCTCGGTTGGCGTTTTGGTGCTGCTGCTTGGTCCATTCAGGGCGCCGCTCACGC
>NZ_QAJK01000055.1 GCF_003852515.1 Variovorax sp. KBW07 | reverse complement strand
TGGTGTACCGCTGATCAACGACCACTCTGATGACGCTCACGCGGATGGTGTGCTCTGCGCAGCGAAATAAAGGAGGAGCGAAGCGGGGGACATTCGCGGAGCAGAGCACACCGTCGGCGTGGGCGTCGCCCTGAACAGCGCACGTCACAAGCAAACAGAACAACGCGAGAAGCAACGGCCACCCTATGACGCCCGCTTGCTGAACTTGGGGTCGAGCGTGTCGCGCAACCCGTCGCCCACCAGGTTCACAGCCAACACCGTGATCGCAAGGAAGGCCCCCGGAATCAGCACCATGTGCGGGTACTGGGTGAACTGCGAACGGCCCTCCGCCATCACATTGCCCCACGTCGGTACGTCGGGCGGCAAACCGATGCCCAGGAACGACATGATGGCCTCGATCAGCATCGCGGCTGCGCACACGTACGTGCCCTGCACCACGATCGGCGCGATGGCGCTCGGCAGGATGTGGCGCAGCAGAATTTTCCAGGTCGGGGTGTCCAGTGCCACCGCGGCTTCGACGAACGGTTCTTCCCTGACCGTCAACACCACCGAGCGCACAAGTCGCGCGACCCGCGGCACCTGCGGCACCGTGATCGCGAACACCACCGTCCACAGCGTCGGGCGCCACAGCGCCACCAGCGTGATGGCGAAGAGGATGTCGGGGATGGCCATCATTCCATCCATCAGCCGCATGAGCACGCCGTCCAGGCGCCGGAAGTAGCCGGCCACCAGGCCCACGCACAGGCCGAAGAAAAGCGACAGCGCGGCGACCGCGACGCCGACCAGCAGCGAGACGCGTGCGCCAAAGATGACGCGGCTCCAGATGTCCCTGCCCAGGCTGTCGGTGCCCATGGGAAACCACCGCTCGAAACTTTCTCCCGACAGCGCGACGAACTCGCCCTGGGCGCCCGGCAAAAGGTTGGCGCTGCCCGGATCGATGGCCGCGGGATCGATGGTGTAGAGCCACGGTGCGAGCACCGCCACGACCAGCAGCGCGAGCAGGATCGCGCCGCCCAGCTTCACCGCCCCGTTGCGCAAGGCGCGGCCGACGAGGCTTGTGCGCCGAGAGGCCTGGGGCGTGCCGGCATCGGTGGCTTCGACCGCTTCGATGGAGATGGACATGAATGTTCTTTTCTTCTTCTGATGGCTTGCGCCGGCATACCGCTCAGTACCGGATGCGCGGGTCGAACAACAGGTAGCTCAGGTCCACCAGCAGGTTGATCAGCACGTAGACGACCGAGAACGACAGCGTCAGCCCCTGGACCAGCGGGTAGTCGCGGGCGAGCACCGCGTCTACCGTCAGCGCACCGAGCCCCGGAATGGCGAACACCGTTTCGGTGACGACCACGCCGCCGATCAGCGACGCCACGCCCAGTCCGATGACGGTGACGATGGGCACCGCCGCGTTCGACAGCGCATGCCTGACCAGCACCCTGCCCTCCGACAATCCCTTGGCGCGCGCTGTTCGCACATGGTCTTCGGCGAGCGCCTCGGCCACGGCCGCGCGCGTGACCCGCGCAATCAATGCGATGTAGACGATCGACAGCGTGCACGCCGGCAGCACCAGGCGCAGCAACCACGGCCCGACGCCATCGGCCAGGCGCGAATAGCCTTGCGTCGGCACCCACTGCAACTGCAGGCCGAAGAACCAGATGGCGACATAGCCGACCACGAACACCGGCACCGAGAAGCCCACGACCGAAAGGCTCATCAGCGCGCGGTCGAGCCAGCCGCCGTGCCGCCACGCGGCCAGCACGCCCAGGGGCACCGAGACCACCACCGCAATGACGATGGTCACGGCCGCCAGAGACAGCGTGGGCTCGATGCGCTGCGCTATCAGCGTGCCGATGGCCTGCTTCTGGAAGTACGACTCGCCGAAGTCCAGGTGCAGCAACCGGTTGAACCAGAGTGCCATCTGCGTGAGCAGCGAATCGTCGAGCCCGAGCTGCGCGCGAATGCGGGCGATGTCGGCCGTGGTGCCGCCCTCCCCCACGATGGCCGCGGCCGGATCGCCGGGCATCAGGCGCAGCATCAGGAACACGATCACGCCCACGACGGCGAACACGGGAATGGTCGAGAGGGCACGGCGAACGATGAAGTTCAGCATGCTGGCTTTCCCCTGGCGCGGCGCGGCGTGGCCACAGTCTTCGTCGCGGCCATCGTCAGTTCTTGCGGATGTTCCAGTACACCAGGCCCGGCGCCTTCAGCACGCCGGTCACCGCGCCCTTGCGCATCGCCGACATGACCGCGATTTCGCCCACCGGGCCGATGATCGCGGCGTCGAAGGAACGCGCTTGCATCTTCTGCGCAAGGCGCTTTCTCTGCGCCAGGTCGGTGGTGGTGGCGAACTGGGCCTTGAGCGACTCCAGCTCGGGATCGACCGGCCAGCCGAAGTAGCCGCTGTCGCCATTGCCCGTCAGCGGGCCGTAGGTCATCGGGTTCAGCGCGTCGCCGCTCCATCCGGTGATGAAGATGTTCCAGCCGCCCTTGCCGGCCGGCTCCTTCGACACCCGCCTTGACACCAGCGTGCCCCAGTCCATCGACTGCAGGTCCACGTTGAAGCCCGCCTGCTTGAGCAACTGCGCATACACCTGCGGATACTTGACCAGCACGCCCAGGTCGGTGGGCGCCAGCAGCACGATGGGCTCGCCGTTGTAGTTGGCTTCCTTCAGCAGCTTCTTCGCTTCATCGAACTGCGGCTTTCCGGTGAAGAAGCCCGCGTCGGTCGAGGCATAAAGGGAGCCGCAAGGAAAGATCGACACGCATGTCTTGTACAGCTCGCGAAACTGCGCCTGCGAGCGCAGCATGGCTTCCTGGTTGATTGCCAGCATGGCCGCGCGTGCGATCTTGGGGTTGTCGAAGGGCTCGACCGCGTGGTTGTAGTGCGCGGTGATCGAGCCGGTGGGCGTGACCTGCATCAGCTCGACCTTGGCGTTGGACTTCAGGCTCGAGAAGTGTTCGCTCGGAATCAGTTCGAGCATGTCGACCTCGCCGTTGACCAGCGCATTCGCCTGCGTCTGGCCGTCCTTGAGAATCACCCACTCGACGCGGTCCACGTTCACGCGCTTGCCGCCGGCCGTCCCGGAAGCGGGCTCACCCCTGGGCACATAGCGCGGGTTCTTCAGGTACACCACGCGGTCGCCGGGGCGGTACTCATCCTTCTTCATCGTGAAGGGACCCGAGCCGGTGGTGTCGTCGATCTGCTTGTCCGCGGGCGTCTGCGCAACCCTCCTGGGCATGATGAACGGGACGTTGGAGCCGGTCTTGGCCAGCGCATCGAGCACCAGGCCGAAGGGCTCCCTGAAGCTCAGCCGGAAGCTCCTGGCGTCCACCGCCTGCGCCTTGTCCAGCACGGCCATCATGCGTTGGCCCAGCACATCGCGCTTTCCCCAGCGCGCAACGGACGCGAGCACGTCTTCGCTGGTCACCGGCTGTCCGTCGCTGAACACCAGGCCGGGGCGCAGTGTGAAGTCCCACACCTTCAGGTCCTTGCTGGCCTTGAAGGTGTCCACCATCTGCGGCTTGATTTCTCCGGCCTCGTCGGTGCCGAAGAGCGTGTCGTAGACCATGAAGCCGTGATTGCGCGTGACATCGGCCGGCGTCCAGATCGGGTCGAGCACCTTCAGGTCGGCCATGGGCACGACACGCAACACCTTCGCGTCCTGCGGCGGTGCCGCGAGAGCGCTCAGCGAGACGACGGCGCCGAGCGCGACGAAATGACGAACGGCGGAAAGGCGAAGTTTCATGGTGAGACCCGGGCGTGGTGAAGAAGTCGGAGCCGTTGTGCGGCCGGCGTGATGTGTGGCGCGTGGCGGTGGAGCGTCAGGCGTCCAGTGGCCACTTGGGGCGCTGCACCTTGCGGTATTCGAGCCTGCGAAGGTCCATCGCGGCCGACCCCGGCGCGTCGACGAAAAGCACCTTGCCGGCGATCGCGGAGAAAGACGCGTAGAAGTGCTGGGTCGACTTGACCACCACCATCTTCTTCGACGCAAGATCGACGCCCAGCTGCGTGAACATGTCCGTGCCCATGGCCTGGTTGCGCAGCGTGATGAGCACGATCTCGATGCCGTCGGCCTCCACCAGCGCGCAGTCGCCCAGCGACATCGGCGTGCCGGCCAGGCCGGTCATGACCATGTCTTTCACCAGCGCCTTCACGGTCACGACCAAGTCCATGGGATTGCCCGAGAACGGGCCGATCTTTCCGCCCATGCGCAATGGCAGGCATGCGCCCAGGCCCGCGTCAAAAGCGATGCGCACCGCCACCGGGTCCCACAGCGGCCCCATCGCCACGTTCCGGATTTTTCGCTCGACGAGGCGGCTGAGAATGAACGTCGAATCGCCGGCGGCACCGTCTCCCGGGTTGTCGGCCGCGTCCGCCAGCACGACCGGTCCCCCGTCGAACGCGAGCGCGGCATCAAGCGCTTCGTCGATGCCCGGATAGGTGGGCTCCAGTTCATTCCTCATGGCGAACAGCTCGGCGGCCAGACGGTCGGCCAGTTGCTGCGCCTTGGCCCCGTCGCCGTCGGTGTAGACCAGCAGCTTGGTGCCCATGGAAGCCACGTCGCCGAACGGAAAGCCGTGGCAGACCGAGATCGAGAGCACGCCGTTCTTGCCTTCCATCGCCATGATGCGATCGACATAGCTTCGCGCGGGCTCGTCCGGCGTGCGAATGACCGCGATCATGTGGCAGTCGGCCACGGCCGCCGTCGGCCGGATGCGCTGTTCGAACTTCGCCACGGCAAGGTCGAGCAGGTCGAGGCCGCGTGCCAGCACATCGGTGTGCGGAAACTCCTTGAACGCAACCAGCATGTCGGAATGCGCCAGCATCTCCGGCGTGAGATGGCAGTGGGGATCGATCTCGGCCCCGACCACGACATGCGCGCCCACGGTCTGGCGCACGTGCATGAGAAGGTCGCCTTCGCAGTCTTCGTAGCCGTCTGCGACCATGGCGCCATGCAGGCCCAGCACCACGATGTCCACTGGCAACGCCTTGCGCAGGTCCGCCAGAAGCTCTTCGCGAAGCGTCTCGTAGGCATGGCGCGTGGTGGTGCCGCTGGGCTGCGCGCAGGCCACGAGCCCCTCGACGAGTTCCCAGCCATGCGCCTCGCACCGGATGCGCGCCGCGGCAAGCGGGCCCGCGAAGAAGGTCATTTCTTTCGGATGCGTGCCGGCCGGAAAGTACCCCTGGTCGATGAACGACGAAAGGCCGGTCGGCATCGGGCCGAAGGTGCTTGTCTCGGTGGCCAGCGAAGCGCTGAATATTTTCATTTTGTTTTTCTCGAAGCGTCGAAAGAGGCTCACGCCATGGAGCCGCTCTGGGAGCGGGTCCGCGGCGTCATCGTAGGTCTGGGGCTTCGGCGTTTTTTCTCGTTCGAAGGGGCGCAAACGCAATTCCGAATCGATTTCGGACGCCCCGCCGAAACGATCAGGCTGTCGCTGCCTCGGCCCACTGGCGCTGCGCCAGCAAGACCTCGTCGGCCGAGCGGCCCAGCAGTTCCGCGTAGACGCCCGGCGCGGTCGCGCCTTCGGTGTTGATCAACAGCACCTTCGAATCGGCGCCCAGAGCGGCTTGCCGGCGCCACTGCGCCGAGCGCGCGACCATGTGCAGCGCCGCCGCGCCGGCGGCACCCGACTCGCCGCTGACGATGGGCCGGTCGAGCGTCGAGCCCTCTGCCAGCCAGCGCATCGCTTCCACCGCGTGGCTGTCTTCGATGGCGACGAAGCAATCGATCGACGGCTCCAGGAAGCGCCAGGCCAGGGTGGAGGTTTCGCCGCAGGCAAGCCCGGCCATCACCGAATCGACACTGCCCGTGGCCACGGCCGGGCGGCCCTGCAGCGCGCTCTGCATCAGGCAGTCGGCCTGGCGTGGCTCCACGACGATGAAGGTGGGCCGCTGCGCGCCGAACTTCTCCCAGAAGTAGCTCGCGACACCGGCGGCCAGCCCGCCGACGCCGCCCTGCAGCACCACATGGGTGAAGGGGCATGCCGATGAAGCCGACGCTGCCGGGGCTGCCTGCTCGAGCAGTTCGTCGACCATCGTTCCGTAGCCCTGCATCACGTCGCGAGGAACCTCTTCGTAGCCCGGGTATGCAGTGTCGGAAATGACCTGCCAGCCATGCTGTTCGGCCAGTTGCGCCGCATGCGTGACCGAAGCGTCGTAGTTGCCTTCGATGCGAACGATCTCGGCGCCGAACGCGGCAATGGCGCTTTCGCGCTCCGGGCTGACGTGCCGGTGAAGCACGATCACGCAGCGCACGCCCGCGCTCCGGGAGGCGGCGGCAAGCGCGCGGCCGTGGTTGCCATCGGTGGCGCTGATGACGACAAGGTCGCCCAGCTCGGCGCGGTGCGCACCGGCCAGCACGTCTTCGGGCGCCCATGAAGGATGGCGGCGAACGACCAGTCGAACCAGCGCGGCGGGTGCGCCGAGTGCCTTGAAGCTGCCCAGCGACGAGCGCACGGACTCGTCCTTGACGCAGACATCGGCAAGGTCCAGCTTGCGTGCCAGGTCGGGCAGGCGCCACAGCGGCGTCGGCTCTGGCGAGAGCAGGTCCCAGCGCGAAAGCCACGACCGGGTGTGCCGTGCTTCGGCGATGCTCATGATGCTTCGCAGCGAGTGCGGATACTCGTTTCGAAGGGCTCTTGGGTTGCTGACCAGCATGGCGAAATTCCTGAGGTGATGCGCATAATCGTAGAACCGCCCCCTTCGAATTTCTTCGCATTGGCGCATGCGCTTATGCAATCCCTCCTCGCTTTTTCCTCCTGTTTCGACGCATGACTACACGCCTGGATGCCTACGACCTGAAGCTGCTCGACATGGTCCAGCAGGACGCGCGTATTCCGCAGGGCGAGCTGGGCCAGCGGGTCAACCTGTCGACCGCGGCGGTCAACCGGCGGCTGAAGCGGATGGTGGACGAAGGCGTCATCGAGCGCCATGCCGCCATCGTCAACCCCGATGCGGTCGGCTGCGAACTGACGGTGATCGTCCAGGTGAATGTAGAGAGCGAGCGCGTCGATCTGCTGGACGCAATGAAGCGGACCTTCCAGGCCTGCCCGCATATCCAGCAGTGCTACTACGTGGCGGGCGACTGCGATTTCGTGTTGATCTTCGCGGTCAGGAGCATGAGCCAATACACCCGGCTGACGCGCGAACTCTTCTTCGAGAACAACAACGTCAAGCGCTTCAACACGCTGGTGGCGATGAGCCGGGTCAAGGTCGGGCTGCACGTGCCCCTGTCGGAAGAGGCCACGGCAGCCTGAACCCTCGGGCCTTCTTCAGGCCTTCCTCAGGCCTTCTTCACGCAATCGGCGTTGCGCGGATCTTTCAGCGAGCGTCGCGCGTAGTAGTCGAACGCCACCGAATTGCGGCGTGGCCGCAAGATCCAGTCGTGCGCCTCCCGCGCCAGCTCGGGATCGATCGGCTGGATCTTCCCCGCGGCCGATGCCAGCAGTTGCATGCGTGCCGCGCGCTCGAAGGCGATGGACAGCACGCAGGCTTCTTCGACACTGCCGCCGGCCACGAGCATGCCGTGGTGCGAGAGCAGCAATGCCCGCTTGCTGCCCAGCGCGGCCGAGATGAATTCGCCCTCTTCGTTGCCCACGGGAATGCCGGGCCACTTGCCGACGAAGGCCACGTCGTCGTACAGCACGCAGTTGTCCATGTGAGAAATGACCAGCGGCTCTTCGAGCATGCCGAGCGCGGCCGAGTGCAACGCGTGCGTGTGGATGATGCAATTGACATCGGGACGCGCGCGGTAGACCCACGAGTGAAAACGGTTGGCCGGGTTCGGCATGCCATCGCCCTCGAGCACGTTCAGGTCTTCGTCGACCCGCAGCAGGTTGTCTTCGGTGATCTCGTCGAAACCAAGCCCCAGCCGCTGCGTCAGGAACTCGCCGGGCACGCCGGTGCGCGCGGTGATCTGTCCCGCCAGGCCGGAGTCGTGCCCGTTGTCGAAAAGAATGCGGCAGGTCAGGGCCAGCTTCTGGCGCAGCGTGTAGGCGCTGTCCGCAAGGTGCGCGTCCATCTGGGCGTACGACTGCCGGACGAGTTCGTCCTTCTTGAGTTCGAAAGTGTCTTGCGATGCCATGGTGTCGTCCTTGTTCATGCGGATTCGCTGGTGGAAAAGTTCTTCTCGGGCGCGCCGGGAAAGAGCGGCTGGTAGCCCGGCAGTTGCTCGATTCTGGCGAGCCACGCGCTGATGGCGGGGTAGGCTGCAAGCTCGATGCCGCCCATTGGCGCGAGGCGCGTGTAGGGGTACAGCGCCACGTCGGCAATGCTGGGCGCATTCGCGGTCGCGACCCATCCCCCGGCGCCCTGCCGCGACAACTGCGCTTCGAGAATGCGCAGCGACTGCCTGGCTTCATGGGCGAAGCGAACGAACTCTTCGCTGGCCGGATCGCGGTCGCGATGCAGTGCCAGGTGCAGCCGCAGTTGCGCCAATGGCTTCATGTGCCGCTCCTGCTCGAACGACAGCCACGCCAGCACCCGTGCCTGCGAAGCCGCGTCGCCCGGCCACCAGGCACTGCCCTGCGCCAACAGATACAAAATTGCCATCGACTCGCCCAGGTGCGTGCCATCGTCCACTGCAAGCACCGGGACCTGGCCCATCGGCGCGACCGCGAGGAAGGCCGGGCTTCGCAAGTCGCCGCGGTCGATGGACAGCGTCTCGCGTTGCAACGGGATGCCCAGGAAGCCGGCCAGCAGCCGCACCTTCCATGCATTGCCGGAGCGCCGGGTGTCGTAGAGCTTCATCGCCATGTGTCGCGCCCTTGGTCAGTCGAGCCTGGTGCCCGCGGCCTTGATGACCTTGCTCCACTTGGCGGTCTCGCTCTTGACGTGTGCCAGGTAGGCCGGTGTGCCGGTGGTCATCGGCTCGATGCCGAGTTCGGCCAGGCGCGCAACGACCGCGGGGCGCTTCAGTGCACGGGCCAGCGCCTGGTTGAGGATCTCGATCTGCGCCGGTGATGTGCCCGCGGGCGCGACGATCGCGTTCCACGAGCCGATCTGGAAGTCGGGCAGCCCTTGCTCGGTGCTGGTCGGCAACTCGGGCACGGCCGCATTGCGGTGGTTGGCCGCGATGGCCAGCATCTTCAGCCGTCCGCTCTTGGCCTGCGGCTGGATGACGGGAATGGCGTCGATGACGATCTGCACCTGCCCGCCCATGACCGCATTCACCGCTTCGGCGCCGCTCTTGAAGGGCACGTGCACGATGTCGGTCTTTGTCGCCAGCTTGAACAGCTCGAGGGCCAGATGCGGCGAACTGCCGTTGCCCGCCGAACCGAAATTCAACTGGCCGGGATGCGCCTTCGCGTAGCGGACCAGGCCGGCCAGGTCGTTCACGCCGGCGATGCCGTCGATGCCGTTCACGGCCAGCACGTAAGGCGAGTTGCTCACGAGCGAAACGGGCACGAAGGCGGCCGGGTCGTAGTTGAGCTTGGTGTAGAGCATCTTGTTGACCACCTGCGTGCCCACCGTGCCCAGCAGCAAGGTGTAGCCGTCGGGCTGGGCCTGGGCAACGGCCTGCGCCGCGATGGCGCCACCGGCGCCCGCCTTGTTGTCGATGATGACCGACTGTTTCAGCTCTTCGCCCAGGTGCTGGCCGATGAGCCGCCCCGCCACGTCGGTGATGCCGCCCGCGCCGAAGGGAATGACCAGGCGAACCGGCTTGCTGGGATAGGCGGGCTGCGCAGGCGCCGGCTGCGCGTGGGCCGGCGAAGCGGACACCAGCAACGCAAGAGCGCCGGCGAACGAGCTGACAAACAATGCCCGAAGGCGCGTGCGTACCGTCATACCATACTCCTCAGATAGCGGGCCAGCCCCGCGAAGATTGTTCAAATCAGGAAACCAAGATCATTTTAGGACACAAGTGTCCTAAAGAAAACACATGTCCATCAAACTGAAGTTGCTTCGCGTCCAGGCCGGACTGACGCTCGAAGAGCTGGCACAGGCGACAGACCTGACCCGCAGCTATGTATCGAAACTCGAAAGAGGCATCTCGACGCCGTCGGTCGGCGCGGCGCTGAAGCTGGCCAAGGCACTGCGCGTGCAGGTCGAGGAAGTGTTCGCGGAACCGTCCGACACCGACCCGGTGCTGATCAGCCGGGCGGAGACGAAGGCATCGGATGCGCGGACGAAGATGCCGCGCGCACCGCGCGTGGTATCAGGCGCGTCGCCCGATCGCCGGATGGTCGCCTTCGTGCTCACGCCCACCGAAGAGCCGGTGCGCAACCATCCGATGAGCCATCACAAGGGCGAAGAACTGCTGTACGTGCTCAAGGGGCGGGTGAGCCTTCAGCTTGCCGGCCGCGTGGAGCTGCTGAATGCCGGCGACAGCGCGCACTTCAATTCGAGCATTCCCCACAAGATCACGTCCGTGGGAAAGGTGCAGGCGTCAGTGCTGCTGGTGGTGGCGCAGGAGGAATAGACAAACGGGAGAGCAGGCCGGGTGGCTTATTGCAACGGAGTCGCGGTGTGCGCGCGTCGCAACTCGCGCAGCCCGAGGCGGGTGAACTCGGTCACCGTCACCGCCGGGGGCTGCATCGCCGATGTTCCCGAACGGATCGAAGGCAAGGTCGCCTTCAGGTGCCCGTCTTGAACCAGGGCCTGGACAACGGCCACGCCACTCGCGCCAGCGACAGTGGCGGGAAGCGATTGACCGGCGAGATAGCGAAGGAGTGAATGGCGCATTTTTTAACCTGCCGCTTCACGTCGCGGCAGGCACTTGAAGGTGAAATCGCGACGACTGCCGGCCTCGAGAAACCGCCGTTGAAGCGGGTGCCGAAGCCTTCTCTACCAACGCCAACAGATCGTCAACGCAAGTATCGTTTGTGAACCTTAGGCTTGGCTGAAGGTGTGCACGCCAGTGCGCGCACTACATCACGCTTCGCCGCTTGTTTCGTTGTTGCCACCGCTTTTGCAGCAACGTGCGTGGCATAACCGGGGGGCTGCCAGTGATGGCAGCCTTCCTGATCGAACCCGATCTTTCACCCGCTTCGGCGGGTGTTTTTCATTGGGGCGCGGCAAAAGCATCTGATGCAGCGCCGGTTGCTTCTGCACTTTCCGGGTGTGCAGGCCCGCTGCGTCGTCGGTGCTTGGCCGCGATGCACCGCTCCAGCGCGACGACTGCACATTTGTCTGGATCTCTCACTCGATTTAACTGTATATTCATACAGTTCTATTTTCACAACTGTGACCGAACTCACGCGACGCGGGACGAGATGGAGTAGCCGCGGCCACGATGAGCAGCCTGGCCCACGAGAGCGAGACTTTCATGAACCAAACTGAATTGTTCTTCCCGCAAGCAACCGCATTGGCGCGCGCGCCGTTGATGGCTCGGCCGCCGGCCCCAAGGCCCGAGCCGGAACGCGAGGCCCGCCCAGAGCCTGCCCCGCAGTTCGACGACGCGCAGGTCGTTCCCCGGGCCGCCTACACCGTTCGCCTCGCGGACTGCCCGCACCCCACGCCCGAGGCCATCAAGGTGTCGGAGCAGCGATTCCGGCGCGAGCTCGACCGGCAACTGGGCGACGACGTTCTGGCAGCGCTGAGCGCATTCCACAACGCGAGCGAGTCGAGCGAGAGCGACCTGTCGAAGTCCGAAATCGCGATGGCCAAGCGCTGGGCCAAAGCCTACGACGCCGCCAGGACAGCGGGCTTTCGCGACCTTGGCGACACCAACGAAGCGTTCTTCGACGTGCGGCCTGCCATTCGGTAAGCGCTCGCAGCGCCTTCGTCCACGGCAAAAATTGAGACTTTTTTCACATTTTTAGCCGCCGCCTACAAAGCGCGGTGACCTTCGCCACCCCCTGCCGACGCCCGCCTCGGTGAGCATCCGCCGGCTGTCATGCAGCCGAGACCGGGGCGCCATACCGCCCCGGCAGTCGAGATGACCGTGCCGCTCCGCACTCTGGAGCACGGGCAATTTTTTCTGCGCGACCGCATCGTTGTCCTGCTCGCTCACGTCCTAGCGGGCGCTTCATCAGTGTGAATGGCGAGGGGATGGGGGAAGAAGATTCCGGGAGCGATGAAGACCGCGGGGAGTGGCTGGATTTCCGCATGCGCGACGGCCTGGCCCGCACGCCGGCAAGAATCAGCCGCAAGGCACTTGAAGATCACTTCGGCGCGAAAGGCGATGGGCCTTCGCTGACCAGCGTCTACGTGACCAACGCGGAAATCATCCACAAGAAAGTTCTCGCCAAGATGAAGGGCGAGCAAGGCGCCTATACGCCGGAGAACCCCGTGGAACTGCGTTCCGCCGACTTTCTTCCACCCTCGGGCCACCCTGGCTCCACCCCTCACGTTCCGGGCCGGATGACCGACGACGACATCCAGAAATTTCTTGAGCAGGTCGCTCGTCCCAACAAGCAAGGCGAGGCTGGCCACGGCAACTACGTTCACTGGAAATCCGACACCGGACGCGTGGGGCTCTCGGGCATTTTTTCGGTCGACCAACTGGAGGCGATGGCCGCGTGGATGCGCCGGGCATTCAAGGGCAGGCCGTGAACGCCATCGCGGTCTTTGGCAATGCCAGAGCCTTTCAATTGCATGAAGTGACCGCGCGGCAAGCGTGGTTTCGAACGCCGCTTGCGGGCTCACCGGCCGTTTGCCTCGCAGCCCGCGAACCCGTTGAGGTCGGCCAGCTCATCCAGGATGGGGCAGTCCGGGCGGTCGCTGCCCTCGCAGCAGTGGGCAAGGCGCTCCAGCAGGCCTTTCATGCGTTCGAGCTCCTCTATCTGCTGGGCAAGGTCGCCTGCCCGTGCGAGCGCCACGCGCTTCACGTCGAAGCTCGTGCGGCGGCCGTTTCGCCACAGTGCGAGCAGCTCGACGACCTCTGAAGAGTCGAACCCGAGGGCCTGTGCCCTGCGCACGAAGCGCAATGTCGATACGTCTCGCGCGCCATATGGGCGGCTGCCCGCATCGGCGTGCGCCATGCCGCCAAGCAGGCCGAGGGACTCGCACTCGCGCACCAGTTGCGCGGATGCGCCGGAGCGCGCAACGACTTCGCGGAGGGTCAGGTGCTCTGCGGTCGCAAGCGCAATGTGGTCTTCCATGGAGATCTCCTTCAGGCTAAAAAGCGAAGTCTCCGCGTTCACACGATGGCAAGGTCAAGGGGGGTTTGAAGCTCGCTTCACGCTGATCGCACTCGGCATCGCCTGTTGGCAGCGCGGAGCATTTCTCCATAGAAGATATTTGCGAGGAGCAAACCCATCATGCGCATGGCGAGCGACGCCAGGTTCTGGGATCGGACTTCACGACGGTATGCGCAAAGCCCGCTTGCGGATCAGGCCGGTTATGAGCGCACGCTGGACCGAACCCGTGCCCTGCTGAAACCAGGCGACAAGGTGCTGGAGCTGGGCTGCGGAACGGGAACAACGGCGCTACGGCTGGCTGGCGATGTTCGCGACTATCTTGCGACGGATCTCTCCGATGGAATGATCGCGATTGCCAAGGAGAAGCACGCAGCCGACCCTGTTCCAAACCTCGCCTTCCGCACTGCGACTGCGCAAGCACTTGCGACCGATGCAGCATCGTTCGACGCCGTGCTGGGGTTCAACTATCTCCACCTGGTTCGCGACCTGCCCGGCACGCTGCGCTGCATCCATGACTTGCTCGCAACGGAAGGCTTGTTCATCTCCAAGACGCCCTGTGTCGGGGACATGAACCCGCTCGTCCGGCTTGCCCTGCTGCCCGCGATGCGTGCGCTCGGAATGGCGCCTTATGCCGGCGTCTTTCGGGCGGTGGACCTGGAGCAGTTCATGCGAGCCGCGGGCTTCGACATTCTTGCGAATGAAAATCACGCGACAAAAGGCAATGACAACCGTCCTTGCATCGTGGCGCGCAAGAGGTGACTGAGGTGACCGCAGTCGGGTGGCGGTTCACTTCGCCCTCAGACGACAGCCAATACCATCAGCGCCGACGAGGTCGTGCGTGCATCCTGGAATTCAAGTGCTCATAATGCCGAGCGACCACGCCAGGGGCCCTCCTGAATCCATCCGAGGCCTTCGTCCGGCTCATGCAGGCTGTGCACACCGGCCGCCTCTTTTCCTGGCATTGACGGGACGACACCATGAGCGCATTGCACATGTTTCTACCGGTATCCGAGCCCGCGCGCAGCGAGGCGCTGGCCCAGTTGATCAAAACACACCACGTGCCCCGCCACCTCGTGAGGGGCATCGCACGCAGGCACGGGAACGAATGCGGACCGCCCGCGCCGGTCCGCGTGTCTCAGGGCCTGCAGCAGGCGCTGCCAGAGGAACCGCAGGCACCGACTCCGCAAGCGTAGGCCGTCGGCGCGGTCGCTGGCAACCTCGAGGCGATCCTGCAAACTTGCGACGGCGACTGCAACGCCGACCGCGTGCGTTCGGAAAGCGGGACGCTGTGCGGCAGCAATGCGAGAGCCGCCGCAACACTCACTCCGGTCTTGGCCAGGCCCGAAGCGATGCGTCCAACTGCCGCATCAACTCCCCCACGCGTCCGCCTCCGGGCGGGGCTGCGGGATAGCGCCGAAGAACGTCGATCACGACCGGGCCCGCAAGAGCACTCGACTTCGCGATGTGGCCGGCGCCGACGTGCGCGTCGTCTCCCGCGGAGAGTTCGAGCGCGCGTGCCGCATGAGCGGCCGATCCGAGGATGTGCTTGACCTGGGTTGCTTTCGCGAGAGGGTGAAGGAACGCTGCGCCTGCCGCGGCAAGCGCAGCGCGCGCGGCCTCGCTGGCGGCCGCCTGACCCGCATCACGGGCGTCTTGCGCGGCGCGCTGCGCGGCCCAGGCGCAGTCGCGGATCGACTTCGTCCGCTTGGCACCATCGGCGAATGCCTGCGCGGCATCGATCGCGGCTCGCGGGCGCAGGTCGCCGGGGTGTTCGCGCTCGAAGATCGCCAAGACGAGTCGGGCACAGGTGGACGCGTAGGCTGCGACCGCGCGGAGTTCGGCGCGGCTGAGTTCGATCGGTGTGGGTGCGTCGATCATCCTGTTGCGATCAACTGATCTCGGGAGACGTGAGCCGGTGCGTCGATGAAAAGGGTCTGTTCGAAAAGAACTGCGTCACGCGCGCGGCCTCAATCAAAACTCAAAGCGCGAAGTTGTACACGCAGAATTGTGTGTCGAGTTGCCAGCCCAGCGATTCATACACCGCCCGGGCATCGGTGTTCGTCAGCGCGGTGGAAAGCGTGAGGCGAACCGCTCCCGTAGCCTTGGCGAACTCACCCGCCGCACCGATCAGCTTGCGGCCCACGCCCTTGCCGCGTGCGTCTTCTCGCACGAACAGGTCGTTGAGAATGAAGATGCGCGCCATCGAGGCGGAAGAAAAACTGGGGTACAGCTGCGTCAACCCGACGGGCTCGGAACCCTCGCAAGCCAGGAAGATGGCGGACTCCGCATGCTTGAAGCGGTCGAGCAGGAACGCGTGGGCACCGGCCACATCGCTGGGCCGCTTGTAGAACTGGCGGTAGCCGTCGAACAAGGGCACGAGTTCGTGCAGGTCGAGGATGGTGGCTTGACGGACGCTGACAGTGGTCATGGTCTGTGACGAAAGCTGGGGCGGGCAGATGCTATCTCGGAAGCTGGCACGACATTCAGCGCGCGTTAGAGCGAACCCGAGAAAGCCTCTCGCTCACCGCGTCGGTGATGGCGCTCAGGCCATCGGCCGAGAGGTGTTTCGAGGAGCGCGGCACCTTGGCCGTCTCCAGCACGCGGTCGCGAATGACGCTCACGATACACCTCCCGTCTTCGGAACCAGTGCGCGGAACTGGCCCAGTTCCTGAAGCACTGCTTCGATGTCGCACCGACGAACGATGACCGTCCCGTCATCCAGCGACTTGGCGTATTCGGCCGCCCAAGCGTGGCTCAAGATGGCAACTCCGACTGCCCCCCACTGCCGCCGAACCTGACACTCATGCTGGCGTCCACGTTTCTATCGTATGTGCGAGATGAGCCAAGCGAAGGCGGAGTCAGGCGATCGCGCGCTACCGCGCGAAGCCGACACTCAAGGAAATGCGAATCCGCCGACGAAATAGTTAATCTGCGGGTTGTTGCCCACCACCACGGTGGCAGGAAGGGTGGAGCCGCTCTTCAGCGCGCTCGCGTTGTTGATGATGTAGGCGGAATTCGCAGCGCCAACATACAGGCGATCATTCGACGGATCGAATGTGGCCGAGTGCGCAGGGATGTTGAACGACTGATTGGCCGCGTTACCCGAGGTTGTGCTTGCGCTGTCGATCACCCCCAACTTTCCAGTGCCAGCAATGTAGAGCCGATCACGCGCCTGATCGATGCTGAGACCCGTCATGACGTTAAGTGCCGGAATTGCCATGACACGAACAGCCTGATTGATGGTGGGATTGGCGCCAACCATTTCTTGCAGCGCGGTCAGGTCGAAGACAAACACCCCGATGGTCGATCCCAATCCGTAAAGCAGCTTTCGTTGTGTATCGATGGTGAAGCCTCGCGAACCGCTGGCGACGGCATAGCGGTGGTTCGGCGTCACGCTGCCGGACGCGGTGCTTGCATTGCCGATGATGGCCAGCACATCCTGGTATTGCGCGCTGCCGGCGAGATACAGCGTGTCCGTCGCCTTGTCGAAGGCGACGTTCGAAAAGAACATGATGCCCGTGCCAGTCGGCTGAATGGTCCGGGTCGGTGGGACTGCACCACTCAGCGCGCTGGCCTTGTCGAACACGAGAATATCGGGGCCGCTGCTGGCGTACAGCCGGTCATTGGCTGCGTCGTAGGCCAGCGCTTCACCCAGAAAGCCTTGGATGCCCGAGATGACCTTGGCCTGTGGCGTAGTACCAGGCGCAGGGTTCTGAGTCTGGAAGGAGAGGATCGATTGGGCGCCCTGGATGGTAGCGAACAGAAACTCGGGCTTTGAAGGGCTCGGATCTACTTGAGTAACCGGGCCCTGATCCGAAGGCGGGGGCTCAGAGCTTCCCGTGTTGGGCGTCGTCGCTGGCGCGGTCGGTGCGATGGCCACTCCAACAGGGATTCCTCCTCCGCCACCCCCGCCACCGCAAGCCGCCAATCCAGCGACCAAGCAAAGAATCACACCCCATTGTGCAAACCGCATGGCCCCCCCCCAAACATAGTTGTTGATATACCTCTCGCCTTGATGGCCGGGCGCGCGGAGAATAATCGTTTAACGGCGATACATCAATATCGCAAATATACAAAAGCAAAAAACGGGTTGTGCCGGGCGATTTTCATTGGTGAAATGTAACGCCAAGCGTTCCGATTCGACGAGTCGTCGCTCTCGGGCAGCAGGGCCGCGATACTCGTGCCATGCCAATCGCCCGCCCCTGCGCCTACCTCGCCGGCCCTGATGTGTTCCGCCCCGACGCGGCAGCGCACTTCGAGGGCTTGGTGCAGCATGTGACGCACTCCAACTGGAAGGTCTGCGGCCAAGTCTGACCGTCAATTGCCGTTGACGGTCAGACTTGCGCTCACTTGAAAACCTTCAGCACCTCGCATGCCCCGCGATCCCGAAAGATCAGCGTGTTGTCGTAGCGATACGACTCGTACCGAAGGAGTGCCACATCGCCATAGGCCAACTGGAAGCAGTTGCGCGTTTGGATGTAGTGGTCCGTGTCGGTGCGGTAGATGTCTTTGTCAATTCGACGCACCTTCACCTGAACGACTCCCGAACCAATCGCGGTCGATCGCGGCGGGCTGAGCATACTGGTCCCATCGCATGTCGCCTGCATCTCCCGCCATGCTCTTGTGACCATGGTTTGATCTGGTCGCATCGAATCGCGCGCCACTTCGTAGCTGCGCCTCGCGCGCTGGCAGTCTTGCGCGGCCGTACCTGTCGCGGCGAACAAAAGGAGTGCCGCCAAGCTAAAAACCCTCATGTGATCCTCGATTGATGTTCTATTCTGAAAAAAGCCATCTGAGCTGACCTCGATGGCGTTGCACCAAACGAACCATGCACCAGAACGCTGCTGGAGTACCTCGCCGTCATCGCCGCCCAGCAGCGGCCGACGCTTCGGAAGGACCTGAGAATCTGCTTGTCGGTCTGGTCGATCACCCTGAGGACACGGCGCTCATCGAACAGACCATCGCCGACATAGAACGCTTCTTCACCTCGCCCAGCTGACAGGGCTCTCGCCGACCGCAAGGCTGTAACTAAAGGTTAACATTGAGCCTTACTTAAGGAGCGAGGCGATGAGGCGGGAAAAGGCGTGGTTGATTGGTATCTTCATGGCCGTGGCAAATGTGGCTGCTCAGGCAGGCCCCTTCGGATTGAACGCTGGAGATACGGTCGAAGCCGTGGGTAAGTTCGCACAACTCGAGCCCACAGCGGACCGCGGCGTCTATAGCGTCGCTCGACTTCCTAATGGCCACGATGACATTGACGACTATCGCTTGGTGTTCAGCCCGGTAACGGGTCTCTGCAAAGTTACGGCTTGGACGAAGCCGGCCCAGACCAATGCTTATGGGGACGAGATCAAAAGCGACTTTCGCAGCTGGCAAGAGGCATTGACCTCCAAATATGGCGCGCCAAAAAAGTACGACTTCCTTCGCTCTGGAAGTATCTGGAAGGAGGCCAATGACTGGACGATGGCCCTGACCAAGAAAGAGCGGATCCTTGCCGCGTTCTGGGAGTTCAAATCGCCTGTGGACCAGGTAGAAAAAATGGCCCTTGAAGCCGTCGCGTCAAACTCTCGCAACTACATGCTCAACATCCAGTACGAGTTCACAAATTACGAGGCGTGCAAAGCCGCGACGAGGGCCAAGAAGAACGCGAACCTGTGACTGTCAGCCCTCAGGGGCTACAACTCACAGCTCTCCCGATACGCTGGGCGGGCCTTTAAACTTGATTCCGAGATGTGACAGAGCGGCTTAATGTGGGCAGCGCCCGAAAGGGACTGCTCGGAGGCCTCTGAGGTAACTCACGCCATCTCGCAGGTTCGAATCCTGCCGTCTCACCTGATAGAATCGAGCCTCGCTCAAAGATCCTGAGCGTTGCCTCCTCAGGCAAGCTGAATCTCATACCAGCGCGTCGAAGTCACTACGACGAGAAAAACAAAAATGACTTCATGCAAACGAATTTGCCGTAGCGTGGACCGCGTAAGAATTCACAACCACATTTCGAAAGCCCTCCTCGCGAGGGCTTTTTCACGCCCTTGATCGCTTCGAGGTTATCCCCCGCACCTGTGGATAAACTTTGTGGAGAACTGATCGTATTGCTATCGAGAGCGTTGATGGGCGGGGCTGCATCATGTGCCTAGCAAACGAGCACGGCCGTCACCACCTCCCATCCAGAATGATCTGCGGCACCTGCAGCCGCGGCAGCTCAGGCTCCACGTCATCCAGCGGCTCGTCATCGCTCCGGGCGACGGGCGTCACTGCGTCAGGGTAGACACGATCGATCAGCTTGGTCAGTTGGAGGAACAGAGGATGGCGACGGCCGCGCGGTTCAGACATGCGCTTTTCTAACGCGGATCCTCAGAAAGCTTGAACGCGGGCTTTTCGGTCGTGATGCCTCCGGGCCAGTGATCTCCTTCCGGCCGCGAGTTACTGTGTCGTGAACTGCTTCAGACAAGCCTGAGATGCGCTGATCTCTTTGTCGAACGGCAAGGCTTCCGAATACTTCGAGCGGCGAACCTCGTAGGTTCCGTCATCTCTGATGTCAGCCACGATGTACTGGAATGCCTGAGCGATCACATCTATGCGATACCCATTCGCTCGTTTGGTCTGTCGCACATGCGTGGCCATTGCCATGCTCTGAGCACCCAGGAAGCCATCGAACACGCAATCTACGAACAGTGGCTGTTCTGACGCTCGATAGCGTCCCTCCTGAACCGTCTTGAATGACTCAGCATTTGTTGCTGTTGTGGGAGCGGTTCCACAACCCGCTAGCGCAGCACACAAAGCTGCGCTGAACATGAACTTCAGCATCTCCAATCCCTCCAGTTTGTGTCCGGGATCGTAGCGCTCTTTGGTAGCCCTTCAGTGTATTGATCATGACGGATCGAACGTCAGGACATCCGCTCCTGACGGGGCTACTCGGACCGTCGATTGTTCGGAAGCTGCTAGGACGGTGCTGAGCAAGGCTCATCGATTCAGCCAAGGTCCCATCGTTAATCTTTGCGTGGGTCCCGCTCGGGTTTTAGAAGGGGGATCAGACGACTTTCTTCTTCCAGAGACCATCCCTTCGCAGAGTCTGCAACGATTCGCTGGTAGGACGGGCACTCACTCGACTTCGTCTCCAATGCTTCACCCTTGTACCGGCACTCGAGCACGGGCTTGTGGTCTTCGGGATTGAATCGCGTTAAAGCGTGGGCGACGCCTCTCTCGTATTTCAGCGTCATGAACACCTCGCCAGCCTCTCCCCAGATGGTCTGGCAGCCGGTGTAGTTCGAACTGATCGTCCGGGGATGCATGAAGATGAAATAGCCATGTACATCGCTGATAGCGGCAGCACGAGGTGGCGCTTTCAGATTGCAGTTCTCATCGCCGGCGTGTGCGAGCGGACTGAGCGCTATCAACGAAACGGCCAGCAATAACTCACGACCGAAGTTGGCATTCAATCGATCAGTAGCAAGAACAGTCAAGAGTGCCTCCCTTCATTGCATCCAACATTCTTTGGACCGTCTCTGGGATGTACGGGTGCACCAAGCCTTCATTCTCCTCGGATGCAAAAGGAAAGTCCCCATGTCGTAGCACTTCAGAGATGCGCCATTTCTGGAAATCGCGGTGCGCCGGCGACGTAGAGTCCATGATCGCATGCAACGCGAACCCCAGCCGCCGAGCACCCTCGATCTGACTAAACTGCCTGATTGCATCCGCCTTTTCGAGGTTTCCACCAACAAAAGCGTTCGTGAGCCTACATGCTTCAGCCTTACTTAGATTCGATGAACTCATCGCGTGCATGAATGCATGGTCGGCGTTTTGATAGCCACGATCATCACCAAACAGGCACCTCCTTCCCATGCCTGCATGGTGCTGATCGCTCAAGATCCCCTCGCAACTGCAGCTATAGCTCCATCAGTGCCCGATCATTCTTGACCGTGCTCAGCAATACCTCTATTTCCGCATCTCGCTGTTCAACAACAATTCGACCTCGTGCATTTAGCTCTCGATTCGCTGACGGTACCAAGGTCACGCTGCGGTAGCCACAACGACAAAATCCCCACCCCCGACCGAAGCCAAAGTGGGGGATCGAGCGAGGCGCCGGCAGATTGGAGCGGCCAGCTGTCGATCATGATTTGGACGCCACGGGCAGTGATGTCAGCGGCTTGGCCACAGTTCCATAATTGGCGAGTCGGAAAACCGATCCTTCATCGAACCGAGAATCTGCGTCACTGTCACGGATTCGCCGCAGCTGTCAGTCGAGACACGCAGCAATTCGATTGCAGTGTTCCCTCCACAGGCAACTAGCACTGACTCATCGAGCCTCCTGAGCACCTGCCCCGGTGTCCCAAAATAGGTGCCGCGAAAGACAGAAGAACGGAGAAGTCTCACCTTCTGCGACCGCAGAAAGCTGAAAGCGGCCGGGTAAGGAGGCGCTTGCGCTCGGATAAAGTCGTGTATCTCGCTTGCAGTTTTTCCCCAGCTCACTAGGCCGTCAGCTTCCTGTCGCGATCCGCAATAGGTTGCCATGGATTCGTCCTGCGTGCTGAGCTCGGCGCGACCGGCAAGCAGCGCCGTCCATCGTGCTGGAAGCTCTTGTACGAGCGCGCGTTGAATCGCTTCCAGAACTTCGCCCACTGTGTCAGATTCTCCAAGTTGCAACTCAACCTGACAAAGAACCTCGCCGGAGTCCATACCTTCAGCAAGCCGAAACACCGTCGAGCCGACCGTCTTGTCCCCGTTGATGATTGACCACACGAGAGGGGCGTTTCCCCGATACTTTGGCAGCAATGAGTTATGCATGCCCCACAAGCCTCGAGGGATCGAATCCAAAGTCGCCGCATCGAGCAACCAGTACCAGCCACAGACAAGCCCGATGTCAGGCTTTATGGCGGCGAGCATCTCCCTGGCCTCGATTGGTGTGGAGGGGACAAAAAACTCGATGCCATGCTTAGAAGCGAAGGCCGAAAAATCACCCAAGTTGCTCCTCGCATCCGAACGATCATCGGGATGAACGACCGTCCATTGCAAGCCTGGCGTCTCCGCGTAAAGGCATTCAAAAATCGCGAGGCCGAGCGACTTGGAGCCGATGAAAACGGCGCGCGTCACAATTCCGAATGCGTCCATAGACTGCGGGCCTTCTGATCCGTGAAAGGTCACATTCTGACAGCCGGACGATCAGGGTCCTGGTGCGGGGGCGAGAAGCGCCTTATCGTTCGAAACGACCCCAAACAGCACATTTACTTCGGCGTCTCGTTACTCAACAACGAGCCGACCTCGGTCAAGTAGCTCTCGACCTCGTGCAGCCAGGCCTGCGAGGACTGCGGATCGATCCGTGATGCGGAGGCAGGCAGCGGGGTCGGTTGCGGCTTGTTCGCGATCACGAGCGGCGTAGCCAGCCAACCGATTCGAGCCCGCGAGTCGATGCGGCTGAGCGCATCTTCGAGGCCACTGGACACGGAACTGCGCGACCGAGATCCTCAATCATTACGCAGCCAAGAGCGGCTCGGATCTGGATTTGGCCGCGCTCGAGCCGGCCCAGGTTGCGCTCAAGAAGCTTTCCGCCGCAGACGACACGAAGCGCGTCTACCGTCGCAAGGCGCTTACCGGAGCACCGCCGTCCGCAATCGGGACGCGTGGAGGGGACTGAAAACGGTCGGGTTTGTCAAAAACCGGCCCATTTGTCAAAACCAAAGAAAAACGGCCTACGCCTTGTGAGCGTAAGCCGTTGTTCTATCTACTGATTTTGGTCGGTGTGAAAGGATTCGAACCTTCGACCCCTTGCACCCCATGCAAGTGCGCTACCAGGCTGCGCCACACACCGAAGCTCTCGATTATAGCGGGCGAAATTCAGTGTCCGAGGGTCAACAGCTCACGAATTTCAAAGAGTTCGCGTCGAAGGTGGAGCAACTGCGACAGATCGACCGTGCGCGGCGTGGCCTGCTCGGGGGTGTCCTGCACCACGGCGGCATCAAACTCTTCCTGGTCGATCTCGATCGCCTCCATCCCTTCGAGCGGCACCTCGCCGGCCTTGCGGCGATCGCGCTCGCCTTGCACCAGCTCCTGCAGCTTGTTGCGGGCACCGCTGATCGTGAAGCCCTGGTCGTAGAGCAGATCGCGGATGCGGCGGATCATGAGCACCTCGTGGTGCTGGTAGTAGCGGCGGTTGCCGCGGCGCTTCATCGGGCGAAGCTGCGTGAACTCCTGCTCCCAGTAGCGCAGCACGTGCGGCTTGACGCCGCAAAGTTCGCCGACCTCACCGATGGTGAAGTAGCGTTTGACAGGAATCGGCGGGAGCGCTTTCTCCATTATTTCCATTGAAATCAAGACAGTGCGCGGGAAACCTCAGAGATTACTCTACGCAACCGCGCAGCACCAAGCACTATTCAGCGCCCAGGCTCCACTCGACTTCGGTCGCGCTGCCCTGGTCGATGCTTCCGTGGATCTGCTCCTTGAGTTTCGCGCTCGCATGAAAGGTGGCCACGCGGCGCTCGCCGATCGGAATGGCTTCGCCGGTGCGCGGGTTGCGCCCCGGCCGGGGCGCCTTCACGCGGATCTGGAAGTTGCCGAAGCCCGAGATCTTGACGTCGGTGCCCTCGATGAGGCTGCCGGCCACGAGCTCGAAAAAAGCTTCGACCATGTCCTTGGACTCACGCTTGTTCAGCCCGATCTGTTCGAACAGCAGATCGGCCAGGTGCGCCTTGGTGAGCGCCGGCGTTTCGAGGGCTTCGAGCGTGAATTCGGCGGCGTTCATCTTCATCCTCTCAAGCGGCCGCCCAGCTTGGCGCCCAATTGTTCGACGATTGCACGGACAGCGGGCTCGACCTGTTCATCGGTCAAGGTTGCGCTGTCATCCAGGAAGCTCAGACGAACCGCCATGCTCTTCTCACCTTGCGCCAGCGCGCCCGGCGCAGCCACGGCACCGTCACGCAGCGGCTGCGGACGATAGATGTCGAACAGCGTTGCATCGCGAAGCAGGCCTTGCGCAGCCGAAGTCGCGCGGATGGTCTGCATCAGCGCGTCGTGCGAGACGGCTTCGGCCACGACGACCGCAATGTCGCGCTCGACCGCCTGGTGCTTGGGCACCGGCTGCGCCACCGGTACGGGGCGCGCGGTGACCGCATCGAGGTCGAGTTCGAACAGCACGGGCGCATGGGTGAAGTCCCACTTCTGGCGCCAGCGCGGATGCAGTTCGCCGACGAAGCCGATGGCCTTGCCATCGACGAGCACGCGTGCCGAGCGGCCCGGATGCAGCGCGGGGTGTTCAGCCGCCTCGAAGCTCGGCACCCGCGGTGCGAGCAAGGCTTCGACATCGCCCTTGACGTCGTAGAAATCGATGCGTTGTGCCTTGCCGTCCCAGCGCGATTCATCGGCATCGCCCCAGGCAAGACCCGCCACACGCATCGGCTGGTTGACGCCGCGAACGGTGCTGTCGGTGGTTGCCACGCTGTCGTCGCGCATGAACACACGGCCCAGTTCGAACACGCGCACGCGCGGTGCCTTGCGGTCGAGATTGAACTTGAGCACTTGCAGCAGCGAGCCGAGCAGCGACGAGCGCATCACGCTCATCTGGCTGGCAATGGGGTTCAGCAGCTTGACCGGGTTGGCATTGCCCGCAAGGTCTTGCTCCCAATGGGCTTCCACGAAACTGAAGTTGATCGTTTCCTGGTAACCCAGCGCGGCCACGCTGCGACGCACGGCAAAGCGGCTGCGCTGCGCCTCGGGCCGAACGCGCGCCGTGATGGGCGCGAGCGGCGCGGTGGTCGGCAGGTTGTTGAAGCCGATCAGGCGCGCGACCTCTTCGATCAGGTCTTCTTCGATCAGCAGGTCGAAGCGGTGCGGCGGCGGCGCCACCGTCAGGGTGCCCTCGCCTTCGGTGATGGCAAAGCCCAGGCGGTTGAGCGCATCGGCGCATTGCGCCTGCGTCAGCGGCATGCCGATCACGCGCGCGGCGCGCGCCACGCGCAGCGTGACGGGGGCGGCTTCGGGCACATGCAGCTTCTGGTCGTCCATCGCACCGGCCTGGCCGCCGCAGATTTCGATGACCAGCTGCGTGATGCGTTCGATGATTTCGACGGTGCGGCTCGGATCGACACCACGCTCGTAGCGATGGCCCGCATCGGTCGAGAAGTTGAAGCGGCGCGAACGCCCCTGCACGGCTTCGGGCCACCAGAACGCGGCCTCGACGTAGATGTTGCGCGTGTCGTCGGACACGGAAGTGGCGTCGCCGCCCATGATGCCGGCGAGCGACTCGACTTCACGGTCGTCAGCGATCACACCAACCTTGTCGTCGACGGTGATGGTGGTGCCATTGAGCAGCTTGAGCTGTTCGCCCGCCTTGCCCCAGCGCACCGTGAGGCCGCCGTGGATCTTGTCGAGATCGAAGATGTGGCTGGGCTGGCCGTACTCGAACATCACGTAGTTCGAGATGTCGACCAGCGGCGTCACGCTGCGCTGACCGCAGCGCGCAAGGCGCTCGACCATCCAGGCGGGCGTGGCGACCTTGGTGTTCACGCCGCGCACGATGCGGCCCGAGAAACGGCCGCAGAGTTCGGGTGCTTCGACCTTGACCGGCAGCACGTCGTTGAACGAGGTGGCCACGGGCGCAATCGCGGGCGTCTTGAGCGGCGCGCCGGTAAGCGCGGCCAGTTCGCGCGCGACGCCGTAGACGCTGAGGCCATGCGCCAGGTTGGGCGTGAGCTTGAGCGTGAGCAATGCGTCGTCGAGCTTGAGCACGTCGCGCACGTCGGCGCCAATGGGCGCATCGGCGTCGAGTTCGAGCAGGCCGCCGTGGTCTTCGCTCAGCTTCAGTTCGCGCGCCGAGCACAACATGCCCTGGCTCTCGACACCGCGCAGCTTGCCGAGCTTGATGAGGAAGGGCTTGCCGTCTTCGCCCGGCGGCAGTTCGGCGCCAACGAGTGCGCACGGCACCTTGATGCCGACACGCGCATTGGGCGCGCCGCACACGATGTTGAGCAAAGCGCCCTGCCCGACGTCGACCTGGCACACGCGCAGGCGATCGGCATTCGGGTGCTGCTCGGCTTCCTTGATCTCGCCGACGACGATGTGCGTGAAAGGCGGCGCCACCGGTCGGCGCTCTTCAACCTCGAAGCCGCCCATGGTGAGCGTTTCGGCCAGTGTGGCGCTGTCGAGGGGCGGGTTGCAGAACTCGCGCAGCCAGGATTCCGGGAATTGCATCTCTTCGATCTCGATCTGTTTTTTCTGGTGTGGAAAGGCGTGTCAGTGAATCACTGGAACTGCGAGAGAAAACGCAGGTCGCCGTCGAAGAAAAGGCGCAGGTCGTTCACGCCGTAGCGCAGCATCGTGAGCCGGTCGGGGCCCATGCCGAAGGCAAAGCCGATGTAGCGCTCGGGATCGAGGCCCATGTTGCGCACGACGTTGGGGTGCACCTGTCCGGAGCCCGCCACCTCGAGCCAACGGCCGGCCAGCGGGCCACTCGCGAACTGGATGTCGATCTCGGCGCTGGGCTCGGTGAACGGGAAGAAGCTCGGGCGGAAGCGCAGCACGAGGTCGTCGCGCTCGAAGAAGGTGCGGCAGAAGTCGGTGAAGACGACCTTCAGGTCCTTGAAGCTCACGTTCTCGCCGAGCCACAGGCCTTCGCACTGGTGGAACATGGGCGAGTGGGTGGCGTCGCTGTCGACGCGGTAGGTGCGGCCCGGCGCGATCACGCGGATTTCGGGTGCCTTGACGGTGCCGGTGGTGTCGGCTGCGGCAGCGGCAAATTCGGCCGCGTACTTCTTGGTGTGCTGATGCGCATAGCGCACCTGCATCGGGCTGGTGTGCGGACGCAGGTTGTAGGGAATGCCGTCTTCGCCGTTGATGTCGACGTAGAAGGTGTCCTGCATCGAACGCGCAGGATGGTTCGGCGGGTTGTTGAGCGAGGTGAAGCTGTGCCAGTCGCTCTCGATCTCGGGACCGTCGGCCACGTCGAAGCCCATGCTCGAGAAAATTTCCTCGATGCGCTCCAGCGTACGGCTCACCGGGTGCAGGCCGCCCGAAATGTGGCGGCGGCCGGGCAAGGTCACGTCGAGTGCTTCGGCACGCAGTTGCAGCGAGAGTTCTTCGTCGGCCAGCTGCTGGCGGCGATCGGTCAGCGCGGACTCGATGGCCTGCTTGCCAACGTTGATCGCGGCGCCGCGGGACTTTTTCTCTTCGACACTCAGCGCGGCCATGCCCTTCATCAGCTCGGTGATGCGGCCCGACTTGCCAAGGAACTGGGCCTTGGCGTTTTCAAGCTCGGCGGGCGTCTTCGCTTCGGCGAAGGCGGCGCGTGCGGTGGCTACAAGAGAGTCCAACTCGTTCATGGCAACAAAAATCTTCGAGGGAGAAATAAAAAAGAGCTGGAGCTTTTTCAAGCGCCAGCCCTTGAGCCGTGGGCGCAGGAAGCCGCCCGAAGGCGGCACTCCTGCTGTGCGGAATCAAGCAGCCAGCTTGGCCTTGACCTGCTCCACGATGCCGGCAAAAGCGGCCTTGTCGTGCACGGCGATGTCCGCAAGCATCTTGCGGTCGATCTCGATACCGGCCTTGCGGATGCCGTTGGCGAACTGGCTGTAGGTCAGGCCCAGTTCACGCGAGGCGGCGTTGATACGCGCAATCCACAGCTGACGGAACACGCGCTTCTTGGTACGGCGGTCACGGTAGGCGTATTGGCCTGCCTTCATCACCGCCTGTTTGGCGATGCGGAAGACATTGCCGCGGCGACCGCGGAAACCCTTGGCGAGTGCGAGAACTTTCTTGTGGCGGGCGCGAGCCGTTACACCACGTTTGACGCGAGGCATGTGTGTACTCCTTGTTCGTCTGAGTTAAATGCCACGGCCGGGCAGCATGGCGGCGACAGAAACCATGTTGGTTTCATGCACTGCGACTGCACCACGAAGGTGACGCTTGTTCTTGGTGGTCTTCTTCGTCAAGATGTGACGCTTGAAGGCTTGACCGCGCTTGACGGTGCCACCGGGACGAACGCGGAAACGTTTTTTCGCGCTGCTCTTGGTCTTCATTTTGGGCATGTGAATGCTCCTATAGTTTGTGCTCGTGAGGCGCCGCGAATACTTCACGGACTTGTTGGCCCCGAGACACTTCTTTATCTCGCCCCTGCCGGCCCTTCTTTCGAAGTGCCGGCAACGGCGAAATCCCTTTTCAAAACCTCGTCTGCTGCAAACGCCTCAGGCGGTTGCAGCTGGCGCCGTGGCCGGTGCAGCGTCTGCAGCCGGCTTCGGAGCCCCGCCACCGGCCTTCTTGCGGCCCGGCGCGATCATCATGATCATCTGGCGGCCTTCCAGCTTCGGGAACTGCTCGACCATGATCAGGTCGCCCAGCTCGTCGCGAATGCGCTGCAAGAGTGCCAGACCGAGCTCCTGGTGCGTGATCTCGCGGCCGCGGAAGCGCAGCGTGATCTTGCATTTGTCGCCCTCTTCAAGAAAGCGCTTGATATTGCGCATCTTGATGTTGTAGTCGCCATCGTCGGTACCGGGCCGGAACTTGATTTCCTTGACCTCGATGACCTTCTGCTTCGACTTCGCCTCGGCTGCCTTCTTCTGCTCGTGGTACTTGAACTTTCCGTACTCGATCAGGCGGCATACCGGCGGGTTGGCCGCCGCGACGACCTCCACCAGATCCACATCGGCCTCGCCAGCAAGGCGCAAGGCCTCCGAGAGACTCATAACACCCATTGGCTCGTTTTCCGGGCCTACAAGGCGGACTTCCGGGGCCATGATTTCCCGGTTCAGGCGGTGTTGGCGTTCCTCGCGGTGGCGGCGGTCGCGAAATGCAGTAGCGATGGTCAGAATCCTTCAAAATTTGCTACAAAATCTGTAGCGAACGCCGGTCAGCCCTCGCGGACAAGCGGCACGATTTGTCAGGGAAACATATGGGGGTGTTCCAGAGACAAATCAACGCTTGTCGGCAACATCCTGGACGAGCCGTTGCGTGAACGATTCGAGGGACATTGCACCGAGGTCTTGATTGCCCCGGGCGCGCACTGCGACGGCACCTGCTTCCTTCTCTTTGTCGCCTACGACAAGGATGTAAGGGAGCTTTTGCAACGAATGCTTCCGTATTTTATACGTAATCTTTTCGTTGTGCAGGTCAAGCTGGACCCTAAGCCCTTGATTTTGCAGCGTTTTCGCAACTTGCGCAGCGTAATCGGCCTGTCCTTCGCTGATATTGAGCACCGCCACCTGCACCGGAGCGAGCCATGCGGGCATGGCGCCGGAGTGGTGTTCGATGAGCATGCCGATGAAGCGCTCCAGGCTGCCGACGATGGCGCGATGCAGCATGACGGGGTGAGCGCGACCGCTCGATTCCGTCACGTATTCGCCGCCCAGGCGCTCTGCCGTGTTGAAGTCGACCTGCATCGTGCCGCACTGCCACTGGCGGCCGATGGCGTCGCGCAGCGTGTACTCGATCTTCGGGCCGTAGAACGCGCCGTCGCCGGGCGAGATGATGAAGTCGACGCCCGAGCGGCGCAGCGATTCCATCACCGCATGCTCGGCCTTGTCCCAGAGCTCATCGGAGCCCACACGGTTCTCGGGTCGCGTGGCGACCTTGTAGAGAATGTCCGTGAAGCCGAAGTCGGCGTAGACCTTCTGCAGTTGCTCCGTGTACGCGATGCACTCGTCGAGAATCTGGTCTTCCGTGCAGAAGATGTGCCCGTCGTCCTGCGTGAAGCCCCGCACGCGCATGATGCCGTGCAGCGCGCCGCTGGGCTCGTTGCGGTGGCACTGGCCGAACTCGCCGTAGCGCAGCGGCAGGTCGCGGTAGCTGCGCAGGTCGCTCTTGAAGATCAGCACGTGGCCCGGGCAGTTCATCGGCTTCAGCGCGTACTCGCGCTTCTCCGACTCCGTCGTGAACATGTTGTCGCGGTAGTTCTGCCAGTGGCCCGTTTTCTCCCACAGGCTTTTGTCCAGAATCTGCGGACCCTTCACTTCCCAATAGCCCGTGTCGCGGTAGATGCCTCGCATGTACTGCTCGACCTGTTGCCAGATCGCCCAGCCCTTCGGGTGCCAGAACACCACGCCCGGCGCCACTTCGTCGATGTGGAACAGGTCGAGTTCCTTGCCCAGCTTGCGGTGGTCGCGCTTCTCGGCTTCCTCGATGCGCTGGATGTACTGGTCGAGCTGCTTCTTGTCGGCCCAGGCCGTGCCGTAGATGCGCTGCAACTGCTCGTTCTTGGCATCGCCCCGCCAGTAGGCGCCGGCCAGCTTCGTGAGCTTGAAGACCTTGAGGAAGCGCGTGTTCGGCACGTGCGGGCCGCGGCACATGTCGACGTATTCCTGGTGGTAGTACAGGCCCATGGCCTGCTCGTCGGGCATGTCCTCGACCAGGCGCAGCTTGTAGTCTTCGCCGCGCGACTTGAACACCTCGATCACCTCGGCGCGCGGCGTCATCTTCTTGACGACGTCGTAGTCCTGCGCAATCAGCTCGCGCATGCGGGCCTCGATGGCTGCCACGTCCTCGGGCGTGAACGGGCGCTCGAACGAGATGTCGTAGTAGAAGCCTTCGTCGATCACCGGGCCGATGACCATCTTGGCCGTCGGGTAGAGCTGCTTCACCGCATGACCGACCAGGTGGGCCGTCGAGTGGCGAATGATCTCCAGCCCCTCGTCGTCCTTGGGCGTGATGATCTGCAGCTTGGCGTCGTGGTCGATGATGTCGCTGGCATCGACGAGCCGGCCGTCGACCTTGCCGGCCACCGTCATCTTGGCGAGCCCCGGTCCGATGGACTGGGCAACTTCAGCCACCGAAACCGGGCCTGGGAACTCGCGGCGCGAGTTGTCGGGGAGCGTGATCTGGATCATGTGAAAACCTCGGGAGAAAAACAAAAAAGCGCGGTGATCGACCGCGCTTTGCTTGGTTTGAGAGCTGGAAAAACCAGCGAGCGCGGGCTACCGGCCGTTTCCTTCAAAGAAGAAAAAGCCGCTGAATCCTTGCGGTGTAGTTCGCGGTGTCATAACCAAGGTGCCTTTCTCGCTCTTGTTGAGTGCAGAGGCGCAGATTCTAGCTTCTGCCCGCCCGGACCGCAGCCGCGACTTTCCTGAGCCGGAAGTGCCCACAAAAAAGCCCGGCGCATGGCCGGGCTGAAGGTGACAGCGAAATATCTGTCGACTACCTGATGATCCGCGCAGATCAGTGGAACTGCTCTTCCTCGGTCGAACCCGTCAGCGCCTTCACGCTGGACGAACCGCCCTGGATCACGGTGGTCACGTCGTCGAAGTAACCCGCGCCCACTTCCTGCTGGTGCGACACGAAGGTGTAGCCCTTTTCGCGCGCGGCGAACTCGGGCTCCTGCACCATGTTGACGTAGTGCTTCATGCCTTCGCCGTTGGCATAGGCATGGGCGAACTGGAAGGTGTTGAACCAGTTGATGTGGATGCCGGCCAGCGTGATGAACTGGTACTTGTAGCCCAGTGCCGACAGGTCTTCCTGGAACGAGGCGATCTGCTTGTCGTCGAGGTTCTTCTTCCAGTTGAAGGAAGGCGAGCAGTTGTACGACAGCAGCTTGCCGGGGCAGGCAGCGTGCACGGCTTGCGCGAATTCACGGGCAAAGCCGATGTCCGGCACGCCGGTTTCGCACCACACCAGGTCGGCGTACGGTGCGTAGGCCACGCCGCGGCTGATGGCTTGCTCCAGGCCGTTCTTGACGCGGTAGAAGCCTTCTTGCGTGCGCTCGCCCGTCAGGAAAGGCTTGTCGTTGGCGTCGTGGTCGGAGGTGATCAGGTTGGCCGCTTCCGCATCGGTGCGGGCCAGCACGATGGTCGACACGCCCATCACGTCGGCAGCGAAACGCGCCGAGATCAGCTTTTCGCAGGCTTCCTGCGTCGGCACCAGCACCTTGCCACCCATGTGGCCGCACTTCTTCACGGCAGCCAGTTGGTCTTCGAAGTGCACGCCGGCAGCGCCCGAAGCAATCATGTTCTTCATCAGCTCGAAGGCGTTCAGAACGCCGCCGAAGCCGGCTTCAGCGTCGGCAACGATCGGCAGGAAGTAGTCGATGAATTCCTTGTCGCCCGGGTTGATGCCGCGGCCCCACTGGATTTCGTCGGCGCGCTTGAAGGTGTTGTTGATGCGGCGGACCATGGTGGGCACCGAGTCGTACGCATACAGCGACTGGTCGGGGTACATGGTTTCAGACGTGTTGCCGTCGGCGGCGACTTGCCAGCCCGACAGGTACACGGCTTCCAGGCCGGCCTTGGCCTGCTGCATGGCCTGGCCGGCGGAGATGGCGCCGAACGCGTTCACGTAGCCCTTCTTGGCGCCGCCGTTGATCTTGCTCCAGAGCTTTTCGGCACCGCGCTTGGCCAGCGTGTGCTCGATGGGGAACGAGCCGCGCAGGCGCACAACGTCGGCTGCGCTGTAGCCGCGCTTGACGCCCTTCCAGCGCGGATTGGTGGCCCAGTCTTTTTCGAGGGCGGCAATCTGTTGTTCGCGGCTCAGTTGTTCTGTGAGGGTCTGGGGCATGGTCACTCCGTGAGGTTGATTGAAGGTTGGGCGCTGCGGCCGTGGAGTTACTGTAATTCGATCCTCGACTCTTATGTCTTATAGAAGACATATTTTTCACTCAACAAAATCAACGAGTTACAGATATATTTCTCAATGCAAAATTATTTTTCTCATATCGAGAAAAAATATTGCGGCGCAACAGTCATCAATTTCGCAATGCGCAATCAATCTTTCGGTGGTGAAAACGCAGTCGCATTCGAGGCCGCATGCGCGATCCAGTCGCCGCCTTCGATCACGCGGCGGCCCACGATCCGCGTCGGATGAATCTCGTAGACCAGGCAATCAAGCCACCGTCCATCGAGCGCCACGCGCACTTGCCGCCTGATGTACTCGCCCGAGTCGTCGTCGGCCACTTCCTCGAGCCTGTCGAGCGCCGCCTCCACCTCGGGTTCGATGCGATAGATCTCGCCCACCACGCGCCCTGCCCCGCCCAGCACGATGCCCGGATACGCGCCCAGGTCGTACAGCGTGCCGGCAATGCCCGCCTCGCCGACGAACACCGGGGCCGGCCGAAAACGGGCGATGTCGTTGCGCCCGTACCGACGCAGCGTGCCGTAGACAAAAACGTGGGGCATCATCGAAAGCGCACTCCGCAACAACAAAACTTCAGTCTATTGAACTCCGCTGCCCCCGCATCCGGTCGCCTCGTGGCCTATGGCTGCCTGGCCTTGAGCATGTCGCTCGTCGGCGGCTACGTCGCCCTCTCCAAGCCCCTTGTGGCCGCCTTCCCGGTGCTGCTGCTGGCGTGGCTGCGCTTCGGCATCGCGGCGCTCGCCATGCCGCACTGGCTCAAGCGCACGCCCGACGAGCCTCCGATGACGGGGCACACGCGCTGGCTGGTGTTCCTCGAGTCCTTCCTCGGCAACTTCCTGTTCTCGATCTGCATGCTGTTCGGCGTGAGCCTCACCAGCGCCGTGTCGGCGGGCGTGATCATGGCGTCGATCCCCGCGTGCGTGGCCGTCGCGAGTTGGCTCTTCCTGCGCGAGCGCATCACCGTGCGCATCGGCCTGGCCATTGCCTGCGCCGCGCTCGGCATCGGCCTGCTGGCGTTGTCGCCCGCGCATGCGCCGGCATCGCCCTCGGCCATGCAGTCGTCCATGCCGTGGCTCGGCAACCTGCTGGTGTTCTGCGCGGTGCTCTGCGAAACCGCCTACGCGGTGATCGGCAAGTCGCTCACCGGCCGCATGGGCCCCAAGCGCATCGCCTCGCTCATCAACCTCTGGGGCTTCGTGCTGTCGATGCCCTTCGGCATCTGGTTCGCGCTGCAGTTCGACTTCACCGCGGTGCGCTTCGGCACGTGGGCCCTGCTGGTGGCCTACGCACTCGCCGCGAGCATCTGGACGGTGTGGCTCTGGATGACCGGACTTCGCCACGTACCAGCCGCACAAGCGGGTGTTTTCGCTGTGCTGCTGCCCGTCAGCGCGGCCCTTGTCGGGGTGCTCGTGCTGGGCGAAAGCCTCTCTTCGCCACAGCTGCTTGCGTTCGTCATCGCACTCGTGGGCGTGGTGCTTGCGACGTGGCCTGGGCGCCGAACGTGAAAAACGAGGCTTCTCCCCTCTGAAAAAACAACAACTCCCAATGAAAAAAGCGCTTTTTCCCTTGGAAACGCGTTTTTTCTCATTTAGCATCCGCATTGCCACTGGAGACGCAAGTTTTTCATTGGTGAGTGTTTAACCAAAAAAGGAAATCAACCATGGCAACTGCAAAGAAGGCTCCGGCCAAGAAAGCTCCGGCAAAGAAGGCTGCGGCTCCTGCGAAGAAGGCTGCACCGGCAAAGAAGGCCGCTGCTCCCGCAAAGAAGGCTGCGGCTCCTGCAAAGAAGGCTGCACCGGCGAAGAAGGCTGCTCCTGCAAAGAAGGCCGCTCCCGCAAAGAAGGCCGCTCCCGCCAAGAAGCGCACGCCCAACGCCGCGTTCATGAAGGCCCTGACCCCCAGCCCGGCACTGGCCGCTGTGGTCGGCTCGACGCCGCTGCCGCGTACCGCTGTCGTGAGCAAGCTGTGGGACTACATCAAGAAGAACAACCTTCAAGACAAGGCCAACAAGCGCAACATCAACGCCGACGCCAAGCTGAAGGAAATCTTCGGCAAGGCCCAGGTCTCGATGTTCGAACTGGCCGCGCTGATTGGCAAGCACGTCAAGTAAGCGTTCGGGGGCCTCGTGCTCCTGAGTCAAAAAGCCCGCTTCATGCGGGCTTTTTTTTCGCCCGCGGCAAGGCCGCCTCTTCGTCGAAGAAGCGCGCCGGCGTGCGACCGAAGTGCTTGCGGAAGGTCTCGATGAAGGCGCTCACCGAGCTGTAGCCGACCGTCAGCGCCACCGCCGTCACCGGCTCGCCCAGGCTCAGCAACTCCACCGCCTTCAGCAAGCGCGCCTGCTGGCGCCATTGCGCAAAGCTCAGGCCCGTCTCCGTGGCAAAGCGGCGCGTGAGCGTCCTGCGCGCCATGCCGATGCGATCGGCCCACTGGTCGATGGTGTCGGCCAGCGCCGGTTCGTTGGCCAGCGCCGAGGCCATTGCGGCCAGGCGCTTGTCCTGCGGCATCGGCAGGTGCAGCGATGGCTTTCGGCTCGCGGCAAGTTCGTCGACCAGCACGGTGACCAGATGGCCGCGGCGCGCCTCGAGGGCCTCCGACGATGCATCGAGGGAGGTCATGCGGTCGACCAGCCCCTGCATCAGCGGCGTGACCGCGAACACGTGGGGCCCATCGGGCAACGCCGTCGCCATCGACGCATCGATGTGCAGGCTCCATCCCGCGGTGGCGCCGAAGCTCTGCGCCGCATGCGCGCAGCGCGGCGCAATCCAGCCGATCCAGCCCGGTGGCTGCACCCAGCGCCCCGAAGGCGTCTCGATGACCTGCAGGCCGGCGCGCAAGGCGAACAACTGCCCATCGTCATGGGCGTGGTAGCCCGTGACGCGCGGCGCCTCGTAGGCGTTGATCCAGAGCCTCACCGGCGTTTCAGCGGCCATGCAGCGTCCCGCCTTCACGCGATATGGCCCGCGCGCGGTATCGATTGGCCCCGCTCCGCAAGACCCGCATCGCCCTGCTGCCTAGCATCGAGTCCATCTTCACAACGCCTTCAGAAAAGGAACGCTCATGCAAGCCCAGGATGTATTGCCCGACGGACAGGACTTCGTCGTCAGGAACGGCCTCACCCTTCGCAAGGGATCGGTCGGCGCCTTTCTCGTCAACGCGCAGGTGCTGCAAGACCCGAACGCCACCGCGGATGCACGGCAGGCGGCCGAGCGCGACCTGGTCTCGCTGCTGCCGGCCCTCGAAGCGCTGGGGCTGTTCGACGTGTTCGAGCTGCGCTCGCCCGCCCTTCGCGACGAGGTGGCCCGTCATCGCGCGGCGCTCAGCCCTTCGCCTGCTGTTGTTGTTGCTGCTGCTTCGCCGCGCGAGTGATCGACGCCAGCGTGCCGCGCGTGGTGATCACCTCGGGGTCGAGCGGAATCTCGATCAGCGTGCCGGTATCGGCCGCCAGCGCGCGCAGCAGCGCGGCCTCGAACTGCGCCGTCTCGGTCACGCGTTCGGCGGCATAGCCGTAGGCGCGCGCGAGCCCGCAGAAATCGGGGTTGCGCAGCGCCGTGCCACTGGTTCGCTCGGGGTACTCGCGCTCCTGGTGCATGCGGATGGTGCCGAACATGCCGTTGTTCAGCAGCACGATGATGCTCTTGCCGCCGTGCTGCGCGGCCGTCGCCAGCTCCTGCCCCGTCATCAAAAAATCGCCGTCGCCCGCAATCGTGAAAGCCACGCGCCCGGTCGCCAGGTTCGCGGCAATGCCGGCCGGCACGCCATAGCCCATCGCGCCACTGGTCGGCGCCAACTGCGTCTTGTGCCCCTTCGTGAGCCCGTGATAGCGGAAGTACCGGTGCACCCAGCTTGCGAAGTTGCCGGCGCCATTGGTAATGGCCGAGTCCGGCGGCAGGTGCTTTTGCAGCAGCGCCACCACGGCCGCCATGTCGACCGCGCCGCGCGGCGTTTCCGCCGGCATGCCCGCCAGTGCCTGCGGCTCGCAGTGGGCCTCGTAGTCCGCATGCGCCTGCGCGGTCCACTCTTCCCACGGCAGCGTGTTGGGCGCGCTCAGCACTTCCAGGCTGCGCGCCGCCGCGCTCATGCCCGCGTTGATCGCCAGGTCGGCCTGGTAGACGCGGTTCAGTTCTTCCGCGCTCGCATGGATGTGCACCAGCACCTGCTTCGCCTTGGGCGCTTCGAGCAGCGTGTAGCCGCCCGTCGTCATCTCGCCCAGGCGCGGCCCGATCGCAAGGATCAGGTCCGCATCCTTCACGCGCTGCGCAAGCTTCGGGTTGATGGCAATGCCGACGTCGCCCGCATACAGCGGATGGTGGTTGTCGAAAGTGTCCTGGTAGCGGAAGGCGTTGGTCACCGGCAGGCGCCAGTTCTCGGCAAAGCGCTGCAGCGCCTGCGCGGCCTGCGTCGTCCAGCCACCGCCGCCGGCAATCACCAACGGCCGCCGCGACTTCAGCAGCAGCTCGCGCAAGGTGCGCAGCGCGCCGGGGTCGCTCCACGGCTGCACCGCCTCCACGCGCGGCAAGGGCCGCGCTGAAGTTTCCGAACGCAGCATGTCCTCGGGCAGCACCAGCACCACCGGCCCCGGCCGCCCGTTCATGGCCGTGGAGAAGGCGCGCGCCACGTACTCGGGAATGCGGTCCGCATCGTCGATGCGCTCCACGCGCTTGGCAAAACCCTTGGTGCTCGGGCCGAAGAAGCTGCCGTAGTCGACCTCCTGGAAGGCCTCGCGGTCGCGGAAGTCGCTGCCGACATCGCCCACGAACAGCACCATCGGCGTCGAGTCCTGGAAGGCGTTGTGCACGCCGATCGATGCATTGGTCGCGCCCGGACCGCGCGTCACGAAGCACACGCCCGGCCGCCCGGTGAGCTTGCCGTGCGCCTCGGCCATGAAGGCCGCGCCGCCTTCTTGCCGGTTCACGATGAAGCGCGCGCGGTCCCCGTACGCATGAAAGCCGTCGAGCACCGCCAGGAAGCTTTCGCCCGGCACGCCGAACGCGATCTCCACGCCTTGTGCGATCAGGCACTCGACGATCAGGTGGCCCGCGGGTTGTGATGTACTCATGAGAAGTCGAACCTCAGCTGCAAATGTCTCTGGCAATTATGTGCGCCCGCCCTTCACGCCTTGCGTTAATTCCCCAATTGGTTAAATTCGCGCCATGAAGGCCTCCAAGGATTCCGTCGCCGAAGCGCTCGAAGCGCCGCCCGAACCCCGTTCGCGCGATGCCGACCGTTCGCAGCTCGCCATCCTCGCGTCGGCGCGCGACGAATTCGCCGCACGCGGCCTGGCCGGCGCGCGCATGGACAGCATCGCGGAGCGCGCGGGCCTGAATAAGCGCCTCATCTACTACTACTTCGGCAGCAAGGACGACCTGTTCCTCGCGGTGCTGGAGCGCACCTACGCCGACATCCGCGAAGCCGAGCAGCGGCTGCACCTCGACGAGATCGATCCGGTCGAGGCCATTCGCCAGTTGGTCTCGTTCACCTGGCACTACTACCTGGAGCACCCCGAGTTCATCACGCTGCTCAACAGCGAAAACCTGCACGGCGCCTCGCACCTGAAGCGCTCCGACCGCATCCAGGAAATGAACTCGCCGCTGGTCCAACTGCTCGACACCGTGCTGGAGCGCGGCAAGAAAGACAACCTGTTCCGCGCGGGCGTCGATCCGGTGCAGCTGTACATCTCCATTGCCTCGCTCTGCTACTTCTACCTCTCGAACAACCACACGCTGTCGGCCATCTTCGGGCGCGACCTGCGCGCCCCCAAGGCGATGGCGCAACGCCTCTCGCACATGACCGACCTGGTGCTGGGCTACGTCCTTCACTGAGCCGGCAGGCCGCTTCGGCGCCTTCCGGCGCCTCCCTCTCCCCCTCGGGTATTTACTAGGCAACGGCGGTTGACGCTGCGGCGCGGGCCTTTCTAAAATCGCTAATTCACTTATTGGTGAATTGATCGAACCAAGAAAGCGGCCCGACCGCGCGGAGACATCCATGAAGCAACTTGCACGCACCACCGCCGTGACCGCACTCGCGGCGCTCACCAGCCTGGCCGCCCTGCTGCCGGGCCAGGCCTTCGCGCAGAACGGCTACCCCACCAAGCCGATCCGCGTGATCGTTCCGTTCGCGGCGGGCAGCACCACCGACATCATTGCCCGCGCCATCGCCGACAAGATGGGCACCAGCATGGGCCAGGTGCTGGTGATCGACAACCGCGGCGGCGCCAGCGGCACCATCGGCCAGCAGGCGGTGGCCACGGCCGCGCCCGACGGCTACACGGTCATGATCCATTCGTCGTCGCACACGGTGAGCCCTTCGACCTTCGCCAAGCTGCCGTTCGACACGGTGCACGACTTCGCTGGCGTCACGCCGATCTCGTCGCTGCCCAACGCGCTGGTCATCTCGCCCACGAAGAACATCAAGACGCTGCCGCAGTTGCTGGCCGCCGCGCGCGCCAAGCCCGGCAGCATGAACTTCGCCTCGGCCGGCCAGGGCAGCGCCACGCACCTGAACGCCGAGAAGTTCAAGATGGCCGCAAAAATCGATGCCACCAACATTCCCTTCAAGGGATCGGGCGAGGCCGTGACCGAGGTGCTCTCGGGCCGCGTCGACTACTACTTCTCGCCCATTGCCCCGGTCATCGGCCAGATCAAGGAAGGCCAGCTGCTGGCGCTGGCCGTCGGTTCGCCCAAGCGCGCCGCCGCCCTGCCCCATGTGCCCACCACCACCGAGGCCGGCGTGCCCGGCTCCGAGTTCAACTTCTGGATCGGAATGATGGCGCCCGCCAAGACCCCGCGCGACATCGTCAACCGCCTGCACGACGAAGTGGCCAAGGCCCTGGCCTCGCCCGAGGTGAAGGAGCGCTTCCTCAAGCTCGGCGCCGACGCCTGGACGCTCAAGCCCGAGCAGTTCGACGCCTACATCAAGGACGAGATCGCCAGCAACGCCCAGCTCGTGAAGGCCGCCGGCCTGTCGGTCCAGCAGTAAACAACACGCAAGCCAGCCAAGAAAGCCCCGGGTCGCCGCCATGCTCCGCAAGCTCCTGCTCTCTCCCGCACTGCGGCCGTTCATCCTGATCCTGTTGTTGCTGGTGCTGTGGGACCTGGCGATCCGCCTGTTCAAGATTCCGGCCTACCTGATTCCGCCGCCGTGGGAAGTGGTCAAGCAGCTCGTCGCCGAATGGCCGCGCCTGCTGAGCGAAAGCTGGAAGACCACGCTCGCCACGCTGGGCGGCTTCGGCCTGACGATCCTCATCGGCATTCCGATGGCCATGGTCATTGCGTACTCGCGCGTCGTCGAGTCGTACGTGTACCCGCTGCTGGTGTTCTCGCAGAGCATCCCCAAGGTGGCCATCGCGCCGTTGTTCGTGGTGTGGTTCGGCTTCGGCATCTTCCCGAAGGTGATCAGCGCCTTCCTGCTCGGCTTTTTCCCGGTGGTGGTGTCGACCGTGATGGGCTTCAAGTCGGTCGAGCCCGACATGCTCGACCTGTCGCGCTCGATGGGCGCGAGCCGCCTGCAGACCTTCTTCAAGATCAGCCTGCCGCAGGCCCTGCCACAGATCTTCAGCGGCCTGAAGGTGTCGGTCACGCTGGCCGTGGTGGGCGCGGTGGTCGGTGAATTCGTCGGCTCCAACTCGGGCATCGGCTATGTGCTGCAAGTGGCCAACGGCAACTTCGACCTGCCGCTGATGTTCGCTGCGCTGGTGGTGCTGTCGAGCATCGGCGTGATCCTTTTTGTCGCGGTCGACCTGGTCGAGCGCGTGATGATTCCGTGGCACGCCTCGCAGCGCCACGTGCACTGAGTTCCTGGTTCCTTCTGCATATCAACAAAACTCCCGGAGACAAGACCATGAAGAAACTGCTTCCCTCGCTGCTCGCCATCTCGGCCGTTGCGGCACTCACTGCCCTTGCCGTTGCGCCCGCCCATGCCCAGGGCGACAAGCCCAAGGACAAGGTCACGCTGATGCTCAACTGGTACCTGTACAGCGAGCACGCGCCCTTCTTCCTCGGCAAGGAAAAAGGCTTCTATGCCGAGGAAGGCATCGACCTCGACATCCAGGAAGGCCGCGGCTCCGCCGTCACCGCGCAGGCGGTGGCCGCCAAATCGGCCACCTTCGGCTACATCGACGTCACCACCATGATCAAGGCCGCCGCCAAGGGCGCGCCGCTCAAGTCGACAGGTGTGCTGTTCCAGGTGAGCCCGATGTCGGTCATGGGCTTCACCGAGAAGAACATCAAGACGCCCAAGGACATCATCGGCAAGACCGTGGCCGTGACGCCCGGCGATTCGATGTCGCAGATGTGGCCGCTGTTCCTGAAGGTCAACAACATCAAGCCCGACCAGGTGAAGATCGTCTCGGGCGACGGCCAGACCAAGCTCAATGCCGTCACCAACGGCCAGGCCGACCTGCTGCTGGGCTACGTGATGGACCAGGCCATCAAGCTGCAGGACGCCACCGGCAAGCCCGTGACGCCGATCCGCTTCGCCGACTCGGGCGTCAACCAGATCAGCTCCGGGATCATCACCAACAAGAACCTGCTGACCGAGAACCCCGACCTGGTGAAGCGCTTCATGCGCGCCTCGACCAAGGCCGCCGAAGCCGCCGAGAAGAGCCCCGACGCCGCCGTCGACGACATGCTCAAGGCCAACCCCAAGGCCGGCGTGCGCGACACGCTGATCGTCGGCATGAAGCAGAGCGTGGCGCTGTATCACACCAAGGAAACGGCCAACCAGCGCCCCTACCGCGTGACCATGAAGAACGTCAGCGACTCGCTCGACCTGCTGGTGCAGTACGGCGGCATGGACGCCTCCACGCGTGGCAAGCCCGAGGACTACGTCACGCTCGACTTCCTGCCGAACTGATCGCCTCATCGCTCTGATCTCCTGATCGCTCCCGAAGAATCCGCGCGCTCGCTGCTGCCACCTTTCACGCACTCCATGTCCCAAGTCAACCTGATCGAAGCGCGCGGCGTCTCGAAAACGTACAAGAGCAAGGACGGCCCGGTCGAGTCGCTCAAGCCGCTCGATTTCGCCATCCGCGAAGGCGAGTTCGTCTCGGTCGTCGGCCCGTCGGGCTGCGGCAAGAGCACGCTGCTCAAGATGGTGGCGGGCCTGCTGCCCATCAGCGGCGGCAGCCTCACGCTGGCAGGCAAGCCCATCGACGGTCCGCAGAAAGACGTGGGCATCGTGTTCCAGAGCGCCGTGCTGCTGCCCTGGCGCAGCGTGGAAGACAACATCCTGCTGCAGGCGGAAATGCGCCACATGCCCAAGGCCGCGTCGCAAGCACGGGCACGCGAACTGATGGCCATGGCCGGCCTGAAAGGCTTCGAGGGCAAATACCCGTGGCAGCTGTCGGGCGGCATGCAGCAACGCGCATCGATCTGCCGCGCGCTGCTGCACGATCCGTCCGTGCTGCTGATGGACGAGCCCTTCGGCGCGCTCGACGCAATGACGCGCGAGAAGATGAACCTCGAGCTGCAGCGCATCTGGATGGCCTCCAAGAAGACCGTGATGCTCATCACCCACAGCATTCCCGAAGCCATCTTCCTGTCGGACCGCGTGATCGTCATGAGCGAGCGGCCTGGCTCCATCGCGGCGGTGTACGACATCGAGCTGCCGCGCCCGCGCACGCTCGACATGATGGCTTCGGCCGAGTTCGGCGCGTACACGAAGCTCGTGCGCGCGCACTTCTTCTCGCAGGGCATCCTGGACCACTGAAAGCGCCCCATGGATGCCACCCGCTTTCACGTCGAAGAGATTCGCTTCGCCGAGCGCAACGTCACGCTGCGGCTGCCGTTCCGCTTCGGCGCAGCCACCGTCACGGCCTGCCCGCAGGTCTACGTGAAGGCCCGCATCCGCACGGCGGACGGGCGCACGGCCGAAGGCTGCGCGGCGGAAATGATGGTGCCCAAGTGGTTCGACAAGAACCCGGCGCTCACCCATGAGCAGAACTTCGAGCAGTTGCGATTCGCCCTGCGCGATGCGCGCGAGGCCTACACCGCCGAGCCCGATGCGCAGACCGCGTGGACCCACTTCGCCTCGAACTACGCCGCGCTGCAGGCGCGCGCCAAGGCCAAGGGCCTGCAGCCGCTGGTGGCGAGCTATGGCCCCGCGCTGATCGACCGCGCGCTGCTCGATGCGCTGTGCCTGCATGCCGGCGTGGGCTTTGCCACGGCGATGAGCGGCAACCTGAGCGGCATCGACATCGCCGGCAGCGGCCTGGCCGACGACCTTGGCGGTTTCGACATGCCCGCGTTCCTGGCCAGCCACTCACCGCGCGCGCGCATCGCGGCGCGCCACACCGTCGGCCTGGCCGATGCCATCGACGACGGCGATGCGCTGCCCGACGCGCCCGCTGACGGCATGCCCGCCACGCTGGCCGCAGCCGTGCGCCGCTACGGCCTCACGCACTTCAAGCTGAAGCTCTGCGGGAACACCGCGCAAGACATCGACCGGCTCCAGCGCATCGCCCACGTGATCGACGGCCACGCCCAGCTGGTCACGCTGGATGGCAACGAGCAGTACGCCGATGCCGATGAATTCGCCGTCTTCCTGGACCGCATGCTGTCCACGCCCGTGCTGTGGAAGCTGGCGCAGAAGACCGTCTTCGTCGAACAGCCGATCCGCCGCGACGCGGCCCTGCAGCGCGACGTGTCCGCACTGGGCAAGCGCATTCCCCTGCTCATCGACGAATCGGACGCCACGCTCGACGCCTTCGTGCAGGCCCGTGCGCTGGGCTACACCGGCGTGTCGAGCAAGAGCTGCAAGGGCTTCTACAAGTCGGTCGTCAACGCGGCGCGCTGCGCGCAGTGGAACGCGGCGGCAAACACCTCGCGCTATTTCCTCTCGGGCGAAGACCTGACCATGCAGGCCGGCATCGGCGTGCAGCAAGACCTGGCACTGGTCGCCTGGCTCGGGCTCTCGCATGTGGAGCGCAACGGCCATCACTACGTCAACGGCCTTGCGGCCGCGCCCGAGGCCGAGCAGCAGGCGCTGCTGCGTGCCCATCCGGGCCTGTACGAACTGAGCGACGGCGCAGTGCGCCTCGCCATCCGCGATGGACAGCTCGACCTGTCCTCGCTTGCCACCGCGCCCGGCTTTGCCACCGGCAAACCCGGCGCCGGCATTTCGTGGGACGCCATGCGTTCCGTCTACTGAAGCACCGCTTCGATTCCTCTCTCTGTCTCTCTCTCGCATCTCAAGGAAGAAAACGATGGCCACCCAACGTCTCGGAATCATCATGCACGGCGTCACCGGCCGCATGGGCATGAACCAGCATCTGATCCGCTCCATCTGCGCGATTCGTGCGCAAGGCGGCGTGACGCTGTCGAACGGCGACAAGGTCATGCCCGACCCGATCCTCATCGGCCGCAATGCCGAGAAGATGGAAGCGCTCGCCAAGGCCCACAACATCTCGCGCTGGGGCACCGACCTCGACAAGGCGCTGGAGAACAAGGAAGACACCATCTTCTTCGACGCCGGCACCACGCAGATGCGCCCCACGCTGCTGGCCAAGGCCATCCGCGCCGGCAAGCATGTCTACTGCGAGAAGCCGATTGCAACCAACCTGAACGAAGCCGTCGAAATCGCCCGCCTGGCCGAAGGCTCGGGCCTGAAGCACGGCGCGGTGCAAGACAAGCTGTTCCTGCCCGGCCTGCGCAAGCTCGACATGCTGCGCCGCGCCGGCTTCTTCGGCCGCATGCTCAGCGTGCGCCTGGAGTTCGGCTACTGGGTGTTCGAGGGTGACCTGCAGCCCATCCAGCGCCCCAGCTGGAACTACCGCAAGGAAGACGGCGGCGGCATGATCCTGGACATGATGTGCCACTGGCGCTACGTGCTGGACAACCTGTTCGGCGAGGTGAAGTCGGTCTCGTGCATTGGCGCCACCCACATTCCCAAGCGCTGGGACGAAGCCGGCAAGCCGTACGAGGCCACCGCCGACGACGCGGCCTACGCCACCTGCGAACTGACGGGCCACAACGGCGAGCCGGTCATCGCGCAGATCAACATGAGCTGGGTCACGCGCGTGCGCCGCGACGACCTCGTGACCTTCCACGTCGATGGCACCGATGGCTCCGCCGTTGCCGGCCTGTCGAGCTGCCGCGCCCAGTCGCGCGTGGCCACGCCGCGCCCGGTGTGGAACCCCGACGAGAAGCAGATGATGAATTTCTTCGACCAGTGGCAGGAAATTCCGGACTCGCAGGTCTACGACAACGGCTTCAAGATCCAGTGGGAGCACTTCATTCGCCACGTGGTCGAGAACGAGCCCTACAAGTGGACGCTGCCCGAAGGTGCCAAGGGCGTGCAGCTGGTCGAGGCCGCGCTCGAGTCGTGGAAAGACCGGCGCTGGGTCGACGTGCCCGCGCTGAAGGTCTGAGGAAGAGCAGGCAGCCATGGCTCTTTCGCTGACCCTCCCCACCGCGAGCGGCGCGCTCGCGCCCTACGCCCTGCGCGGCACCGCGCCGGTCAAGCCCGATGCGGGCGTCAAGTTCAACCGCATCGCCTACTCGGCCGCGCACGTCGTGGCCGACCCGCTCGCCGCCATCGACCCGTGGCTGCAATGCGCGGTCGACTGGGACACCACCATCGCCTACCGCCGCCACCTGTTCTCGTTGGGCCTGGGCGTGGCCGAGGCCATGGACACCGCGCAGCGCGGCATGGGCCTGGACTGGCCCACATCGCTGGAGCTGATCCGCCGCTCGCTCGATGCCGCCAAGGACGTGCCCGGTGCGCTGGTGGCTTCGGGCTGCGGCACCGACCACCTGGAGCTCGACGACGTGAAGACCGTCGACGACGTGATCCGCGGCTACGAAGAGCAGATGGCCGCCATCGAGGCGCTGGGCGGCAAGCTGATCGTGATGGCCAGCCGCGCACTGGCCCGCGTGGCAAAAAGCCCCGCCGACTACGAGCGCGTGTACGACCGCATCCTGAGCCAGGCGAAGCAGCCCGTGGTGCTGCACTGGCTGGGCGACATGTTCGACCCCGCACTCGCGGGCTACTGGGGCACGAAGGATGTCGATGCGGCCATGGACACCGCGCTCGGCATCATCGCGGCGCACCCGGACAAGGTCGACGGCATCAAGATTTCGCTGCTCGACAAGGACAAGGAAATCGCGATGCGGCGCCGTCTTCCGACGGGCGTTCGCATGTACACAGGCGATGACTTCAACTACGCAGAGCTGATTGCCGGCGACGGTTTCGGCAGCGAGCCGATGCACGGCAAGAGCGACGCGCTGCTGGGCATCTTCGACGCCATCGCGCCCGCCGCGAGCGCCGCATTGGGCGCGCTGGCCCAGGGCAACACCGAGAAGTTCCACGCCATCCTCGGCCCGACGGTGCCGCTGTCGCGCCACATCTTCGCGGCGCCCACGCGCTTCTACAAGACGGGCGTGGTGTTCATGGCCTGGCTCAACGGCCACCAGAAGCACTTCACGATGGTGGGCGGCCAGCAGAGCACGCGTTCGCTGCAGCACTTCGCCGAACTGTTCCGGCTGGCCGATGCGGCCAACCTGCTGGAGCAGCCGGAGCTGGCGGTGCGGCGCATGAAGACGCTGCTGGCGCTGCACGGCGTGGAAGACTGAGAGCACGCATGCGCGACTTCTCGCAGAACCACGACTGGCTGTCGATCAACACCGCCACGGTGCGCAAGCAACTGGGCGCCGAAGTGCCGCTCGACCGCATCATCGACCAATGCGCCGAACGCGGCATCCGCGCGATCAGCCCCTGGCGCGACCAGGTGGCGGCGGTCGGGCTCGACAAGGTGGCCAGGCAGCTGAAGGCGCACGGCATCGGCCTCTCGGGCTACTGCCGCGGCGGCTTCTTCCCGGCGGCCGACGCACCGGGCCTGAAAGTCGCCCTGGACGACAACCGCCGTGCCATCGACGAAGCGAAGACGCTGAACGCGCCCTGCGTGGTGCTGGTGGTCGGCGCGCTGCCAGGCGCGCTGGAAGGCAAGCCGGCCTACAAGGACATCGCCCGTGCACGCGGCGAAGTGCGCGACGGCATCGCGGCATCGCTGGAATACGCCCGCGAAGTCGGCATGCCGCTGGCCATCGAGCCGTTGCACCCGATGCAGGCGGCCGACCGCGCATGCATCAACACGCTGGAACATGCGCTGGACGTGTGCGACGAACTCGACGCAGGCAAGAGCGGCATGCTGGGCGTGGCGCTGGACATCTATCACGTGTGGTGGGACCCGAAGCTGCAGCAGCAGATCGCCCGCGCCGGGCGTGAACGGCTGCTGGCGTATCACGTCTGCGACTGGCTGACTCCGACGCGCGACCTGCTGAGCGATCGCGGGATGATGGGTGACGGCGTGGTCGAGTTGAAGAAGATTCGCGGGTGGGTGGAAGACGCGGGTTTTGCCGGCTTCAGCGAGGTCGAGATCTTTTCGAACCTCGACTGGTGGCAGCGCTCTGGTGCTGAAACGCTTGACGTTTGTATCGAGCGGCACAAGCGGGCTGTCTAGTTTTCGGTACGGGCGCTTGCGTTCGGGGACGGGTTCATTCAGGGCTTGTGCGACTGAC
>NZ_QAJK01000054.1 GCF_003852515.1 Variovorax sp. KBW07 | reverse complement strand
AAGATCCTCGACATCTAAGCCGGACGCAAAGGAATCACCATGGCTACCAAGCAAAAAATCCGCATCCGCCTGAAGGCGTTCGACTACAAGCTGATCGACCAATCGGCTGCAGAAATCGTTGACACCGCCAAGCGCACCGGCGCGATCGTCAAGGGCCCCGTGCCCCTGCCGACCCGCATGAAGCGTTTCGACATCCTGCGTTCGCCGCACGTCAACAAGACGTCGCGCGACCAGCTGGAAATTCGCACGCACCAGCGCCTGATGGACATCGTCGACCCGACCGACAAGACCGTGGACGCGCTGATGAAGCTCGACCTGCCGGCTGGCGTGGACGTCGAGATCAAGCTGCAGTAATTCAGCCTCGCGTCGCGTTTTGACACAAAGCCCGCCAGCAGAAATGCCGGCGGGCTTTGTGCTTTTCGGGGTGGCTGTGGCATCCTCGCGCACCGGCACTTTTCGGTAAATCGGCCGGAGCTGAAACGAGGGCAGCACACGCTATGAACCACAAGTTCTCTTTTGCATTCGCAGCGGCGTCTATTGCCGCGTTGCTGCTCGCGGGCTGCGGTGGTGGGGGCGGAGGAGGCGGTGGTGGGTTCCCCATTCTTCCTCCCGTGGCGGGAGTTCCGGTAACCGTCAGTGGCACAGCGACCTACGAATTTGTCCCGAATCCGAACGGATCCCTGGTGTATGGCGGGACGGCAGTCAAGCCGGTGCGCGGCGCCATGGTGGAAGCGGTCGACGCCGCTTCTTCCGCGCAACTCGCCGTTGCGACCACCGGCGAAAACGGTGCGTATTCGCTGGCCGTGCCGGCGAATACGAACGTCTTCGTGCGCGTGCGGGCGCAACTGACTTACGCAGGCTCCGGTACGAGCTGGGATGTCAGCGTGCGCGACAACACCCAGGCGAACGCCCTGTATTCCATGCAGTCAGCGGCGTTCTCGTCGGGCGTGATCGCATCGACGCACGACCTCCGCGCCGGAACCGGCTGGGACGGCTCCAAATACGCCTCGCAGCGCGTGGCCGCCCCCTTTGCGATTCTCGACACGGTCTACACGGCCATGCAGAAGGTGCTGTCGGTCGCGCCAGCCACGGTGTTTCCGCCGTTGCGCGTGTTCTGGAGCCCGAACAACGCACCGGCCTCCGGCAATCTGGCGGCGGGCCAGATCGGGACCACCTTCTTTTTCCCGCGCAGCACGGGCCGCGAGATCTACGTGCTGGGCAAGGAAGACGTCGACACCGACGAGTTCGATGCGCCTGTGATTGCGCACGAATGGGGGCACTACTACCAGTCGTCCTTCAGCCGTGACGATTCGCCTGGCGGCGATCACTCCGGGGACGATCGCGTCGACCGGCGGCTGGCCTTCTCCGAAGGCTGGGGCAATGCCTGGTCGGGCATCGCACTCAACCGGCGCAACTATGTGGATTCGAAAGGGGTTCGGCAGGCTTTGGGTACCAACCTGGATCTGACGGTCGGGCCGCCGACCAACCCGGGCTGGTTTCGGGAAACGTCGATCCAGTCGATTTTCTGGAACCTGAATCAACAGATCGGCTTCAAGCCCATTCACGACGCGATGACGAGTTTTGCGTTCCGCAGCGGCGCGCCCGTCACGTCGATCCATCCCTTCGCCGCCGCATTCAATGCGACCGCGCCAGGGAGCGCGGCGACCTTGACGGCTTTGCTCGCGGGGCAGGGCATCACCTCCAGCGACGCCTATGGGGCTGGAGAGTCGAACACCGATCAAGCCTCGCCTCCTGTTCCCAACCTGTCGCCTATGTATGGGGTGGTGACGGCGGGCGGCTCGGCGGTGAACGCTTGTATTTCCAACGTCGCCGGCGCGATCAACAAGCTGGGCAACATCGCCTATCTCCGGTTCACGGCACCTGCCAATCGTGACTACCAGTTCTCGGTCACCAACAACTCGGGTGTGGCCGGTGTTCCTGATTTCGACATCTTCAGGGCGGGCGTGGTTACCCGGTCGAGCAACAAGGTCAGCCTGGGGGCGGGCGACTACGTTCTTGCAGTAAGGGATGTGGCGCCCATTGCGGACCTCAGCAATCCTCCAGCGCCCAGATGCTTCAGCGTTCTCGTTCAATAGGAAGGCCAGCCATGAACATCCGTTCCCACTCGACGATGGCGTTGGCATGGCTTGCGCTGGCCGCACTTTCGGTGCCGGCCGCGGCTGACGGCGTGCCGGCCCCGCGTAGCGCCAAGCATTCGGCAGCGCAGCGCGCGGCCCCCATGACCGTGGCCGCCAGGAAGCCCAACGACTCCGGCGTCACCTTGCGCTACCAGCTCGAAACCACGCCGCAGGCCGGCAAGGCGACCACCGTCGTGCTGCAATTCGACGGCGTGAGCCACCCGGATGGCGCGACAGTCCGGCTGGCCACCGATGCCGGTCTCACGCTTTCGGGCAACAGCACGCTGACGCTGCCCACCGGCAAGCGCACTACCGCGAACGTCTCCGTGGTGAGCGAGGGCGAGGGCCTTGCCTACTTGAATGTATTCATCACGCAGGGCAGCGCCACGAGTGCCATTTCCATCCCCATCCAGGCGGGTTCGGCAACGCCCGCCCTGAAGGCGAGCGGCGTCATCAAGTCGACGCCGGACGGGGAAAACATCATTTCGATGCCTGCCAAATAGGCAAAAGAGGCTGAAAAGCCTCTGAAATCCAGCCTGAACAGGCCCCTTGCGCCCTGCGCGGCAAGCGGGCTATAATCGCTGGCTCTGCCCTTGTTGCGTCCGCATGGATGTGGTTCGGACAGAGATTTATCAACCTTCTTTCGCAGGCCGTGCACTTTCGGGAAGCCGGCCAAACGCTGTCGCCAATTGAAGTGGCAGCGGCGAAGGGAGTTTCCATTTTTGGAGAAAACAAATGAGTCTGAGCAACTCCCTCGGGTTGCTGGGCCGCAAGGTGGGGATGATGCGTCTCTTCACCGATGACGGGGACGCAGTTCCTGTCACGGTGGTGGATGTGTCCAACAACCGTGTGACCCAGATCAAGTCCCAAGAGACCGATGGCTACGTCGCCCTGCAGGTGACGTTTGGTTCGCGCAAAGCATCGCGCGTGACCAAGCCCGAAGCTGGCCACCTTGCCAAGGCAGGTGTCGAAGCTGGCGAAATCATCCAGGAATTCCGCGTTACCGCAGATACCGCAGGTCAGCACAAGGCTGGCGGCGTGATCACGGCCAGCAGCGTGTTTTCCGTGGGCCAGAAGGTGGACGTGCAAGGCACCTCCATCGGCAAGGGCTTCGCAGGCACGATCAAGCGCCACAACATGAGCTCGCAACGCGCGTCGCACGGTAACAGCCGTTCGCACAACGTTCCCGGCTCGATCGGCATGGCACAAGACCCCGGTCGCGTGTTCCCCGGCAAGCGCATGACGGGTCACCTCGGCGATGTGACCAAGACCACGCAAAACCTCGATGTGTTCCGCATCGACGAAGCGCGTCAACTGCTGCTCATCAAGGGCGCGATCCCGGGTTCGAAGGGTGGCTTCGTCACCGTGCGTCCCGCCATCAAGGCCAAGCCGCAAGCGGCTGAAGGAGCGAAGTAATGCAACTCGAACTCCTGAACGAACAAGGCCAGGCCGCGTCGAAGTACGACGCCCCCGAGACCGTGTTCGGCCGTGACTACAACGAAGACCTGGTTCACCAGATCGTCGTTGCATTCCAGGCCAACGCCCGCCAAGGCACGCGCGCCCAGAAGGACCGCGAACAGGTCAAGCACTCGACCAAGAAGCCTTTCAAGCAAAAGGGAACGGGCCGCGCCCGTGCCGGTATGACGTCCTCGCCGCTGTGGCGCGGGGGTGGTCGTATTTTCCCGAACATGCCTGACGAAAACTTCTCGCAGAAGATCAACAAGAAGATGTACCGCGCCGGCATGGCCGCCATCTTCTCGCAGCTCGCTCGCGAAGGCCGTCTGGCCGTGGTGGATTCGCTGACCGTGGATTCGCCCAAGACGAAGCCGCTGGCAGCCCGTTTCAAGGCAATGAATCTCGAGTCCGTGCTCGTGATCGCCGAAGAAGTCGACGAAAACCTGTACCTTGCCTCGCGCAATCTGGTCAACATCCTCGTGGTCGAACCCCGTTACGCCGATCCGGTGTCGCTGGTTCACTACAAGAAGGTGCTGGTCACCAAGGGTGCCGTCGACAAGCTCAAGGAGATGTTCGCATGAGCCGCGTGAACCCTACCGCCGCTGAACGTACGTTCGAAGAAGGCCGCCTGATGGCGGTGCTGGTCGCCCCGATCGTGTCCGAAAAGGCAACGATGGTTGGCGAAAAGTCGAACGCTGTCACTTTCAAAGTGCTGCAAGACGCCACCAAGCCCGAGATCAAGGCCGCTGTCGAACTGATGTTCAAGGTCGAAGTCCAGGGCGTGTCGGTGCTCAACACCAAGGGCAAGACCAAGCGCTTTGGCAAGTCCATCGGCCGCCGCGACAACGTTCGCAAGGCCTATGTGACCCTGAAGCCCGGTCAAGAGCTCAACCTCGTCGGGGAAGGCGCTTAATCATGGCCGTCATCAAGATGAAACCCACTTCGCCGGGCCAACGCGGCGCGGTGAAGATTTCGCGTGACCACCTGCACAAGGGTGCTCCTCACGCAGCCCTGCTGGAACCCCAGTTCCAGAAGGCCGGCCGTAACAACAACGGTCACATCACGATCCGTCACCGTGGCGGTGGTTCCAAGCACCACTACCGTGTTGTCGACTTCGTGCGCAACAAGGACGGCATCCCGGCCAAGGTCGAACGCATCGAATACGACCCGAACCGTACCGCCCACATCGCTCTGGTCTGCTACGCCGACGGCGAGCGCCGCTACATCATCGCCCCGCGCGGTCTTGAAGCTGGTGCAACGCTGCTGTCGGGCGCCGAAGCCCCGATCCGCGCCGGCAACACCCTGCCGATCCGCAACATTCCGGTCGGCTCGACGATCCACTGCATCGAACTGCAACCCGGCAAGGGCGCGCAGATCGCGCGTTCGGCCGGCACGTCGGCTACGCTGCTGGCTCGCGAAGGCGTCTACGCCCAGGTCCGCATGCGTTCGGGTGAGGTGCGTCGCATCCACATCGAATGCCGCGCAACCATCGGCGAAGTGGCCAACGAAGAACACAGCCTGCGCCAGCTCGGCAAGGCAGGCGCCAAGCGCTGGAAGGGCATTCGCCCGACCGTCCGCGGCGTCGTGATGAACCCGGTCGACCACCCGCACGGTGGCGGCGAAGGCAAGACTGGCGAAGGCCGCCATCCTGTCGACCCATGGGGCAACCTGACCAAGGGCTATCGCACCCGTAACAACAAGCGCACGCAGGTCTTCATCGTGTCGCGTCGCAAGAAGTAAGGGATAGCCAATGACTCGCTCTCTCAAAAAGGGTCCTTTCGTCGACCACCACCTGGTGGCCAAGGCCGACAAGGCCGTGACGACCAAGGACAAGAAGCCGATCAAGACCTGGTCGCGCCGCTCGATGGTTCTGCCCGAGTTCATCGGTCTGACCATCGCTGTGCACAACGGCAAGCAACACGTGCCTGTGTACATCACCGACCAGATGGTCGGCCACAAGCTCGGCGAATTTGCGCTCACGCGCACGTTCAAGGGGCACCCCGCGGACAAAAAAGTCCAGAAGAAGTAAGGAACGACCATGTCTGAAACACGTGCAGTCCTCCGCGGTGTCCGCCTGTCGGTCGACAAGGGCCGTCTGGTCGCTGACCTGATCCGCGGCAAGAAGGTTGATCAAGCGCTCAACGTTCTGCAATTCACGCAGAAAAAGGCCGCTGTGATCATCAAGAAGGTGCTCGAGTCGGCAATCGCCAACGCCGAGCACAACGACGGTGCCGACATCGACGAGCTGAAGGTCAAGACCATCTACGTCGAGCAAGGTGCAACGCTCAAGCGCTTCACCGCGCGGGCCAAGGGTCGCGGCAATCGCATCAGCAAGCCCACGTGCCATGTGTACGTGACGGTTGGCAACTAAGAAGGCCTGGAAGAAATATGGGACAGAAAATCCACCCAACCGGGTTCCGCCTTGCGGTTACCCGTAACTGGTCCAGCCGCTGGTACGCAAGCGACCGCGATTTCGCGGGCATGCTGGCCGAAGACATCAAGGTTCGCGAATACCTGAAGAAGAAGCTGAAGAACGCTTCGGTCTCGCGCGTCATGATCGAACGTCCCGCCAAGAACGCACGCATCACGATCTACTCGGCACGTCCGGGCGTCGTGATCGGCAAGAAGGGCGAAGACATCGAGAACCTCAAGCGCGAACTGGGCAAGCAGCTCGGCGTGCCGGTTGCAGTCAACATCGAAGAAGTGCGCAAGCCTGAAATCGATGCGCAACTGATCGCCGACAGCATCACGCAGCAGCTCGAGAAGCGGATCATGTTCCGCCGCGCCATGAAGCGCGCCATGCAAAACGCCATGCGTCTGGGGGCCCTGGGCATCAAGATCATGTCGTCGGGGCGCCTGAACGGCATCGAAATCGCTCGTTGCGAGTGGTATCGCGAAGGTCGCGTGCCGCTTCACACCCTGCGCGCCGACATCGACTACGGCACCTCGGAAGCCAAGACCACGTACGGCGTCATCGGCGTCAAGGTCTGGGTTTACAAGGGCGACACGCTGGGTCGTAACGACCTGCCGGCCGTCGAAACGCCGCGTCCGGACGACGAGCGTCGTCCGCGTGGTCCCCGCCGCGATGGCCGCCCTGGTGGCGACCGTCCGGGTGGCGACCGCCGTGGTCCTGGCCCTCGTGCCGGTGGCCGTGGCCCGATCGGTGGCAACACCGCACCGGCCGATGGCAGCGACAAGCCCGCAGAAGCGACTGGTGGAGCTCCGGCTGCACCGGGTGCAGACTCGAAACCCGCCGTTAAGCGCGTCCGCAAAGCCGCGCCAGCTGCAGCAGCTGACGGTGCCAAGACCGAGTGATCGGTCTTAGAACTACGGAGTATTAAAAATGCTGCAACCTGCACGCAGAAAGTTCCGCAAGGAACAAAAGGGCCGCAACACCGGCATCGCAACCCGGGGTAACTCGGTTGCCTTCGGTGACTTCGGTCTCAAATGCACCGACCGCGGTCGCCTCACGGCACGCCAGATCGAAGCCGCTCGCCGCGCAATTTCGCGTCACGTGAAGCGCGGTGGCCGTATCTGGATCCGCGTGTTCCCGGACAAGCCAATCTCGACCAAGCCCGCCGAAGTTCGGATGGGTAACGGCAAGGGCAACCCCGAGTACTACGTCGCTGAAATTCAGCCTGGCAAGATCGTGTTCGAGATCGTCGGCGTGCCCGAAGAACTCGCCCGCGAAGCGTTCCGCCTGGCCGCCGCCAAGCTTCCGCTGCGCACGACTTTCGTCGCTCGCCAGCTCGGCGCCTGAGAGGAGAACATCCATGGCAACACGTAAGAAAAAAGAAACCGCGGCTCCGGCCAAGGTGACCAAGGCTGCAACCCTGCGCACGAAGGACGTCGCAGGCCTGCAAGCTGAAGTCAAGGAACTGCAAAAGGCCCATTTCGGTCTGCGCATGCAGAAAGCCACGCAACAGCTGTCGAACACCTCGACGCTGCGCGTGACGCGCCGCGACATCGCGCGCGCCAAGACCATTCTTGCGCAGAAGCAGCAAGAAACCCAAGCCGCCAAGTAAGGAGTGAACATGACGGAAGCTAAAAAATCCCTCAAGCGCACCTTGATCGGCAAGGTGGTCAGCGACAAGCGTGCCAAGACCGTGACCGTGCTGGTCGAGCGCCGTGTGAAGCACGAGCTCTACGGCAAGATCGTGGCCAAGACGAGCAAGTACCACGCCCATGACGAAAAGGGCGAGTACAAGCTGGGTGACACCATCGAGATCACGGAAAGCCGTCCGATCTCGAAGACCAAGAACTGGGTTGTGACCCGCTTGGTCGAGAAGGCCGTGCTGGTCTGATCTTCGAGTCGTACGACTCAACCGGAAACGGCCCACAATGTGGGCCGTTTTTCTTTTTCAGGAGCAAATCAATGATCAAAGTCGGTGACACCCTTCCTTCGGCCACCCTGCAGGAATATTCCGAAGTCGAGGGCGAAGGCTGCAGCATCGGTCCGAACCCCGTGGACGTGGCCAAGGCAACGGCCGGCAAGACCATCGCGCTGTTCGCACTGCCGGGCGCTTTCACGCCCACCTGCTCGGCCAAGCATGTGCCGGGCTACGTGCAGCATTTCGACGACTTCAAGGCCGCCGGCGTGGACGAGATCTGGTGCGTGAGCGTGAACGACGCGTTCGTGATGGGCGCCTGGGCACGCGACCAGAAGACTGGCACCAAGGTGCGCATGCTGGCCGACGGCAGCGCCGATTTCGCCAAGGCCACCGGCCTCACGCTCGACCTGAACGGCCGCGGCATGGGCCTGCGCAGCAACCGCTACTCGATGCTCGTGAAAGACGGCAAGGTCGCGACGCTCAACGTCGAAGCACCGGGCAAGTTCGAAGTCAGCAACGCCGAGACGCTGCTGGCCCAGGCTCGCGGCTGAGCGAGCCTAGAGCTCTACCTTCAGGTAGTGCGCCCCGGCAACGGGGTTGTGATAGTAGGGCGGCACTTCCGCGAAGCCCAGGTCTTCGTAGAGTGCCCGCGCGGACTCCATGTCGTCGAGCGTGTCGAGCAGCACGCAGGCATAGCCCGCGCCGCGGGCGGCATCGAGCGTGGCCTCGGCCAACTGGCGGCCCAGGCCCAGCCCGCGAAAACCGGGGCGAACGTACAGCCGCTTCATTTCCGCCGCATTGGCGTAGTCGACGCTGTCGAGCGGGCGCAACGCGCAGCAGCCCGCAATGTGCGCCAGCGTGCCGTCGGCGCGCCGCAGCGTCGGGGAGCGGCGGCCGGCTTCCTCCTTGACGTTGGCCGGATCGACCAGCGCCAGCAGCAGGTGCCCGCGCGGCTCGGCGTATTCGCCGGGCAGCTCGGCCAATTCACCGTCGAAATCCTGGAAGTCCAGGTCGATGCCCAGCGACGCCGCATAGTCGCGGAAGATCGCGCGCGTGGCATCGATTTCGTGGGCCTCTTCAGGCGTGAGCAGCACGACGGCCGGCATGTCCGACAGCGGCAGGGGACGTGAAACGGAAGAGCTCATAAGCGCAACGACGCCACCCAGTAAGCCACGCCCGCGCACAGCACGAACAGCACCAGCGCCAGCCAGCGCGATGCCGCATCGTCACGGCTCGGCGCAACATTTCCGTTCGCGGCCGAGACCTGCTTGTCGCCCGTCACCATCGGCCGCACCAGGCGATGCCGCTTCACGAGCACATAGAACAGCACGGCCAGCACATGCAGGCTGGCGAGCGCAATCACGATCCACTTGCCCTGCGCCTTGTGCCAACCCGTGGCAAAGCTCACCACCTCGCCGGACACGAAGCGCGTGAGCGGCCCCGAGGCCGAAATTTCGTCGTCCGCCATCAGCCCGGTGGCGACCTGCAGCGCAAGAATGGCCAGCACAGCGAAAACCGACAGCGCCCCCAGCGGCGTGTGGCCGATCAGGTGGTCTGGATGGGCCCGTCCGCGCAGGTAGGCCACCACGGAGCCGGGTCCGTAGAAGAAAGACGCAAAGCGCGACCAGCGTCCGCCCACGAAGCCCCAGAGCAGGCGGAACAGCAGCAGGGCGAGCACCGTGTACCCGAGGCGGAAGTGCCATTCCATGATGCCGTTCAGGCCGGTGCCGATAAGCCCGAGCACGGCGACGGCAAGCGCCCAGTGGAAGAGGCGCGTCGGCAGGTCCCAGACACGTGTGCGCGCTTCGCTGCTTGAGCGCGCGTGGACGGCTGCCACGGAGGAATCGGTCATCGAAAAAGGGCGCGGGGCGCGATGCTGCGGAAGGCGCAGATTAGCAAAGTCCGGGCCCCACCCTGCTTCGGGTTGTTGCTATGCGCACGACACGGCGTGCCCCTACACTCGGCCGCAGCGCCGCGTTCGACGGCGTTTTGTCCCCACATACGAGGAAGAATCCACGATGAACCGATTTGCTTCACTCGCCCTTGCAGCCGCCTGCGCTGCGACGGCCCTGCCCGCCGCGGCCCAGTTCGCCAAGCCCGAGGACGCCATCAAGTACCGCCAGAGCGCGTTGTTCGTGATGGGCCAGCACTTCACCCGCCTGGGCGCCATGGCCAATGGCCGCGCACCCTACGACGCAGCGGCCGCCGCGGCCAATGCCGAGATCGTGGCCGACATGGCGAAGCTGCCCTGGGCGGCTTTCGGCCCCGGCACCGAGGGCGGCAAGGCCAAGCCTGAAATCTGGAAGGAAGACGCGAAGTTCAAGGAACGCCAGCAGAAGCTGATCGAGGAAACCGGCAAGCTGGTAACGGCTGCCAAGGCTGGCAACCTCGATGCGCTCAAGGCCCAGTTCGGCCCGACCGCCGCGAGCTGCAAGGCCTGCCACGATAGCTTCCGCAACCAGTAAGCGGCTTCGGCTTCAGGCCGGCTCCAAGAACAAAAGGCGCTCTTCCGGGAGCGCCTTTTTGCGTTTGGGCGAGGCCAGGAATCAGGCTTCGGCCAGCAGCTTCTCGATCAGCTTGTGCAGCTCGGCAAAGTCGGGCTCGCCCACATAGCGCTTCACGATCTCGCCGCGCTTGTTGACCAGGTAGGTGGTCGGCGTGAGCTTCACGTCGCCCCAGGCCTGCGCCACGCTGCCGGTGTTGTCGATCGCCACCTTGAACGGCAGCTTGCGCGTTTCGGCAAAATTGACGACATAGCTCGGCGGGTCGTAGCTCATGGCCACCGCCAGCGTGTCGTAGCCCTGTGACTTGTACTTGTCGTAGGTTGCGATGACCTTGGGCATCTCGCCCACGCAGGTCACGCAGCTGGTGGCCCAGAAGTTGACCAGCGTGACCTTGCCCTTCATGTCGGCGGTGCTCTTTTGCGTGCCGTCGAGCAGCACGAAGGTCGAGGCCGGCGCTGCCGTGGTGCCGGAGCCGAGGTACACGCCCACGCCGACGGCCAATGCAAGAGCGACGGCAGCGGCAGCGATGTATTTTTTCATGGCAGCGTAGAGAGAAGGGCGGCGCGATTTTAGTTCCGCCCGCCGGATCGTGCTGGCAGGCGCTGCGCAGGCCCCGGGGCGGCCGATAATCGCGTCCCCATGCAGCCGCCCTCGTTGCCCGCTCTTCATTCCTGGCTCGTGCTGGCCGCGGCGGCCGTGCTCGCAGCTTGCAGCCCCACCTTCAACTGGCGCGAAGTGCCGATCGCCGAATCGGGCCTCGTCGCACTGCTGCCCTGCAAGCCCGACCGCGCCAACCGCGCCCTGCCGTTGGGCGCCGAATCCGTGAAGGTCGACATGACCGGCTGCGAGACCGGCGGCGCCACCTTCGCCATTGCCCACGCCGCCGCCAACAGCCCCGTGCAGGCCGAGGCATGGCTCAATGCCTGGCGTGCCGCCACACGCAGCCAGCTGGCCGAGGCGCAGGTAGCCGAATCGCCCGCTGCCCTGCAGCGCGCCACCGCCGTGCCCGCGCCGCTGCGCCTCGACGCGCAGCCATCGCCACAGCAGGGCGCCGCACCCGTCCAGGTGCTCTGGTTCGCCCAGTCGCAGAAAGACGGCTCCGTGGCGCTCTACCAGGCCACCGTGCTGGGCAAGCCCTCGTCGCCCGAAGCCGCCAAGATCTTCTTCGAGGGCCTGCGCCTCCCATGAGCGGCGGCATGCTGGTCGGGCGGCGGCAGATCGCCACCGTGTTCCTGGCCTTTGCCTTCGCGTATTTCCTCTCGACGCTGGTGCGCGCCATCACGGCCACGCTGTCGCCCACGCTCACCGCCGAATTCGAACTCGAGGCGCGCGACCTCGGCCTGCTCGCGGGCGGCTACTTCCTCGGCTTCGCCTTTACCCAATTGCCCATGGGCACCTGGCTCGACCGCCATGGCCCCAAGCGCGTGGTCGTCAGTTTTCTTTGCGTCGCGGTGGTCGGTTGCCTGCTGTTCTCGGTGGCCACGCATTTCTCGCTGCTGCTGGCTGCGCGCGTGCTCACGGGCATCGGCGTCAGCGCCTGCCTGATGGCGCCGCTCACCGGCTACAGGCGCTGGCTGGCGCCGCCGATGCAACTGCGCAGCAACTCGTGGATGCTGATGGTCGGTTCGTTCGGCCTGGTCGGCGCCACGCTGCCGGTGCACTGGCTGATGCCGTACCTGGGCTGGCGGCCGCTGTTCTGGTTGCTGGCGGCGGGCGTGGTGGTGTCTATGGCCTTGATCGCGTGGACCGCGCCGGCGTGGCGCCACAACCTGGCCGCCGACGCGCCGGACGATGCCGCTCCCGACACGGCCCCGGCCGGCGCAGGCTACGCCGCCGTGTGGCGCGACCCCTTCTTCCGCAAGCTCGCGCCCATCGGCTTCTTCAACTACGGCGGCTTCGTCGCCATGCAGACGCTCTGGGCCGTGCCCTGGCTCACGCGCGTGGCGGGCTACGCGCCGTACGACGCGGCCAATGCGCTGTTCTGGATCAGCATCGCGCTGCTCGGCACCTACTGGCTCTGGGGCGTGGCCAACCCGTGGCTCGCGCAGCGCGGCATTCCGGCGGCTCGCCTCATGGCCTGGTGCCTGCCCGCCGCGATGGCCGTGTTTGCTGCCATTTTGATAGCGGGACCCGCAGCGGGCACGGGTGCATGGGCCTTCTTTTTGTGCGTCTCGACGGTGGTCACGCTGGCCCAGCCGGCGGTCGCCATGGCTTTGCCTCCGGCGCTTGCGGGCCGGGCGCTGTCGGCCTACAACCTTGTGGTGTTCGCCGGGGTCTTCGTGGTGCAGTGGGGCATCGGCCTGCTGATCGATCTTTTCATCGGCGGCGGGCTCGACACGGTGGCCGCCTTCCGTGCGGCAATGTCCGTTTTTCTGGGCTGCTGCGTTGTGTCGTATATCTACTTCCTCTGGGCGCCCCCGCATAATCGACGCGTCGTCCTTCGTCCCGCATGAACAGCATTCTCATCATCGCCCACTCACCGTTCGCGCAGGCGCTGCGGCAGTGCGCGCTGCATGTGTTTCCCGACTGCGAGCAGGCCGTCATCGCGCTCGACGTGCTGCCCAACGTGTCGCCCGAAGAAACGCTGGCCGCCGCCCGCATCACGCTCGCGCAGCAGCTGCATGCGCCGCGCTCGCAGGTGCTGGTGCTGGCCGATGTGTTTGGCGCCACGCCCTGCAACGTGGCGCAGAAGCTGGTCGATGGCGTGCGTTCGCGGCTGGTGGCGGGCGTCAACCTGCCGATGCTGCTGCGCGCCGTCACCTACCGCCACGAACCGCTCGACACGCTCGTGCAGCGCGCCATTGCGGGCGGCACCGCGGGTGTCATGCAAGTCGCCGTGGCGGCTCCCCAGAACCAGGCAAAAAGAAAGCACAGTGATCAAGAAATCCGTGACCATCAGCAATAAGCTGGGCCTGCACGCACGCGCATCGGCCAAGCTGACCAAGCTCGCAGGCAGCTTTCCCTGCGAGGTGTGGCTCTCGCGCGGCGACCGCCGCATCAATGCCAAGAGCATCATGGGCGTCATGATGCTGGCCGCCGGCCTGGGCTCCACCGTCGAGCTCGAAACCAACGGCCAGCAGGAAGAAGAAGCCATGAACGCCATCGTCCAGCTCATGGACGACAAGTTCGGCGAAGGCGAATAAGGCAGACCCATGACCTTTGCAGTCCACGGCCTCCCAGTCGCCCGTGGCATTGCCATCGGGCGCGCGGTGCTGGTGGTGTCCAGCCGCATCGACGTGGCCCACTACTTCATCAAGCCCGAAGAGATCGACACCGAAATCGACCGCGTGCGCACCGCGCGCAATGCGGTGGCCGACGAGCTCATCAAGCTGCAGGCCAGCGTTGCGCAGATGGGCCCGAACGACGCGCCGCACGAGCTTGCGGCCCTGCTTGAAGTGCACCAGATGCTCCTGCAAGACGAAGCCTTGAGCGGCGGCGTCAAGCACTGGATCAGCGAGCGCCTGTACAACGCCGAATGGGCGCTGACCACGCAGCTCGAAATCATCGCGCGCCAGTTCGACGAGATGGAGGACGAGTACCTGCGCGAGCGCAAGGCCGACCTCGAGCAGGTGGTCGAGCGCATCCTGCACCGCATGAAGGGCACCGCCGCCGTGCTGGCGCCGAGCCCGCCGCGCCGCAAGCGCGCCGCCCACACCGACGAAGACGACGACCCCACCGCGGGCGACGGCATCGACGTGCCGCTGGTGCTGATTGCGCACGACCTCTCGCCGGCCGACATGCTGCAGTTCAAGAAGAGCGTGTTCGCCGGCTTCGTGACCGACGTGGGCGGACGCACCTCGCACACCGCCATCGTCGCGCGCAGCATGGACATCCCGGCCATCGTCGGTGCGCGCACCGCGAGCCAGCTGGTGCGCCAGGACGACTGGGTCATCATCGACGGCGATGCCGGCGTGATGATCATCGACCCCTCGCCGATCATCCTGGCCGAGTACGGCTTCAAGCAGCGCCAGGGCGATCTCGAACGCGGGCGCCTTGCACGGCTGCGCCACAAGCCGGCCGTCACGCTCGACGGCCAGCGCGTCGAGCTGCTCGCCAACATCGAGATGCCCGAAGACACCGTGGGCGCCGTCAAGGCCGGTGCCGTGGGCGTGGGCCTGTTCCGCAGCGAATTTCTCTTCATGGGCCGCGAGTCGTCGGCACGCCAGACCCGCCTGCCCGACGAGGAAGAGCAGTACCAGGCCTACAAGCGCGCGGTCGAGGGCATGCAGGGCATGCCCGTCACCATCCGCACCATCGACGTGGGCGCCGACAAGCCGCTCGACAGCAAGTCGGCCAACAAGCAGGAGCACCTGAACCCCGCGCTCGGCCTGCGCGCCATTCGCTGGAGCCTGGCCGACCCCGCCATGTTCCTCACGCAGCTGCGCGCCATTCTTCGCGCGGCGGCGCACGGTGAAATCCACCTGCTGATTCCCATGCTCGCGCACGCCAGCGAGATCCGCCAGACGCTCTCGCTGATCGACTTCGCGCGCGCCGAACTCGACAACCGCGGCGCGGTGTACGGCCACGTGAAGCTCGGCGCCATGATCGAGATACCGGCGGCCGCGCTCACCCTGCGCATCTTCCTCAAGCACTTCGATTTTCTTTCCATCGGCACCAACGATCTGATCCAGTACACGCTGGCCATCGACCGGGCCGACGAGTCGGTGGCGCACCTGTACGACCCCGCGCACCCAGCCGTGTTGAAGCTGGTGGCCGACACCATCGCCGAGTGCCGGCGCCAGGGCAAGGGCGTGTCGGTGTGCGGCGAAATGGCCGGCGACGTGGCCTTCACGCGCCTGTTGCTGGGCCTGGGGCTGCGCAGCTTCTCCATGCACCCTTCGCGCATCCTCGCGGTCAAGCAGGAAGTGCTGCGGGCCGACACCGGCAAGCTCGAAGCCTGGGCCAAGGGCGTGCTCGAGCAGGACGACCCCGGCGCCGCGCTCGCGGGCTGAGCGCGCCTTCGGCGCATCGCGGCAACTACTGCGAAAGCAATAGCGCTGCAATAAAACGAAACACGCCGATACCGCGGCGAAAGGACTTGCGACCAGTGCGCAAGCACGATCAGGCCTCCTCATTCACTCCCTGAAAGGCCTGCATCGTGAAATCTCTTTCCTCCCTCTCCTTCACCCAGATCGTTGCCGTCGGCTCCTTCGCCATGCTCGCCGCTGCCGGCGCCAAGGCCGAAAGCTATGAAGGCGTGCAAGCACTCGTGTCGGCCAAGAGCCGCACCGAGGTCAGCGCCGAAGCCGTGCGCACCGCATCGGCACCGAACCAGAACGTCGTGCGCGGTTCGCGCGGCGCCGAGACCATGGCCGTGTCGACCGACCGCGCCAGCGTGGTCGCCGAAGCCGTGCGCACCGCGGCCGCGCCCGACCAGAACGTGTCTTCGGGCTCGCGCGTGAACAGCAAGGTCATCTCGACCCTGCAGAACCCCGTCGACGCCCGCGCCGCGGCAGCCAACGCCAAGAGCAGCCGCCTGTAAACGGCACGGGTTCGTTGCCGCCTTCGCGCCGCAATAAACCGAAACACGCCGATACCGCGGCGAGAGGACTTGGCCCGGTGCCCAACGCACCATCGAGCTTTCTCCTCACAAGACAACACCAAGGACTTGATATGAAGCACTGGATCAAACGCACTCTCTTCGGTTTCGCCGGCGCCGCCGTCGTGGCCGGCAGCATTGCCGGCTGTGCCGGCCAACGCCATGGCTGGGGCGGCGACAGCGCCGAGTTCCGCGCCAAGATGGTCGAACGCGTGGGCAGCAAGCTCGAACTCGATGCCGCGCAAAAGCAGAAGCTCACCGTGCTGGCCGAGAAGCTGCAGGCACAGCGTGAAGCGATGCGCGGCGCTGGCGGCTCGGGCGACCCGCGCTCGCAGTTCAAGGCACTGTTCGCCGGCAACAAGCTCGACCAGGCGGGTGCCTCGCGGTTCGTCGAAGAGAAGGCGGCCGTGGTACGCAGCGGCAGCCCCGAAGTCATCGCCGCGGCGGCCGACTTCTTCGACAACCTGAACGCGGCACAGCAACAGAAGGTGCGCGACTTCATGGACCGCGGCGGCCGCCGCTGGGGCCGTCATGGCTGAGTCGTTCTCCGCACTTGCGCACGTGCCGCGGCGCGGCCCGGTGCCCGCGCCACGGGTGTCGTCGGTTTCATCGGCTTCGTGGGTCTCCCGCCTGAAGTCTTCCGCGACCGAAACCAACGCCGCCGCCGGTGGCGTGCGCACGATACTGCGGCTCGAAGGCGCGGTGGTGCTGGCCGCGTCGCTGGCGGCCTACGCGCAGTTCGGCGCAGGCTGGGGCGTGTTCGCGCTCTGGCTGCTGGTGCCCGACCTCGCCTTTCTCGGCTACCTGGCCGGTCCGCGCGTGGGCGCGGCGCTGTACAACGCCGCGCACTCGTACCTCGGTGCGGTGGCGTTGCTGGCCATCGGCGTTCTGGCCGCGATGCCGTGGGCCGTGGCCGGCGGCCTGATATGGTCCGTCCACATCGGGCTCGACCGCATGCTCGGCTACGGCCTGAAGTACGCCTCGGGCTTCAACCTCACGCACCTGGGCCGCATCGGCCGGGCCGATCCGTGGTGAGCGGCGCCGTCCGCACGCTGCGCCCTTCGGTCGCGCGCACCTGGATGCTGACCGAAGCGCTGGCGCTCGGCACCGCATCCATGGTGCACGCCGGCCGGCTCGTGCCGGGCTTTGCGCATGCGCAGGCCCGCACGGCCGAAGCGGTGATCGCCGTGGTGCTGGTGCTCGCCTCGGTCGAGACCTGGCTGCGCCCGGGCGATGCACGCCGCGCCGCGATTTTCGGGCAGGGCTTTGCGCTGCTCGGCACGCTGGTCGGCCTGGCCACCATCGTCGCGGGCATCGGCCCGCGCACGGTGCCCGACGTGATCTATCACGCGCTGTTGCTCGCCCTGCTTGCAGCGGGCCTGACCTGGGCGGTGCGATGCCGGCCGGTTTGATGGTGAGCGAAGTCATCCGCCATTTCCTGGCCAGAAGGCACAATCCCGCCATGCCGCGCATCCTGCTGATCGACGACGACGAACACCTCGCCGCGCCGCTGACCACCTATTTCGCACGCTTCGGCTGCACGCTCGAAAGCGCCGTGCGCCCCAGCGAAGGCCTGGCCAAGCTGCGCGCGGGCCACTACGACGCGGCCATCCTCGACGTGATGCTGCCCGAGATGGACGGCTTCGAGCTGTGCCGCGAGATCCGCAAGGAAAGCGACATTCCCATCGTGATGCTCACCGCCCGCGGCGAAGTGATGGACCGCGTGGTCGGCCTCGAACTGGGCGCCGACGACTACGTGCCCAAGCCCTTCGAGCCGCGCGAGCTGGTGGCGCGCGTGCAGACCATCCTGCGGCGCCAGCGCAACACGCCGCCCGCGGGGAACGGCAATGGCAACGGCAACAACAACAGCGGCGCGCAGCACCGCGTGTTCGACGGCCTGTCGATCGACCTCGACCGGCGCCAGGTGCTGCGCCACGGCGAGCGCGTCGAGCTCACCGGCACCGAGTTCGAGCTGCTGGCGCTGCTGGCGGCCGAGCCCGGCAAGGTGTTCAGCCGCGACGACATCCTGAACCGGCTGCGCGGCCACGAGGCCGAGCTGTACACGCGCGCGGTCGACATCGTGGTGAGCCGCCTGCGCAAGAAACTGGAGCCGCTGGACTGCATCAAGACGCTGCGCAATGCCGGCTATGCGCTGGCCGTGGCGCGCAGCGAGCCCGCATGAACCTGCGCCGCAGAGACCACCGCCAGGCATGGCGCGAGATGGCGTGCCGCCGCGAGGAAATGCGCAAGCAGTGGCACGCGCAGTGGCACGAAAAAGTGCAGGGCAAGCGCCGCTGGCGCCGGTCGCTGCGCATGCGGCTGGTCATGATGTTCGTCATGCTGGCGCTGGTGATGGCGGCGGTGTTCATGGCGGGCATGAAGAAGTCTTTTTCCACCGGCTGGGCCGAGGCCGCGCAGCCGATGCTGGTGGACTATGCCGACCGGCTCGTCGCAGAGCTCGGCACGCCGCCCGACGTGGCACGCGCGCAGGCGCTGGTGAACCGCTTGCCCATCACCATTCGCATCGTCGGGCCGACCGTCAACTGGGACTCGAACCCCGGCGGCATGAACAGCCCCGGCGGCTGGATGCACGACCGCGACGAGGAGCGGCAGGGCAACGACAGGTGGTTCATCCGTCCCACGGCCGATGGCCACCGCGTGATCTTCGGCTGGGCGCCCAGGCTCTGGCAGTTCGCGCCGCGCACCGCCGGGTGGGCCACGCTCTGCGTGCTGCTGCTGCTGGTGATACTGGCCTATACCTTCGTGAGCCGCCTGCTGCGGCCGCTGATCGACATTCGCGAAGGCGCACAGCGCTTCGGCCGCGGCGAGTTCAAGCAGCCCATTCCGATCCGCCGCAACGACGACCTTGGCGACCTTGCGCAGCACATCAACACCATGGCCAACGACATCCAGGCCATGCTCGATGCCAAGCGCGGCCTGCTGCTGGCACTGAGCCACGAGCTGCGTTCGCCGCTCACGCGGGCCCGGCTCAATGCCGAGTTGCTGCCCAACACGCCCGAAGGCCAGGCCGAGCGCGAGGCGCTGCTGCGCGACCTGAACGAGATGCGCGACCTGATCAGCGACCTGCTCGAAAGCGAGCGCCTGGCAAGCCCGCACGTGGCGTTGCAGCGCGAGCCGGTCGACCTGGCGGTGCTGATTCGCGAGACCGTGGCCGAGTTGCCCGGCGCGCAGGACGTGCACCTCGACCTGGCCGAAGGCCTGCCGGCGCACGGCGTCGACCGCATGCGCGTTCGCCTGCTGGTGCGCAACCTGCTCGACAACGCCTTGCGCTACAGCGCCGACGCGCCCCGGCCGCCCTGCGTGTCGCTGCGTGCAGTGCTGGACGGCCAGAAGCAGGGCGTCGAGATCGAGGTGCGCGACCACGGCCCCGGTGTCGACGAGGCACAGCTCGAGCGGCTGACAGAGCCCTTCTATCGCACCGACGGCGCCCGCGCGCGCGCCACCGGTGGCGTGGGCCTCGGCATGTACCTGTGCCGGCTGATCGCCGAGGCGCACGGTGGCGCGCTCACGGTGCGCAATGCGCATCCGGGCCTGCAGATCATCGCGCGGCTCGGCTGAGTTGCGTGCTTGCCGGCGGCCAGTACGTGGCCGAGGTGAATCACCCGATGGGGCGGAGCCTCTTGCGGGCCGCCGCGGTGCTGTCGCCTGCGCTACCAGCCTGCCGGTAGCGCGCGGCTACGATGCGCCTGCGTGCCAGCCGTCAACCAAGGAGACATCATGAGCAGCCCTCTCACCAACCACCAGGTCCGCCTCGCCAAGCGCCCCGAAGGCACGGCCACCCGCGAACACTGGCGCTTCACCACCGAGCCCGTCGGCGAGCCCGAAGAGGGCGGCGTGCTGGTCAAGACGCTGTCGCTGTCGCTCGACCCGGCCATGCGTGGCTGGCTCAACGACGCCAAGAGCTACATCCCGCCCGTGGCCATCGACGAAGTGATGCGCGCCGGCGGCATCGGCCGCGTCATCGCCTCGAGGAATCCGCAGTTCGCGGTGGGCGACACGGTATACGGCACGCTCGGCGTGCAGGAATACATCGTCATTGCGCAGGACCAGGTCAAGCGCAACGGCCTGGTGAAGGTCGACCTGAATGTGGGCACCATCGGCCAGTGGCTCAACGTGCTCGGCATGCCCGGCATGACCGGCTACTTCGGCCTGATGGACGTGGGCCAGCCCAAGCCCGGCGAAACGGTGGTGGTGTCGGGCGCGGCCGGCGCGGTCGGCCAGACCGTGGGCCAGCTCGCCAAGATCAAGGGCTGCCGCGTGGTAGGCATCGCCGGCGGCGAAGCCAAGTGCAAGTGGGTGGTCGACGAGCTGGGCTTCGACGCCTGCATCGACTACAAGGCCGGCGAGGGCGCGGTGCGCGCGGGCCTGAAGGAACACTGCCCCAAGGGCGTGGACATCTACTTCGACAACGTCGGCGGCGAAATTCTCGACCAGGTGCTGGCCAAGCTGGCGCGCAAGGCCCGCATCATCATCTGCGGCGCCATCAGCCAGTACAACAACGCCAACAGCATGCCGGCCGCCGGGCCGCGCAACTACCTGAGCCTGCTGGTGAACCGCGCGCGCATGGAAGGCATTGTGGTGTTCGACTACGCCGACCGCTACCCGATTGCCATCGCCGAGCTGGCCGGCTACCTGAAAGACGGGCGCATGAAGAGCAAGGAAGATGTGGTGCAGGGCCTCGACACCTTCCCCGAATCGCTGAACAAGCTGTTCGCGGGGCAGAACTTCGGCAAGCTGGTGCTGCAGGTGGCCAGCGCTTAAGAAGCGAAGCGCGAACGAACCGGGGGAGGCCATCCCCCGGGCTGCCAGAGCGGCTCAGTCCGCGGCGGGGCGCATCGGGATGTCGCCCATGGCGTCGTCCTCGCGCAGGCCGCGCGCGGCCTTCAGCAGTTCGATCGACAGGCCGTCGCTCTGGCCCGCGAAACCCTTGGCAACACCTTCCAGCACCGTCGACAGGCCGGCTTCGCCGTCGTCGCGGGCGTCCAGGCTGATGTTCAGGACGCGGGCCGCCATCTGCCGGTAGGTGATGGCGCCGGCGCCTTCGAGCGCGGCCACCAGGTCGAGGTACAGCGCCAGGTTCAGGTCGAACACCAGCTTGGGCGTGATCTCGAAATCGTCGTTCTTGTTCTTCTGATCCATGAGGGGCTCCTTTTTTTCCTGAGCCTCCACTCTAGCCAGAAAAATGGCCCCGGCCCGTCGGACGCGGGCGCTTCAGCGTGCGCGAGTGCCCATCAATGCTGCCGAGACGATGAGCCAGGCGGCCAGCACGATGGTCCACGTCAGCGGCCGGCCCGTCACGAGCAGCAGCAACGCGGTCGAGCCCAGGGGCGTGAGGTAGCTCAGGATGCCGATGCGCCGCGCGTCGCCGCGCTTGAGCGCCATGTCCCACACGAAGAAAGCCGCGCCGAGCGGGCCCAGGCCGCACAGCACGACCAGCAGCCAGTCTTGCCCCGACAACGCCACGGATGGTTCGAGCAGCGCGTGGCAGGCCAGCGACAGAACGCCCGAGACCAGCCCGAACAGGCCGACGGCGGAAGTCGGGAATGCCGCGACGCGTTGCGTCCAGAGCGAATAGCTGGCCCACACGAAGGCCGAGGCCAGCGCGGGCAGGAAGCCCCAGTAGCCCCAGTCCCCCGGGGCGGCCGTGGCCGTTGTCATGGCGGCATTGCGCGTGCCGAGAATCGCCACCGCCGCGCCCACGAAGCCCAGCAGGCCGGCCACCAGGTGCAGCGGTCGCAGCGTCATGCCCGGCAGCAGCACCGGCGCCAGCACCACCATGAGCAGCGGCCACAGGTAGTTGACGAGGTTTGCCTCGACCGGTGGCGCGTGCCGCAGCGCGATGAACAGCAGGAAGTGAAAGCCGAACAGGCCGTAGATGCCCAGCGCCAGCGTGCAAAGCGGCACGCGCCACGCGTTGCGGTCGTGCAGCACCAGCGGCCAGCTCGGCACGCTGCCGATGACCAGCGCGAGCCCGGTCAGCAGGAAGGGCGGCAGGTGCGAAAGGGCGGTGCCGAGCGAGGCGAGCGTGGCCCAGAGCGCGATGGCGAGCAGGGCGTGGAAGGTGGGCGACATGAGCGCCGAGGCTAAGCCGGCCGGTCGTCGCGCAACGCCGGTCCGTCGTCGCGCAACGATGGTTTGCTAGGCGCCGGACCGGCGCAGCGCGGCCGTGAGCGCCGAGGGCGAGCGGTAGCCCGTGCGGCGCGCCGTTTCCGCCACGCCCATGCCGCCCAGCCGGAGCTCGCGCGCATGGGTCAGCCGCAGCGTTCGCAGCCAGTGCATCGCGCTCATGCCCTGTTCGTCGCGGCAGCGCTGCGCGAACTGGCTCGGGCTCAGGCAGGCCACGTCGGCCAGGTCGGCCACGCCCAGCGGCGCATGCCAGCGGGCCCGCGCCCATTCGGCGAGCAGGGGCCAGTCGATGCGGCGGCGGCGCGCATCGGAAGACGCATGCGCAGGGCTGGGGCCCCAGGCTTCGAGCAGCAGCGCGGGACCGCACTGCAAGGCCAGCGCCGATTGGTCGGGCCGCGCCATGCATTGCGCCAGGTAGCGCGCCAGCGTGTGCAGTTGCAGCGCACTGGGCGGTGCGCGCTCGAGGCAGCGGGCCCATGAAGCATGGGTGGTGTCGAGCACGAGGCACACGCTGCTGTTGTCGCGCGCCTGGAAATCGTGCCGGTCGCCGGGTGCGACCACCTGCGCTTCGCCGACGCCGATGCCGGCACCGCGGCCTTCGACCTCGATATCGAGCACGCCGTCGAGCCCGATCAGCACCTGGAAATGGTCGTGCGCATGGCTGCCGTGCGCGTCGGCGTAGTCGCGCAGCGAAAGGGTGTGCGTGGCGGGCGGGGTGGGCGCGGTAAGCGTGTACATGGGCGGCTGAAAGAGATTGTCCTGCCGCGCCCGGCGCTTGTCACCCCAGCCGCAGCAGCAGCGCCGAGGCCGCGCACACCAGCAGGAACGGGAAGCTGATGCGGTGGAATTCGCGCAGGCCGTTCGGCAGTTTCGCGAGCCGCAGCGCGATCAGGTTGGCCAGCGAGCCGAGCACGCAGCCGAAGCCGCCCACGCTCACGCCGGCCGCCAGCGCGGGCAGGTCGCGCACGTGGCTGTCCAGCAGGATTGCCGCAGGCACGTTGCTGATGAACTGCGAAGTGACGATGGCCGCAAGGTAGGCGCGCCAGCCTTCGGTGATGGGCCAATGGCCCAGCAGCGCGGCAATGGTGGGCAGCTCGGCCAGCTGCCGCAGGTCCACGAACATCAGCGCGATGATGGCCAGCAGCGCCCAGTCGATGCCGCGCAGCACGCGCGGGTACGTGACCAGGAACACGCCGAACACCACGCCCAGGCCCGCCAGCAGCCAGTGCCGGTCGAGCGCGACCACGAAGCCGATGAACAGCACGCCGGCCAGCGCCAGCAGCCGGGGCTGCACCGGCGCCGCTTCGGCCGCGGGCTTGAGCGCGATGGGCGTGGGTTTCACCAGCAGCCACACCGCGACGAACAGCCAGAACAGCATGACGGCCACCGTCGGCCCCATCATTCCCATGAAGGCGAAGAAGCTCTCGCCCGAGCGGTGCCACAGGTAGAGGTTCTGCGGGTTGCCGATGGGCGTGAGCGCCGATCCCGCATTGACGGCCAGCGCCTCCAGCACCACCAGCCGTGCCAGCGGCAGGTGCGCCTGGCTGGCCAGCACGCGCGTCAGCGGCACCAGCAGGAACAGGCTCACGTCGTTGGTTACCAGCGCGGAAAGAAAGGCCGCGCTGGCGGTCAGCAGCAGCGCCAGGCTGCGCTGGTTGTGGGTGCGCGCCAGCAGGCGCTGCGCGGCGGCCTGCAGCATGCCGCTTTTCTCGACGCCCTGCGTGATGGCCAGCAGCCCCGCGAGCGCGCCCACGGTCTGCCAGTCGACCAGCTTCAGCCAGTCCATCGGCGCGCGCGGGCGCAGGAACGCGAACAGCACCGCGACCGCGACAAGCACCCACAGCAGGCCGTTGCCGCCACCGCCGTGCTCGTCGGGGGGCGGCGTGGTCGCGGCCGGAGTGTCAGCGGCCGACAAGATCGCGCAGCTCGCGCTTGAGCACTTTGCCGATCGCGCTGCGCGGCAGCTCGTCGATGAAGTGCAGGCGCGCCAGTCGCTGCGTCTTGCCGAGCTGGGCGTTGGTCCATTGCAGCAGCGCGTCGTCGGTGGTGGCGTCGCCCTGGCGGCGCACCACGAAGGCCACCGGCGTCTCGCCCCATTGCTCCGACGGCACGCCGACCACGGCCACGTCGGCCACGGCCGCATGGCCGCGCAGCACGGCTTCGAGGTCGCTCGGATAGATGTTGAAGCCGCCGCTGATGATCATGTCCTTCTTGCGGTCGAACAGCGTGAGGAAGCCATCGGCGTCGAAGCGGCCCACGTCGCCCGTGCGAATGAAGCGCTTGCCGGTGGCGTCGAACCATTCGGCCTCGCGTGTCTTCTCGGGCTGGCGGTGGTAGCCGGTCATCATGCCGCCCGAGTGGCCCACGACCTCGCCGGCCACCTCGGTGTTGTTGCGCGGCAGCTCGTTGCCCTCTTCGTCGATCAGCCGGATGTCGCTGCCTTCGGCGGCCTGGCCCACGGTGTGCAGCTTGGTCGGGTGCAGGTGCGCTTCGAGGATGCAGGTGCCGCCGCCCTCGGTCATGCCGTAGAACTCGATCAGCCCGCCGGGCCAGCGCTTGAGCACGTCGGCTTTGAGCGCTGCGTTGAACGGCGCGCTGGTGCTGAACTTGTACCGGTACGACGAGAGGTCGTGCGCGTCGAACTCGGGGTGTGCCATGAGACGCTGGTACTGCACCGGCACCAGCATGGTGTGGGTCACGCGGCGTTCCTGGGCCAGCTTGAGGTAGCCGAGTGCATCGAACTTGGACATCAGCAGCACGCAGCCGCCGAAGGCGATGGTGGGGAAGAACACCACCAGCGTGGTGTTGGAGTACAGCGGCGTCGACAGCAGCGTGACGGTGTCGGGGCTGTACTCGTACTTGGCGCCGCGCTGCACGTGGGCCCAGCGCATGCCGTGGCCCTGCACGATGCCCTTGGGCTCGCCGGTGGTGCCCGACGAATAGATGATGTTGAAGGCCCACGAGGGCTGCACTTCGACGGGCGCGGGCTTCGCGCCGGCCGGCGCGAGCCAAGCATCGAGGCCGCGCCCCACGGCCGAGCCGTCGAGCGCCACGCGGGCAATGTCGCCCTCCTTCGCCGGGCCGACCACATCGGCCGCCGATGCATCGGTGAACAGGATGCGCGCATCGGCGTCCTGGATCATGCGGGCCAGGCTGGAAGGCGTGGAGCCGGGGGCCAGCGGTGCCACCGCGACACCCGCGCGCAGCGCGCCCAGGAACACCGCTGCGTAGTTCACCGACGAGGCCGCGCAGATCGCGATGGCGTCGCCGGCCTTCAGGCCGTCGCGCTGCAGGCTGGCCGCGACGCGGTCCATCAGGGCGTCGAGCGCGCGGTAGTCCAGCGCGTGCGTGGTGTCCGCGAGGGCGGGGCGGTCGGGCGTGTGTTGGGCGTGGAGGCGGACCAGGTCGGCAATGGCGCCGAAATCACGTTCCATCGACGCCTGGATGGCGGGGTGCGTTTGCAAAATCAATCCTTCATCTTGGCCAGCCCTCAGGATAGCGAACTGCGGGGCGGCCGCCAGCACTTTGGCGACCGGGGCAGGGTGCGGGCACAGGGTGGCGTGCGGCGTCAGTTGGCGCTCAGGCTCGCGGAGCCACGATCCCGACGCGCCGGGACACTGGAACACGGCGTGGCGCCGAAGAGTCCTTCGGCGCACATTCTGAAAAACGGGAGTTTGCTATGCACATCATCTGGACGATCGTGATCGGTTTCATCGCGGGGCTGATTGCCCGCGCCATCCTGCCCGGCAACAACTCGCTGGGCTTCATCCTGACGGTGGTGCTCTGCATTGCCGGCTCGCTGGTCGCCACCTATGCGGGGCAGGCGCTGGGGCTCTACGCCGCTGGCGGTGCCGCCGGCTTCATTGCGTCGGTGATCGGCGCCGTCGTGATCCTCGGGGCCTGGCACCTCGTCTCCAAGTAAACCACCCCGGCCGGGCCACTTCGACATTCACGCAAGGAGCTTCAACATGGGTCTACTCGACATCCTTCAGCAAGCCATCGGCGGCGGCAACGCCGATGACCATGCGAACCACATCGACCAGGTCACGCAGCATGCGTCCACCGAAGAGATCGGCGCGGGGCTCGCGGCGGCCATGCGGTCCGACCAGACGCCGCCGTTCGGCAACATGGTCGGACAGCTGTTCGGCCAGTCTTCGCCCACGCAGCAGGCCGGCGTGCTCAACCAGATATTGGCCACGCTCGGGCCGGCGGCCGCATCGGCACTGGCAGGCGGCGTGCTCGGGCGCGTGCTGCAGCCGGGGCAGACGCAGGTCACGCCCGACCAGGCCTCGCAGCTGTCACCCGCGCAGGTGACCGAGATCGCCGCGCATGCCGAGCAGCAGCATGCGGGCGTGATCGACGAGGTGAGCCAGTTCTATGCACAGCACTCGGGGCTGATCAAGACACTGGGCGGCGCGGCGCTGGCCATTGCGCTGGCGAAGATGAAAGAGAACGCCACGCGCGGGTGAGCGTTTTCCGCAGGCGGCGCGCGGGGTTCATGTCGCCGCTGCCTGTGTCTGCCGGATGAACCGCACGATGAGCGCCGCGATGTCGTCCGGCGCATCTTCGAGGCAGTAGTGCCCGACCCCGGCCAGCCGATGGATGGGGGCCGTCGGGAAGAGCGCGCTGAACAGCGGAAGCAGGTGTTCCGCATCCAGCGTCCGGTCGGCCATGCCCCAGATGGCGAGGGCCGGCTTGGCGCGGATCGCGCGCTCGGCCGCCGCGTCGGGCGTCTCGAATCGGTGGGCCCCGGTCGCGAAGCCCTTGGCCCAACCGATGACACCGAGGCAGTCCGCGGGGCTCGCGAAGCGCGAACCGTAGGCGCGAAGCCAGCTGTCGGTAATCACCGCATGGTTCTCGAAACCATTCAGCTTCAGCGTGCTCAGTATGTTGAAGCCGAGCTGGCCCAGCACGGCTTCGAGGCTCCCATCTTTCTCGGCTTTCACGACCCACTGGAACCAGGGCGATACGCCGACGTTCGACGTCAGGCGATCGGCCAGGTCCGGCTGGCCGAACGGGGTCGGCCCGTTGGTCGAGATGATGCGCAGAATGCGGTCTGGGTGCCGCGCGGCCAGGCCCATGCCGACAGGGCCGCCGAAGTCGTGCATCACGAGAGTGATGCGGCGCAGGTCGAGCGCGAGGACGAAGCGCTCCAGGTTGTCGATGTGGTCCTGCAGCCAGTAGCTGCGGCCTTGCGGCGTCGCGCTCTTGCCGAAGCCCATGTGATCGGGCACGACCACGCGGTGAACGTTGCTCAGTGCCGGAACCAGGTGGCGGAACAGATAACCCCAAGTCGGTTCGCCGTGCAGGCAGAGCACCACATCGGCCCCGCGCAGGCCTTCGTCGACGTAGTGCATTTGGAAGCCGGGAGCGTCGGTGAAGTGCGGCGCGAACGGAAAGCTGCCGCTGAATGTGTCGTCGGAGTGGGTCATGGATACCTCTTTCAAGATGGCGGTGGATTGGTTTCATATTGAAACCATCAACGTTGTACTTGAACTGGTTGTGTTTTGCAACCATTGAGGCGGAGCCGACGCGACGTCAGGCGACGCCTCCGACGAGCGGGCTTGTCTGAAGAGGGGAGGGCGGGTGTGTCCCGCGGGAAAAGGCAGGAATGGCCGGAGTGCTCTCCGGCCTTCCCCGGATTACACGCCGGCGGCGTGCGCTTGCTGGTCGGCGTGGTAGCTCGAACGCACCATGGCGCCCACGGCCGCGTGGCTGAAGCCCATCTTGTAGGCCTCTTCCTCGAACATCTTGAAGGTGTCGGGATGCACGTAGCGGCGCACCGGCAGGTGCGAGCCCGACGGCGACAGGTACTGGCCGATGGTCAGCATGTCGATGTCGTGGGCGCGCATGTCGCGCATGACCTGCAGGATCTCTTCGTCGGTCTCGCCCAGGCCGACCATGATGCCGCTCTTGGTCGGCACGTTGGGGTGCAGCGCCTTGAACTTCTTCAGCAGGTTCAGGCTGAACTGGTAGTCGCTGCCGGGGCGCGCTTCCTTGTAGAGGCGCGGCGCGGTTTCCAGGTTGTGGTTCATCACGTCGGGCGGCGCGGCCTTGAGGATCTCGAGGGCGCGGTCGTCGCGGCCGCGGAAGTCGGGCACCAGAATTTCGATCTGCGTCATCGGCGAGAGCTCGCGGATGTTGGCGATGCAATCGACGAAGTGCTGGCTGCCGCCGTCGCGCAGGTCGTCGCGGTCGACGCTGGTGATCACCACGTACTTCAGGCGCAGCTTGGCGATGGTCTTGGCCAGGTTGAGCGGCTCGTCTTTGTCGAGCGGGTCGGGGCGGCCATGGCCCACGTCGCAGAACGGGCAGCGGCGCGTGCACTTGTCGCCCATGATCATGAAGGTGGCCGTGCCGTTGCCGAAGCATTCGCCGATGTTCGGGCACGAGGCTTCTTCGCAGACCGTGTGCAGGTTGCTTTCGCGCAGGATCTGCTTGATTTCGTAGAAGCGCGTAGTGGGGCTGCCCGCCTTCACGCGGATCCACTCGGGCTTCTTCAGGATTTCGCCGGTCTGGACCACCTTGACGGGGATGCGCGAGAGCTTGGCCGCAGCCTTCTGCTTGGCCAGCGGGTTGTAGTTTTCGGCGCTTTGCGCGTCGCGGACGACTTCGGTGGTGCTCATTGGAGTGTCAGGGCGCCAGGTAGGTGGTGAGCTTTTGGCTCAGGACCCGGGCAGCTTCTTCCCATGTGGTTTGGATGCCGATTGTAGAAAGGTCGACGGTTTGCAGCCCGGCATAGCCGCAAGGGTTGATGCGCGAGAAGGGTTCGAGGTCCATGGCGACATTGAGCGCCACGCCGTGGTAGGTGGCGTGGCGGCTGACCTTGATGCCCAGCGCGGCGATCTTGCCGAGGCCGCGGAACGGGTCGCTGGCGGGCATCGGGCCAGTCAGCGCGGCGTGGGAGAACGGGTCGTCCAGCCGCACGTAGATGCCCGGCGCACCCGCCACGCGGTGGCCGGTCACGCCGAAATGGGCCAGCGTGCGCAGCACCGATTCCTCGATGCGGTAGACGTATTCCTTGACGTAGTAGCCCGCGCGCCGCAGGTCGATCAGCGGGTAGGCCACCACCTGGCCGGGACCATGGAAGGTGACCTGGCCGCCGCGGTCGGTCTGCACCACGGGGATGTCGCCGGGCGCGAGGATGTGGTCCTGCCTGCCGGCAATGCCTTGGGTGAAGACCGGTGCATGCTCGCAAATCCATAGCGCATCGGGTGTTTCCGGCGTGCGCTCCTGCGTGAACTGCTTCATCGCCGCGAAGGTCTCGGCGTAGTCGACGCGGCCCGGCCATTGCGGCGCAATGGCGAGGCTTGTCGGGTGGTCTGCAGTCGTCGACATCAAAGGGTCAGAGAACGACCTTGACCGACGGATGCGACGACAGCGCGCGATAGAGGTCGTCGAGCTGTTCGCGGCTGGTGGCCGTGACGGTGATGGTCACGCCCAGGTAGTTGCCGGCCTTGCTGTCGCGCAGCTCGACCGTGGTGGCGTCGAAGGCCGGGTCGAAGCGCTCGGCGATCTGCGTGATGGCATGCACCAGGCCGTCGGTCTTGGCGCCCATGACCTTGATCGGGAACTGCGAGGGGTACTCGATCAGCGACTCCTTGCGCGGGTCGGGAATCGGTGCGGTCTCGGTGGGAGGCGTGGTGTTGTCGTCGGTCATGCCGGGGCTCCTTGCTTCTGTGCGTTGCGTTGCTTGGCCTGCTGGTAGGCCGCATACAAGCTCTTGTAGATGGGGCCGGGATGGCCGTTGCCAATGGTCTTGCCGTCCAGCGACACCACAGGCAGCACTTCCTTGGTGGCCGAGGAAATGAGCAGCTCGTCGGCCGCGAACACTTCCTCGCGCGAAATGCGCCGCAGCGCGAAAGGAACGCCGTGCTCTTCGCACAGCCGCTCGAGCAGGCCGTAGCGGATGCCGGTCAGCACGAGGTTGTCCTTCGGCGGGCCGATGAGCGTGCCGTCCTTCACGATCCACACATTGCTCGACGAGGCCTCGCTGAGCCATTCGTCGCGGAACATGATGGTTTCGGTGGCGCCGGCTTCCACGCTGATCTGCCGTGCGAGCACCGCGCCCAGCAGGCTGGTGCTCTTGATGTGGGCCTTCTGCCAGCGGAAGTCGGCCGCGGTGACGCAGGCCACGCCCCTGGCGCGGATCGCATCGGCCACGGGCGGCAGCGGGTTGACCATGACGAACACCGTGGGCCGCAGGCCGCGAACCATCGAGTGGTCGCGTGGCGCAACGCCGCGTGTCAATTGAAAGTACACGGACTGAGGGGCATTGCCGCCCGGCGCGGTGAGGCGGGCGACAATCTCGCGCCACTGCGCAAGCGAAAGCGGGTTGGCGATCTGCAACTCGGCAAGCGAACGGTCAAGGCGTGCCATGTGCTCTTCGAAGCAGAAGGGCTGGCCGTCATAGACGGGAACGACTTCGTAGATGCCGTCGCCGAAAATGAAGCCCCGGTCCAGTACGCTGATCTTCGCGTCGCGCAGGGCGGTGTACTCGCCATCGAGGTAACAAAGCGTGGCGGGCAAGGCGTCGGTGATAGGGTGCATGAAGGAATTATGGTTGCGTGCGCCACGTCGGGCTCGCGTCAGGGAATGAGGCGACAGATTTGCATGCGCGACACGCGGAGTGGCGGGATGGGTTGGGTTTTTACTTATAATCAATGGCTTTGTAGAAATTCTGGGTCGTCATCCGGGCTTCATTCGAAATGAAAACAATCGCCCGACAAGAAGACACGGAGGTCGCTGAAGACCTCGACGCAGAATTCAAGCCGTTGACCGCCGATGAGGCGCGTGAACTGCGTGCGAAGAATCCCTCGGTCTCCCCATGGCGGGTGGTCGCGGGTCAGTTGGTTGTCGGTCTGGTGGTGGCTTTGGCCATCTGGGGACTGACGGGGAGGCAAAATCTGGGTTGGTCCGCCGCTTACGGTGCGATCGCGGTGGTGATTCCATCGGCGGTCTTTGCACGCGGGCTGACCGGCAGGTTTTCTTCCCTGAATCCAGGCACTGCGGTGTTCGGATTCTTCCTCTGGGAAATGGTCAAGATGGCCTTGTCCGTGGCGATGCTTATCGCTGCACCAAGGCTGATAACGGCGCTGAGCTGGCCTGCAATGCTGGTCGGCTTGGTGGTGACAATGAAGGCGGCCTGGTTGGCGGTGATGCTCACGCCCAGGCGCCCGAAACATAGAGACGAGTAACGGAATGGCTGCTGAAAACGCTGCGGAACAAGGTCAGACCGCTGGTGAATACATCGTTCACCACTTGACTCATCTGCAAAGCTCCAAGCCTGCAGGTGTGGCCGATCTTTCGGTCTTCAACTTCGATTCGCTGTTTTTCTCCATCGCTCTGGGCATCCTGGGCTGCTGGTTGCTGTGGCTGGCCGCGCGCAAGGCGACTTCGGGTGTTCCGGGTCGTTTCCAGGCGGCAGTCGAGCTGCTCGTCGAAATGGTCGACCAGCAAGCCAAGGGCATCGTGCACAACGCCACGAGCCGCAAGTTCGTTGCACCGCTGGCCCTGACCATCTTCGTCTGGATCTTCCTGCTCAACGCAATGGACTTGTTCCCGGTCGATTTGTTCCCGGCAATCTGGGCCAAGATCTTCGGCATCGCCGGCCATGACCCGCACCACGCCTACCTGCGCGTCGTGCCCACCGCCGACCTCTCGGTGACCATGGGCATGTCGGTGGCCGTGCTGCTGATCTGCATCTACTACAACATCAAGATCAAGGGCGCCGGCGGCTGGATCCACGAGCTGTTCACCGCACCCTTCGGCAACCACTGGGCGCTGTACCCGTTCAACTTCGCCATGCAAATGATCGAGTTCGTCGCCAAGACGGTCTCGCACGGCATGCGGCTGTTCGGCAACATGTACGCCGGCGAACTGATCTTCCTGCTGATCGCCCTGATGGGTGGCGCATTCACGCTGTCGGCCACGGGCATCGGCCTGGCCATCGGCCACATCATCGCGGGCACGGCCTGGGCCATCTTCCACATCCTGATCATCACGTTGCAAGCCTTCGTGTTCATGATGCTGACGCTGGTCTACATCGGCCAGGCCCACGATCACCACTGATCATTCGGTTTCGTTTTTGTTTTTTGTTTTCTCTTCAACCAAAGTCCTCTAGGAGTCATCATGGAAGTTATTAGCTTTGTTGCACTGGCCGCCGGCCTGATCATCGGTCTGGGCGCTGTGGGCGCATGTATCGGCATCGGCATCATGGGCAGCAAGTACCTCGAGTCGGCCGCACGTCAGCCTGAACTCATGGGCGAACTCCAAACCAAGATGTTCCTGCTGGCTGGTCTGATCGACGCTGCTTTCATTATCGGCACCGGTATCGCTCTGTGGTTCGCAACGGCCAACCCGTTCCTGGCGCAAATCGCCAACCTGCCGAAGTAAGTCTTTCTCGTAGGACCCGTGTCGTCGTTCCCGCCTGTGGAATGGCTTCGCATTCAATCCCAAAGAGAGGGTGAAAAGTGAGCATTACCGGTACCCTGATCGTTCAGATGATCGTGTTCCTGATCCTGGTCGGGTTCACGATGAAGTTCGTGTGGCCGCCGATCGCGAAGGCGCTGGACGACCGCGCTGCGAAGATCGCCGAAGGCCTCGCTGCCGCCGACAAGGCCAAGTCCGAGCTGTCCGCCGCCAACAAGCGCGTGGAAGCCGAACTCGGCCAGGCACGCAACGAGTCCGCACAACGTCTTGCCGACGCCGAACGTCGCGCCCAGGCCATCGTTGAAGAGGCCAAGGCCCGCGCGACCGAAGAAGGCAACAAGATCGTTGCAGCTGCTCGCGTCGAAGCCGACCAGCAGGCACTGAAGGCCCGTGAAGCCCTGCGCGAGCAGGTTGCCGCACTGGCCGTCAAGGGCGCAGAGCAGATTCTGCGCAAGGAAGTGAATGCAGGCGTCCACGCCGATTTGCTCGCCCGTCTGCAGACCGAACTCTGATCGAAGCCATGGCAGAACTCGCCACCATCGCACGCCCCTACGCCGAGGCGCTTTTCAAGGCCTCGTCGTCCGACGTTGCCGCTACCAGCGCCTGGCTCGAAAAGGTTGCCGCCATCGCGGCCAATCCGGAGCTCCAGCAGTTCGCCGACAACCCCAAGGCCACGGCCGAACAGGTTCTCGGTGTGATCGCCGGTGCATTCGGTGCGCCTTTGGCTGCGCATGCCCAGAACTTTCTGGGTGCGCTGCTCGAGAACGGACGTTTCTCGGTGCTGCCGGAAATTGCGAAGCAGTTCCGGGCACTGGCCAACGCGAAGAGCGGCTCGTCCGACGCCGTGGTCTACAGCGCCTTCCCGATCGATGCCGCGGCCCTGGCCAATGTGGCAGCCGCGCTCGAAAAGCGTTTCGGTCGCAAGCTCCAGGTCACGGTCCAGCAAGAGCCGGAACTGATCGGTGGCATTCGCGTGGTGGTCGGCGACGAGGTGCTCGACACCTCCGTCAAAGCGCGCCTTGAACAAATGAAAGTTGCGCTGGCGGCCTGATCGGTTTCCAGCCCTCTACTTGTAGCCTCAAAGAAAGAAGGAAAGAGTCATGCAACTCAATCCCGCAGAAATTTCCGAACTGATCAAGAGCCGCATCGAGGGCCTTGGGGTCAGCGCCAACATCCGCAACGAGGGCACCGTGGTCTCGGTGACCGACGGCATCGTGCGCGTGCACGGCCTGTCCGACGCGATGCAGGGCGAAATGCTCGAGTTCCCGCCGAGCGCTGACGGCACGCCGTCGTTCGGCCTGGCGCTGAACCTCGAGCGCGACTCGGTCGGCGCCGTGATTCTGGGCGAGTACGAGCACATCTCCGAAGGCGACACCGTCAAGTGCACGGGCCGCATTCTGGAAGTGCCGGTCGGCCCCGAACTCATCGGCCGCGTGGTGAATGCCCTGGGCCAGCCGATCGACGGCAAGGGTCCGATCAACGCCAAGATGACCGACGTGATCGAAAAGGTCGCTCCCGGCGTTATTGCACGCAAGTCCGTCGACCAGCCGATGCAGACCGGCCTGAAGTCCGTCGACTCGATGGTGCCCGTCGGCCGTGGCCAGCGCGAGCTGATCATCGGTGACCGCCAGACCGGCAAGACCGCCGTGGCGATCGACGCGATCATCAACCAGAAGGGTCAGAACATGACCTGCGTCTACGTTGCGATCGGCCAGAAGGCTTCGTCGATCAAGAACGTGGTGCGCGCACTCGAACAAGCCGGCGCGATGGACTACACCATCGTGGTGGCGGCATCGGCCTCCGAATCGGCGGCCATGCAATACGTGTCGGCCTACTCGGGCTGCACGATGGGCGAATACTTCCGCGACCGCGGCCAGGACGCACTGATCGTCTATGACGACCTGTCCAAGCAAGCCGTGGCCTACCGCCAGGTCTCGCTGCTGCTGCGCCGCCCGCCAGGCCGCGAAGCCTACCCCGGCGACGTGTTCTATCTCCACAGCCGTCTGCTCGAACGCGCAGCCCGCGTGAACGCCGACTACGTCGAAGCCTTCACCAAGGGTGAAGTCAAGGGCAAGACCGGTTCGCTGACCGCACTGCCGATCATCGAAACGCAAGCCGGCGACGTGTCCGCTTTCGTTCCGACCAACGTGATCTCGATCACCGACGGCCAGATCTTCCTGGAAACCAACCTGTTCAACGCCGGTATCCGTCCCGCCATCAACGCCGGTATCTCGGTGTCGCGCGTGGGCTCGTCGGCTCAGACCAACCTGGTGAAGAACCAGTCCGGCGGTATCCGTACCGACTTGGCGCAGTACCGCGAACTCGCGGCCTTCGCCCAGTTCGCCTCCGACCTGGACGAAGCCACCCGCAAGCAGCTCGACCGCGGTGCCCGCGTGACCGAACTGCTCAAGCAGACCCAGTACAGCCCGCTGCCCATCTCGCTGATGAGCGCCACGCTGTTCGCGGTGAACAAGGGCTTCATGGACGACATCGAGGTCAAGAAGGTTCTCGCGTTCGAACACGGCTTCCACCAGTTCCTGAAGTCGAGCCACGCACCCCTGCTGGCCACGATGGAAAAGAACGGCGCCAAGTGGGATCCGAAGCCTGCGAAGGCTGACGACAGCGAAGAAAAGAAGGCTTTCAAGAAGGTCTGCCAGGACGCGGAAGCCGAACTGCTGGCCGCCGCCACTTCGTTCAAGAAGTCGTTCGCCTGATCGACGCCTTGATCGACGCAAGAAGGAGCTCTCATGGCAGCTGGTAAGGAAATCCGCGGCAAGATCAAATCGGTGGAGAACACCAAGAAGATCACCAAGGCCATGGAAATGGTCTCGGTTTCCAAGATGCGCAAGGCGCAGGAACGCATGCGCGCCGCTCGCCCCTACAGCGAAAAGATCCGCAACATCGCTGCGAATCTCGGCAAGGCGAACCCGGAGTACACCCACGCGTTCATGAAGACGACCGAGGCCAAGGGCGTCGGTTTCATCATCGTGACCAGCGACAAGGGCCTGTGCGGCGGCTTGAACACCAACCTGTTGCGTGCCGTCACCGGCAAGCTGCGCGAAGCGCAGGCAGCGGGCAACGTGGTCGAGTCGGTCGCCATCGGCAGCAAGGGTCTGGGCTTCCTGAACCGCATCGGCGCCCGCGTGGTGGCCCATGTGACGCACCTGGGCGATACGCCGCATCTCGACAAGCTCATCGGGCCTGTCAAGACGCTGCTCGACGCTTATGCGGAAGGCAAGCTGTCGGCCGTGTACCTGTGCTACACGAAGTTCATCAACACCATCAAGCAAGAGCCGATGGTGGAGCAACTGTTGCCGCTGAAGGCCGAGACGCTGCAGACCGAGTCGGGTCATCACTCGTGGGACTACATCTACGAGCCCGACGCGCAAAGCGTGATCGACGAACTGCTGGTGCGCTACGTGGAATCGCTGGTGTACCAGGCCGTGGCTGAGAACATGGCTTCCGAGCACTCCGCGCGCATGGTGGCCATGAAGGCCGCCACCGACAACGCGGGCAACGTGATCGACGAGCTGAAGCTGGTCTACAACAAGACCCGCCAGGCCGGCATCACGAAGGAATTGTCTGAAATCGTGTCCGGCGCGGCCGCGGCCGCAGGCGTCTGATCGAGGCAATGCAACGGGCCACATTGCTGATCGGGCGCGCTCTGCGCGCCCGGTAACCCAAGGCCTACTTTTTAGGGACTTTGCGCAAATGAAGAAAATTCTCGCTCTGGTGGCCATCGCTGCCGCTCTGACTGCTTGCTCCAAGAAGGAAGAAGCGCCCGCGCCCGCACCGGCTCCTGCCGCAGCAGCGCCCGCTCCTGCACCCGCAGCAGCGCCGGCACCGGCAGCAGCGCCCGCAGCAGCTCCGACGGCATCGGCCGCGGACCTGCCGCAAGAGTGCAATGACTACCTGGCCAAGGTTTCGGCATGCGTTTCCGCACAAAGCGGTGCCGCAGCTGACGCAATGAAGTCCAGCATGGACCAGACCAAGGCCGCCTGGGCCTCGATGGGTGGCGACAAGGCCGCTCTGGGCCAAGCCTGCAAGGCAGCTTCGGATGCCTTCGCCGCGCAAGCCACGGCAATGAAGTGCTGATCTGAACCATTCAAGGGTGCCGGCCCGTCCGGCATTCTTGCAAAAGCGGCCCGTACTGGCACCAGGACGCTTCTGCAAGAACCTGTCGCAATTATTTAGAGATCCATCCAGAAGGAAACGTCATGGCTGAAGGAAAAATTGTCCAATGTATCGGCGCCGTGGTCGACGTGGAGTTCCCGCGTGACCAGATGCCGAAGATCTACGACGCACTGAAGTTCGAAGGCAGCGCGCTGACCCTCGAAGTCCAGCAGCAGCTCGGCGACGGCGTGGTGCGCACGATTGCACTCGGCTCGTCCGACGGCCTGCGCCGCGGCATCATCGTCAAGAACACCGGCGCACCCATCACGGTGCCCGTCGGCAAGGCCACGCTCGGCCGCATCATGGACGTGCTGGGTTCGCCCATCGACGAACGCGGCCCTGTCAGCCAGGACCTCACCGCTTCGATCCACCGCAAGGCTCCCGCGTACGACGAACTGTCGCCTTCGCAAGACCTGCTGGAAACCGGCATAAAGGTGATCGACCTGGTGTGCCCGTTCGCCAAGGGCGGCAAGGTGGGCCTGTTCGGTGGCGCCGGCGTGGGCAAGACCGTGAACATGATGGAACTCATCAACAACATCGCCAAGGCTCACTCGGGTCTGTCGGTGTTCGCCGGTGTGGGTGAACGTACCCGCGAAGGCAACGACTTCTATCACGAGATGGCCGACTCCGGCGTCGTGAACCTCGACAAGCTCGAGGACTCGAAGGTCGCCATGGTCTACGGCCAGATGAACGAACCCCCGGGCAACCGTCTGCGCGTGGCGCTGACCGGCCTGACCATCGCCGAGTCGTTCCGCGACGAAGGCCGTGACGTTCTGTTCTTCGTGGACAACATCTACCGCTACACGCTGGCCGGTACCGAAGTGTCGGCTCTGCTGGGCCGCATGCCTTCCGCCGTGGGCTACCAGCCGACGCTGGCCGAAGAAATGGGCCGTCTGCAAGAGCGGATCACGTCGACCAAGGTCGGCTCGATCACCTCGATCCAGGCCGTGTACGTGCCAGCCGACGACTTGACCGACCCGTCGCCCGCCACCACCTTCGCCCACTTGGACTCGACCGTGGTGCTGTCGCGTGACATCGCTTCGCTCGGTATCTACCCCGCCGTGGACCCGCTGGACTCGACCTCGCGCCAGCTCGACCCGAACGTGGTCGGCGAAGAGCACTACAACGTGGCCCGCGCCGTGCAAGGCACGCTGCAGCGCTACAAGGAACTGCGCGACATCATCGCGATTCTGGGCATGGACGAACTGGCTCCCGACGACAAGCTCGCCGTGGCCCGCGCCCGCAAGATCCAGCGTTTCCTGTCGCAGCCGTTCCACGTGGCCGAAGTGTTCACGGGCTCGCCCGGCAAGTACGTGCCGCTGGCTGAAACCATCCGTGGTTTCAAGATGATCGTGAACGGCGAAGCCGACCACCTGCCGGAACAAGCGTTCTACATGGTGGGCAGCATCGACGAAGCGTTCGAAAAAGCCAAGAAGGTCGCTTAAGGCGGCCGCATAGGAACTCAGATGGCAAACACCATTCACGTCGACGTGGTCAGCGCGGAAGAGTCGATCTTCTCGGGCGAAGCCAGGTTCGTCGCGCTGCCCGGTGAAGCCGGTGAGCTCGGCATCTATCCGCGCCATACCCCGCTGATCACGCGCATCCGCCCGGGTGCCGTGCGTATCGAAACGGCCGACGGCGGCGAAGAGTTCGTCTTCGTGGCCGGTGGCATTCTCGAAGTGCAGCCCAACGCCGTCACCGTGCTGTCCGACACCGCGATCCGCGGCAAGGACCTCGACGACGAGAAGGCCAACCAGGCCAAGGCTGCCGCCGAAGAAGCGCTGAAGAACGCGAAGAGCGACATCGACATCGCGATGGCGCAGTCGGAGCTGGCCGTGATGGCTGCCCAGATCGCGGCGCTGCGCAAGTACCGCCAGAAGAAGTAAGCAAGCAAGAGCCCAGGCTCTTCCCAGAAAAAGCCGCCTCCGGGCGGCTTTTTTGCGTCTGGCCGTCCGGTGGTCACGCGCATCCATCTTCGATCTGAATTTGGTCGAAGTTCAGCCTTGTCCGGCTGAAGCCCTGCCCCTAGTATTCGCCTTCGCCCAGGGCTGAAGGCTCGGGCGGCAACGACAAGAACACCGGAGACAAAACGCGTGGCACCCTGGAGCGGCATCACGACCGATGAAATGCGGTTGCTGGAAACGACCTTCTGGTCGGCCGGCGGCTCGCGCCATGCCATGGCCGAACAGCTCGGCTTTTCCAAGAGCAAGGCCAACGGCCTGATCGCCGGCCTCGTCGAGCAGGGCCTGCTGGCCGAAGCCGGCCTGCAACGCTCCTCGGGCGGCCGCCGCGCCGAAAACCTCCAGCTTCATGCCGGCCTTGGCGTGCTCGTGGGCATCGACATCGGCGCCACCAGCCTCGACGTCGCCGTGCTGCGCCCCGACCTCACCGTGCTTGCGCAGCACGAAGAACCCGCCGACGTGCGCGAAGGCCCCACCGTCGTGCTGGCGCGCGTGCGCATCCTCATGCGCGAACTGCTGGCCCGCTGCGGCTGCACCGCCAGGAACGTGCTGGGCATCGGCATCGGTGTGCCCGGACCCGTCAACTTCGAGATCGGCCAGCTCGTGAACCCGCCGCTCATGCCGGCCTGGGACGGCTTCTCGATCCGCGACTACCTGCGCGAAGACTATGCCGCGCCGGTCTTCGTCGACAACGACGTGAACCTCATGGCGCTCGGCGAGCTCTGGCGCCTCAAGCGGTCGCTCAACAATTTCCTCGTCATCAAGATCGGCACCGGCATTGGCTGCGGCATCGTCTGCCATGGCGAGGTGTACCGCGGCGCCGCCGGTTCGGCCGGCGACGTGGGCCACATCTGCGTCGACCAGGAAGGCCCGCGCTGCCATTGCGGCAACCTCGGCTGCGTCGAAGCCATGGCCGCCGGCCCCGCGATCACGCGCATGGCCGTGCAGGCTGCCGAGGCCGGCGAAAGCGAGGCGCTGGCCGAATGCCTGCGCGTCCACGGCCGTATCGATGCGATCGACGTGGGCCAGGCCAGCCGCGGCGGCGACACCGCGGCCAACGGCATCATCCAGCGCGCCGGCAGCCTCATCGGCCAGATGCTCGCGTCGGTGGTGAACTTCTTCAACCCATCGCATGTGTTCATCGGCGGCGGCATCACGCGGATCGGGCCGCTGTTTCTCGCGGCCGTGCGGCAGAGCGTGTACCAGCGCTCGCTGGCGCTGTCGACGCGGCACCTGGAGATCCAGTACACGCCGCTGGGCATGCAGGGCGGCCTGGTCGGTGCCGGTGTGCTCGCGATGCACGAAACCCTCAAGGTCCGCGGAGTGGCGCCATGAACGCAGCTGAAACCAGGGGCAGCGTGGCCGTCGAATTCGACAGCGTGGTGAAGGCCTTCGGCCCGGTGCAGGTGCTGCACGGCGTGAGCTTTGCACTCGTCCCCGGCCGCGTGTACGGCCTGCTCGGCGAGAACGGCGCGGGCAAGTCCACGCTGATGAAAATCCTTGCCGGCTACGAGCAACTGACCGGCGGCGCCCTGCGCATCAACGGCCAGCCGCAGCAGTTCGCGAGCTCGCGCGATGCCGAAGCACTTGGCATCGTGCTGATCCACCAGGAATTCAATCTGGCGGAAGACCTGAGCGTGGCGCAGAACATCTTCCTGGGCCACGAAAAGAAGAAGGGCTGGCTGCTCGACGATGCCTCGATGGAGCGCGATGCCGCAGCAGCCCTTGCCGCGGTCGGCCTGCAGGTCGATCCACGCACCAAGGTGCGAAAGCTCATCGTCGCCGAGAAGCAGCTCGTCGAAATCGCCAAGGCCATCGCCCGCCGCGCGCGCCTGCTCATCATGGACGAGCCCACAGCGACGCTCACGCCGGGCGAGACCGAGCGTCTGTTCAAGCTCATTGCCCAGCTGCGCGCGGATGGCGTGACCATCGTCTACATCTCGCACAAGCTCGACGAAGTGGAGCAGGTCACCGACGAAGTGATCGTCATGCGCGACGGCCGCTTCGTGGCCCGTGCGCCCACGCCCGACGTCACGCGCCAGCAGATGGCGAACCTCATGGTGGGCCGCGAGCTGGCCGACCTGTACCCGCCGCGCGACGTGGTGGTGGCGGCCGATGCGCCCGCCATGCGCGTGCGCAACTTCAACGTGCCCGGTTGGGCGCAGGACGCCAGCTTCGAGGTGCGCCCCGGCGAAATTCTCGGCTTCGCGGGCCTCGTCGGCGCGGGCCGCACCGAACTCTTCGAGGGCCTGCTCGGCCTGCGCCCCGCGAGCGGCAGCGTCGAGATGCTCGGCCAGACCGTGCCCGGCGGCAAGGGCTGGCGCAATCCGCGCGATGCCGCCAAGCACGGCCTCACGTACCTCAGCGAAGACCGCAAGGGCAAGGGCCTGCACGTCAACTTCGGCCTGCGCCAGAACCTCACGCTGATGGCGCTCGAGCGCTATGCGCAACCCTGGCTCAAGCCCGAGGCCGAACGCGGCGCGCTGGCCGAGGCCGTGAAGGACTACGGGATTCGCACCGGCTCGCTCGACGTCAAGGCTTCGTCGCTCTCGGGCGGCAACCAGCAGAAGCTCGCGCTCGCCAAGGTGCTGCAGCCGCGGCCGAAAGTGGTGGTGCTCGACGAGCCCACGCGCGGCGTCGACGTGGGCGCCAAGCGCGACATCTATTTCCTGGTCCAGCGACTCGCCCGCGAAGGGCTCGCGGTGATCGTCGTCTCGTCCGAGCTGATGGAGTTGATCGGCCTGTGCCACCGCGTCGCGGTGATGCGCGCCGGCAAGCTCGTCGCCTCGCTCGATGCAGGCCATTTGACAGAAGAGGAGCTCATCGCGCATGCCACCGGAACAGCAGACACCCACACCGCAACCGCAGCCTGAAGCCGCGGCTGCGGCAGCGCACCGCAGCGAGGCCGGGCCACGCTGGACCGAGCGCCTGCATGGCCTGGGCCCGGTCATCGGCCTCGTGCTGCTGTGCATCGCGGGCACCATGCTCAACGGCGACTTCGCGACCGTCGACAACGCCATGAACGTGCTCACGCGCACGGCCTTCATCGGCATCATCGCGGTGGGCATGTGCTTCGTGATCATCTCGGGCGGCATCGACCTGTCGGTGGGCTCGATGGCCGCGCTCATTGCGGGCAGCGTGATCATGTTCATCAACTGGGCCGGCCCGGCCTCGGGCTCGCCGCTGCTCGCGGTGGTGATGGGCGCGGTGCTGGCGGTGGTGCTCGGCGCACTGTTCGGCCTGGCGCACGGCCTGCTCATTACCAAGGGCCGCATCGAGCCCTTCATCGTGACGCTGGGCACGCTCGGCATCTTCCGCGCGTACCTCACGTACTTTGCGGATGGCGGCGCGCTCACGCTCGACAACGACCTGTCGGACCTCTATGCGCCGGTGTACTACGCCAGCCTCGCGGGCATTCCGGTGCCGGTGTGGGTGTTCGTGATCGTGGCGATCATCGGCGGCGTCATATTGAACCGCACGGCCTACGGGCGCTACGTGCAGGCCATCGGCTCCAACGAGCAGGTGGCGCGCTATGCGGCGGTCGATGTCGACCGCGTGAAGATCATGACCTACGTGCTGCTCGGCGTGTGCGTGGGCATTGCCACGCTGCTGTACGTGCCGCGCCTGGGCTCGGCCTCGCCGACCACCGGCCTGCTGTGGGAGCTCGAAGCCATCGCGGCGGTGATCGTCGGCGGCACCGCGCTCAAGGGCGGCGCGGGCAGCATCACCGGCACCGTGGTGGGCGCGATCCTGCTCTCGGTCATCAGCAACATATTGAACCTCACCAGCATCATCAGCGTGTACCTGAATGCCGTGGTGCAGGGCTTCGTGATCATCATCGTCGCGTTCCTGCAGCGCGGCAGGCGATAGGCCGTTTCTCGTTGTTCCCGTTCGTACGTTCGTTCCATCCACCAAAGAGGAGACATCCAGCATGACGACTTTCACACGACGCATCGCACTCACGGCCGTTGCCGCCGCGGCAGCGTTTGCCATCAGCCTGCCCGCGCTCGCCGCGGAAAAGGTCAATCTCGGCGTTTCGATTCCCGCGGCCACGCACAGCTTCATGGGCGGCATCAACTACTGGGCCAACCAGGCGAAGAAGGACCTGGAGAAGGAACACAAGGACCTGAAGATCACCATCAAGACGGCCGCCAACGCACCCGAGCAGGCCAACCAGCTGCAAGACCTGTCGACCGTCACCAAGATCAACGCGCTGGTCGTGTTCCCGTTCGAATCGGCCGCGCTGACCAAGCCGGTCGCGCAGGTCAAGGCCAAGGGCGCCTACGTCACCGTGGTCGACCGCGGCCTCACGGACACCAGCGCGCAGGATGCCTACGTGGCCGGCGACAACACCGCTTTCGGCAAGATCCCGGCCGAGTACATCGTGAAGCAGCTGGGCGGCAAGGGCAACGTGGTTGCGCTGCGCGGCATTGCCACCACGCTCGACAACGAGCGCATGGACGCATTCAACGCCGTGCTCAAGGGCAGCCCCGACATCAAGCTGCTCGACGCCAAGTACGCCAACTGGAACCGCGACGATGCCTTCAAGGTCACGCAGGACTACCTGACGCGCTTCAAGCAGATCGACGCCATCTGGGCCGCCGACGACGACATGGCCGTGGGCGTGCTCAAGGCCATTGCACAGGCCAAGCGCGACGACATCAAGATCGTGTTCGGCGGCGCCGGCGCCAAGGACATGGTCAAGACCATCATGGACGGCAAGGACAAGCGCATCGGTGCCGACGTGAGCTACTCGCCCAAGTTCATCTACGACGCGATCAAGCTGACGGCCGAAGCGCGCCTGAAGGGCGAGAAGCTGCCCGCGACGACGATCATTCCTTCGGTACTGATCACCAAGGAGAACGCGAAGGACTTCTACCACCCGAACTCGCCGTTCTGAATGCCATCGGCCGCGTGGCCGATCGCTTCACTCCCTCTCCCCTTGGGGAGAGGGTCGGGGTGAGGGCAGCGGTACTGGCAAGGCTGTGCGCTTACAAAGGCCGATGCCCTCACCCTGGCCCTCTCCCAGAGGGAGAGGGAACAGTTACCAAGTCAGGAACACCGAGAAGATTGATGAGCGATACACCTCTTCGCAAGCTGCGCTACGCCATGGTCGGCGGTGGCCGCGACGCCTTCATCGGCGCCGTGCACCGCAAGGCCATGGCGCTCGACGGCCAGATCGAGCTCGTGGCCGGCGCGCTTTCGTCGAGCCCCGACAAGGCGCGCGCCTCGGGCCGCGACCTGGGCCTGGCCGACGAGCGCAACCATGGCGACTGGCAGACGCTGCTGGCCGACGAACTGAAGCGGCCCGCCAGCGAACGCATCGACTTCGTCTCGATCGTCACGCCGAATCACGTGCACTTTCCGGTGGCGCAGGCCTTTGCCGAAGCGGGCTTTCACGTGGTGTGCGACAAGCCGCTGGTGCACACGCGCGAACAGGCCGATGCGCTGGTCGCCACCGTGGCCAAGCAGGGCACGGTGTTCGGCGTCACCTACAACTACACCGGCTACCCCATGGTGCGGCAGGCGCGCGAGATGGTGCGCGCAGGCGACATCGGGGAGGTCCGCAAGGTCGTCGTCGAATACAACCAGGGCTGGCTTGCCAGCCATGTCGAAGCCAGCGGAACCAACAAGCAGGCCGACTGGCGCACCGACCCCGCGCGCAGCGGCGCGGCCGGCGCCATCGGCGACATCGGCTCGCATGCCGAGAACCTCGTGGCCAGCGTCACCGGCCTGCGCATCGAGAGCCTGTGTGCCGACCTGAGCTCGCTGGTGCCGGGCCGCATGCTCGACGACGACGGCAGCCTGCTGCTGCGCTTCAAGGGTGGCGCGCGCGGCGTGCTCATCGCCTCGCAGATCAGCACGGGCCTCGAGAACGATTTGCGCCTGCGCGTGTCCGGCACGCTGGGCACGCTCGAATGGCACCAGGAGCAGCCGAGCCAGTTGCTGCACTTTCCGCACGACGGCCCCAGGCGCACCCTGACGCGTGGCGCACCCTGGCTGTGCGAGGCCGCGCGGCGTGCAAGCCGCCTGCCTGCCGGCCATCCTGAAGGCTTCATCGAGGCGTTTGCGAACGTCTATGCGGGCGTGGCGGCGGACATCCGCGCCCGGCTCGCCGGCCAGGTGGCCGACCCGCTGGCAGCCGACTATCCGCGCGTGGAAGACGGCGCGCGCGGCGTGCGCTTCATCGAGCGCACGGTGGCTTCGGCAAAAAGCGAATTAAAGTGGACGCCCTGGTAGCGCGTCGGCCTCGCACCCGCGAGGCCGCATTGCGCGACCACAGGCATCCATGACCTTTTCTTCTTCTTCCAGCGGAACGTCTTCCCCTTCTTCGGCGCGATGGCTGCGCGCGCTGTGGCTGCGCTGCACCACGCTGTTTCCGCTGAAGCTGGTGGGCAACACCGTCGCGACGCTCGGCTTCTTTCCGCTGTATTTCTGGATCATGAAGAACGCGGGCCAGGCCTGGGTGCTGCCGCTCACGGCCTTCGACCGCCTCATCGCGTTCTGGCCGCTGCTGCTGCCGGTCTATCTTTCGTTGTGGGGTTACATCGCACTGCCGGTGCTGCTGGCCAAGGACAAGCGCGAGCTGCTGGGCTTTTCGTTCGGCTGCGCGGCCATGACCGGCATTGCGCTGCTGGTGTTCTGGTTCATGCCCACGGCCATACCCAACTTCGCCATCGACGCGACGCCGGGCAGCTCGCTGCACTTCCTGAAGACGGTCGATTCGGCCGGCAATGCCTTTCCGTCGCTGCACGTGTCGTTCTCGGTGTTCGCCTGCGTGGTGCTGGCGCGGCAGTTGCGCGACGTGGGCGCGCCCGCATGGCTGCGTGTCGCCAATGTGGTGTGGGCCGCGGGCATCGTCTATTCGACGATGGCCGTGCGGCAGCATGTGCTGATCGACGTGCTCGGCGGGTTCGCGCTGGGCGTGGTCTTCGGCGTTGCCACGCGCCAGCGCGGCGAGGCCACGGCAGCCCCGGCGAACGCACGTCCGGCGTAGGCCGATTGCGGTATTCCGCCGGGCCCGCGCGCAAGGTACAACCGGGGCTTTCGTTGTCCATCCATCGATGCGGAGCCCGCCATGAACCTACGCCTGTCCGCCGTCATGGCCTGCATGGCAGCCGCCGTTGCCCTGCCTGCCCTGGCCGTCGACTTTCCCGCGCGCAAGCCCGGGCTGTGGGAAATCCAGACCGGCGGCGGCAGCGGTGAAGGCGCCGCCGGCAAGTCCGCCGGCCACACCATGCAGCAGTGCATCGACGCGGCCAGCGACAAGGCCCTGCGCGAGATGGGGCAGGGCATGGGCAAGGACCTGTGCTCCAAGCAGGAACTGAAGCTCGAAAGCGGCAAGCTGGTCATGGACTCGGTCTGCAAGATCGGCAACACCGTCGCCACCTCGCACGCCGTGATGACGGGCGACTTCAGCTCGACCTACCGCATGGAAAGCAAGTCGAGCTACAGCCCGCCGCTGATGGGGCGCACCGAGGGCACCGCCGTGATCGAAGCCAGGTGGATCGGCCCCTGCAAGCCCGACCAGAAGCCCGGCGACATGGTCATGGGCAACGGCATGAAGATGAACGTGCTCGAGATGGCGGGCGCGCGCGGCAAGAAATAGAAAAGAAAAAGTAGGCCCTGGCCCACAGCGCTTCGCGCTTCCCGTTCGGCAACGCGAAAACCGCGCTGCCCCTACGATGGCGTGCCATGCCCGCCAAGGAAGACCTCGAGAACCTCGTCATCGCCCGGCCCGAGGGCCTGTACTGTCCGCCCGGCGATTTCTACATCGACCCGTGGCGGCCGGTGGCGCGCGCCATCATCACGCACGCGCATTCCGACCATGCCCGTGTCGGCCACGCGCACTACCTGGCCCACACCGACAGCGCCGGCACGCTGCGCACCCGGCTCGGCGCCGACATCAATTTGCAGACGCTGCCCTATGGCGAAGCCATCGAGCACCACGGTGTGCGTGTCTCGCTGCATCCGGCCGGCCATGTGCTGGGTTCGGCGCAGGTGCGGCTCGAACACGGTGGCCGCGTGTGGGTGGCTTCGGGCGACTACAAGACCGAGCCCGACGGCACCTGCGCGCCCTTCGAGCCCGTGCCCTGCGACACCTTCATCACCGAGTCGACCTTCGGCCTGCCGATCTACCGTTGGCCCACGCAGGCCGTGCTGTTCGCCGAGATCGATGCGTGGTGGCGCGCCAATGCACAGGCGGGCCGTGCGTCGGTGCTGTTCTGCTATGCCTTCGGCAAGGCGCAGCGCATCCTGCATGGTGTGGATGCGAGCATCGGGCCCGTCGTCGTGCACGGCGCGGTCGAGCCGCTCAATGCCGTCTACCGCGCCGCCGGCGTGGCACTGCCCGAGACCTTGCGCGTGACCGATCCGGGCGTGGACGCGGCACTGCTGAAGCATGCGCTGGTGCTGGCGCCGCCGTCTGCGCAGGGCACGCCGTGGATGAAGCGCTTCGGCAACTACGCCGATGCGTTCGCGAGCGGCTGGATGCAGTTGCGCGGCACGCGCCGCCGCCGTGGCGTGGACCGCGGCTTCGTGATGTCCGATCACGCCGACTGGCCCGGGTTGCAACAGGCGATTGCCGGGACCGGCGCCGAGCGCGTGTTCGTCACGCATGGCAGCGTGCAGGTGATGGTGCGATGGATCACCGAGAACGGACTCGAGGCTCAGGGCTTCAAGACAGAGTACGGGGATGAAGACGATCAAGAGGCTCCCTCTCCTGCTGAGGGAGGGCAGGTGAGGGGGCAAGCGGCGCTCGATGGGGACGCTGCCGGCCCCCATCCCGGCCTTCCCCCGGAAGGGGAAGGAGCCGGCACATGAAGGACTTCGCTGCGCTGTATCGCGACCTCGATGCGAGCACATCGAGCCTTGCCAAGCAGGCCGCGCTGCAGCGCTATCTGCGCGACGCCACGCCGGCCGATGCCGCATGGGCCGTCTACTTTCTCGCCGGCGGAAAGCCGCGCCAGCTCGTGCCGACCAAGCTGCTGCGCCTGCTCGCACAGGAAGCGGCGGGCCTGCCAGAGTGGTTGTTCGACGAAAGCTACGACGCCGTGGGCGACCTCGCCGAGACCATCGCGCTGCTGTTGCCGCCGCCGAGCGAGACACACGATCTCGGGCTCGCAGCCTGGGTCGAGCAGCACCTGCTGCCTCTGCGCGATGCCGCGAAAACGGCGCCCGACCAACTCGCCGACCGGTTGCGCGCGCAGTGGCAGCAACTCGCGGCAGAAGAACGGCTGGTGTACTTCAAGCTCATCACCGGCGCATTCCGCGTGGGCGTGTCGAAGCTGCAGGTGACGCAGGCGCTCGCGGCCGTGGGCGGCATCGATGCCAAGCGCGTCGCGCAGCGGCTCATGGGCTACACCCACATCGGCGCGCGGCCCCAGCCTGGTGACTACCAGTTGCTCATCGCGCCGGAGTCGGGTGCCGAGCAGGTGCAGAAGACCAGCGGGCAGCCGTATCCGTTCTTCCTCGCGCATCCCTTCAACACTCCGCTCGAACAGTTCGATGCGGTGCTGGGCACTCCAGCCGACTGGATCGTCGAGTGGAAGTGGGACGGCATTCGCGCGCAGCTGGTGAAGCGCGCGGGCGTGGTGTGGGTGTGGTCGCGCGGCGAAGAGCTGGTGACCGAGCGATTCCCCGAACTCGCTGTGCTGGGCGAGGCGCTGCCCGACGGCACGGTGCTCGATGGCGAGATTGCCGTATGGCGCAAGGACGAGGCCTCACCGGACGGCGAAGGCAAGGTACAGCCCTTTGCCGAGCTGCAGAAACGCATCGGCCGCAAGACGCTCGGCGCCAAATTGCTGCGCGACATTCCGGTGGTGCTGCTGGCCTACGACATCCTCGAGTGGGAAGGACAAGACCTGCGCGCGCTGCCGCAATCGGAACGCCGCGTGCTGCTCGATGAACTCGTCACGCGCATGCGGCACCCGTCGCTGCTGCCCAGCCCGATGCTCACCGGCACCGACTGGACCGATCTTGCACGCCAGCGCGAAGCCGCGCGCACCATGGGCGTCGAAGGAATGATGCTCAAGCGCCGCGACGCGCAGTACGGCGTGGGCCGCACCAAGGACGTGGGCGTGTGGTGGAAGTGGAAGATCGATCCGCTCAGCATCGATGCGGTGCTGATCTACGCACAGCGCGGGCATGGCCGCAGGGCGAGCCTCTTCAGCGACTACACCTTCGCCGTGTGGGACGGACCGCCAGGGCAGGAAGACCGCAAGCTCGTGCCCTTCGCCAAGGCCTACTCGGGCCTGACCGATGCCGAGATGGCGCGCGTGGACGCCGTCATCCGCAAGACCACCATCGAGAGCTTCGGACCGGTGAAGAGCGTCAAGCCCACGCTGGTGTTCGAGCTGGGATTCGAAGGCATTGCGCGCAGCACGCGGCACAAGAGCGGCATCGCGGTGCGTTTTCCGCGCATGCTGCGGTGGCGGGAAGACAAGCCGGTGGAAGAGGCCGACACCTTGCAGACGCTCGCTGCGTTGCTGCCCGCATGAGCACGTCGCCGCCTCCCGAATTTCTCCCTCCCCTCCCGGGGGAGGGCCGGGGTGGGGGCCGGCGGCGTATGCGGAGCCAGCCGCTTGTCGAAGGCCGCCTGCCCCCATCCCAGCCTTCCCCCGGGAGGGGAAGGAGCCAATCCAGAGTCAAGGGAGTCAAGGCGGCGCTCGACGCGTGGTTCGCCTCGCGCGGCTGGAAGCCCTTCAAGTTCCAGCGCGAGGTCTGGAAGGCCATCGCGCAGGGGCAGTCCGGCCTGCTGCATGCCACCACAGGCGCGGGCAAGACCTATGCGGTGTGGCTCGGCGCGTTGCTGGCTTTCTCCAGGGCACGCAAGCAGAGCGCGATCAAATCGGCACAGATGCCGACACCGATGCCGCTCACCGTGCTCTGGCTCACGCCCATGCGCGCACTGGCGGCCGACACCTTGCGCGCCCTGCAGCAGCCGCTCGAAATCCTCGGCGCCGAAGTCCACCCGTGGAGCGCCGGCGCACGCAGCGGCGACACCTCGTCGGCCGAGCGCAGCGCGCAGAACACGCGGCTGCCGAGCGTGCTGGTCACCACGCCCGAAAGCCTCTCGCTGCTGCTGGCCCGTGCCGATGCGCGCGACGTGCTCGGCCACGTCCAGATGGCGGTGGTCGACGAATGGCACGAGCTGCTCGGCAACAAGCGCGGCGTGCAGGTGCAACTCGCGTTGGCGCGGCTCAGGCGTTGGAATGCAGACCTCGCCATCTGGGGCATGTCGGCCACGCTGGGCAACCTGCACGAGGCGATGCACGCGCTGCTGGGCCACGAAGACGGCGTACTCGTGCAGGGCCAGGTGCCCAAGAAGCTGGTCATCGATTCGCTGCTGCCCGGCCGTGCCGAGCGCTTTCCGTGGGGTGGCCACCTCGGCCTCACGATGCTGCCGCAGGTGATCGACGAGATCGCCGCGAGCAAGACCACGCTGGTGTTCACCAACACGCGTTCGCAGTCGGAGATCTGGTACCAGGCGATGCTGGAGGCCAGGCCCGAATGGGCGGGCGTCATCGCGCTGCACCACGGCTCGCTCGACCGCGAAGTGCGCGAGTGGGTCGAGCGGGGCTTGAAGAGCGGCGAGCTGAAAGCGGTGGTGTGCACGTCGAGCCTCGACCTCGGCGTTGATTTTTTGCCGGTCGAGCGCGTGCTGCAGATCGGCTCGCCCAAGGGCGTGGCGCGGCTGCTGCAACGCGCGGGGCGTTCGGGCCATGCGCCGGGGCGGCCGTCGCGCATCACGCTCGTGCCCACGCACAGCATCGAGATGGTCGAAGGTTCCGCCGCGCGCACGGCCATTGCGGCGGGCCACATCGAGGCGCGTCATTCACCCGACCAGCCGCTCGACGTGCTGGTGCAGCACCTGGTGACGGTGGCGCTCGGCGGCGGCTTCGTGCCCGACGACCTGTACGACGAAGTGCGCGGCACGGCAGCCTACGAAGGCCTTGCGCGCGAGAGCTGGCAGTGGTGCCTGGACTTCGTTTCGCAGGGCGGCCCTTCGCTCTCGGCCTACCCGGACTACAGGCGCGCCGTGCCCGACGCGGACGGCGTGTGGCGCGTGCCCGATGCGCGGCTTGCGCGGCGGCATCGCATGAACATCGGCACCATCGTGAGCGACGCGAGCATGGCGGTGCAGTACCTGGGCGGCTCGAAGATCGGCAACGTCGAAGAGAGTTTCGTCGCGCGCATGAAGCCCGGCGACTGCTTCCTGTTCGGCGGCCGGCTGCTCGAGCTGGTGCGCATCCACGACATGACGGCCTGGGTGCGGCGCGCCACCGGCAAGCGGCCGGCGGTGCCGCGCTGGAGCGGCGGGCGCATGCCGCTGTCGAACACGCTGGCCGATGCGGTGGTGCAGCAGCTGGCGCTGGCGGGCGAAGGGCGCTACGACTCGCCCGAGCTGCGGTGCGTGCGGCCGCTGCTCGAAATCCAGCAGCAATGGTCCGCGCTGCCGACGCCGCAGACGCTGCTGGCCGAAACGCTGAGCACGCGCGAGGGCTCGCACCTGTTCCTGTATCCGTTCGCGGGCCGGCATGTGCACCTGGGCCTGGCGAGCCTGCTGGCCTGGCGCATTGCGCAGCACGAGGCACGCACCTTCTCGATCGCGGTCAACGACTATGGCTTCGAACTGCTCAGCGCCACCGAGGTCGATTGGGCGGTGCTGTTGCCTCAGGTGCTGGGCCTGCCCGAAAGCAAGAGCAAAAGCGACGGCGACGGCGACGGCGGCGGCGACGGCGCGCATGAAGCACTGCTGCATGAAGTGCTGGCCTCGCTCAACGCGGGCGAACTGGCGCAACGCCGCTTCCGCGAAATCGCCCGCGTGTCGGGGCTGATCTTCCAGGGCTATCCGGGCGAGAAGCGCAGCAGCAAGCAGCTGCAAGCCTCGTCGTCGCTCTTCTGGGAGGTGTTCCGCAAGTACGACCCGGGCAACAGGCTGCTGCAGCAGGCCGAGCAGGAGTTGCTGGCGCAGGAGCTGGAAATTGGGCGCCTGCGTACCAGCCTCGCGCGCATGGCCACGCAGCAGTTGGTGCTGAAGCCGCTCGCACGGCCGACGCCGTTTTCGTTCCCGCTGATGGTCGAGTTGTTCCGCGAGAAGCTGTCGAACGAGAACGTGGCCGACCGCATCGCGCGCATGGTCGAGCAGCTCGAAAAAGCCACGGGCGGCGTGCTCACGGCCGGTGGCGTGGAGCGCGTGAAGGGCACGCTGGCGTTTGGCCAGGAAGGGCCGGGCAAGCCACCCAGGCCTGCGAGGCCACGGCGCGAACGTCGGCGGCCGTCACGGCCCTTGCCGCCGCTGTGAGCCGTGTTGCTTCAGCCGGCGCCGTGCGCCTTCACCCATCGCACGATGTCCGCCGCGCCCATGGCACCGGCCTGCCGTGCCACCTCGCGGCCACCTCGGAACAATGCCAGCGTGGGGATGCTGCGGATGTTGAAGCGCGCCCCCAGCGACTGCACGGCTTCGGTGTCGACCTTGGCCAGCCGCACATGCGGTTCGAGCTGGGCGGCGGCCTGCTCGTAGCCCGGCGCCATCTGGCGGCAGGGGCCGCACCAGGGCGCCCAGAAGTCGACCAGCACCGGGATCTCGTTGCGCGAAATGTGGCGGTTGAAGGTGGCTTCGTCGGGCAGCGCGGTCGAGTGGCCGGCGAACAGCGGGCGGTGGCAGCTGCCGCAGTCGGGCGCGCTGCCCAGCTGTGCCGCGCGCACGCGGTTGGTCGTGTGGCAGTGCGGACAGACGATGTGCAGCGGGGGCGATTCGGTCATGCGCAAGAACTGGGGGCCGCCGGGGCCAATTGCAAGTCGGCCGCCGCCACGCGCGTCTTTTGCGACACTTCGAGCTTGTGACCTTCGCGCCTTCTTCCGCATCGCAGTTCCCGGTCCGCTGGGCCGGCGAATCGCTGCACCTGCTGCCCGAGCGCGCGCTCTGGTGGCCCGAGGCGCGCGTGCTCTTCGTGGCCGACCTGCACCTGGGCAAGGCCGCAACCTATCGCGCGCTGGGCCAGCCGGTGCCGGGCGGCACCACGGGAGAAAACCTGGCGCGGCTCGATGCGCTGATCGAGCGGCACGCGCCGCGGCGCATCGTGTTCCTGGGCGACTTCCTGCATGCGGCGCAGGCGCGCACGGTGCTCGACACCGTGGAGAACTGGCGTGCACGCCATCCGGGCCTTGCGATGACGCTGGTGCGCGGCAACCACGACAGCCGCGCGGGCGATCCGCCGGACACGCTAGGCATCGAGGTGGTCGATGAGCCCTTTCTGCTCGGCCCGTTCGCCTGTTGCCACCATCCGCAATCGCATGCGACGCACTTCGTGCTCGCGGGCCATTTGCATCCGGTATGCCGGCTCTACGGACCGGGGCGCGACAGCGTGCGCCTGCCCTGCTTCGTGAGCGAGGCGCGGCAGGCCGTACTGCCGGCCTTTGGCGAATTCACGGGCGGGTGGCTGGTGCCGCAGGCGCCGGAGCGGCGCTTCCATGCGGTGGGCGGCGCGTCGGTGTGGGCCGTGCCTTCACCGGATTGAGGAGTCTTGCTCCTTCCCCTTCGGGGGAAGGCTGGGATGGGTGCGGGCAGAGCGTGCCCCATGGTGACGCCGCTGGCCCCCACCCCGACCCTCCCCCGGGAGGGGAGGGAGAAAGAAAAGAGAAAAAGTCCGGGCTCAGAGCACTACCGGCTCGTCTGGCAGTTCGTTGGCATCGGCTTCGCCTTCACCCAACGGAAAGTGCTCGACCAGCAATGCCGAAATCTCTTCCAGCGCCTGCGTGATCCCGTCCTCGAAATGGCCTTCGCGGAACGCGGTGCTCATGCGTTGCGTCATCGCGGCCCACTCGGCGGCATCGACGCGCGAATCGATGCCGCGGTCGGCCACGATCTCGATGGCGTGCTCGGCCAGCAGCAAATAGACCAGCACGCCGTTGTTGTGCTCGGTGTCCCACACGCGCAGCTTGCCGAACAGCATCACGGCGCGCTCACGAGCCGGCGCATGGCGCCACAGGTAGGACATCGGCAGGCCGGCTTCGACGCAGATGCGGATCTCGCCGCTGTGCCGGCGCTCGCTGGCGGCCACGCGGCCCGCAAGGCGCTCCATCGCCGATGCGGGCAGCGCGCGCCGCACCTCGGCTTCGTCGATCCAGCGGTGGCGCCAGATGCGGCCCAGCTTCGAGAAGAATGTCGCTTCGGTCGTCATCGTGTTCACCAGTCCCCCGACGCGCCGCCGCCGCCGAAATTGCCACCACCGCCGGAGCTGAATCCGCCTCCGCCACCCCCACCCCCACCGCCGCCGCCCCAGCCGCCACCGCCGGAGCTCCATCCGCCACCACCGCCGCCGCCGAAGCCGCCCATCCGGCCGGCGCCCGCGACGAGCGAGATGACGAGCGCGACCAGCCCGGCGATCACCGCGATGGCGATGCTGGTAGTCAGGAAGAACACGACCACGCCCACGCCGCCGCCCACCACCATCGTGCCGAGCTTCTTGCCCAGCACGGCGCGCGCGACCGGCGCGCCGATGAAGACGCCGACGAACAGGAAGATCACAAGGTTCTCCCAGTCGAAGCCACCGTTGCCGCCACCGGAGCCGCCAGAGCCCCCGTTGTCGCGCGAGGGCTCGGGCAACGGCTCGCCATCGACCAGGCCGATCAGCCGGTCGACCGCCGCGTTCAGTCCGCCCGCGAAGTCGTTGCTGCGAAAGCGCGGCTTCATCTCCTGGTCGATGATGCGGATAGCCGCAAGGTCGGGCACCACGCCCTCGAGCGTCTTGGCCGGCGCGATGCGCATCTTGCGATCGTCCTTGGCCACCACCACCAGCAGGCCGTCGCCGACGTTCTTGCGGCCGATCTTCCAGGCATCGCCCACGCGCTGGGTGTAGGCCGCGATGTCCTCGGGCCCGGTGGTCGGCACCATCAGCACCACGATCTGCGAGCCCTTGCGCTGCTCGAAGGCCGCGAGCTTGGTGTCGAGGCCGTTGCGCTGCGCGGCGTCGAGCGTGCCGGTCTGGTCGATCACCCGCGCCGTGAGCGCGGGCACCGGCACCAGGCCTTGCTGCGCCATGGCCTGCACCGGCAGCCCGGCCCAGGCCAGGGCCGTCAGGAAGAAGACCGCGGCCAGCGCGCGACGGAACAGTGCAACAGCAATGGCCATCGGGCGCGGCTTACTTCTTGGGAGCGCTGAAGTCGACGGTAGGCGGCGCCGAAATCTGCGCCTCGTTCTGCACCGAGAAGTTGGGCTTCGGCGCGTAGCTGAAGATCTTGGCGGTGAGGTTGGTCGGGAAGCTGCGCGCCAGCACGTTGTACTCCTGCACGCTCTCGATGTAGCGGTTGCGCGCCACGGTGATGCGGTTCTCGGTGCCCTCGAGCGTCACGCGCAGGTCCTTGAAGGCCTGGTTGGCCTTCAGGTCGGGGTAGCGTTCCGACACCACCATCAGCCGCGACAGCGCCGACGAGAGCTCGCCCTGCGCCTGCTGGAACTTGTTGAAGGCCTCGGGGTTGTTGAGCGTCTCGGGCGTCACCTGGATCGAGGTGGCCTTGGCGCGTGCCTCGATCACCTTGGTGAGCGTGTCCTGCTCGAAGCTGGCTTCGCCCTTCACGGTGGCGACGATGTTGGGCACGAGGTCGGCGCGCCGCTGGTATTGGTTGAGCACTTCGCTCCATGCCGACTTGCTGGCCTCGTCGAGGGCCTGGAACTGGTTGTAGCCGCAGCCGCTCAGGGACACGACCGCCACGAGAATCAATAGCCAACGCTTCATCATCATTTGCATTACCTCCGCAGAAGATGCGGAAGGTAGCATAGGTGGCACCATGCCCCTCGATCCCCTGCAGGCTCTGCAAGCCGCCAACAGCGCGGCGCCGCCCGCCGCCGCAACCACCGACGGCACGCTGCTCATTGCCGGCGCCACCGGCGCCCTGGGGCAGGAACTGCTGCGCCGGCTGGCGGGCAGCCACCGTTTTGCGCACGCCCGCGTGCTGGCGCGCGAGCCCATTCGCGACGGGCTGCGCGGTGTAGAGACCTACCTGAGCCCCGGCCTGCCCATTGCGCAATGGCCGCTCACTTCGGCCGACACCGCCGTCATCGCCTTCGACCCGCCCCGGCTCTACCACGACCGCGAGCGCGCGCTGTGGGTGCCCGAGCCGTCCGACCTGCCGGAGCTCGCGCGCTGGCTGCGGGCCTGCGGCGTGCGCACGCTGGCCATCGTGCAGCCGCACGACCAGGGCCGGCTGCCAGAGGCGCTGAAGCGCGGCCTTGCCAGCCTCGACGAGCAGGCGGTGGTGGCCAATGGCTTCGAGCGCGTGGTTCTCGTGCGCTCGGCGCGCAAGCCGCTGAACGCGAAGTTCGCGAACCCGGCCGAGCGGCTGGCCGCGTGGATGCTGTCCGTGGTGCGCTTCATGGTGCCCAGCAGCGAGCAGCCGGTGCGCGCGTCGAAGGTGGCGGAGCTGGTCGACCTGGCGCTGCGCATCGCGCCGGAAGGCGTGCACGTGGCCGCACCGGAGCTGGTGTGGCAGGCCGCGCAGGGCACGGAAATGCGCTCGGTGGCGCAGCGCTGGCTCGGCCTGCCGGGCTGACCTTTTCAGTTCAGTCGCGCCACTGGCGCAGCAGCTCCGCCGAGTCGACCACCAGCCCGAGGTGCAGCGACACCATCGCCAGCGCCGCGCCTTCCAGGTGCGCATCGGTGCCGCGCACCAGGTCGCGCAGCACGATCACGCGGTAGTTGTGGTTGTTGGCATCGAAGGCCGTGTTCAGCACGCAGCAATCGGTGAAGCCGCCGTTCAGCACCACCGTCTGTATGCGCTGGTTGCGCAGCAAAAAGTCGAGGTCGGTCGGGTAGAAGGCCGACAGCCGGCGCTTGTTTTCCACGCGCATGTCGCCGGGCGCGACGCGCGTCACCCACTCGGTCCAGCGCGAGCCTTCGAGCGCATGCGCATCGGCATTCGGAATGGCACCCACGTGCAGCGGGAACGTGCGGCGCCAGGCGGCGGGAATACCGTGGATGTCGTCCACGCCATCGGGCCGCAGCACCGACTTGATGTGCACGATGCGCACGCCCAGCCCGCGGGCCTGGTCATGGAAGCCGTCGATGGGCGCCACCACGTCCCGTGCGCGCGGCGCGGGGCAGGGGCAATCGGGGCTGTCGTCCAGGTGGCCGCGGTGCATGTCGATCGACAGCACGGCGGTGGTGGCCGGATCGAGGTAGTCGGCAAACTGCGCGTTGTCGAGCGCGCGTTGCTCGCCATAGACCCAGGCCTTCATCGCCGTTCCTCCCGCACATAGGGCTGGCCCAGCGCGCCGGGCTCTTCGTCGGCACCGCGCCGCGAGAGCGCGACCCAGACCATCACGCCCAGCGTTACCGCATAGGGCGTCATCATCACGAAGTACTGCGGCAGTTGCACACCGGCGGCGGCCAGTTGCGGAATGAGCGCCTCGATGCAGCCGAACAGCAGTGCGCCCACCAGTGCCTTCCACGGCGACCAGCGCGCGAAGATCACCAGGCCCACCGCGATCCAGCCGCGCCCGCCGGTCATGCCCGCGATCCACAGCTTGGTGCTGACCACCGAGATGTACGCACCCGCCAGCCCCACCAGCGCCGAGCCCGCGAGCACCGCCGCGAAGCGCCATGCCGTGACCCGAATGCCGGCGGCGTCGGCCGCCTGCGGGTTCTCGCCCACGGCGCGCAGCCGCAGGCCGGTGGAGGTGCGCGCGAAGAACCAGGCGACGGCACCGAAGATCGGCAGCGTGAGCCACACCATCGGGTTCTGCTCGAACAACCTGCCCACGCCCGGCAGCAGCGACAGCGGCCACAGCGCCATGGCGCCGATGCCTTCGGTGGCGTGGTTGGTCCAGTCGGCCATGGTGCCGACCAGCGACGTGAGCCCCTGGCAGAAGAACACCAGCGCGAGCCCGGCGATCACCTGGTTCACGCGCAGCCAGATCACCATGACCGCGAACAGCACCGAGACCAGGCTGGCCGCGAGCATCGCCAGCACCAGCGACACCGCCGGCTGGCCGAGCGCCAGTTGCGCGCCGATGCCGGCCAGCGCGCCGACCAGCATCAGCCCTTCGGCGCCGAGCGAGAGCACGCCCGCGCGCTCGCAGATGATGAGGCCGAGCGCTGCCAATGCATAAGGCACCGCGAAGTCGGGCGTGCTGGCCAGCCAGTTCAGGATGACGCCGCCGCTCATTGCGCAGCCTCCCCACCCACGCGGCGCAGCCGGTGTCGAATGAAGAAGTCGCTGGCCGCCACGCACACCACGATCACCGCCTGGATCAGCTGAACCATCGAGAACGGCACCTGGTAGAACACCTGCAGGCTGCGCCCGGTGACGAACAGCGCCGCCACCAGCAGCGCCACCACGGTGGCCGCCAGCGGGTTGTTGCGCGCGAGAAAGGCGATGAGGATGCCCGAGAAGCCATAGCCCTGGTAGAAGGCCTGCGTGAGCCGCCCTTCCTGCCCCGCGGCCACCGCAAAGCCCGCGAGCCCGGCCATCGCGCCCGACAGCAGCACAGCGCCGTAGATGGTGCGCCGCACCGGCACGCCGTTGGCATGCGCCACGCGCGGGTTGGCATCGACGAAGCGCAGGTACAGGCCCACGCGGCTCACGCCCACCAGCCACCACGCCAGCAGCGCCACGATGCCCGCCAGCAGGATCGCGCTGCCCACGCCGGCGCCCAGTTCGGGCAGCCGCTCGAAAGCGCGGAACTGCGGCGAGTAGGGAAAGTTGTCCTTCGGGTCTTTCCAGCTGCCGTACACCAGGTGCAGCAGGAAGTTGGCCGCCATGTAGTTGAGCATCAGCGTCGAGATGATCTCGTTCACGCCCAGCTTCAGCTTGAGCCACGCCGGGCCCAGCACCCAGAGCAGGCCGCAGCCCACGGCGGCCACGAACATCAGCGGCAGGCGCAGGTTCTCGGGGCCGATCTGCCACATCGAGACGGCGGTCGCGCCGATGGCGCCCCACACCATCTGGCCTTCGAGGCCGAGGTTCCAGAAGCGTGCGCGAAACGCCATCGAGCCCGCCAGGCCCACGAGGATCATCGGCGCGGCCTGGAACAGCACGGCGCGAAAGTTCTGGCCGTCGAAGAAGGTCTGCGTCACGAACTCGTTGGCAAGCTCGTCGGCGGGCACGCCCGCGGCCACGAGGATGGCCGCGGAGATCGCGAAGCCGAGCGCCAGCGCGGCGGCAAGGATCAGCGCCTGCCAGCGCCAGGCCATGTGCTGGCGAATCTCCAGCGCGTAGCGGCGGCCGGCCAGCGGCTGGGCCGTTCGGGTGCCGTCATGCATGGCGGGCTTTGCCTGAGGGGAGGGGGCCATGTCGGCGGCCAGCGATGCGTCAGCCATGGTCCACCATCGCCTGTCCGATGGCCTGACGGTCGGCGGGCTGCGCGAACTCGCCGGCAATGCGCCCGCGCGTCATCACGCCCACGCGGTCGGCCAGTTGCAATACTTCGTCGAGGTCTTCGCTGATGAGCAGCACCGCGGCGCCGCCGTCGCGCGCGGCGCGCAGCCGCGCATGCACCTCGGCACTGGCACGCACGTCGAGCCCGCGGCTGGGGCTGTGTGCCAGCACCAGCGTGGGCGACTTGCCGAACTCCCGCGCCAGCACCAGCTTCTGCGCGTTGCCGCCCGACAGCAGCGCGGCCTTCTGTGCGACCGAGCGCACGCCCAGCACATCGAAGGCGCGCACGGCCTCTTGCGTCTCGCTCTGGATGCGGCCACGGCGCAGATGCCACACCGGGCCATAGCGCCCGCTGTGCACCTGCCCGATGGCGTAGTTCTCGGCCACCGACAGCCCGCCTGCCAGCGCGAGCCCGTAGCGGTCGGCCGGAATCGCGGCAATGCCGAGCCCGCGCCGCGCCGGTGCGGGCATCGTCTTCAGGTCGCCATGGCCTTCGAGCCGGATCTCGCCTTCGGTGGCTTCGCCCGGCAGGCCCATGATGGCGCCGGCCAGTTCGCCCTGTCCGTTGCCGCCGACGCCGGCAAGGCCGTAGATTTCGCCGGCGTGCAGTTCGAGGTCGACACCATCGAGCACGCGCCGGCCTTGCGGCGAAGCCGGCGAGCGCAGCCCGCGCACCGACAGGCGCACCGGGCCGCGCGCGGCCTTCGCGGGCTGGAAGCCCGATGCGGCCGCGACCGATTCGCCCACCGTCAGCTTCACCAGTTCGCTCACCGATGTGGCGCCAGGCTCCAGCGTGGCCACCGTGCGCCCGCCGCGCATCACCGTCACGCGGTCGGCATAGGTTTTCACGTCGGCCATCTTGTGGGTGACCAGCACCACGGCGGCGCCCGCGCGCGCCAGGCCCTGCACGGTTTGCAGCAGGCGCGCGGCCTCCTGGTCGGTCAGCACGGCGGTGGGCTCGTCGAGGATCAGGATGCGCGCGCCCGCCAGCAGCACCTTGAGGATTTCCACGCGCTGCTGCTCGGCGATGGAAAGGGCGTCGATGCGCTTCGACGGATCGATCTCGAAGCCCAGCTCCGAGGCCTTGTTGCGGATGTCGCGTTCGATCTCGCGCAGCCGTTCGCCATGGCTCTGGAACTCGGCCGGCGGCGGCGCGGTGAGCAATATGTTCTGCGCCACCGTGAACGGCCGCACCAGCTTGAAGTGCTGGTGGACCATGCCGATGCGGTGCCGCGCCGCATCGCGCGGCCCGCTGAAGCGCACCGCGTTGTCGTCCACCAGCAGTTGCCCCGCCTCCGGCGCATAGAGCCCGGCCGCGATGTTCATCAGCGACGACTTGCCGGCGCCGTTCTCGCCGAGCAGCGCATGCACCTCGCCCCAGCGCGCGGCAAAGTGGGCGTCGGTCAGTGCCGCGAAGCCGTCGAAGGACTTGCGGATGCCGGTGAGTTCGAGCGCGTTGGGCATGGAGACTTTGCTTATTTCTGCGTGACCACGCCCTTGACGAACCAGTCCATCTTCCAGAGGTCGGCATCGGACAGCACCGCGCCCTTGGCCACGCGCTCCTTGCCGTCGCGGTCGGCCAGCGGGCCGGCATAGATCTGCCTGCCCTTGAGGATCGCTTCGCGTTCGGCCGTGATCAGCGTGGCCTTGTCCTTGGGCACCGCGGGGCCGAAGCCCGCGATGTCGGTGCCGCCGTCCTTCATCTCGATGAAGGCGCCGTATTGCGAGGGCTTCCAGCCGCCGGCCATGATCTTCTTCAGCTCGGGAGCCAGGAAGCGGTCCCACACCCACACCGACGAGCACAGCGTGGCCTTGGGCGCGAACTGGCGCAGGTCGCGGTGGTGGCCGGTGCCGTACACGCCGCGCTCCTGCGCCACGATCTGCGGCGTCGGGCTGTCGACGTGCTGGCCGATGACGTCGGCGCCCTGGTCGATCAGCGCGGCGGCGGCGGCGCGTTCCTTGATGGGGTCGTTCCATGCGCCGGTGTAGATCACGTTGACGGTGGCGTTGGGGTTCACTTTTTGCGCCCCCAGCGCAAAGGCGTTGATGGTCCAGTTCACCACGCCGAAGGGGTTGGCCGCGACGAAGCCGAGCTTGCCGGTCTTCGATGCCGCGCCGGCGGCCATGCCGCACAGGTACTGGCTCTCGTAGGTGCGGCCGTAGAACGATTCGAGGTTGCTGCCGTTTGTGGTGCCCGAGCCGTTCAGGAAGGCCACGTCGGGGTACTTGGCGGCCAGGTCCTTGAAGCTGTCGGAGTAGCCGAAGGCGGTGCCGATGACGATGTTGGCGCCACGCTGGATGAACTTCTCGGCCGCGGGCTTGATGGCCGAGGCGTCTTCGGGCACGTTCTCGACGAACTGGATCTTCTGGCCGATTTCTTTCTCGATCTTGATGCGGGCCTCGTCGAAGGCCTGTGTCCAGCCGCCGTCGTTCTTCGGTCCGAAGTAGAGCATCGCGATCTTCGGCTTGTCCTTGAGCGTGAACCCATCGGCCGCCATGGCCGGCAGCGCGAACGACGCGCCGCCCGCTGCAAGCGTCAAGGCAAGGCCGAAGCCGGGAGTGAGAGTGCGCAGCGACATGGTGAAGCAACCTTTCGTGAGAGGCATGAGAAGGAAGGAAATGCGGGATGAAGGAAACGAGCGGGGCCGGGTGCCGTGTGCGCGCGTCACTTCATCATGAAGTTGATGCGGAACACATTGCCCTCCGGGTCGAGCAGCACGGACTGGTACCAGTTGTAGTAAGTGACGTAGGGCGACTTGACGAGCGTGGCGCCGGCCTCGAGCGCCACGGGCACCATGCGGTCGACATCGGCCTGGCTGTCGACATCGATGTTGAGCAGGAACTTGACGCCGCGCGTGTCTGAATACTCGGCAAGCTGCAGCAGCTCGTAGGCATCGAGCGCGTTGAAGCCGAGGCTCGATTTGCCGGTGTCGAGTCCGCGAAAAATGGGCGAGCGGATGGCCTCGATTTCGGGGAAGCCGAACACGCGCTGGTAGAAGCCGCTGAGGGCGACGACGTCTTTTGCGAATACGTTGACGTAGGAGAGATGGGCCATGTCAGTTGCCTATTTCGCGGGTGCTGTTTTTGGCGCTGCTGGTTGGGAGCGGGTGCGGGTTCGGGAGCGGGGTCA
>NZ_QAJK01000053.1:2827-3517 GCF_003852515.1 Variovorax sp. KBW07 | reverse complement strand
CAGCAGGTCGAGCAGCGCGGCTTCGACGGCGGTGACCGCATGGATGGTCACGCGCAGGTCGAAGGTCTGCTGGCCGCGGCCGCCGCTGTCGCGTCCGGCAAAGGCGCTGCGCAGGCTGTTGAGCACCGCGTTGTGGCGGCCGATGGGCTGGCCCACGATGAGGCCGCGCGCGTCTTCGAGCGTCTGGCGGATTTTTTCGCCGCCGGGCACTTCGCCGACACCGGTGTGGCCCGCGCTGTCGGTCAGGATGAGCAGGTTGCGCGTGAAGAACGGACCGTGCGCGCCGCTGAGGTTCATCAGCATGCTGTCGTGGCCCGCGACGGGCACCACGCGCATGCCGGTGACGACGGGAGCGCCCGACACGGCGTTGGAAACAGCGGATTCAGGAAATGTCATCTTCGGGCCTGGTGCCTCAGTCGGCGGTGATGTGGCGGGTGTCGATCAATGTCTTCCAACGCGTCCATTCGCGCAACTGGAAGGCGGTGAAATCTTCTGGCGTGCTGGCGACGATTTCCAGGCCCTGGTCGAGCATGCGCTTCTTCGTTTCAGGGTCTTGCATCGCGGCAATGACGGCGTCGCCCAGCTTCTTCTTCAGCGCGGGCGGCAGGCCCTTGGGCGCGGCCATGCCCTGCCACGAATAGACCTCGGCGCCCTTCACGCCCGCCTCGGCGAGCGTGGGCACGTCGGGCA
>NZ_QAJK01000053.1:2100-2739 GCF_003852515.1 Variovorax sp. KBW07 | reverse complement strand
CCCTTGTAGGGCACGTGCACGCCTTCGGTCTTCGATTGCTGCCAGAACAGTTCGGCCGACAGGTGGTCCGAAGAACCGTTGCCCGAGCTCGCGAACGAGACCTTGCCCGGCGTCTTGCGCAGCAGCGCGAGCACGTCGGCCACGGTGTGCTCGGGCCGCGCGACATTCGCGACGAGCACGTTGGGCGCCTGCACGGGCACGCTGATGTAGTCGAAGTCTCTGGTGGCGTCGTAGGGCACGCTCTTCTGCAGGTGCGGCGTGACGACGAAGGCGCCCAGCGACGACACCAGCAGCGTGTAGCCGTCGGGTGCCGCGCGCTTGACGAAGCCGGTGCCGATGGTGCCCGTGGCACCGGGGCGGTTGTCGACGACGAAGCTGCCGCCGAGCCGGGTCTGCAGTTGCAACGCCAGCGCGCGCGCCACCATGTCGGTGGAGCCGCCGGCGGGGAACGGCACGATGATGGTCACCGGCTTCTGCTGCGGCCATGCATCGGCTTGCGCCGAGGCATGAAGGGGCAGCATGGCGGTGGCGGCGAGCGCGAGGCCCGACGCAAGAAGCACTCGTCTTTTCATGCGCGATTCCGATCCGCGATGCCGGTCAGTCAAGACGGAACACGCACGGCCTGGCGGGCCAGCAGCT
>NZ_QAJK01000053.1:0-2088 GCF_003852515.1 Variovorax sp. KBW07 | reverse complement strand
GCCAGACGCCGAGAATTTTCAGCGCCACCTTGCCGGGCTTGCCCGAATCGTTGGTGTCGGCAGCGAGCGTGTGGCGCACGATGGCGGTGTTGGCATCGACCACCTTGATGGTCTGCTCGGTGATCGTGATGCTCACGAAGTCCGACTTGCCGTCGAGCAGGTCGCTGATGAAGCTGGCCTTGGTGTCGACCTTGCCGCCCGAATGGCCGTAGCTCAGGTCGTCGGCCACCAGCGCGTTGAGCGCGGCGGCGGTCGGATCGACCATGGCGATGCGCAGGCGCTCGGCCGCGGCGGCCACCGCCGGTTGCGCCGAAGCAGCGCCGCCGCCGGCGGCCGGCGCCATCGCGCAGCCCGAGAACACGGCGGCCGAGGCGGCGATGAGAAAGAGTTTTCTGATGAGCATGTCGTTTGTCTCCAGTTATTTTTTTGCGGATGCGATCGACTGCGAAGCGCGGCCGCTTACTGCGGGCCGAGCGTTTCGATCAGCGCCTTCAGCTCTTCCATTTCGGCGGGCTTCAGGTCGGTGAGCGGTGCGCGCACCGGGCCGGCGTCGTGGCCGACGATCTTTGCGCCGGCCTTGACGATGCTCACGGCGTAGCCCGGCACGCGGTTGCGCAGTTCCAGGTAGGGCATGAAGAAGTTCTTCAACAGGCGGTGCTGCGTGGCGAGGTCGTCGTTGGCAACCGCGTGATAGAAATCCATCGCCGTCTTCGGGATGAAGTTGAAGACGGCCGACGAATACACCGGCGTGCCCATGGCCTTGTAGGCCGCGGCATAGACCTCGGCAGTGGGCAGGCCGCCCAGGTAGGCGAAGCGGTCGCCCATCTTCTGGTAGATGGCGACCATGGCTTCGATGTCGCCCACGCCGTCCTTGAAACCGACGAGGTTGGGGTTGCGATCGGCCAGGCCGGCCAGCGTGTCGGGCTTCAGGCGGCTGGTGGCGCGGTTGTAGACGATCACGCCGAATTTCACGCTCTTGCACACGGCTTCGACGTGCGCGGCCAGGCCTTCCTGGCCGGCTTCGGTGAGGTAGTGCGGCAGCAGCAGGATGCCGTGCGCGCCGGCTTTTTCGGCGGCCTGCGCACACTGGATGGCAAAGCGCGTCGGGCCACCGGCGCCGGCAATGATCGGCACCTTGCCGCGACAGGTGTCGACCGCCGTCTGGATGATGCCGGGGTATTCCTCGCCGGTCAGCGAGAAAAACTCGCCCGTGCCGCCGGCCGCGAACAGTGCGCTGGCACCGTAGGGCGCGAGCCATTCAAGGCGCTCGATGTAGCCCTTCTTGTTGAAGTCGCCGTTGCTGTCGAAATCGGTCAGCGGGAACGAGAGCAGGCCGGAGCCCATGATGGTCTTGAGTTCTTGCGGGTTCATCGGAATACGTCCAGTGAAATTGAGAGAGAGATAAATGAAATGAGGGAAAGAAGAGGCCGGCCGCTCAATCGAGCTTGACGTTGGCTTCTTTGATGACTTGCGCCCAGCGCGCGCGCTCCTTGGCGAAGAACTGGTCCTGCTCGGGCGCGGTCATGGTCACGACCTCTGCGCCCTGTCCCGCAAGCCGCGCCCGGATGTCGGGCGTGCGGATGATGCGGACCAGCTCGCGGTTGAGCCGGGCGATCACCGCGTCAGGGGTGCCGCGCGCCGCGACCATGCCCTGCCATGTGCCCGACTCGTAGCCGGGGACGCCCTGCTCCGCGATGGTCGGCACGTTGCCGATCAGCGGCATGCGCGTCGATTTGGAAACCGCGATGAGCTTGAGCTTGCCGCTCTGCACATGCGGGTAGGTGGCCAGCATGCCGTTCATGAGCACCTGCGTCTGGCCCGCGACGGTGTCGAGCACGGCCTGCACGCCGCCCTTGTAGGGCACGTATTCCCACTTGGCGCCGCTCTTGCGCTGCAACTCGACACCCGCCAGGTGCGCGGTGCTGCCGCTGGCCGTGACGGCGAAATTCAGGTCGCTCTTTTTCGAGAGCTCGACCAATTCCTTCAGCGTGCTGGCCTGCACCGACGGGTGCACCACCAGCAGGTGCGGCGAGTAGGCCAGCATGGCCACGCTGCGCAGGTCCTTGGTCGGGTCGAAGGGCAGCTTGG